>JAPUER010000045.1 GCA_027492485.1 Betaproteobacteria bacterium
AACGGCGCGGAACCCCGCGTGGCGCGCGCATTCCGCAAACGAAAACGCCCAACCGCGAACGGTTGGGCGTCGATTTTTGGTGGTGTAGTCCGGGCGTTGTTTCGACGCTCCTCTTGCAAGCCTGCGCGCGTTGGGCGCGGATGCCGATGGCAGCGGGTGTTTGCGAGGGCGTTTTCGAGCCTGCCGCGCATTTCCGCAACAACGAAAACTTGCTGATGCAGCGTGGCAAGTTCGGATGCGGGTGTATCTGCGGGCGGCATGACGCGCGTGCGCGGATGCACGGTGGAACCGGAGCCGTTGCCCATTCGATTCCGCCCTACCAAATCCAACGCGCCGCTGCCGATCCAGTGCCAGCGCGGCGCAGATGCCCGACAATCCCCCCATGTGCAACCGCTTCGTCCCGCCAGTCCAGGATGTGATCGAGGCGCACTGGGGTCTGGAACCCAGCGCCCAGCCTGCGTGGCCGGCGTCGATCCACCCGCGCTCGCCCGGCCCCTTCATCCGCGCCAAGGACGGCGGGCGTGAACTGGTCGTTGGCCAGTGGGCGCTGATCCCGCACTTTGCCAAGGCCGCGACGCTGCCGTTTTCGACCAACAACGCCCGCTCGGAGGAACTGACCCAGAAGACCAGCTACCGCGATCCGTGGAAGCGTGGCCAACGCTGCGTCATCCCGGCGATGTCCTTCGACGAACCGAATTGGGAAACCGGCAAGAACGTGTGGTGGCGCTTCCGCCGCGCCGACGGCACGTCGTGGGGGCTGGCGGGCATCTGGAATACGTGGATCGACCGCGCCACGGGCGAAGTGGTCGAGAGCTACTCGATGCTGACCCTCAACGCCGATGACCACCCACTGATGCGACGAATGCACAAGCCCGATCCGGCCCATGGCCCTGACGCGCAGGACAAGCGTTCGGTTATCCCCATCGAAATTGGCGACGTCGATGCGTGGCTGCATGGCAGCGTCGAGGGGGCGTCGCGGTTGCTGCAACTTGCGTCTGTGAAGGTGTTCTCGGCGGCACCAATCACCGCGAACCTTTCACAGGGGCGGCTACCCGGCCGTCATGTGGGGCGCGAACCCTAGCCCGAAGCGGACACGCGGTCACGCCTGGCGGCTTGTATTGACGTGACTGCTCGGCATGGACTACCGCGTCGGTGTCATCCTCAATGTTTTCGCCCGTTTCTCGGCGAGAAAACTCCCGCAAGAAATCCTCCCACGGCTTCCTTTGCTGTCTCCAATGCCGGC
Source organism: Betaproteobacteria bacterium (assembly GCA_027492485.1). GTDB lineage: Bacteria > Pseudomonadota > Gammaproteobacteria > Burkholderiales > Casimicrobiaceae > Casimicrobium. The sequence goes on from JAPUER010000045.1 coordinate 1,244, forward strand.
TTTGCCTGTCTGACGAGATCTGTCGTCACACCCACAATCCGGTCCCCCGTAGACGGGCGCTCTTTGAATACGTCGGACAGCGCGCGCAGTTCAGTCTGGTAGACGACCGGGTGCAACGTACTCGTGCTCAACCAGCTCATGACCTTGGCCGCGAGCACCTCGATCGCGGACTCCTTGTCGTCGCGTATCGCCTCCAACCGCCTCCAGGCTTCACGCAGGAAGCACAGTTCATCGTCGATCCGCCATCGCAGGTAAGCCACGGTTACTGCCCCTGCCTTCGCCGGCTGCCGCCCCTTCAACAAATCGGCCTTTTCCTTCAATGCTTGTTCGGCTTTCGAAATCAGATTGGAGAGCGCACTGCGGGCCTTCTCCTCCCAGGCGCGATAGGTCTTGTCTTTTAGGTGCTTGTCCAGCGTAACCTTTATCTGACTTGACTGTTGTTGGCAGACGATCGGCACCACTGCCCCCAGCACCAGGGCGCCGGCGGGTCCGAACACCAACAGCCCGACACCGACGCCGACGTAGTTGCCGACGCCCGCCAGACCAGCGCGCATGCCACCGTCCAGCAGCACCTCCTGCACGGCCTGGGTGCCGGTGATCTCGTTGCGGTTCATGCGGCCAACGTTGCGGATGCCGCTCAGTATCAAGGTGAACAGGGGCACGTGCGGGTGCAGCATGTGGTCACCCGCATCCAACGAGGATTGGGTCACGTGCTCCACGATCTCGTTGTTGTAGCCCTCGACGAAGTGCACCCGGTCGGCCCACTCCGGTACCGCGTCGCCGGAACGACTGGCCAGTTCATCGGCAAGTTCGGCATTGGCGATGATGGGGTAGTCGTAACGATCGAAATGGCGTTGCAGACCGGACAGGTCTGCCATGTCCTTGATCTGGAACTGGGTGCCGTCCACCGAAATGTCCCAACCGGCCTGGTTGGAGGTGTCGGGAAACGCCACCACGTGGCCCTGTTCGACGAGCCGCGCCGCCACCACGCGTTCAGCGACATACCCTTTCAGGTTGCTCACCGCCCCAAGCCGCGCATCGAGGTTCATGCCCTCTATCCGCTGCGCGAAGTCCGCGAACGCCACCGGATCACCCAAATCTTCGGCACGGGAGAAGTCAGCCGCCTGCACGACGGCAGGATTGATGCTGAAGGCGCTGTAGAGAATGTCGCCCAGCGTGAGGCCCGCCAGCACCACGGTATTGCGTTGCTCGCTTGCGCGCGCATCGACGACGGCACCCAGCCGATCGGCAGCGCCCTGCGCATTTGCGGGTCGTTCCATCAAGTTGGCAACGGCGCCGTCAAACCTGCTGGCCTTGCACCTTGCCGGCTCAATACGGTGCCAGTCCGCCTTGTAGGCCTCGAGCACGTCAGGAGAAAGTGCGCCAGAGTGCCGGAGATCGGAAAGGCTCTCGAAGGCATCAACCATGGCGCGGATGCCCGCCGCACCGGCTTCCAGTCCATTGAGCGCCAGCAGCGACAGCACCCGCACACCCACTGCGCCGCGGATCTTCTGGTTGGCCGAGCGCGTGGCCCACCATCCCATTCCGGCCGTTGCCGCGATGATTGTGATCGGGTTGGAGAGCACGGCCACGATCGACACCAGCGTAGGACCACTCACCAGCGAAAAGAAGGCCGAAGCCTGCGCGGCAAGGATGTAGGCTGAGAACCCAGCCAGGCTGACGCCGGCCCCGAATGCACCTAGTCCGCCCCCCGTCAGGAGGATCTTGCGCAGCGCCGCGTCGTTGACGTCGTTGGCGCCCACGGCCTGCATCAGTCGCTGCTGGTCTTCGGGCGGCAGCTTGGCCAGGCGCGCCCGGATGTCGGCCAAGAACGCCTCGCGCGCCTGTTTCGATTGCGTGTCATCGGCATTGAGAAACGAGGCCATCAGTTCTGCCATGGTCGTGCGCGCCAGCGCGTCCAGCGTGGCCGGCCGTTTCTCCGCCTCCTTGATTCCCGATTGCTCGGCGAGCTTCGTCAGCACTCCAGGCTGAAGGAATTGCAAAGCGCGGGCAACCATGTCATCCGCCGCGGTGCCGGCCGAACGCATGGAGGCGAAGGTCAGCGGTGGCAAGGCGAATGCGTCACGCAGGTACATCCACAACAGCACGCGCAGGTTGTTGTCGGAGAGTCGCGAGTTCTTCCATGCGCTCAGGCCGCCCTGCACGGCGGTGGTGGCTTTCGCATCGGTTGGTCCGGCATTCGCGGTCCATTGGTCGATCAGTGTGCCGATCCGGCGTTGCAGGGTACTGTCGTCGAACAGCGCGAGGCAGGCGACCAGCAGGTCACGAGGTGCGGCGCCGAGCCCGGCGACGATGTCGCGAGAGGTCATAACGGGTGGTGCAGCGGTTTGTGGTGCGAGATCCATTGAGCGCTCCGATAGAAGTCGGCGGAATGCAGTGGGTGGCCGGGTTGAATGCCATGGTTCTCCCCTGCTCCCCCGGAAGGATTGCGCACGGGTTGCGGGTCGGACGCGAGTGCTCTTGCTCCCGCTCGTCGGACACCCGACGTGCGGGGTGCAGCGATCTTGCATGGGCGACCACGTGGGTCAGTTTTCGGTATGCCGCAACACCAACGCCCAGCTGCCCGCACGGTTCTGGGTGGCGCCGATCGACGGGTTTCCGGCTCAGGGCTTACGATCAAAACGGCACGGTGTTAGAAGGGGGGATCTTCATATGCCGATCCAAATCCGTTTCCACCGCATGTTGGGCATCGCCCCCCGGCGCCTCCGTCGCCACCGCATTGGGGGCACGGCCTCCAGGTTCCCGACAAGCCTGCCTTCGAACGCAAAAGTTCGGTCAGCTCATAATGTTCTTCAGTCGAGAAGCCGTACATGCGGTGGTTGTCGATGACTTGCGCGAGCGAGGTTTTGTTGAGCTTGCCGGATCGTGCCAGCTCGAGCACTTCCTGCTTGTCGGCGAGCTTGCGTCCCGCTTGGTCGTGACCTGATCTGCAAAGGGGATCTGCGACACGCGCATCAGTCGTCCTTTCAGTGGGTGCCTCCTTATCGGGTAGAGCATAGGTTGCGCGGTCGGTGTGGAGTTGAGAATGCCCCACGTCGTTCTGATCCGACTGAACCTCCCAACCATCTTGCAGACGCTTGACTCGCGCGGTGCAACGGTTCGCCCGACAAAACTCCGCCGCGAAATCCGCCGCTTCTCGAAACGTCTTGAACTCCCGGATCATCTTGGTGATGCCTCGAGAACCAGCGCGATGGCGCGATCGATGGCTCTCAAGAGCGTACGTCGCTCGTCAGAATTCGCGGCACCTTCTCGGCAGTCTGCTCGCAAGATTGCAACAAGGGCCTCTTCGTCGTCATTCAGTTTGGGCAGGTTCAACGCGTCAATAAGTGCGCGCAGCAGCGGCACCAGACTGCCCGACACGTCGACGGCAACGCCCGCCTGTTCCAACCAAGCGCGCAGGGCCCCTACGTCGGAGCAGGGCGCGGTGGCCAGCGCGTCGGCGAGGGTGGGCAGGTGGCCCGGATCGCAAATGCGCAGGATGTCTCGCAGGTGTTGTGCCAGCGTTTCGAGGTCGGTTCGTATCGGCATCGGCATCGGAGCCGGCGCGGCCTTCTTCGCGTAGCCGTCGGCCGGCATCTCTGCCGCGTGCGGGCGACGCTGGAACCGCGGGACGCCCAAGTGTCTCTGTGATCCAACGCAGCTGGTTCTGCCTAGCAGCAAGGCAAGCTCTGGATGTGGCAGGTGGAAAGCCACCCCAGCCACCATCCCGTTGGGCACCATCTGCGCCACCGGCACCAACACGGGCAGTGAGGTGGCGCGCTCGCCACCGGCGCGTTCGGCGACGAGGACGGCCGCGGTGTCCTGGGTGAGCAGTCCGTAGCGCAGGGCCAGCGCCGGACGCGCGCTCTTCGTGGCGAGGTCATGGCGACGTTGCCCGATCAGGGCTCGCAGCGCGGCGGCAGGGTGCGGAGCGTGCAGCGCGATGTCGAGCGCAATCTGGCCGTGGTCGGATCTGATTTGTACGGCGTCTGCGCCCACTGCGGGCAGGCGCGCCACCACCATTACCGCTTCACCGGGGAAGCCTGAAGGCATGGCGATCGGTTCAGCCTCGCTGTGCGACCAAGTCGCGCGCAGATCGTCGATGCGATCGCGCCGTGCGCGACGCAACTGCCTCAGCACGCCTGCGTCGATTGGTTCGGCCGGCACCGCGCGTTCGAGCTGACCCCTTGTGGCGTGTGCCAAAGGTGCCAGCACCTCGGTGCCGGCGCTGCCCCCTACCGCGATCACAAAGATCCGCACGCCGGCTGCAACCGCAGCCTTCTGCGCGCGGGCAACGTCGCGTGGCTGCACCGCTCCGTCGGTGACGAGGATGATGGCTCGGCGCCGCCCCGGTTCGGGCGCACCCAGCTGCTGCAGCGCCGTTTCTAGTGCCATGCCGATCTCTGTGCCGCCGAGATCGGCATTCACGGTGTCGGCCAGTTCCACCAGCGTGCGCCGCACGATTTCGGTCGCGCGCAAGGGGCGCCGGAACATAGACTGGGTATCGGAGCCAAAACGCAGCACCTGGATCGCATCCTCCGGTGCAAGGTTCGTGGAAAGAGCCCGCAAAGCGGCGCGGCTTTGCGCGATGGCTTCGCCCGACATCGAGCCGGAGCCATCGAGCAGAATGCAGACATCCAGTGGGGTCGGCGGCGTGGGCACGTCCGGCAGCACGATCGTCACCACGCCGAGCGTCGCATCGTCATCCACGATGCACCGGCCCATCTGCGGCAGGCTCGAGGTCAGCTCAAACCCGAGCACGAGGTCGCGGTCCAGCATCGCTGTCGGCATGCGCAGTTCCAGCCCGTCTTCGTTGTGCTGGAACGCCACCGAATGCGTTGCGCAGTGCACCGACGCTGTGGCGAGCAGGCCACGCACCCGGATCGTGGCGCTGAGCGGATGTTCGACCGCGAAATCGTGGGTTGGCTGGTCAAGGGCATCGATATTCCAGGAACCGTAGCGTGGCCGGTGTACCAGCGGCAGGCCGAAGCGGGCGCGGCCGTCGGCCACGCCCAGCGCCTGGGCAAAACGCAGCTCGATCTCGCCATCTTCGCCTGGCAGCAGGTTGCCGAGGCTGAGGTTGAGCACTCCCGGTTCCGGAGCGCGCAGCAGTGCCGCGCTGTGGCCGTCGGTGATGGCGTTGTCGTAGGCCCTCGTCGCCTTGCGCGCGGCTTGGATCGCCGCGACGTGCGTTTTGCCTGCGATCGTCGCGCGCATGCCGAGGAAGGCAGCGTCCAGCGGGATCGGGAACGTGAACACGGCCTCGATCGGCTCGCTGCCTGTGTTGCGGAACGCATGGCATACGACCGACTCGGCCACGAGGTCGGTGATCTCGACCTCGAGCGTGGTGTGGGCGAGCGGGGTGCGGGTTTGGGTCGAGGGCGTGAGCGAGGAGAATTTCATCGAAGGAGATACCGATTCAGGAGTGGGGAGGCGTGGACGGGTCATCGACCAGTTCCGCACAAGCGGCCTGCGCGGCGGCAAACAACTGGCGTACCTGCACCTGGCTCAGCCGCGCACGTTCCGGCGCAATGACCAATTCGACGCCATCGCAGATCACCAGATGGGACCGCACCTCGATCGCACCGGGCCGGGCCGGGGCGATAGGTGCCTCGCGCTTGGCGATGAGTAGATCGCCGATCGCTTCTAGCGACAAGCCGGCTTCCTGCCACTGGCGCAGGCGCAGCAACTGCGCGAGATGATCCTCGTCGTAGAACGCGCCGCGCTTCTCACCGTGTGGGCGAGGAAGCAGGCCCTTCTGGATGTAGAACCGGATCGAGCGTTCCGGGACGTCGGTGCGGTCGCTGAGTTGTTGCAGGGAGAGCTTCATATATAGACACTTCACATGGCATAAACAGTGTCTAATAACTACTCCCCCCCTGTCAACCGCCATGGCTGCAAATACGACCGGGAGAACATCACCGTGCCATGCCTTGCATCGCCACAGCGCAACGGCCGTCAGTGCCAGGGATCGAGGTCAGTCCATTTCCGGACCCCGCCACCAAACCACGTGACTCGTACCACGCATCCGCCAGTACGCTCGTCGGATAAAGGGCTTATCCTGAGTGCATATTTCGCCCCACCGTGACCGATGGAACGAGCGTCGTCAGTGAGTAAGCCAGTACAACAAAGTCGCCGCAGCTATCACCCACACCCACCAAGGGAGCTTGGAGATACCAAATCGAAGGGATGGTTTGGTCTGGCTTCCGCTCACCTTGGCCGGCTGTTCTCGCGGCCAAGGGCAACTCGGTGCGGGCTGTTGTGCAGGCGGGCGATCACTAGTTGTTACGGAGACGGGCACTGGTCTACCCGACCTCGCAGTAATACGTCTTTCAACCTCGCGCTCGACTTGCTGACACCGCGCCTGCAACCGGGCAATGCCCGCCTCGTCACGCGGGACACGGATCACCAGCCCGCCCATGCCGGGATGAAAACACACGAAGTCGGCATACTCACGTTCGCAGACCCAGAGCTGTCCCTGAACCTGCCAGACGTACCGTGTCGGGACGCATCCTCGGGTGACCGTCTCTCTGTAGGCCTTCACCTGCGGACACTTGATTTCCAGAACACCACTGCTCCCCACGAGCCCGTCGGGCGATACCCCGACGAACGCAAATTTCCGGTGGTGCACGAATCCGACCAGTTCGACATGATTCCCGGATTGCCTGGAATACCACGCACGAGCGGCCGGCTCATGGTCGATGCCCCACTGCATCGCCGGTGTCGTTGGTATCGATCTGCGATGTCCAGTCAGTCGTTCGGACACCAGCTCGTCAATGAGAGACGCATAGGCGCGCGATCCCGGCCCCGCCATCGCGGCCGCAAACCGCGTACCCGTGATTCGACCAAGGCGCGCCTGGTACCACTCTGGTGATCGCTGATCCAACGTCGCTCCATCAAGCATAAGCACGCGAGGGTAGATTCAACTTCCGGCTGCCCTCCGGCAATCCCCAATCAGAGGTTGCGGTAGAAGTCCGACACCATCGGATCGACTCTCACATCGCGCATCGCAATTGGTCGGATCAGGCGCAATCCATCGATCGTTCTGGCGCGCGACAGCGCCACGTAGGTCTGCCCTTCCGCAAACGCACCGCCGCCCAGATCGAGCACCACTTTGTCCAGCGTGAGGCCCTGCGACTTGTGGATGGTGACAGCCCAACCCAACGTGAGGGGAAATTGTCGATACGTGCCCACCACCTCACGTTCTATCTTCCGGCTGGCGTAGTCGTAGGCGTACTTGTACTTTGGCCACACCTCATAGCCAACGCTAACCACGTTGTCAGAAGCGTCTTTCCGAACTCGAATATGGTCATCGGCGAGCCCCACAACCGTGCCCACGTCTCCGTTGATCCAATCCGGTTTGTGATTTTTCACGAACATGACTTTTGCACCAACCTTGAGCTCAAGCCGGTCCGGCGCAGGCAGGCGCCATTTGTTGACCGGCACGCTTCCCGTCACGCTAGCCTCGTACAACCGCACAGCGCCAGGCAGCCGATCGAGTTCACGCGAATTGATTGTGCGTGCCATTACATTCGTTGACACGAGATAGATGCCGTCGGGCTCACCGCTTCGATCTCGAAAGCACCGTCGATTCAGCATGGCCAATGAGTCGCGGTACTGCTCGACAACTCGTATGCGGTTCAATGCGCCCACGAATTCAGGGTCGGACTGGCGGAACACCTTGGTCAACTGCACAGGCTGGATCAGCGTGTCAGCAAACACATCGGCCGAGAAGAAGAACCTGCTGCGGTAACGATGCGAGAAGTAGACCCGCTCTTCCGGCGTGGCCACGACGGGCGGCAACTGAAACAGGTCGCCCACGAACAGAACGGGTATGCCGCCGAACGGTTTGTTGTTGCGGCGCACGCTTTTCAGCGTGTGATCGATGACGTCGACAAGGTTCGGGAGCACCATCGAAACCTCATCGACGATCAGCAGTTTCAGATTCTCAATCACCAGGCGTCGCCGCTGGTCTGGGCGATACTCCTGGTCTGGATCAAGGTGTTCGGCTGGAAGCCCAAAAAAGGAGTGAATGGTGTCGCCGCCGATATTGATGGCGGCCACCGCAGTAGGCGCAACCACTGCACACGCATCCACCTGCCCTACCAGCCAATGGATCAGCGTGGATTTGCCAGTTCCGGCCTTGCCAGTAACAAACATGGCCGGACAGTGGGCGGCCACGGCTTGACGCACGAATTCGTACTCAGGCAACACCTCAATGTCGGTCGGACGCTGTGGGGCCGCCGTGTAGTGTCCGCTCTTGCGCGTCCCATGTTCTGGCGTGATCTTTCGACCAATCTTTGACAGGTCGCGCGGCGCCGAGCGACCTTCGCCCAGAAGGCGCTTGGCGAGTTCCCCTACGGCATCCCATACCCCCATCCCAGTCCAGCCCTACCGTGCGTGACGCATGAATGACGCATCGACTGGCAAAGCGGTGACAATCGCTTCCGCTTGCACGCAATTTGCACCGTGAGTTTGCTTCGCCACCACGTCAGCCGCCACTGCCGATGTCGAGTTTGGGCAGGTCGCACACGATTTTCATGGTTTCAAGGCTGACGGTGATGACGCGCAGGAACAGTTCCAGCGGGTAGCGGGGGTTGTGCATGGTCTCGTTGGCCCAGGTGTTGGCGTCGTTGACGATGCCGCTGGCCTTGTCGGTCTTGATGCATTGGCGTTCGATCACCCAGTCCAGCGCCGGTTTGCCGTTGACGACGTAGTCGTAGGCTTCGGGCGGGATGCCGGTAACGGTGATGCGGGCGTTGTAGATGAGGGTGGTGAGGTCCTTCTCGCCACCGGTCTTGGGCACCTTCATCTTTTCCACGCGGAAGAACTTCTCCTGCGCTTCCGTATTGCTCACTTTGGCCGAGAGTTTGGCGAGGCCTGCCGGGTTCACGGAGTCGTGGCCGGTACACTTAATGAGGGCGCCGACGTACATGGGCACGGTTTCGTAGCCCAAGTGCAGATCGGCGAGCGCGCGGCCCGCCTTGCTGAACGCCCAAGAGTCGGCGGCGGTTTTCACGCGCGGGATGCGCGGCAGTTCCTTGGCGAGGTTGTCGGCGTAACGTTCGCGGTAGTCGGGCGAGTGCAGCAAGCCGTAGACGTAGTAGAACAGGTCGTCCTTGCTGAGCTTCTCGCCGGGGTAGGCCGCCTGGAAGTGCGCCAGCCCTTCATCGGTGATGGCGTCGCGGCGGGCGGGCTTGGTGGATGCCGGCTGATCGAACAGACCGGCGCCGCGCGCATCGTCGCTGGCTTGCGCGGCTTCGTCGTAGAGGTACAACGGGAAGCATTGGCTCTTAGCCATGCTGTCGTAGTTCGGAAGCTCGTCCGTCATCAACGCCGTGAATGCGGTGGATGCACTGGTGCCGAGTACACAAATCACGCGGTTCTCCGCCGCCGCGTTCGGGAAAATGCGCGGCATTTGATAGACCATCTCGTTGAAGCGGCGGTTGAAGTACATCCATTGCTTCGAGTACGGACGGTACACGCCTCGCACTACACAACCCGGCTCAAACTCGAAGCGGTGATTCTTGACCAGCTCCTGCTTGAGCGACCGCGTCCAACTGATTCGTGTTGGATCGGCGTCGATGAAACCGTCAACCGCTGCGTCGCGCTCTTTCTTGGTCGAGCCGGCGTACACGCTGTCGAAACGTTTCACCTCTTTGTCGTAGAACTCGATCATCCGTGTCATGTTGGCTTCAACCGCGCCCTTGCTGGCGTTGTAGCACCAAGCATCGCGCGCCGTCAGCACGCCTTGCGAGTAGTTATCGAACAGGCTGATACCCCCTCCCTTCTTGTCGCCCAGCGCAATGAACTCGCCGAAGCCGTCGTCGCGCTGGCGCAGCCAGTCGCCGTGAGCATCGGGCGTAATGGTCTGCCATGCGTCTTCCTCGCCGATGCCAGCGATGCTGGCGAAGTGCGAAACGATGGCGAACTTGTCCTCGCGGCTGAGGTAGTCGCCGATGTCGTGGAAGAAGATGCGACCGTGATCGTGGCTGCCGGGGTTCTTCACCAACAGCGTGATCGCGATTGCCGCAGAGCTACCCATTCCGAAGATTTGACCCCCTTCTCTTTTTGCCAGCTCGCCGGCTGTTTTCTGTCCGCGGAGGCCACGCAAATGGAATACGTATAAGTCGGAGAACTCGTCGGCTAGACAACGTCGTAGCCCATCAGTGGTCCTGGCGTCCAAGAATCCAGCATTGGTTACGAATCCGATCACGCCGCGGTTCTTGATGCGGTCGGACGCCCAGCGGATGGCGCGGATGTAGCTGTCATAAAGCCCCTTGGCCAGCGTGGCCGTCGATTGCGCGGCGTACGTGTCGCGGATGCGTGTGTCCAAATGTGGGTAGGCAATGTTCTGATTGTTGTCGTTCTCGCTGCGCTGGCCAATGGAATACGGTGGATTGCCGATGATGACGCGGATGTCCAGCGCCATCTGCCGCTTGCGGCGCTTGCTGTTGTCCACCAGCAGCGCATCCACCAGGTCGCCTTTCTCACCCATCTGGAAGGTGTCGGTGAGGCAGATGCCTTCGAAGGGCACGTAATCGCCGCCGGCGATGTCGTGGTAGGCGCGCTCGATGTTGATGCTGGCGATGTAGTAGGCCAGCAGCACGATTTCGTTGGCGTGCAGCTCGTGCTGGTACTTGTAGGGCAACTGCTCGGGCTTGACGAGCCCGGACTGGATCCAGCCCGTGGGGTCGGAGAACGACAAGTTCGACACCATCGTCGTCCCGGCCCGCG
>JAPUER010000046.1 GCA_027492485.1 Betaproteobacteria bacterium
GGGCGAAGGAGAGACGCCATGAAGCTTCGCAGCCTCCTGATCGCCTTCACCCTGCTGCTGGCCGGCGAAACGGCGTTCGCCCAATCCGCGGCGCTGAAATTCGCGCCCGTGGCCGGCGACGACACCTTGCGCAACTTCGCCGACCAGCTGGGAGACAACCCGCAGCAACGTCGGGAACTGCTGGAGGCCATCACCACGGCCAAAAAGGAGTTGTTTGAGCAGCCCTACGGGCCGAGGGGGTGGAAGAACAATGTCGCCGGTGCCTATGCGGGCTTCGTCGTCGGCCTCGCCACGGTGCTGAGTGGGGAAGCGCCATCGACCGCCGTGGAGGATCGGGTGTTCGCCGACTTCAGCGCCAAGCTGGCACCAGCCATGGCGAATGTGAGCAACAAGGAGAAAGCCGCGCTGTACGACACCCTGATCGCCAGCGCCAGCCTGCCGGTACTGCTGTACATCGACGGCAACCAGAAGGGCAACGCGGCGCAGATCAAGCAGGCGCGCACGCTGGCCGCCGAGTACAGCCGCAAGATCCTGCATTCCGAACCGCAGGAGTTGCTGGCGATGCTGTCGCCGGCCAAGACGGCGACGGCAACGACGACCCCGGCTCCGGCACAGCAGAGCGCAGGTGCTGCGGGCGGCGGCGGGCCACTCGACGGCCGCTACGACTGCCTGATGGCCGCAATGCAGTTCGATGGCGTGAGCTTCGTCACCCAGTACCGGCCCACCGGGATGTGGTTCACCATTTCGGGCAATCGCTATTCCGCCCAGTCGGGCGGTGGCACGATCAGCGCCACGGCGGACGTGGTCAGCTTCAGCGGCGGTGCCTATAACGGCTGGCGCGGCGCGCGCCGGGGCGATGCCATCGTGTTCCGCAAGAACGACTACACCAACCCGCACCCCGGCGAAAGCATCAAGAGAGACGATTTCCGCTGCGGCAGGCGCAGCGGTTGAGCGAGGGGCAAGCGCGCGGTCAGCGCATGCCGTTCATTGCGGCGTTGAACCGGCATCCGCCTCAGCGGCAATCTTGCGCTTGAGTGCCAGCAACGGCGCGCTGTCGGCCTTGTCCAGCGCGGCCAGCGCGCGGCGGTAGTAGTCCGCGCGCCTGCCCGCGTCGCCCAGTTGTCCCCATGCCATGCCGTAGCCGGCGAGGATCTTCGCATCGGTGCCGGGCAGTACCTGTTTGCCGGCGATGATGCGTTCCGCGTGGGCGAACTCGTCCAGCGCTTCGCGCGCGCGGCCCAGATCGACATTGAGCGTGGTCGTGGTTGCCTTGTTTGCCTTGGTGCGACCCGCTACGGCGGACCTCATCATGGAGCATTGCGGATGCTGGACGCAGTCACAGTGGACTGCCGCAGCAGCGAGTCGCGGTGCTGGCTCCAAGGGGTACCTGTACGATTTCGCGTCGCGCCAGGTCCGCAAGTATCGCGTTGGGGGTGGGATCGTACGCGGCGCCGGTGGCGATCGCACGCCGATGGCCGGTGGCGTCCCCAACGTGACTTGGCTCGTCGTCGAAGCGCGCTACCAGCAACAGTTCGACGACATGTTGCTGGTTCGCGATTTCTTTGCGCGACCGTTGAGCGGCATCCGCATTGACCATGACCTGCCATCGGGTGCCGTCAACGATCGTGCTGCCGCCGTTGGGACATACAACGGCTGTGCTTTCTGGCGTCCGAGGCGGGGCCATCTGTCCGCACCGCGGCAATGTCTGACGCGAAGATCGGAAAACGCCTATATGAACGTGTGATCGCGGGCGCAACCCTGAGCAGCCGTCCCTGCATCGGAGCGCCCCGTGCCGCGCCTCGCCGCATTCTCGCGGCAGGCCGAGGTGCGCACGCCACGGCCGACCGCCCACGCCGCGCCGCGCTACGCCCGCCACGCGCCCGAACGCACGCTGCTGTACGCGCCGGTCCACGCGCACTACCCGGATTTCATTGCCCGCCTCGAAGCGGAGGACCGCACACTGCCGGACTATGTACGCGAGGAGTTCGATGACTATCTGCGCTGCGGGGTGCTCGATCATGGCTTCCTGCGGGTGGTGTGCGAGCACTGCCACGCGGAGAGGCTGGTGGCGTTTTCCTGCAAGAAGCGCGGCTTCTGCCCGAGTTGCGGCGCGCGGTGCATGGCCGAGTCAGCACGGCATCTGGTGGAAGACGTGTTCGGCCCGCGCCCGGTGCGGCAATGGGTGCTGAGCTTGCCGTACCCGCTGCGCTTCCTGTTTGCCAGCAAGCCCGAAGCCATCGGCCCGGTGCAGGGGGTCGTGCAGCGCGTGATCGGCGCGTGGCTGGCGGACGAGGCGGGCGTTCCACGCCGCACCGCCCAATGCGGCGCGGTGACGCTGATCCAGCGTTTCGGCAGCGCGCTCAACCTCAACGTGCATTTCCACATGCTGTGGCTCGATGGCGTCTACGAAAAGCTGTGCCGGTACATCACACGCCCGGCGATCAGCGAGAAGCGGCTGTCGATCTCAGCGCAGGGCAGGGTGCGGTACGAACTCAAGACCCCGTGGCGAAACGGCACCACCCATGTCGAGTGGGATCCGGTGGACTTCATCGCCAAGCTGGCGGCGCTCGTTCCGCCGCCGCGCGCGCACCTCACCCGGTTCCACGGCGTGTTTGCCCCGAACGCCGCCCTGCGTGCGCAGCTGACACCTTCGGGGCGAGGCAAGCGGCCTGCGACCGATGCTGCACCGGTTGAGGTCAGCGCCAACGAGGAGCCGCGCAGCCCCGAGGAGAAGCGCCGCGCGATGAACTGGGCGCAACGCCTCAAGCGGGTCTTCTCCATCGACGTGACCCCCTGCGTCCACTGCGGCGGCGCGGTGCGGATCGTCGCCAGCATCGAGGAACCCGCAGCCATCCGCGCCATCCTGGCCCACTTCGAGAAGCACGGTGCGCGGGAAGACGCGCACTACAGGCCTGCAGCGCGCGCACCGCCGGCGGCAGCCGCGTGATGAACTGCCGGCTACGCCGTCGACGGCGAATCCAGGATCCGACCCGATGCGGGACCGACCCCGCAGGGCTGCGCTCGGCCCATTGTTGAGAATCGGTCAGAGTTGCCACGCCCCCTGTTTCGCCTTTTTCAATAGTTCACTCAAACCCATTCTTGAAGATGCTGTCATCCTGTATCTCGTAAGCACCGATATCCACTTGTCCGAACATCACGCGGGATCCACCGGCGGCGTCGTAGCTACCGATGCCGCCAAAGGCCATGTTGTCGCCGAGATCGCGCAATGGCGAGTTACCGGCCAGTCGGTAGTTGCCGTTGCCGATGAAGGCAGGATCAATACTGTAAAGGTTATGCGTCGAAATCGCCGGGCCCCAGTACGAATGGATGCCGATATTGCTGTCGCGGATTGTTATCGTCGAGTTGCCGAAGTCGGCAAATTCAAGATCAAGGCTGGAATTACCCCAGAAGTTGCTGTTAGCCACGCGTAGCGATCCATTGGATACGCCCAGGACTACCTCCGCACTACCGTTCAGAACCGTGCTCACGTTGCCGGCCGCGGTATTGCCATTGAACACCACGCCACCGGATGGCCCGTTGCTATTGACACTCTGGAATTGCGCCACCTTGCGACCGCCGTAGCCAGGCACGAGCGTGTTGTCTGCGAATACGCTGTTTTGCACTACTACGCTACCGCCCGAACTCGCGAAGATCACCTGTACTGCGCTGATGTTATCGCGCACCACGACGCGATCCAGTGTGATGTTGCCGTTGTATAGGGCGGTGCCGCCGATGTCCACCGGCGACGAATTGGTCTCATTGATGCCATTGCGGAAGGTCAGTCGCGTTATGCGTAAATCGCCAGTGTTCGCATATCCGACAAATCCGAACAAACGACGGCTTCCGCCACCATCGATTACGGTTGAATTTGCGTTCCGCAAAGCCATGGCGCAAGGGTTGCCCAAAAGCGCAATGTAACCGCCTGCAAGCGTGAGTGAATACGGTTTGAGGGTGTCGTACTTGAAGCCGTGCGTGGTCGGCGGCACAAACGTGGTTGCATAGATCCGGATTTCGTCGTCTTCGTCGTTTGCGGCAGCGGCGTTCAATGCATTTTGCAGTTCGGCCGACGATGTCACGCAGAACGTGGCCGCGCGGGCGCTGCCCGCGATAAGGACAGCAGCAAGCGCAAACAGCAGGAGACTGATGATGGCCTCCGTCCCCTGACGTGCAACTAGAGCGATGCGTCGGCACATGATTTTTGCCCCCGGTTTGTCGCTCGCAGCGACGGCGGCCTGAACCTTACGCAGGGAAACGGTGCGCCGACTACTGGCAAATGCCGGTAATCGCATGAGGCTGCTGCAAGGGGCTGATATCCAGATCGGGGCGCGGCGCAACGTGGGCGAGCCCGGCCAGCAGTCCGACCAGTTCGGCTTGGCGATGGCATCCGGTCTTGCGGAAAATCCGCTCCAGATAGGCACGTGCCGTATTCAGCCGGATGCAAGGACGATCCGTGTCGATCAACGCGCTTGTTCAAGTTCGCCGGAGCGAAGCGAAGCGCGGCTTTTGCCCGAGTTGCGGCGCCCGGCGCATGGCCGAGTCAGCACGGCATCTGGTGGAAGACGTGTTCGGCGCGCGCCCGGGGCGGCAGTGGGTGCTGAGCTTCCCGTACCCGCTGCGCTTCCTGTTCGCCGGCAAACCGCACAGCATCGGCCCGGTGCTGGCCATCGCGCAGCGCGTGATCGGCGCGTGCCTGGCGGACGAGGCGGGCGTTCCACGCCGCGCCGCCCAATGCGGCGCGGTGACGCTGATCCAGCGTTTCGGCAGCGCGCTCAACCTCAACGTGCATGTCCACATGCTGTGGCTCGATGGCGTGTACGAGAACGTCGAGCAACCACAGCGCAAACCGCGCCTGCACCGCACCCGCGCGCCCACGTCCGCGCAGTTGACCCAGTTGGCCAGCACGATCGCGCATCGCGTCTGCCGGCACCTGGCGCGGCGCGGCTGGCTCGAAGGCGAAGACGAATCCGTGTTCCTGTCCGACAGCGCGGGTAGCGACGACGGCATGGACGGGCTGCGGATGAGTTCGATCACCTACCGTGTCGCAACCGGAAAGCACGCCGGACGCAAAGTGGTCACCTTGCAAACGCTGCCTGGTGACAAGGGTTCGCTGGAAGGTGGCGCCGGGCAGGTCGGCGGTTTCTCGCTGCATGCCGGCGTTGTCGCGGAGGCACACGAGTTCCACGGCGTGTTTGCCCCGAACGCCGCCCTGCGTGCGCAGCTGACACCTTCGGGGCGAGGCAAGCGGCCTGCGACCGATGCTGCACCGGTTGAGGTCAGCGCCAACGAGGAGCCGCGCAGCCCCGAGGAGAAGCGCCGCGCGATGAACTGGGCGCAACGCCTCAAGCGGGTCTTCTCCATCGACGTGACCCCCTGCGTCCACTGCGGCGGCGCGGTGCGGATCGTCGCCAGCATCGAGGAACCCGCAGCCATCCGCGCCATCCTGGCCCACTTCGAGAAGCACGGTGCGCGGGAAGACGCGCACTACAGGCCTGCAGCGCGCGCACCGCCGGCGGCAGCCGCGTGATGAACTGCCGGCTACGCCGTCGACGGCGAATCCAGGATCCGACCCGATGCGGGACCGACCCCGCAGGGCTGCGCTCGGCCCATTGTTGAGAATCGGTCAGAGCTGCCCAGGGATGGCGCCGATGAGCGGCCCCGAGCTGCCGAAATCCAACGCGTGGTCGTCCGGTTCGCTGCCAGAACCGGTGCTTGCACGACCGCCGCCTGCCCGCCAGACTCCACGAAAACGCCGTTTGAAATTCCTATACCCCGTATCGGGCTGCTGAGCGCAGCCCAGGTTCCAGCAAAGCCCATTCACGGCTGTGGCAAGGTATCCAGCCGCACCATCACCCATTCCGACACGCCGATGCCCCTGTCATAGGGAGATGGCAGTTTCTGCCGCCAGACGATGCGATCCGACGTCGCGTAGAGGCGTGGCTTCTCGGTGCCGTTGTTGCGGATCACGCGCTCATTGTTGTTCATCTGGTCGCGCACGACATTGAGCGCGCGCCCCAGGTTGAGATCGTCAAACCACAGCGTCATCTCGTTGGCGTTCGGGGACAACTCGTCGAACGCGCACCGCGGACCGGGGTGCGCGGGGTCGGTGCCGAAGTAGGTGGGGCCGATGCAGCGCACGTCATAGCGTCGCGAGTTGGCGGGCGGCAGCGGCACGCCGGCGGGCGGCTGCCCGAGGGCCACGTTGTCAATGCGGTAGCTGCGCGCCTCGGTGACTGGGATCACCTGCACCACGCCTCCACGCACGATTCCGTCGCCACTCATGGCGTAGTCCGGCGGCTCGCCGGACACGAAGCGCCGAACGACCATCCACACGCCGGAAAAGTCGGTGGCCGCCACCAGCGGCGGGCCGCTCATGGCCTCGACCATGTCCTGCGACTGGCCGTTGACCGTGTAGCGGCCCGAGCGCGGACCGGTCCACTCGAACGTGCCCACGTCGCTGGTCTGCACCTGATCGCGCGGGTGGTCGGCGCAACCACGGCAGGGGCCATTCCTCATGCGGTAGAAACTCATGTTCACGCGGGCGACGATGCCGGTGGTCTGGGTCGTCACATCATCAACGTACTCGACGATGCCGCCGGTGGCATCGGTGACGGGGTTGCCGGCCACGTCGTAGTAGAAGGTGGACACGCCAAATACGTGGGGCGTGGTTTCGGTAAAGGTCAGTCCCAAACCGCCGAGCGTGCCGCCGTTGGCGGGGATGTACTCGCCCTTGAGGATCGGGATGTCCCAGTCATCACCTGCATCGACGAGGCCGCGCGCGTGTTCGCGGTTGACCCGTTGCCATTGACCTTGCTGCGCCAAGTCGAAGCCGGCGCGGTGGTCTCCCAGCAGTGCGGCCGACGGGTGGCCATTGTTGCGCGAGCACTCGATGATCCTTTTCGCCGCCGTTGCGCGCGATCAAGGTGAGAACCAGAACAAGGGGAGCTCCATGCGCCATCCGATCTTCATTCAATGCGTCCGCGCCCTCACCGTCGTGCTGTTCGGTGCCATCTCCGCGGCCGTTGTTTTAGGCGCGCCGCCCGTGGCAGATGCCGTACCGACGTCGAGTACGACCTTGTCGCTGTTTCCGCTCGTCCTGACGGTACCGAAGGCCCCGCAAGCCGTTGCCGCCAGCGACGGCCGTACGCACCTGACCTACGAGATCCTTGCAACGAATACCGGCAAGAAGGCCGTCACGATCACCGCGGCCGAGGTCGGGGCCGGTGCGGCGGCGCCGCTCGTCCGCTACAGCGGTGAATCGCTGGCGGCGCGCATGAGTCCACTCGGCGATCCGATGGCTGCCGGCACGCGCATCGATTCCGGCGCGACGGCGACAGTGTGGATCGATGTCGCACTGGCCGCCAACACCGCCGTTCCCGGCGAGTTGCGCGCACGGTTGACTGCAGCGGGCGCATCGGATGCTGAGAATCCCGTACCGGCTGTGGTGGCCACGGTCGATACGAAGCCTGCGCGCCTGATCCGCGCGCCGCTTGCAGGTTCCAATTGGGGCGTACTGGAAGCGTGTTGCGACAAAGCCAACCATCACCGCCGCGGCCAGCGCGCGGTCGATGGTCATCTGCGCCTGCCGGAACGCTTCGCGATCGATTTCGCGCGCTTCGACGAAAACGGTGAAGTGCATCGTGGCGACGGCAAGGCCAACGCGGACTACTACGGCTTCGGCGCGCCGGTGCTCGCCGTGGCGGATGCGACCGTGATCGACGTGCTGTCGCGCTACGCCGATCTGGTCCCGAACGCGCCTTTGCCCGAACCGAGCTTGCCGGAAGCCGGCGGCAATCACGTAGTGCTGGACCTCGGCGACGGCGCGTTCGCGTTCTACGGTCACCTGAAAGCCGACAGCATCAAGGTCAAGACGGGTGACAAGGTGCGCGCAGGGCAGGTCATCGCCGCACTCGGCAACAACGGTAGCTCGACCTTCGCGCACCTGCACTTCCAGTTGATGGACGCGCGCAACTTCGCGTTGTCCGAAGGCATTCCGTTCCGCATCGAGCGATTCGACCTAACCGGATACTTCGACGAGAAGAGCGATCGCATCGTGCGTGAGATGAAGCCGCTCGAACATCGCAACCAATTGCCGTTGAGCTTGTCGGTCGTGGATTTCCCGGAACCGTAGATCCGCTCCGCAGCCGAGCATGGTGTGCTGCGGAGGTGCACCGCGCGCAAACGGACTGTGATGTTTCTTGACCGGCTTGGCAGCGTTCATCGCATTCTCTTCACGCCTGCGCGTCCGCAGCGCCATGCGCTCGGTAACAAATTGCAAGACGTCGTCGCACTGGCACCGAACAACAATGTCGTGCGTGGCGATCCCTTTCCGGTTGCGATTCCGCAAACGTTGCGGCGTTCGATCACGTTGCGGCGGTTGGATGGCTGGGTGGTAGCGCCGCGTGGACGGCAGTTGTATTACTCCCGAAAGTCCGGTTGATGAGGCGTCGGTCATCCTCAACAAGGTCGCCGACGGCAAGGGCAACTTCGGCTACAACGCCGCGACCGGTCAGTTCGGCGACATGGTCGAACTGGGCATCCTCGATCCGACCAAGGTGACGCGCACCGCGCTGCAGAACGCCGCGTCGATCGCCGGCCTCGTCATCACGACCGAAGCGATGGTCGCCGAGGCGCCGAAGAAGGAAGAAGCCCACAGCCACGGCCCGGCCGGCGGCGGCATGGGTGGCATGGGCGGCATGGATTTCTGATCCGCGCCCTGCGACAAGCGTTACCGCGAAGCCCGGCCTTGTGCCGGGCTTTGTGTTTTGCGCGGTTGGAAATCTGCATTGGCCGGCGCTTCCTGTTCGCCGGCAAACCGCACAGCATCGGCCCGGTGCTGGCCATCGCGCAGCGCGTGATCGGCGCGTGGCTGGCGGACGAGGCGGGCGCTCCACGCCGCGCCGCCCAATGCGGCCGGTGACGCTGAATCCAGGGGCCTGTCTGATTTTTTGTGTGTGAGGCGGTCTTCGTTGTCGGTTCCGATCAGCGATTGAGCGCGAATCGGTCTCCGTAGATTATCGCGAACTGGTTCATCGCCGACTTCCACTCCTTGGCTGCGCGGCTCGCCACGCGCGAACAGGCGCGTGTGCACGTGTTCGAGTACATCGAGGTTGACTACAATCGAAATCGCCTGCACTCGGCGCTGGGTTATCTCGGCCCGGAGCAGTTCGAGCAGGCACGCGCTACTTAGGCGGGTGTCCGTGAAACGGGGGCAGGATCACCGTTCATCACGGCTCAGGTGCTTATAGGTCATGCGCTGTTTCCACTTGCCGGTGAAGCTGCACAGGCTAACGCACCTGAGCCTCCTCACACGATCAGGTGTTGCACTTCAGAGTTGAACCCGCGCCCGTACTTGATGACAGACTCAAGCCGGCACGGGTTCAACGGCCGCGCCAGCGCCATACTCGAACACGCGGTTGCGGCCGCCGGTCTTGGCTCGGTACTGAGCCTGATCGGCGTAATCAACTAGTGCTTCAACGCTGGGCGTCCCCTCTTCGCGCAGGGCCACGCCGATGCTCACCGACAACGGGATCGCGCGTTCGTAGAAGGTGATCCTGAGCGCGGCCACACGCACGCGAATGCGCTCGGCCACATGCCGAGCGAGCGCTGCGTGTTCGCCGCGCAGCAGAACCACGAACTCCTCACCACCATAACGCCCGAGCCGATCCGCGTCGCCCAGCTCGGCGCGCATCGCTTGGGTGACCGCTATGAGGCAGGCGTCACCGGCGGCGTGGCCATGGCCATCGTTGATTTGCTTGAAATGATCGATGTCCAGGAACAGGACCGCCATGCGCGCGCGAGTTGCCTTCGATTCCGTCCAAGCATCGGCCAGTTGCGCGAGGATGGCACGGCGATTGAGTACGCGGGTCAGTGGATCGAACTGCGCGAGATCCGCCGCCTGGTCGCGCTCGCGCCACGCTTGTGCGGTGCGTTCGGCCAGACCGATGGCGATGATGAGCGCAGCGTAGGCCATGCTGGCGGCGAAGGCGTATTCCATCCACGGCGCTTGCAGCAGATTAATGAATTGCTGCGTTGCGCGCACCATCAGGAGAATCAGCAGCGGCAACCACGAGAGCAGGAAGAAACCAGCCTGCCGGTTGCCGCGCGTCAAGGCGATGCCGCTCGCCGTGAGTGCCGCCAGCGTGGCGGCGATATGCAGGACATTGAGTGTATTGATGGACAGGTTTGAGAGAAAGAAGGGGATCGGCAGAGCCAGCAGGATGACGAGCACAAGATACAGCCCGCAAGCGAGGACCAGCGCCCTTGCCAAGCGCGGCGTCAGTTGGCGCAGACTCACGAAATCCAGCAGGAACAGAATGCCGAACGCGGGCACCAGGGCGGTCAGACAGTTCGTGAACCGGAGACCCCCGGCAGCGAATATTGCGCCACCGGGCAGACTGTAGAGTTCCCCGGTCTGGGACATCAGATACATCACCAGGAAGAACTGGTAACCGATGAAGTAGATGTAGGTGCGCTCGCGCAACAGCAGCCAGAAGCAGACGAACACCAGCAGCATCGAGACCTGCACGGCAATGAAGAAGGTGTTTGCCCGCACGAATCGCAAGTCGGCGGCATGGTAGGAGGAGCTGTCTTCGATGCTTGCCTGCAGGGGTACCGGTTGCCCGGGCCTGCCAACCGCCACATAGATCGGCTGATCTGTGCGCAGGTCATGCGGTAGCGGATAGACCATCGCACGGCGCGAATAGCTTGGATCGAGCTTGGCCGTGAATATGCCAAGGACCTGTGCCTCGTAGTCGGGTGGCGCATACACTGCCGCGCGTGCGGTCAGGATGCCGCGGATCGTCAGCAGCGGCGTACTATCAGCCTGCCAATCGGACGCGAGCTGCAACTGGTACCAGTCGATCCCGCGAAGTGGCGTCATCAGCTTCGCGATACGCGTAGGCTCCGCATCGGCCAGCCCAGCCGCCGGGACAGGCGCTTTGCTCATGGAAGGCGGTTCGGTCAAGTGCACAACGCGCAGAGGAACAGGCTCGGCCAGACCCGGCTGCAGCCAGCAAACGCACAGCAGGAGCCCCAAGCGCAGCAGCCACCGATACATCGGCACGAACCATTAGCCTTGCTGCCGCAACTCTATGCGATTTTGCCGCACGCGAGAAGCGCGGTGCGGTGCGCCCAATTGCAGCGACGAGCGATCGAATGTTTCGTGCAAGAGTTCTCCACCGTGTCCTGGTCGCGGATCTGCGACCGAACGTGTTGTAACCACCACGCATGCCGCAACCGTCTGACCGGCTTGACTGTGGCGCATCCGCATCCGGGCCGGTCGCATCCACTACCAATGCGCGTTCGCTTCGAGTCTGCCCCCCGTATCGATGCACCGCGACGATTTCCATGGGCGCGCAGATGGTCAAGGAAGTGGCTTCCAAGACCTCCGACGTCGCCGGTGACGGCACCACCACCGCGACCGTGTTCGCGCAGGCGCTGATCCGCGAAGGACTCAAGGCCGTCGCCGCCGGCATGAACCCGATGGACCTCAAGCGCGGCATTGACAGGGCCGTGGCCGGCGCCGTCGACGAGCTGAAGAAGATCTCGAAGCCGTCGGCCGATTCCAAGTCGATCGCGCAGGTCGGCACGATCTCCGCCAACGGGGACGAAAACATCGGCAAGCTGGTTGCCGAGGCGATGGACAAGGTCGCCGCGGTCAAGGCGCCGGGCTTTGGCGATCGTCGCAAGGCGATGCTGGAAGACATGGCGATCCTCACCGGCGGCCAGGTCATCTCCGAGGAAGTTGGCCTGCAGCTCGAGAAGGCCACGCTCAAGGATCTGGGCAAGGCCAAGAAGATCGTGATCTCCAAGGAGAACACGACGATCATCGACGGTGCCGGCGAGGCCGCCAACATCCAGTCTCGTATCAAGCAGATCAAGGCGCAGATCGAGGAGACCAGCTCCGACTACGACCGCGAGCCTCGGTCATCCTCAACAAGGTTGCCGAGGGCAAGGGCAACTTCGGCTACAAC
>JAPUER010000047.1 GCA_027492485.1 Betaproteobacteria bacterium
ACCTACTCGAAGTACAGGTGCAACAATTATCCGTCTATTGAATTAGAAATGGAATCAGACTGACATTCACGAAAACTGCATTGACGTAGTGCCAAAGGCAATGTTTTGCAGCGACTTTGAACACCAAGCTAGCGGTCGTTGGCACTTGCTCAAATTAGCCACCGCAACATGGCTTGTAGATGCATAAAAATGTTGCCCCCCGAACACCAGCATGTCGCCAGCGTCCGGGGGCACCTGCATCAGGTGGTGAGTGGCGTGACCGGGAACTCACTCCATTCGCGACCAAGGATCACGCGGCCAGCGGCCTTCTTGCCGACCCGTGCCATCGGAATATCATCGCCATTGGCCTTGAATACCGGAATCGTGCGATAGGTCTTTCCATCACCGCTAACACGCTTCAAGGGCACGTAGTCGCCCCATTGCTTGTAGAACACGGGTGTTCCCGTGTCTTGGCATTGCTCAATCAGGCTTTTTGCCCACAGCGGATTCATGGGACGTGAATGACCGCCCGATTCACCACCAACAATGACCCAATCAATCTTGGCTCCGTTCGCCGCTGGCTGGAGGTACTTGCGAATGTCCACACATCCAAGCAGTGGTTCGCATGACAGGAAGCGAACTGCTGCACGGTCATGCTCCAGCAGGTAACGAATACGCTTGTCGGCTGCGTCTTGGTTTTCAACGCTTGTACCCAGCCACAGGTTGGGCGGATAGTCGTAGTCGTTTGGAAGCAGCTTCTTGATGTTCTGAGGGCGCTTGGTCAACACCAGCCAATCCAATGCAGGTGTCTCGTCGATGAGTTTGAGGATGCGCTTGCGCGGTTCAATCAAGTCAGGGCGGCTTTCAAACGTGTCTGCCATTGACGAGCAAAAAACCTTGTGGCGCTCGCCTGCTTCTTGTGCCTTCTGATTCCACTTCAAGGGCATCCGGTAGTGATCGGCACTGAGGATGCGACGCGCTGCGTGTGGGCCCCATACATCGTGCCCCATGCGATTTGCCCATGTGTTGGCGTAGCAGTGATCGCAACCAGCACTAACTTTGATACAGCCCCACCATCCATTGAAGGTGTGATCTGTCCATTCGATTTTTGAGTTCTCTGACATAAAAATGCTCCGAATCTGTTCGCGACCAAAGCAAATGGGCAAAGCTCCGCCCAGCGGACTTACGTAGTCCGATTTGCCGTGATCTATGGGTTAGTCAATTGAGTGCCGTTAGATGGCGTCGGCATCATTCAGTGCATCGCCGGGCGTTGCGTCGATTGCGCAAGTTGCGATGCCCTGTTGCAACATTCAAGCCTATTGCGGCTGCTTACTCGTAATCATCATTGCCCTCTTCATCCTCGTCGTCACTGGATTCAAGTTGTTCCTCCATTGACTTTGGCTTGACCTGCTTCTTGAGAGGAGCATCATCAGATGACGCTTCTTCCTCAAGGCCGATGTGCTCAAGCATTTGCTCCAACCACTGGCCATCAATCTCCAAACTGGGATTGATGGCTGGCATTTGGCGCAAATTGCGCATGACGTTCGATTTATCCAAACCAACTGCCTCGCCAATTTCTGCATAGCTTTTCCCCATGCAACGCATCAGCCAAATGACCCGATACAGCGGATGCATACTGAGGTATGGCGTGTAGGTGTGCTGAAGGCGATGGTCAGCGTAGCGCACACTGCACATCGTTTTGCCAATGCCAAACCGATTCAGGGGACGCAAGCCAAGGTAGTCAATGGAAAACGCCGTATCCTGATCAAAGTCCGGCTGGCATTCTTTGATGACGGCGTACTCATCACAAAGTTCGTGAAATTTGCTGTTCTCAAACCCTGAGTGGCACGCCAACAGCGCCATCATATAAACGTTCGCTGCTTTCGCCGCCGCACGAAGCTGCATGAGCGTTTCAGCAACCAACACATCCTTGTCGCTCTCGATTTCTTGAATGAAAATGTTCATGCAGGGATACTGCACCTGAAGCTCAGTGTGGATGTACGGCAAGATGGCGTGCCGCCCTTCTACGCTGCACCAATTAAACGTCGAACTGCTGCCGATGCCAACCAGTTTGTGCTCAGTTCCTTTTGCTGGGGCAGCCAAGTAGCGTTTTTGTGCTTCGGCATATTTCAGTTGACGCTCGGAGCCTGCAATGAAATTGCGGACGCTGCGAACGTTGGGAAACTTGATCCCCGTGTCGCTGGCCGATTGAAGAGCTTGCTCAGTGAACGCATTGCACGCATCCTGTAACACATCAATGGAATCGCTGACAGCAAGCATTAAGCCTGGACTCATTTCCAGCATAATTTGATGCGCGGGATTCAGGGCGACAATTGACTTGTTCATACAGCCCCCTCATCTTGCTTGCGGTCGCGCTTGGCGATGCACGACTGAACGTAGGCATCAATCTCGCTGGCTGGCCAGCCTACGAGGCGAGGGCCGATGGGAACACCGCGAGGGATCACGCCCTCTTTGATACGGTTGTAAAAAGTCGAATTCGAGAGGCCCGTAATACGCAAAACTTCACGCTTACGGAGCAAGGTTTCGCGCTTGATGGCAAGCGCCTCTTGGATTAGTTTCTGCATGGCTAATCTCCTTGAAATGCAGTGATAAAACAAAGCTTTCGATGGAGGCCAGGCGTCCCTGCTTGCATCCATCTGAATCGCGATGGATGAACTATCGAGGAAGCGCGACAAGTCGCGGGGCTACTTTCCAGCTAGCCCCAAAAGTTTCCTAAAACTCATCCAATTTTCCAAAACATTGAACATACGAACCGCTCAAAAGTAGGTCTTAACCATTCGTTCGGCGAACGCAATTTCATCGGCGTTTTTGTCTTTTCCAAAGCCGCTGGGAATGCGACTCTTTCCACTCTCATTTGCTAGGGTTGCGACCGCTCGGGTGACCGCTTCGCCCAGTGCTTGCATCGACACGGTAGTTCTATTGCCCAAAGATGCGTTGCGGACTCGCTCAAATTCTGCGGGGGAATCTATCGCCATGCGCAAAAGATGCACCAAGGCGGCATACCGCACGAGGGTTCGCTTCTCTCCAACACTAACCGCATTGACTTGTTTTTCAAATTCAACGTCAGAGGCAGCTAGCGACACCAGTCCATCAAGTGTTTTGACGGCTGTGGGCGGTACGACGAATTTCGCAAAAGTCGCGCTTGCATCCCATTCGACTGTGACTGCGAACTTTGCTACTGCCTGCAAATCGACATACTCGTTGCGAGGTTCTGCGCTGGGGGTTTGTTCTCCCACTGGACGGAGTGACTTACGCGTTCGCCGCCGCTTAAGCAAAACCTCTAGTCGATGTCGATACTGTTCATAGACATCAGGATAATGAGCACTGAGCACCGACCTATTTTTCTCAGTAGGCTGTACCTGCAAGGACAACATCGCCGCATACCAATAGCGCACATTTCGAGCGTCACGCCATTTTTTCCACTCTGCATCGGTTGGCCTCATGGATTCCAGTGAAACTATGTCTGGGACAGTCGTTTTCGTTGGCATTTTCTACTCCTTAAAATCAGTTCAATTCCATCGACACATCCGCCGCTGCCACCTTGGCTGCACGGACAATTTCACGCACACCTTCACCACGATGCCAAGCGTCGATCATGTCAGCCCATGCTTGGAGCATGACGCGGCGCTGTTCGCTGTACACGGCTTTGTTGTAGATTCCGCGAATACTGCCTTCTTCGTGGGCAAGACACTTTTCGACCCAGTCGCGATTGAAACCGGCTTCATTGAGCAAACTTGAAGCGGTGCGCCTCAAGTCGTGGACGGTGAAACTCTCGAAGTCTTCCCCTTTTTTCCTGATCGCATCAACTGCAACCTCAATGACTTTGTTCAGCGTGGCATTGCTGATAGGCGTATCCATGTCATACCGACCGGGATGCAGGTAGCGCGATGCACTGAAACAGGTTTTGAACGTCACCAGAATGTCGAGTGCTTGAGTGCTCAGGTAGACCACATGGGGCTTGCCTGTTTTCATACGTTCTTTTGGGATTATCCATTTCGCGTTATCAAAATCGACTTCGTCCCATGTGGCGTTCACAAATTCGCTCTTGCGAACCATCGTCAACATGACAAACCGTAGCGCAAGGCGAAGTGTGGCAGCGGTGGCCGTGGTATCGAGCGCAGTCAAGAAACGGCGAACTTCTGTGGGTTCCAGTGCGCGATCACGGGCTTTGAAGGTGGCAATATCGCTGGGGCGAATGGATTCGGCGGGATTGGCTACCGTGAGTGACTTGTCTTTGGACACGGCAAAGCGGTACACCAGCAAAACGATTTCGCGGACTTGGACTGCAGGCGCAGCGGCACCTTCTCGCGGATGCTCTCGCAATGCTTCATCAGTTGTGCGGGGCTAATTTCGTCCAGTTTCAGTTTGCCAAATTGGCCCTCAAGATAACGCTTGTAAACAGAGCGCCGCATTGCCAGCGTCGAATCGGCAAGACGGGCTGCGTTTTTTGGGTCTGCTTTGTCAGCGAAGTATTTTTCCGCCCAACGCCCAAACGTCAGTGCATCCGCTGCTTCTTGGCGCTTTTCTACTTTGGTTCTTGAAGGTGACTCGCCTCGTTCGACACACCGTCTGGCAACAGTGAGTAGCGATCTGGCTTCGGCCAGAGAAACCGTCATGCCGAAATCTAGCTCGTTGGGGTCACGCGGATGTTTCGCGCCAGCAGTGTCGTCGTAACGGCCAATGGTCAGTGTTTCGCGTCGGCCATTGAGGCGGTAGTCGTAGCGGAACGACTTGGTTCCAGCCGTCGAGATGGTGACGTACATGCCGTCACGGTCGGCAACTTTGAAAGTTTTTTCTTTGGGGCGCAGTTTGCGCAGTTCTGTGTCTGTAATCATGGCGGCTTTCCTTGTAAAACTTTACCGTCAAGAGCCTTGTCGGTAAAGGAAAGCAGCGCCCTAGAGATTTACAGATTTACCGTCATGGCTACCGTCGAAAGTATCGGCTTTGGTTGCATCCCGCTGGGTTGAGCGGGACGCATAACTTATTGATTTTCAATGGAATGTTGCAAATTTCAGGACGCTGCTGAACGTCTTGAAATAACTGTACATTATTCCCACTCGATAGTAGCCGGCGGCTTGCCGCTGATGTCGTAGACGACGCGGTTAAATCCACGCACTTCGTTGATGATGCGGTTGGAAACTTTCGCGAGCAATGAATGCGGCAACTCCGCCCAATGTGCAGTCATGAAGTCGGTAGTCTGCACGGCGCGCAGCGCGACAACATTTTCATAGGTACGACCGTCGCCCATGACGCCGACGCTTTTGACTGGCAGGAACACCGCGAAAGCTTGCGCGGTGAGATCGTACCAACTGGTACCGTCGGTGTCCTTCGCAGCGCGCAGTTCTTCGATGAAGATGGCGTCGGCGCGGCGCAGCAGGTCGGCCGCCGGGCGCGTGACTTCTCCAAGGATGCGCACGCCAAGGCCGGGGCCGGGGAACGGATGGCGATAAACCATTTCGCGCGGCAAACCGAGCGCAACGCCCAACTCCCGCACTTCGTCCTTGAACAGCTCGCGCAGAGGTTCGAGCAGCTTCAGGTTGAGCGTCTCGGGCAGGCCGCCGACGTTGTGGTGCGACTTGATGGTGTGCGCTTTCTTTGTCTTGGCGCCGGCACTCTCGATCACGTCCGGGTAAATGGTGCCCTGCGCCAGCCACTTCGCGGCGGGAAGTTTTTTCGCTTCAGTCTGAAAAACTTCAACGAATTCGCGCCCGATAATCTTCCGCTTCTGCTCGGGATCGGTCACGCCCTTGAGGTCGCCGAGAAACTTCTCGCTGGCGTCCACCGCGATCACCTTGACGCCAAGGTTGCGCGCGAACATGTCCATCACCATCTGGCCTTCGTTCAGCCGCAGCAGGCCGTGATCGACGAATACGCAGGTGAGTTGCTTGCCGATTGCGCGATGGATCAGCGCTGCGGCAACACTGGAATCGACGCCGCCGGAGAGACCGAGAATGACTTCTTCGCCACCTACCTGTTCGCGAATGCGCGCAACGGCCGTCTCGATGTAGTTGGGCATTGTCCAGTCCGGCTTTGCAACGCAAATGTCCAGCACAAAGCGCCGGAGCATCGCCGTGCCTTGTCGGGTATGCGTCACCTCCGGATGGAACTGCACGGCATAGAAGCCGCGCTCTTCGTCGGCCATGCCGGCGATCGGGCAACTTGGTGTCGACGCCATCAGCTTGAAGCCCGACGGCATCTCGGTGACCTTGTCGCCGTGGCTCATCCACACGTGCAGCATGCCGTGACCTTCCGCCGTGCGGGTGTCTTCGAGGCCATCGAGCAACTTGGTGTGCCCGCGCGCGCGAACCTCGGCGTGGCCGAATTCGCGGTGGTCGCTGGCCTCGACACTGCCACCCAATTGCACGGTCATGGTGAACATGCCGTAGCAAATGCCGAGCACCGGAACCCCCTGCGTGAACACGGCCGCAGGCGCGCGCAGGTCATGCGCTTCGTAGGTGCTCGCGTGACTGCCCGACAGGATGATGCCTTCCGGGTTGTACTCGCGGATGAAATCGTCGGAAACATCGTTCGGATGCAGTTCGCAATAGACACCCATCTCGCGAACGCGACGTGCGATCAGTTGGGTGACCTGGGAACCGAAATCGAGAATTAGAATGCCGCGGGACATGGTTGGCGAAGGATAGAGTTGCGGGTTTTGGAGAGGACGGCGGCGCCGAAAATGCGAAGGGGCCGCAGGGCCCCTTGATTCGCGCGCTACTATTTTTTCGCGGGAGGTTGTTGCGCCGACCCGGTCGCGGGTGCAGCCGCCTTCGGAGGTTCGGGCAGCTTCAGCCCCTCCTTCTTCAGGGCGGCATCGATCCGTTGTTCGACCTCAGGCGACAACGAGTCGGCCCACTTCATCGCCGTTTGGAAAGTTTCTGCATTCACCTTCGCCTGACTGCTCAGCATTTTTTTACCGAGCGGGCTTTGATAGAACTTAACGAGGTCAGCCACCTCGGCCGCACTGAAGGCATTGTGATAGACCATAGTCACCTGTTCGACGAGGCCGCCCGCGGCATCTGCCTTTGCATTCAAGACTGCGATAAAAGCGTCGCGTGCCAGCGCAAAGCCTTTGTCGGGGAATTTCGGATCGAGTTGCCGCACGCCCGGAACCCAGCTTTGAATCGTGGTGGTGGCGATTTGCTCGGGAATTGCCTTCACCCCCGTCAATTCGAGCAGTGTTTTGATTTGTGCACGCTTTGTAGCTGTCAGTTCGTCAGCGTGCGCGCTCACGGCAGCGAGACATAGCGCCGAGGCGGCGAGGAGGGAGGCAAGAGTTTTCATGTGCTGCATCAGTCGGCGTGATAGTTGGGAGCTTCTTTCGTGATTTGCACGTCGTGTACGTGCGATTCACGAATACCGGCCCCGGTGATTTGTACGAACTCCGCACGCGTGTGCAGGTCCGCAAGCGTTGCACAGCCGCAGTAGCCCATGCCGGAGCGAATGCCGCCTTCGAGCTGGTGTACGACGGATGCAACCGGCCCCTTGTAAGGCACGCGGCCCTCGATGCCTTCGGGCACGAGTTTCTCGGCGCTGTTTTCAGTGTCCTGAAAGTAGCGGTCTTTCGAGCCTGCCTGCATCGCTCCCAGCGAACCCATGCCGCGATATGACTTGTAGGACCGCCCCTGGTAAAGCACCACTTCGCCTGGCGCTTCTTCGGTACCGGCGAACAGGCCGCCCAGCATGACGCAATCCGCGCCTGCCGCGAGCGCCTTGACGATGTCGCCCGAGTACCGGATACCGCCGTCGGCGATGATGCCTGCACCGGATGCATGGATGGCGTTGGCAACAAAATCAACGGCGGTAATCTGCGGAACGCCGACGCCTGCCACCATTCGCGTCGTGCAGATGGAGCCGGGCCCGATGCCGACTTTGACCGCATCGGCGCCCGCGTCGACCAGCGCCTTCGCCGCGTCGGCGCTGGCAATGTTGCCTCCGACAACCTGCGCGTGCGGATAGGTACGCTTGACCCAGCCGACCCGGTCAAGGACGCCACGCGAATGACCATGCGCCGTGTCGACCACGATGAAGTCGGCGCCCGCGTTGAGTAGCAACTCAACCCGCTCTTCGGTCCCTTCGCCAACACCCACCGCAGCACCGACGCGCAAACGGCCCTGATCGTCCTTGCAGGCGTTGGGATGCTCGGTTGACTTCTGGATGTCCTTGACCGTAATCAGGCCGCGCAGTTCAAGCGCATCGTTGACGACCAATACGCGTTCAAGACGATGCTTGTGCATCAGCGCCTTTGCCTCGTCGATGCTGGCGCCTTCCCTGACGGTAACCAGGCGCTCCGCCGGTGTCATGATCGCCGTTACCGGTTGATCGAGATTGGCCTCGAAGCGAAGATCACGGTTGGTGACAATGCCGATCAGTTGCTTGCCCTGAAGAACCGGAACCCCGGAAATCTTGTTGTCGAGTGTGATTGCCACAACATCGCGCACCGAAGCGTTCGGCCCCACCGTGATCGGGTCTTTCAGCACACCTGATTCAAAGCGTTTCACGCGGGCCACTTCCCGCGCCTGATCGCGGGCCGGCAAGTTCTTGTGAATGACCCCGACGCCACCGG
Organism: Betaproteobacteria bacterium; assembly: GCA_027492485.1. Classification (GTDB taxonomy): domain Bacteria; phylum Pseudomonadota; class Gammaproteobacteria; order Burkholderiales; family Casimicrobiaceae; genus Casimicrobium. The sequence goes on from JAPUER010000047.1 coordinate 8,567, forward strand.
CCTGTGCCATGGCAATTGCGAGGCGCGACTCGGTGACCGTATCCATTGGCGCGGATAGCAGCGGCAGGCGCAAGCGCACCTGTCGTGTCAGTCGGGTGCCGAGGTCAACGTCGCGGGGCAGGATTTCAGAGTAACCGGGGACGAGCAGAACGTCGTCGAAGGTGAGGGCTTTGGCGCGAATGCGCATTTGAAATTCCCAAAAACCGTATTTTACTCAGGTACCGATGCCCAGCCGGAGCTGACCGTGCTACTTGGCGTCACCGCTCTTTTCCGGTTTGCCATCCATGCCTGACTTCTCCACCGCGGCCCCCTTCTTCACCTCGACCTTGATACGGTCTTTCAGCGCACCGAGGTATGCCGTCGACAGATCGCCACCGAGCTGCGATGCGAGGCGCTGACCGAGCGATTTGATCTTGTCGGGCGTCGCCGCGTCCGGCTCGATAACCTTTACTACTTTCACTATGGTGTAGCCGCCGGCATCGTTGGTGCCGCCTACGACCGCGCTACCCTTGCCGAGATCCGCCGCGAAGACTTGCTTGACGAGTGCGGCATTGACGCTCGGCAGCGGGTTCTGGCGCACCAGCTTCTGGGTGGCGCCGAACGTGAGCCCGGCGTCTTTGCCTGCAGCCAGCGCGGCAACTTTCTCGGCACCGGCCTTTGCCGCCAGCTCGGACGCCAGCTTGCGCTGCAACTGTTGCGCGATCTGCGCCTTGACCTCATCGAAAGGGCGCACCGCAGACGGCTTATAGTCAACGACACGCGCGGAAATCAGGCTGTTGTTGCCCAGATCGATTGCTTCCGAGTTCTTCTTGGCGGCCACGTTGGCCGGCGCGAATACCGTCTGCACGAATTTCTGGTTGCCGGCCGCGATTGCCTGTACTTGCGCTCTTGTCAGCCAATCTGTTTTCTTCACGTCGAGCTTCAGTTCTTCAGCCAGTTTTGCGTAGCTGTCGCTCTGCTCGTACACACGGTTTTGGAATTTCTCTGCATTTTCAGTAAAAAGTCTGGACGCCTTTTGTTGCTTGACTTCTCCTTCAAGTTGAGCGCGGACTTCCTCGATTGCGCGGGTACGTTCCGGCTTAACTTCGGTGAGGCGGATGATGTGGAATCCAAAATCGGATTCGACAGGACCACGAACTTCGCCCGGTTTCATCGCGAACACGGCTTCTTCAAATGGTTTGACCATTTGCCCACGGCCAAAGAAACCAAGATCACCACCCTGAGCGGCAGACCCGGGGTCTTTCGACTTCTGCTTAGCCACTTCCGCAAACTTCTCAGCGGACGCACCGATCTGCTTGATCAGCGCTTCGGCTTCCGTGCGTGCCGCATCTTTTGAGGCCGCTTTCGGCTGTCCCTTGTCGTCCTTCTCGACACTCAACAAAATGTGGCTCGCGCGCCGTTCTTCGGGCGCGGAGAATTCCTTGAGGCGCTTGTCGTACTCGGCCTTGATCTCGTCCGCCGACGCCGTCGCCGCACTTTGAAAGGCGGCCTGATTCAACTGCAGGTACTCGATCTTGACTTGCTCGGGAGCGCGATAGGCATCGGGGCTCTTGTCGTATTCAGCCTTGACTTGCGCATCGTCCACCTTGGCTTGCGCGATGAACGCAGCTGGATCGAGCGTTGCGATCTGGATTTCACGCGACTGTTCAGTGAGTTTCTGGTAGAGATTGGTCTGCGCCGCACTCGCGAAACTGGTGCGGGTCAACACATCCTGCAGCGGTTGCTGCGCAAGATCGCCACGCAAACGCGCTTCGTAGCCAAGACGTGTAAGCCCGTTCGAACGCAGCAATTCGTCGTAACGCGTTTCCGAAAACTTGCCGCCGTCCTGAAAATCGGGAACTTCGAGAATGGTCTTTCGAACTTGCGTGTCGGGCGCCGTCAACTTCAAATCCTGACCGACGACCTGCAACAAGCGCTGATTGACGACGCCGTCGAGAATTTGCTGACGCACTTCGGGGTTGTCGAACATCGCCGGATCGAAGTTCTTGCCGAGCACTCGACGCATCTGGTCCTGCTGAGCGCGAATCGCGTTTTCGAATTCCTGCGGAGAAATGCCCTGGCCACCAACCGTTGCGACATCCTTGTCGCCGCCGATGTTGCGCACATAGCTGTCGACACCGACAAAGGCGAAGGGCAATACCAGCAGCGCCAGAATGAACTGGACGAGGCGTTTGTTTTTGTGAACGAAATCAAACATGAGCTTCTTCGAAAAATCGCTTGCCGCGAGAGGCGGTCAGCAGGCCTGGAACGAGTGGCAACGGGCGACTGCGGTTTCTGACATCGGCCCCGACGCACAGGGGGCAGATACAAAAAAAAGGCGAACTGCCGTTCGCCTTTTTCATGTCATCTGGTTGGCGGAGTGGACGGGGCTCGAACCCGCGACCCCCGGCGTGACAGGCCGGTATTCTAACCAACTGAACTACC
>JAPUER010000048.1 GCA_027492485.1 Betaproteobacteria bacterium
CAACGCGCGGTCGTAGACCCGCACCATGAGCCCACCGGTTGCGCGTTAGCGCAACATTCGGGCGATTTGTGCGGGTCCCGCGCGTTGCGAGCACCGCAGGAATCAGGCGAATCCCTGGGGTCGCCTTCTTTTGGTTACTTTTCTTGGCGAAGCAAGAAAAGTGACTGGCCCCGCGCGGCCACAGAGCGCGCTGGTTGCACCGGCAACCGAGTTGCGCAATGCAGCCAACCCTCACCCCCGCCCTCTCCCTCCGGGAGAGGGGGTTAACGGCGCCCTTGTCCATGTTGGCTCGTACCGGCTTGGGTGCGTTGCGTACGCACCCTACCGGTTTACCGGGCTTGCCGGATCGAGCAGCAGTGCCATCACGTCCTTGATCTGCGCTTCGGTCAGGATGCCGGCGTCGCCGAACCGGGGCATGTTCACGCAGGCGTTGTAGGCATGCGTGTTCCAGATGCGCGCCCAGGTGTACTTGACGATTGCTTCGGTCTGGCCGCGTGTCTTGCCGTAGTTCCACAAGGTCGGCCCGATGTTGCCGTGGGCGATCTCCGCCTTGTCGATCTGGTGGCAGGCATAGCAATTGCCGCCGGCGGTGGCGCCGGGCGCGTCGGAGTATTGCAGACCGCGGCCGTTCTGTGCGATGGCTTCGCCGCGTTTCCAGTCGCCAAGATACTTGCCGTCGGCCGGATATTTGACCGAGGCCATCGCCGCCGCCTGCAACTTCTCGCGCGTCTTGTCGTCGAGCGGTTTGCCGGTGCGCGAGGCTTCGGTGCAAGCCTGCTGCAACGGGCTCTGATCCAGCCGCGTCAGTCGCGCGGAGGGCGAATCCTTGAACGAGGCTTTGAGAATGGTCACGATCTCGGCATCGCTCGGTGCCTTCGCCGCCGGCGCCGGTGCCGATGCCGGCCCCGTGGCGCAACCTACCAGCACGCCGGCGACCGCAACAACCAGCCCCGCGCCGATCAAAAATTTCTGCTTCATGATGACTTCCTTTTGACCGGGTTAACGCTTGATCGCCGGAGCGTCCATCACGCCGTCTTTCGCCTTCACGCCCATATACGTGATGAGGTCGATCGAGGCTGGCGACAGGAATTCGAGCTCCGGCATGCGCTGCTGGCGGAAGCAGTCGAGCAGGCGCCACTGCATGGTGCGCATCGCGCCCTGGCTCACGCGGTAGGCAGGCCAGGTGGTGAAGGCACGCTGCGCGTTGTCGGCCTTCTGGAAGTTCGGCAAGTCCTGCAGACGGATGCGCTGGCCGTCGACACCGTGGCAGGTGGCGCAGGCGAAGTCGTAGGGCCCGCCCTTGAAGAAGAACATCTTCTCGCCGCGCAGGTAGGACTCGCGCTCTTTCGGGTGTGCTTGCGGCAGGTTCACTTTGGCGCCGCGCGACTGGCCGACGACGTAGGCGACCAGCGCTTCATGATCGGTTTGCCGTTCGCTCTGATTGAGCGAGTGCGGGCGTTTGGTCAGCTCCGCCATCGTGAAGCCCTGCAGCGCGATTTCGCAATGCACGATGCGCGATTCGAGATCCATCACGCGGTCGACATCGGCGAAGTAGCGCGGCAGCACGGCGTTGACGCCCGCCACCTTGCCGGCGCCGAGGCCAAGGTCGCAGGCTTCGAGCGATGCGTTCTTCGGGCCGCGTTTCTGCTTCCACAAATCTTCGCCGCGCATTTCAAGCAGTTCGGCCGGGTTGCCGTCGGCCAGCAGTTGCCGATAGCGTTCGATTTCTTTCTGTGCGTCCTGCGCCACCAACGGCAATGCGGACGCGGCGAGCAATGCCGCCAGCAGTTTTGCTTTCACGTAACTCCTCCTTAAAAGCAAAACGACGGATGACACCGCCGTCGATTGCGTGCGTGCTTACGAAATGACCGCTTCGTCAGTCCGCTTGTCGCCCTTGTTGTCGGTCCAGCTCACGATCAATTTGTCGCCTTTGGCGCCGCCCTTGAAGCTGAAGTTCATCACCGGGTTCTGCGACACCGACGGGCCGAACTGTGCCGAGAGCACCGTCTTGCCGTTCCAGGTGGCCGTCACGTTCTGGATGTGGTGAGCGGGAATCACGTTGCCGGCGCCGTCCTTGCGCTGGCCGGTCTCCATAATGTGCGCCATCAGCACGCGCACTTCGGTGATGCCGCCGTCTTTCAGTTGTGCGCGAATGCGCATCGGATCTGCCATGTTCTTTCTCCTGAATTCGCTATGTCCGACGCGCGCTTAGCCGCCGCATCCGCCCAACGTCACTTTGACTTCCTTGGTCGCCACGTAGTACTTGCCGTTGGCCTTGACCACGGCGTGCACGTTGGAGCTCTGGCCCATCTTGACGCGGGTGCCGACGTTCGGCTCGGTGCCGGCCGGGATGTCGAACTGCGCCGACAGCGCGTAGGGGTTCTTTTCGACCAGGATCGCGATCGATTGCGTGCCGGCGATCTTGCTGACGACCGCGATCGGCACCACGGCACCGTTTTCGGCGATGTCGGGCGCCGTGATGGCGATGTCGGCGGATTTTTCGACGGTCGCGCCGCCGAACGCCTTCACCACGTCGTTGAGGCTCTTGGCATCGAATGCCGCCTTGTTCCAGTCGGCGAACGCCGATGCCGGCAGCACGCCCGCGCTGATCGCGGCGGCCACCACGGCCAAGCTGCCGCCGGTCTTGAGCGCCTGCCGGCGCCCGCTGTTCATTGTGTTCATCTCTGCTACCTCCAAAATCTGGGTTGGCTGAATTTTAGGCGTTGCCCGCGCGACGCCCTTGCGCGTTTATCCGTATATCGGTATGCCGCCCGGCCCACGCAATTACTGGAACTTGCCGGCGGCGATCCATTCCGCGATGGCGTGGATTTCGGCGTCCGGCACATGATCCTGCGGCGGCATCGCGGTCGCGCCCCAGGCGCCGGTGCCGCCGGATTTGATGCGTACCGTCAACAGCCGGATGGCGTCGGCGGGCCGTTGCGCGGCGTACTTCTTGTGCACATCGAGTAGCGCCGGACCGACGATCTTGTTGCCGATGCCATGGCAGGCAAGGCAGGCATGCTGCTGCGCCATCTTCATCGGGTCCGAGGCGCCGGCGCCCGCCGTTGTCGCGCTCTTGCTGCGGGCAGCGAGTGCGACAAAGCTCGACGCCGCCGGCAGCATCGTCTCGGCGCCGCGCACGCCGCCCAGCGTGCGGTTCTGCAGCGCGATGTCGCCGTGCGCATTGCGCGCATAGTCGGGCAGGTGGCTGGTGACCGTGACTTTGGTGGCGCAATTGCTCATGCACGACGAGCCCTGCACGTCCGGCTTGGCCGCCATTTCCCACAGGCCATGCTCGCGCGTCTTGCCGTTGCGGTTGGGCAGTCGGTTCTGCGTCGCCTGCATGTTCTTGTCAGACAGCACGTAGTCGGCCGGCACCACGCCGCCCATGTTGAGGATGTAGGCAACGACCGCGTACACGTCGTCGGTGGCGAGGCTCTTCGGCTGGTTCCACGGCATGGCGCGGTTGATGTAATCCCACAGCACCGACAGCTCGGACACTTTCATCAGCGTCGTGCGCTGCGGCACCGTATCGCTGCGCAGCGAGGCGACATGGCCGGTCTTGACGTCCTCGGCCGTGGTGCCGCCGACGATGGGCGTGAACACCTCGTTCGATTCGCCAAACGTGCCATGACAGTTTTCGCAGCGCGATTCCCAGACTTCCTGGCCGCGCGCCACCGAGCCCGCGCCCGGCGGCAGACCGGTGAAATCGGGCCGCACGTCGATGTCCCAGGCCTTGATTTCGGCTGGGGTGGCCGGACGGCCGAGGTTAGGGGACCGCCCTTGCGTTTGTGACGAAATCGGAGCGCTAACTGACAAAGTCAGTAGCAGGATGCTGCATAGCGCGATCAGCTTGCTCCCTCCCCATCGGTGGGGGAGGGCTGGGGAGAGGGGGATGCTGGCTTTGGCGCGACACGTGGCTTTGCTCGCCGACAGCCCCCTCTCCCCTGCCCCTCTCCCACGAGGGGAGAGGGGGATCAGGTACTTACTGCACTTGAACATTGCTGACCTCCCCGTTGGCCGAGACGAGCCAGCTTTGAATCGAGTTGTTGTGATAGATCGACTTGCTGCCGCGCACCTTGCGCAGCTCGCCGATCGACGGCTGCACCTGTCCGGTGGAATCAGTCGCGCGCGACATCAGGATGGCGTCGCCGCCGTCCCAGGTCCAGTCGAGATTGAAGCGGGTCAGGCATTTGTCGAGGATCGGCGTTTCCAGCCGCGCCGTCTTCCAGTTTTTGCCGCCATCGACGGAAACGTCGACCTTGCGAATCTTGCCGCGGCCGCTCCAGGCGATGCCGGTGATGTTGAAGAAACCCTTGTCGATCAGCACCTGACCGCCGGAGGGCGAGGTGATCACGCTTTTGACTTCCTGGATGCTGGTGTACTGGCGATGCTGGCCGTCGGGCATCAGGTCGACGTAGTGAATTGTCTCGTCCTTGGTGGCGTAGGGCATGTCGCCGACTTCGATGCGGCGCAGGTATTTCACCCACGACACGCCCTGCACGCCGGGCACCACCAGGCGCAGCGGATAGCCGTTCTCCGGCCGCAGCATCTCGCCGTTCATGGCGTAGGCCACCATCGCATCGTCGAGCACATTGGCCATGTTGATGGTGCGCGTCATGCTGCTGCCGTCGGCGCCTTCGGCCAGCACGAACTTGCCCTTTTTGAAATCGGCGCCGCAGTCGTCGAGCAGCCATTTCAGCGGCACGCCGGTGAACTCGCAGCAGGACAGCATGCCGTGCGTGTACTGCACGGTGGGCACCGCGACGTTGCCCCACTCCATGCCGGTGTTGGCGCCGCATTCGATGAAGTGCATGCGCGAAATCGACGGCATGCGCATCAGGTCATCCATCGTGTAGACCTTGGGCTGCTTGACCAGACCGTTGATCATGAAGCGATGCTGCGCCGGGTCGATGTCCCACCAGCCCTGATGGTGGCGCTCGAAATGCAGGCCGTTCGGCGTGATGATGCCGAAGAAGCCCTGCAGCGGCGCGAAGCTCACGCTGGACGCGCCGACGCGAGTGAGGCCGGGGCTTTCGCGGCGTTGCAGGTTTTCTTCGTACTTCGACGGCACGCCGTAGGGTCGCGCCGCGACCGGCTGGCCGAGGCCTTTGCTGTGCGCCGGCAGATTGAGGATCGCCGGATCGCCGGCGCCGACGTCGGCCGCCAGCGCACCCTTCGGCAGCGCCAGCGCGCCGGCGGCGCCACCGGCGGCGAGAAAGGCCTTGCGCAGGAAGCTGCGGCGGTCGTCGCGCGACAGCGTCATCGCTTCGCGGGTCAGGAAGAATTCGGGCGCCTTCTGCAGGCGGCCGGGACGTTCGCTGGAGCGGGTCATGGCCGTCTCACATTCCTTCGCGTGGTGCCACGTGCGCGGCGTCGGTCGGTGCGCGGGGCGCTGCGGCAAGCGGCGCCTCGCCCTCGTGCATGAATTGCGTGGCGCCGCGCTGCAGTGCCTGCACGTCGGGGGCTTCCATCTCGCGGGCGACCAGACTGACGCAGGCATTGCGGCAGATTTCGGTCAGCGTGCGGTCGCTGATCGCGTACAGCGCCTGCGCGCCGACCTTGCGGCGGGAGGCAACGCCCGCCGTGTGCAGGTTGGCGAGGTGGCGCGAGACGGTGCTTTGCGACAGGCCGGTCGCGGCCACCACGTCGTTCACGCTGCGTTCGAGGTGGCAGATGGTGTGGATGACCTTCAGGCGCGACGAGTCCGACAGCAGCGAAAAATATCGCGCCACCTTGTCGAAGACCGGTTCCAGCTCCTCCATTTGCACCACCTCCCTGTTCTTGATCTGGGTCAAGTGGAGCGAACTATGCGCATACACGCATATTTGCAAATAGGGGTTTTCCAGCGGCGATCTGCGCCTTGGCACCAATGGCTATTTCGTGAAATGCGCATCTGAATTGGGCTCAGGGCCGTGAAATTGACAAAGTCGACTTTTCGGAATTTCTGCGGCTATGCGCATAACGGACGCCATTTGGCGCGCAAGCCATTGCACTGCCACGCGAAAAAAACAGCGCGTCGCGCCGCAGGCAAACCGGCGACTGAGTTCGCGAACGATGCTCATGCCGGTGCGTTCGAAAATAGAAAAGCCCGGCAAACCGGGCTTTTCTCGCAAGCGAGCGCTCGCTCAAGGATATTTGATGCTGCAACCGTAAGGCGTCGAGGTGGCCACGGTGATCGGCTTGCCGGCCAGCGTTTCGTCGAGCGCGGCGCGGACGTAGTTCTTCGCGATCTTGACGTCCGCCGGATTGGCGCTGCGTTTGTCGTCGATGCCGCCGGCATAAACCAGCTTGCCCGCCGGGTCGATCACGTACATGTGCGGCGTCGTCTTCGCCTCATACGCCATGCCGGCTTTGCCGGTTTCGTCCATCAGCAGATAGCTCGACGCGCCCTTCCAGTCGCCGATCATTTTGGCGCTCAGTTTGGCGGGCTCGAGGTAATCCGTCGCTGCCTTGTTGGTGCTGTTGACCGACAGCCAGACCACGCCTTTCGCCGTCGCGTCTTTCTGCAGCGACTGCATGTTGTTCGAGTTGTAATGCTTCTGCACGAACGGGCAGCCGGGGTTGGTCCATTCCAGCACCACGTGTTTGCCCTTGAAGTCGGACAGTTTCACGGCCTTGCCGTTGACGTCGGTCAGCGCGAAATCGGGCGCCGGTTGCCCGACCGTAACGGCGTGCGCCGCCGCGACGGCGGTGCTAACGATCAGCGTAGCGAGGGTTCGGATCATGGGGACTCCTTTGATGTCATCGTTTCGCCGTGGGAGCGGTACCACCGCGACATGGTTTGATGGGCAAGCACCGACGGTCGCGGTAATACCGCTCCCACATTGCTGCCGGTCAGGACTTCAGCGAATTCAAAGCATCTTTGACGATACCCGTAGTCAACAGTTCCGGCAAGAGCTGTGCGGGCTTGCCGGGCGCGTGCAGCACGTACACCGGCACGCCGGAGCGGCCCATCGCGGTCAGCGCCTGGGTGATGCGTTCGTCGCGGTTGGTCCAGTCGGCGCGCATCAGCGTCACATTCTTGGCGGCAAACGCCTGCTCGATTTCGGCGCGAGTGAGCACCAAGCGCTTGTTGGCCTGGCAACTCACGCACCATGCCGCCGTGAAGTCGACGAACACCGGTTTGCCCTCGGCGGTGAGTTTGGCGATCAGCGCGGGGTCCCACGGCTGCCACTGGGCAGCCCCGGCTTTGCCTGCCGCCGGGGTCGCCGCCTGCACCGGCTCGCCCGCCGGCCACGCCAGCACCGCCGCCACCAGCGCCGCGGCCACGCCGACCCAGCGCACCGTCGGCCGCATCGAGCCGATCAGCCAGGCGCCAAACGCCAGCCCGACCAGGCCCAGCAGCCCGACCGCCGCGCCATCCGCACCCGCCTGCAGCGAGAGCACCCAGACCAGCCAGACAACGGTCAAAAACATCGGGAACGCCAGCACCTGTTTGAAAGTCACCATCCACGGCCCCGGTCGCGGCAGCCGGTCGAGCCATTTCGGGAACCACGCCAGCAGCACGTAAGGCAGCGCCATGCCGAGGCCGAGCGCGGCGAACACCGCCAGCGCCGCCGCAGCCGACTGCGTCAGCGCAAAGCCGAGCGCCGCGCCCATGAACGGCGCCGTGCACGGACTGGCCGCGATCACCGCCAGCACGCCAGCGAAAAAGGCGTCGACGCCGGGATGCTTCGCCTGCATCGAGAGCAGCGCCGAGGGCGCCAGTTGGCCGACCTCGAACGCGCCCATCAGGTTGAGCCCGATCAGGAAGAAGATCACCGCCAGCAGCCATACCACGCCGGGGTTCTGCAACTGGAAGCCCCAGCCGATGGCGCTTCCAGCCTCTTTCAACGCCAGCAATACGCCCGCTAGCGCGAGGAACGACAGGACAACGCCGATAGCGTAATAGATGCCGTGTTGGCGCATGGCGAAATTCGGTCCCCTCCCCCCTCGTGGGGGAGGGCCAGGGAGAGGGGGTTCGTGGCTATCAGAGCCAAGGTTGCTCCCCAATCGACCATCACCCTCTCCCCCGCCCTCTCCCCTCAAGGGAGAGGGGGCAGAGCCGCCCGCATGCTGGGCGAACGAGAGAATCTTCAACGACAGCACCGGAAACACGCAGGGCATCAGGTTCAGGATCATGCCGCCGACGAAGGCGAGCGCGAGGGCGGACCAGAAGGTGAGATCGGTGCCGCCGGCAGCGGCGCCCGCCACCGCGTTCGCCGCCAGCGCGGTCGCACCCGCTGGCAATGTGAATGCCGCAGTGGAGACCGATGCCAGCGTGGTGCCCGCTGGCTCTCCCTTGGCGCCGACCGTCGCGCCGGTCGCGGCCAGCACGACCGGGAACGCATCGGTGAGTTTGGCGCCGTCCACCAGTTTCAGCTTGACCGCATAGCCGCGCTCGATGCGGTACACCTGCTGCACGGAGGGGTCGCTGATCTGCTCCTGCACCGGGAACACGTCGAGACCGGCAAACCTGCCGGCGTTCGCCGGCGCCGTCAGCTCCAGCCAGACTTCGCGCGCCGGGTTTGGAGCCGCGAACAGCGTCGCCTTCCACGCGCTCGCATCGCCCGGCTGGGCAGCGCGGGCAGCAGCGAAGCGCGCCGCCGCAGGCCCCTGAGCAATGTCGGCGCCCTTCTCGGCCACCGGCAAGGTCACTGCGACCTCACCCTCCTCGGGAATGCAGACATCCTTGCAGACCAGCCATTCGGCCTTGCCTTTCAGCGTGACGCTCTCGCCCGGTTTCGCCGAGGTCGGCACACTCACCGTCAACGGCAGCAACACCTCGCCTTCGTAGCCGAAATTGACGATCGGTCCGGTCGGCAGGCGCTTCGGCGCCGGCCAGTCGAAATCGCCCATGCCATAGCCGGCCGGCGCCTGCCAGGTGATCTTGGTCGGATAGCCGGAATCGCCGGGGTTCTTCCAGTAGGTATGCCAGTGCGGCGCGTGCTTGATCGAGAGGCCGATGCTGTTTTTTTCGCCGACGACCAGCGCCGTCTTCTCTGCGATCAGCTCGACTTCGGCGTGCTCGGTCTTGATCGGTGCGGCGTGCAGCGATCCACCGACCAACAATAACGATGCCGCAACCGCCCACGCCGTCATTCCCGCGCAGGCGGGAATCCAGCGGCGTGCTCGACCGAAGGTCAAATGAGGTAATTGAGACTTCATGGCGGATTCGATTGGGTCTGGATTCCCGCTGGCGCGGGAATGACGGAACGTTGACAGTGCAGAGGCTGGCAAGGTGAGAGCCGGCAGTGTGCCTTTGGTTCCCGCCAAGCGTGGCCCAGACCCTTACAATTCAAGGGTTTAGAGCCAATTTTAGTGCGCCGCCGCCTGCTTGCGGTGCGTGACTGTCATGCAACCCACTTACAACCACAAGGCGGTTGAAACCGCCGCCCAGGCCCATTGGTCCGCCACCGACGCTTACAAGGCCGTCGAGAACGACCCGCGCTTCCCGAAAGGCAAGTATTACGCCTGCTCGATGCTGCCCTATCCCTCGGGCAAGCTGCACATGGGCCATGTGCGCAACTACACGATCAACGACATGCTGGTGCGCTATCTGCGCATGCAGGGCCACAACGTGCTGATGCCGATGGGCTGGGACGCCTTCGGCCTGCCGGCAGAGAACGCCGCGATGAAGGGCAAAGTGGCGCCCGCCGCCTGGACTTACGAAAACATCCGCGTGATGAAGAGCCAGTGTCAGGCGCTGGGCCTCGCGATCGACTGGTCGCGCGAGCTGGCCACCTGCGACCCCGCGTACTACAAGTGGAACCAGTGGTTCTTCCTGAAGATGCTGGAGAACGGCCTGGCCTACCGCAAGACGCAGATCGTGAACTGGGATCCGGTCGACCAGACCGTGCTCGCCAACGAGCAGGTGATCGACGGTCGCGGCTGGCGCTCGGGCGCGGTCGTCGAGAAGCGCGAAATCCCCGGCTATTACCTCAACATCACCAAGTACGCCGAGGAACTGCTCGAGGCGACGCTGCACGAACTTCCCGGCTGGTCGGAGCGCCTGCGAACCATTCAGGAGAACTGGATCGGCAAGAGCGAGGGCGTGCGCTTCGCCTTCCCGCACGACATCAAGGACGTGGCGGGCAAACCGATCCAGGATGGCCGCATGTACGTGTTCACCACGCGTGCCGACACCATCATGGGCGTCACCTTCGTCGCGGTCGCGCCGGAGCACCCGCTCGCGCTGCGCGCGGGCGAGCTGAACCCCGCGCTGGCGCCGAAGATCGAGGCACTGAAGCAGGGCGGCACGACCGAGGCCGAGCTTGCGCTCAAGGAAAAGGAAGGCGTGGCAACCGGCTTGTTCGTCACGCATCCGCTGACCGGCGACAAAGTCGAAGTATGGGTCGGCAACTACGTGCTGATCACCTACGGCGACGGCGCCGTGATGGGCGTGCCGGGACATGACGAACGCGATTTCGCGTTCGCGAAGAAGTATGGACTCCCGATCAAGCAGGTCGTTGCTCCCCTCCCCCCTGGTGGGGGGGGGGCAGGGGGGGAGGGGGGCCGGGGCCAAATCGCTCTGTCGGCGCCCCCTCTCCC
>JAPUER010000049.1 GCA_027492485.1 Betaproteobacteria bacterium
ACTACATCGGCTTGGTCTACGTGAACGTGGAGAGCTACCTGATCGCGGCGGCCTACACGACGCTGGTCTTCCTCGTGCGGCTGCTGGTGCTGTGCCTGACCCTGCCGCTGTTCCTGATGGCCGCCTTCGTCGGGCTGGTGGACGGCCTGGTGCGCCGGGACATCCGCCGCTTCGGCGCGGGCCGCGAGTCGGGGTTCATCTATCACCGCGCCAGGGCCAGCTTGATCCCGCTGGCCGTACTGCCGTGGGTGACTTACCTGGCACTGCCGGTGAGCGTGAACCCGCTGCTGATCCTTCTGCCCAGCGCGGCATTACTCGGCGTGGCGGTGTGCATTGCGGCGGCGACGTTCAAGAAGTATCTGTGAAGTCCTTCTACTGGTGTCCAGCTGACATCAGACCATCCGCGTCTGGTGAGCCATGCCCGGCGACAGAAGGTGAGCGATGTCCTCAAGAAGAGGGCGCAGTTTCGCGTGATCGGATTGAGCGATCGCCACCTTCGCTATCGCCGAGATGCTAGCGTTGGCACGGGCGCAAATGGCGGCGCGTCCAGACGATTCTGACCCAGCACGATGACCGTGCAATGGCTCTGTGCCCGTGTGATGGCGTTGTAGAGCAGCCTTCGCAAATGCTCGGCGCTGCCTGTGGCCGTGTGCGGCCAAAGCACAATTACGTTCGGAAACTCGCGGTTCTTGGCGCGCTGGATCGTCATGGCAAGATGGCCACGGTGCTGCCGGAAGCCCAGACGCGAACGGTTGCGCACGGCCTCCTGCACAAACTCGGTGACTTGCGCGGCGGTGAAGGCCGCTTGCCCGTGAGCCCGCCGCAAGCGGTCGATGCGGCTAAGGGCCTGCACGAAGGGCGCGTGTCCTGCCAAGGGCGTGAGAAGCGCGCGAAGATCGGCGCATGATGCGGCTTCCGGTAACGCGATATCGGCCAGCAAGGCGCTGGCTTCTTCATTGTCGTGACGATCCCATGTGTGCGGATACGGCCCGAAGGTCGCGCCGCTGTTTTTGCGAGTGTACTGCTTGGTCTGAACGGTATTGAGTGCGGCACGGATAATCGTGTTGCGCCCATCCGGGGTGAGTATGACGACAGAGCCTTGGCGCTGCGCAATCTCGTTGGCAATCGCCCATGCCAGTAGCCCAGAATTGTTATTCTTTACAGGCACTTCGGAAAGCCGGAATCCTGCGCCGTTCCATGTTGTCCTGTTGTTGTAGGTGTTTGCAGTCAGAGCGGCCTTGATGTCCTGGCCATCACGCACCGCCAGTGCAGCGGCCAGCAATCCCTGCTGATTGGTGCGTTGGACCTGTGTGAGACGGTGGGTTTGGCCCGCGCCCTCAAGCCAGCCAATCAGCGGCGCGGTGTCGCGACCGTCATGAAGACACTGAAATGCGTCCGCTGCCGCCACAATCCGGCAGGATTGCGAAAGTCCTTGAAGAATACGCAGTCGGTGTTCGTCGAGGTCTTGCGCTTCATCCACCAAGATTAGGGGGAAACTCCTTGCCACCCATTTGCGGACGGCTTCTTCTTCAAGGAGCGATGCGGCAAGCGCGCACGGCCCGTCAAATTCGCTCAGAGCATCGGCCTGCTGCTGCATCGCGGGCGTAATCAGGCTTCGGCGCCGCGCGGCCAATGTCCGAGCGAACACATCGAAGGTCTGACAATCAAAGCGCCTGCGGAAAGCCGCATTCTCTCCAAGGCGCGCATCCAGGCGGCGGCGCGCGCCGTTCATGAAGGTGAGCGCCAGGAGCTTGTGTCCTTCACCCAGCGCTCCATCCTGCACGAGTTCTCCTGCTCGGCCCACGAGGTTATGGGTCTTGCCGGTGCCCGCCGCGCCCTCGAAGAAATCGAACGTCATGGCGGCGGCACAAACTGGAAAACGTGCGTGGCAGCGGTCGAATCCGCCGGGATGCGCGCAAAAAGCGGTGTATTGGCGTTGGCGGGATCGCGCAGCACGTCGCACAGGGCATCGAGCAACTGCGCGGCGCGCACCCGGCAGGCCGCATTCACCATGAGCGTGACGACGGCGCTTTCATGGGTCGGCGCGTAGGATTTCCGGGTAAGCAAATGTGCGGTGAGCGCCCCAAGGTCGGCGAAAGGAGCACCCAGCGCGGTTCCGAGCGCGGCCAGCATCGCGGCTTCATCCGCGCCCGCAATCCACGAAACCACATGCTCCATCGCCCAGCCCTGCGGCCAGAACACGACGCAGCGCGGCGGCGGATTGCTGCCCTTCACCGCATCGAAGTAGCCGCGCCCGTCATTGTCCCCGTCCACAAGGATGCAGGGCCGCGCGTGAACGGCGCTGACCAGCGCGAAGGTGTCGGCAATCTTGGCGTCGATGGTCGGCACGATGCCAACGAAAGTGGAGAGAAGCGGCGTATTCGCTTGCGCGTTATCCCAACCCTGATGCTGCTCAAGAGCGGTTTGCAGCGCCTCAAGCCATGCCACGTCCGAAACCCCTTCGGGGATCAGGACGCATTCGTGCATGAGCGCGGCCACCAGCTTCTGCCGCCATGCGTAGAGCAAGTGCTGCTGGTGGTTAGTCGGCTGCGCGGGCACAGCGTCCATCAGTGGCTTGGCGCTCAACGCGCCCTCGCGCGTTTCGATAAAGAGCGTATCGGGAGCCGGAAACATTGCGGCCACGATGGGCGAATGCGTCGTGACTATCGTCTGGTTGCACAGCGCATTGAGGCGGTTGACCAACCGCTTTTGCTGCGAGGGCTGGATGTGCAATTCCGGCTCCTCGACGGCCAGCATGAAGGACTGGCCCGTTTCCGCGCGCGCCTTGCCGAACTGCATGAGCAATAGAAGGCTTTGAAGGGAAACAAGGCCCGTGCCCTGCCGCTGCGAGGGAAGGGTTGGCCCCGTGCCTTGCACGAAGTGCGGCACCACGCTTTCCAAGACTGAGTCGCTGTCAGTCGCGGTCAGGCGCAACTGGAGTTTTGGGGCGCTGGCCATGAGCGCTCGCAACTCATCATTGGCCGCGCCGACGATCTCGGAAAGCCCCGGCTGGTCTTCGAGCCGCGCACCGTCCGGCGGGCTCCAGAGTCTCCGGCGCTCGGCGCGCACTGCCTGCGCGGGCATGTCCCCACGCGTCGCCACGACGCGGCGGAACAACTCCGAGGAAAAGGAAATCCAGCGGTCCCATGTGCGCGAGGCCGGGACCAGAAAGAAGCCCAACTCCTGGAGCACCTTGGTGTGGATCGTGCGCAGGTGCGCGTCTTCCGCGAACGGATCGCCCAGTGTGGCCTCGTCATCCACGAAGAAACGGAGCGTTTCGGCTTCCAGTTCGTCCAGGTCGAAGCGTGCAGCAAAACCGATCTGCACTGCCAGATCGGTATGCTGCGCGTCCGGCGCGGCGCTCAGTGTCTTGGCTTTCGGGTCGAACCATTTCTCGACGCCGCGTTCGGGGCTGAACCAAGACGAATGGTGGTGCGGGTCGTTGGGCGTAAAGCCCGTGACCGTGGCGATGCACAGTATGCGGGCGGTTTCGTCGGGCTCGCTGCAATGAAAGTCATGCTCGGTCAGGCGGCGCACCAGACGATCGCGCCCGAACAGCAACGCCAGCGCCTCGATCACGGTGGTCTTGCCGCTATTATTTGGCCCCACCAGTACGGCATGGCGGCCCAATACGATGTCCGCCGAACGCACGCCTCGGAAGCCG
This sequence comes from Betaproteobacteria bacterium, assembly GCA_027492485.1. Classification (GTDB taxonomy): domain Bacteria; phylum Pseudomonadota; class Gammaproteobacteria; order Burkholderiales; family Casimicrobiaceae; genus Casimicrobium. Next base: position 3,665 of record JAPUER010000049.1, read on the forward strand.
GAGATTTTCAGGCGGGCAACATGCACTTCGGCGCTCCTTCATTTCCTAGCTCGACCATGTTGCCCCCGAATTCGCCAGTAACAGGATTTTCTCCATCTGCCCCAAGGCCATCGCGCATCTCCGTTTGCCGTCAACCGGTCAAGTCCGCCAAGAACTCCGAAGCCGGAGCCACGCCGGAAACGTGCAGAAACTCCCGCGCGCGGCACGCAGCGTCGCCAACTCGTCGGCGTCGATAATTGGAGATCGGCATCGTTCATCTTTGGCCCGTTACGCTCATGCCGCCAAGCGTTCCCTGAAATCCTCGCGCTTGCTCCACGCAATCGGCGTGATGTCATAGCTGCGCAAGGCATCCTGCACGGCATCACCGATCTGGCGGTCACGGTCATTCAAGATGGCAAACGCTTGAGAATCAGAAGGTCGCACTTCTTTGGTGTCCAGCCACGCGAAAGCAGTGTTTTGAGCAGTGTCCTTGTTGGGATTGTTGATCACGCGAAGAATACGCTCCGGTGCACGCTTGGACTTCGGCACCACGAAATCGAACTGATGGTTGTAGTGGCTGCGCCCAACGAAGTTCACGCGCGAGGTGTAGCGCACGTCGGCATCGTCGAGCCACAAGGCCACGTCCTCGAAGAAGAAGCTCTCGACATTGGCGCGTGCGACGTAGAACAGATCATTGACCGCGAGGATGGCCTGCAACAAGCTGTGCTTGCGCAGCGGAAAGTTTTCCTCCGTGGCCTTGACCTCCAAGGCATCGAAAGTCTGCTGAACGCCGAAGCCGTTGAGCGTGGTAGCCAGCAGCGCCTTGCGGCGCGGCGTGTCGATTTCGCACCCGGACTGCGCCAGATCGGCCAGCGTGTAGCCATCGTCGGTTAGCACCCATTCGCTGTCCTGCCGCTTGAGGTAAATCTGGATGCAATCGTTGTGGCGATCCAGATACGGCGTGGTGATTTCCACCCAGTCATTGATCTCGCGCCAGTTGGTTTTGGCCTTGAGCCAGTCGTAGTAGCGGTTGATCAGGTCATCGGTCGTGCTCATGAGAATAGTCCCCGCACGATATTGGGTTGCTCGACCACGCCGCAGTAGCGCATGAAATCGTGCAGTACCTGCCACGCATCGGCCGGGTTGCTCAAGATGCCGTCGGGAACCTCGACCGCCCACTTGTCGCCGTAGCCTTCGCGGTACAGATGCAAATGCGGCACGCCAACCTCACTGCCATCCGGATTGCGATGCGGCGCAGCGAAATCGAGGCGCGCAAGAACGACAACCTTCCGACCACGGGCTTGATAGCCCGTGGTCAGGGAGATGCGCTTGCGATTGATGTCCAGCGAGAACTGCTCGCGCTCGTCACGCGACACCAGTGGCAACTCGATCCGCCCGCCCAAGTCGGGGAAGTGAAAGGTGTCCGCCGACGCAGGAACCTTCTCCATGCGCAGCAAGGCATCTGCATCGGTCTGTGCGAGTGCATCGTCAGCCATAGCTTCACCCCAATCCGAAATACCGCTCGAAGAACGCCGCGAGCTTGTCCAGCACCGTCTGCTTCTTCGCCGAATGGTTGTTGTTCTTCGAGAACCGCGAGACTGGCGGCAGAATCTTCGTGATGGCCGTGCCTGTGGTCGGAATCGCGCCGTCGCGGAAGGCGTTGTCCACGAACGCTTTCGTCTCGTCTGCCTTCAAGCCCTCATCGGCAATGATCTGGTCAAGTTCTTCGGCCTTTTTCCTGGCAACGAACGCCTGCCATTCCGCATCAACCCGGGCCTTCGGCGAAACGGAATCCACGAACTGCTCGATGAGGTCTTTCTTGTTGCGCAGCGACGGGCTGGAATTGATCGCGCGCTCGATGGTCGCGAGGATTTCCTTGTCCTTGCCGGTGCCCTTGGCCTTGATGTAGCGCTCGACCAGCATCAGGATGTAATCGACGTTGATCTCGACCTGCTTGATCAGCTCGATCTCGAACACCACGTCGTCGTTGATCGTTTCCTTCTCGGCGTCGGAGGCACTGCGGAACTCGGCGTACAGGTTCAGGTACAGGCTCTGGTAGTCCTGAAAATCGCGATCGCTGACGATTTCATTGCCCGCGAAATCATCGAAGGCCGTGAGGATGTTCTTCAGCCGCAGGATCGAGCCGAACAGCTTGATGAACGCCTTCTGCGCAGCCTCGCCGGTGATGGCCTTGCCCAGTGGAAACAGCGCCACCAGTTCGGCGACCTTCTTCTGGTACTCGGCGTAGTAGTCCGCGTAGGGCTTGAGCAGCACGATGCCTTTGGCGTCCTTGTTTCCGAACAGCGCCAACGCGTCGTTGGTGGCCTGTTCCAGATCGCGGAAGGAAACGATGTTGCCGTAGGTCTTGACCGAATTGAGGATACGGTTGGTGCGCGAATACGCCTGGATCAGCCCGTGCGCGCGCAGGTTCTTGTCCACCCACAGCGTGTTCAGCGTGGTGGCGTCGAAGCCGGTCAGGAACATGTTGACCACGATCACGAGGTCAAGCTCGCGGTTCTTCAGCCGCTGCGACAAATCCTTGTAGTAGTTCTGGAACTTGTCGGCGGAGGTGTCGAAGTTGGTGGCGAACAGGCCGTTGTAGTCCTTGATGGCCGCATCGAGGAAGTCGCGCGAGCCTTGGTCCAGCCCTTCGGTCTCGAATTCCTCCTCTTCCAGCAGGCCATCGACGTCCTCGTTGGCGGCGAAGCTGTAGATCAGGCCGATCTTCAGCCGCTGTGCGGGCGGGATGTCCTTTTGCTGGCTGGTGAACTCCGTGTAGTAGCGTTTGGCCGCGTCGATGGAGGCCGTGGCGAACAGCGAGTTGAAGCCGTTGAGCCGCTTGCCGCCGTGCCGATAGCTGGCGCTGCGCTTGGTCTTCTGGTCGAAGTGCTCGCGGATGTAGCCCGCGATCTGCGTGATGCGTTCCGGCGCGAGCAGCGCCCGCTCCGTGTCGATGGCCGACACCTGCTTGTCGCGCACGTTCGGCGCGGTCTTGATGGTGTTGATGTAGTCGATGCGGAACGGCAGCACGTTCTTGTCGTTGATCGCATCGACGATGGTGTAGGTGTGCAGCTTGTCGCCGAAGGCCTGCTCGGTGGTGCGCAAGCGCGGGTTGCCGCCCGAGCCTGCGTTGTCGGCGAAGATCGGCGTGCCGGTGAAGCCGAACAGGTGGTAGCGGTTGAAGACGCGGGTGATCTCCGCGTGCATGTCGCCGAACTGGCTGCGGTGGCATTCGTCGAAGATCACCACGACGTGCGCGTCGTACACCGGGTGCTTCTTGTTCTTGGCAACGAAGCGGCTGAGCTTCTGGATGGTAGTGATGATGATGCGTGCGTTCGCATCCTCCAGTTGCTTTTGCAGCACCGCCGTCGAGGTGTTGGAGTTGGCCGCACCTTTCTCGAAGCGTTCGTACTCGCGCATGGTCTGGTAGTCCAGATCCTTGCGGTCCACCACGAACAGCACCTTGTCGATTTCCGGCAGCCCACGCGCCAGTTGAGCGGCCTTGAAGCTGGTCAGCGTCTTGCCGCTGCCCGTGGTGTGCCAGATGTAGCCGCCCGCCGCCACCGTTCCCAGTTGCCGATGGTTGGTGGCAGTGGCGATGCGTTGCAGGATGCGTTCCGCCGCGACGATCTGATAGGGGCGCATCACCAGCAGCTTGCGATCCACGTCGAACACGCAATACCGGGTGAGGATGTTCAGCAGCGCGTGCTTGGCGAAGAAGGTCTTGGTGAAATCGGCCAGTTCGGTGATCGGCTGGTTCTTCGCGTCGGCCCACCAACTGGTGAAGGAAAAGCTGTTCGAGGTTTTCTTGCGGTCGCGCTTGTTGCGCTGCTCGGCGAGGTGGCCGTCGCGCACGGTGTTGCTGTAGTACTTGGTCAGCGTGCCGTTGCTGATGACGAACAACTGCACGTACTCGAACAGGCCGGAACCGGCCCAGAAGCTGTCGCGCTTGTAGCGGTCGATCTGGTTGAACGCCTCGCGGATGTCCACGCCCCGCCGCTTCAGCTCGATGTGCACCATCGGCAGGCCGTTGACCAGCACCGTCACGTCATAGCGGTTGGCGCGCTTGCCTTCGATCTCGTACTGGTTGATGACCTGCAGGCGGTTGTTGTGGATGCTCTGCTTGTCGATCAGGTAGATGTTCTTGGTGCTGCCGTCGTCGCGCTTCAAGACCTGAACGTGGTCTTCCTGGATGCGGGCGGTCTTCTCGACGATGCCGTCGTTGGCCCCGGCGATCTTCTCGCCGAAGAACTGCTGCCATTCCTTGTCACTGAGCGTGATCTTGTTCAGCGCCTCCAACTGGCGGCGCAGGTTGGCGATCAGGTCGGCCTCGCTGCCGATGCGCAGGTATTCGTAGGCCTGTACCTGCAAGCGCTCGATGAGGTCGTGCTCAAGCTCCGCCTCGGACTGGTAGCGTTCCTCGCGTACCTCGTCCGGGCGCACGAATTCCGCGACGACGGTGCTTTCGTTGGAAAGCGCAATCGGTTCGTAGCGGGAGGGCTTGAGGTCTTCGCTCACGCGGCCTCCCGGAAGGTGAGCAGGCGGTCGCGGTAGTGCTCGTATTGCTGGCGGCGCGCCTTGATCTCGGCGGGCAGGCCGGAGGAGAGGTCGTTCACCAGTGCGTCGAACTTGTCGAGGATGGAGACAACGCGCTCCTGTTCTTCAAGCGGTGGCACAGGAATACGAATCTTCGCAAGGCTCTCGCCGGACAGGCGCTTCACCTTGGCGCGGGCGACATATTTGTTCTTCTGTGCGTGAAAGGCCTCGGTCTGAAGACAGTAAGACACGAACTTCGGGTTCATCGAGTGCCTGAAAAGAAAGCAGTCATCGTGAATCGCAACGTCTTCGTCGCCAAGCCACGCCACGGCCTTGGCGACATCCTCGACCGTCTCGCCTACTGCGGCGATCACCACGTCGTTCGGTTGCGCATACCGCAGTTGCTGCGCCATGTCCGCACGGACATGCGAGACGGTCGACGCCGTGGCCACACCGTAATGCGTGTAGATCTCGCCGTAATGGATGCTCGGAATGCCGTGCTCGACGATGTCGTCCTTGGTGAAGCGACGGCCGCGAATGAATTTGCCGATTTCACCCATTGCCATTAGCCTTGCTTGCTTGCTTGCTTGCTTGCTTGCTTGCTTGCTTGCTTGCTTGCTTGCTTGCGTCAGCGTCCGTGCGTTCGCCGAACGTCAAGAGCGCGTCGCGGTAGTACTTGTACTGCCGCCGACGCGCCTCCAGCTCCGCCTCCAGCTCCGCCTCCAGCTCCGCCTCCAGCTTGGTGAAAGTGTCAAGCACTTTCACGATTTCGCGCTGGACTTCGAGCGCCGGAACGGGAACTCGAAACTTCTTCACCACGTTGTCTGGGATGGCGGGATAGCTCGCGCCGCGCTCATTGGCTTCGACGTAGGTGTAGAAATCATCGGTTCCGAGCAGATGGAACAGGAAATTGGTGAGTACGATGTTGTTGTCAGGCCGGAGGACACAAAATCCTGTGCTGCAAATCTGGCCGTCGTATTCGCGTGGGATGACGGCATACCGTTTCAGCATCGGGCGCGTGGTTCCGAAGATCACATCGCCTTCGCGGACAATTTGCTGCGCACGGCTCGGTGCGTTTTCGCTGGTAATGGCGGACGTTTCAATGATCGCGTGCGTCGCCCGGTCAACCGAGGTCAGGTCAATGTATTGATATTCGGTCTCGCCTTGGTCCGTCCATCGAATATTCGTGGGCCGCAAGACGAAGCTTTCAATGGCCTTGAACTCAACGCCATCAGCGCATTTATCGGAAATGAGGGAGTCAATGCGGCTCACGTATCTTCTCCTTCCAGTTCGGCAACGATGGCATCGATCTGCGTCCGCAGTTCGGCTTGCTTCGCCACGATGCGAGCGATCTTTGCGTTGAGCGCCTTGATGTCCACGGCTTCATCGTTGTTGGGCTGTTCGATGTACGACGAAACCGAGATGTTGTAGTCATTCGCTACGATGTCGGCGTTCTCGACCAGCTTGGCGAAGTACGTCACATCCTTCCGACCCGTGAAGGCGTCGAGCACCTTCTGCTGGTTCGCCTCGGTCAGCTTGTTCTTGTTGCCGTTGCGCACGAATTCGGCAGACGCATCGATGAACAAGGTCGCGTTGTCGCGTTTGGATTTTTTCAGCACGATGATGCAGGTGGCGATCGTGGTGCCGAAGAACAGGTCGGGCGGCAACTGGATGACGGTATCGACGTAGTTGTTGTCGATCAGGTACTGGCGGATCTTTTGCTCCGCGCCGCCGCGATACAGCACGCCGGGAAATTCGACGATGGCCGCCGTGCCGCTGGTCGCCAGCCAGCTCAGGATGTGCATCGTGAAGGCGAGGTCGGCCTTGCTCTTGGGCGCCAGCACGCCCGCAGGCGCGAAGCGCGGGTCGTTGATCAGCAGCGGGTTGCTATCGCCCGCCCATTTGATGGAATACGGCGGATTGGAAACGATGGCCTCGAACGGCTCGTCGTCCCAGTGCGCCGGGTCGGTGAGCGTGTCGCCGTGCGCGATGTCGAACTTCTCGTAGTTCACGTCGTGCAGGAACATGTTGATGCGGCACAGGTTGTAG
>JAPUER010000050.1 GCA_027492485.1 Betaproteobacteria bacterium
CGATCTCGGCGCCGCTGGTGCCGATGTTGACGTTGGCGATGCCGCAGTCGCTGCCTGCTGCGCCCAGGAAGCGCTCCATCTCGCGCAGATCGTTGCTGAAGATGCACGACGACAGGCCGTGCGCCACGGCATTGTTGAGTGCAATCGCCTGCCCGACATCGCCATCGTATTTGACGATATAGAGAATCGGAGCAAAGGTCTCGCGGCACATGGCGTCGGCCTGTGCCGGCATTTCGGCGATGGCCGGTTGCACGTAAAACGCATCTAGGCCCAGCGACGGCATGACGCGCTCGCCGCCGGTGACCATGCCGCCGGCGGCGCGTGCGTCCGCCAGTGCCGCCTGCATGGCGTTGAATGCCGCGGCGTCGATCAACGGCCCGACCAGCGTGCCGTCGTCGAGCGGTGTACCGATGCGCAGCTTGCCGTAGATCGCCTTCAGGCGCGGCACCAGCGCGTCGTAGACGCTGGCATGCACGATCAGGCGGCGCAACGTCGTGCAGCGCTGGCCGGCGGTGCCGACCGCGGCGAAGGTGACGGCGCGCTCCACCATCTCCAGCGTGGCGCTCGGCGCGATGATGGCGGCGTTGTTGCCGCCGAGTTCAAGAATGCTGCGCGCAAACCGCTTGGCGCAGGCCTCGCCCACCGCGCGCCCCATGCGCGTGGAGCCGGTGGCCGAGACCAGCGCGATGCGCGCGTCGGCCACCAGCGCGGCGCCGATGTCGGCGCGGCCAAGCAACACGGCGGACAGTCCGTCCGGCGCCGTGTGGCCGGCGTCGCGAAAGCGCTTGACGGCGCGCTCGAACACGGCCTGCGTCGCCAGCGCGGTCAGCGGCGTTTTCTCCGACGGCTTCCAGATCACGCTGTTGCCGCAGACCAGCGCCAGCGCGGCATTCCACGCCCACACCGCAACCGGAAAGTTGAATGCGCTGATGACCAGCGTTGGCCCCAGCGGATGCCAGGTTTCCATCATGCGGTGCTCGGGCCGCTCGGACGCGATGGTGAGGCCGTAGAGCTGGCGCGAGAGACCGACGGCGAAATCGCAGATGTCGATCATCTCCTGCACTTCGCCCAGGCCTTCCTGCAGGATCTTGCCGGCCTCGATGGTCACCAGCTTGCCGAGCGCGGCTTTGCTGGCGCGCAGTTCCTCGCCGAACAGGCGGACCAGTTCGCCGCGGACGGGCGCGGGCACCGTGCGCCAGGTGAGGAACGCGTCACGGCTCCTGGCCGCAACAGCTTCGATCGCAGCCGGCGATACGCAGGGCAGGGTGGCGATGACGTCGCCGCTGATCGGCGTGCGCGCAGCGATGACGTCGCCGCCGTCGCCAGCAGGCAAGGTCAGGCCAAGTTGTTTGCAGAGGTCGAGGGTGGTTTGTTTCATAGCGTTTACGTGCGGTTCCAGAGCGGCGCGACAGGGCACCCGTCGTGCGGAGTACTGTGGGAGCGGGCTTGCCCGCGAACTCGCACGGGTGCGTGTGATGCTAGTGCAGTGTTTCTTTTCGCGGGCAAGCCCGCTCCCACAATGCCAATGCTTTACGAAATCGACTCGATGCGGCGCGACTGCTCGTAGGCGCCACCGAACCGGTTGGCCAGAAAGTCCGGCAGCGCTACCTGCTCCTGCCGGATGAAGCCGCTTTGCGGCAGCTTGCCGGCGCGGAAAAGATCCACCGCCGCGCAGATACCGGCGGCCGTCGTGATCTGGATGGCCGAGACCGCCTCGCTGCTGCCGGTGGCGCGCTGGGCAAAGATTTTCCGCGCAAACACTTCCTGCACGTAGGCGCCGCCGCGCATGCCGCTGACGGTGACGAACACCAGCACCACGTCCTGCATCGTCGTCGGCACCGATTTGCGCATGATGTTTTTCAGCGCTTCCTGATCGTCGGCGAGGCGCAGCTCGGAGAGCAGAAACTGCATCAGGGTGCGATGACCGGGATAGCGCACGCTCTTGTAGTCGAGGTTGCGCACCTTGCCGGCAAGGGTCTCGCACAGCGTGCCGAGACCGCCCGAGGTGTTGAACGCCTCGTATTCGACGCCGTCGAGCGAGAAGTGCTCCAGCCCTTCCAGCGGCAGCATCGCCGTCATCGCGCCCTCGTGGATCGCCTCGCACGGGTGGCAATACTCGTTGATGAGGCCGTCCACGCTCCAGGTCAGGTTGTACTTGAGCGCGTTGGTCGGGAAGGCGGGCAGCGCGCCGACGCGCATCTTGATTTCGTCGAGCGAATCGAAGCCCTGCGCGAGATGGTGCGCGACGATGCCGATGAAGCCCGGCGCGAGGCCGCATTGCGGCATGAAGGCCGTCTTCGCGCCCTCTGCCAGCGCCATAATGGACTTGGTCGCGGCGACGTCCTCGGTGAGATCGAAGTAGTGGCAACCGACGTTTTTGGCGGCGGTCGCGATGCGGATCGCGAGGTGATAGGGCAGCGCGTTGATCACCGCGTCGTGACCCTTGAGCACCGTTGCGAGCGCGGTGGCATCGCCGGTGTCGGCAACAACGGGCGTGATCCTGAGCGGTGCGAGCTTGTCGAGCGAGGCTTGCGACTGGTCGACGACAGTCAGGGCGTAGTCACCGGAGTCGACCAGCAGGCGGGCGATGGTGTGGCCGATGTGGCCGGCGCCGAGGAGAGCGATTTTCATGATGCAGACAGGTGCAGACGTTGTGCGAATCCTGAAATTCTAGAAACAGAATTTGACGATTCATAGGAGAAAAATGACGTAATAGACTACTGGATGAGACAATATGAATTATCAATACGACAATTTGTATAGATACAACTGAAATGGCCGCGTTGACCCACAAGACGACCCGCGCAACCGGCGACGCGCCCGTGCTCGACGGCATCGACCGCGAGCTGCTTGCGCTGTTGCAGGCGAACGCCCGCGAGAGCGTGACCACGCTTGGCAAGAAGCTCGGCATTGCCCGCACGACGGTCATCGCGCGCATGGAGCGGCTGCAGACGGGCGGGGTGATCACCGGCTACAGCGTGCGCTTCAATCAGGCGACGCTGGAGAAATCGTTGCAGGCCTATGTGGGACTGTCGGCCGAGCCGCGTGCCGGGCGCGATGTGCTCAAGCGGCTGGCAAAGATGCCGGAGATCAAACTGGTGTGCAGCGTCAGCGGCGAGTTCGACTACGTGGCGTGGATCCGTGCCGATTCACCCAATGCGCTCGACCGCCTGCTCGACGAGATTGGCGAGACAGCAGGCGTAAGCAAGACGACCACGTCGGTAGTGCTGGCAGAACGGATCAATCGCGGCTAACACCATTCCCTCCCCCAGCGGGGGAGGGCAGGGGAGGGGGCAGGGCGCGCGCCAATCGCGTTGACCGCGACGCCAAGTTCCCCCTCCCCAACCCTCCCCCGCTGGGGGAGGGGACTGATGCGTGAAATGCCTATAGGCGCCGCGCGCACAACACGATCAACTGCGCGGCACGGCAAGGAACCCTCCAGTTAACTCCCTCCCCCAGCGGGGGAGGGCAGGGGTGGGGGCAGGGGGCACGCCAACCACCTTGATCTCGACGCCAAGTTCCCCCTCCCTAACCCTCCCCCGCTGGGGGAGGGAACTGCACAGAGTTGGCGCTAAATCCGCCGCCCGGTCTCGGCGTCAAACCAGTGCACGCGCATCGGGTCGAACGACAGCGGCAGCCGGTCGCCGACCTTGACGCTGGTGGCGTTGTCGAGCCGGCAGATGATGCGGTAGTTGGCGAACTGGCCATAGGCGTAGGCGTCGGCGCCGACCCATTCGATCATCTGCACGGCGATGCTGAAGCGCGCCTGGGCGTCGGGAACCACCTGCAGATGCTCCGGGCGGACACCCAAGGCGACGCGACCGCCGTTGTCGATGGTCGACGGAAATTCGCCGACGTGGAACATGTCGCCCTGATCGGTCTTTAACGATTGCCCGGCGCGCGCGCCCCACAGCTGGTTCATCGCCGGGGTGCCGATGAAGTTGGCGACAAACAGCGAGGCCGGACGTTCGTAGACTTCCTTCGGCGTGCCGACCTGTTCGATGATGCCGCTGTTCATCACCAGCATGCGGTCGGAGAGCGTCATCGCCTCGATCTGGTCGTGGGTGACATAAAGACTGGTGACGCGCAGTTCCTGATGCAGCTTCTGGATTTCGAGCCGCATGTCGACGCGCAGCTTGGCGTCGAGGTTCGACAGCGGTTCGTCGAACAGAAAGACCTTCGGGTTGCGCACGATGGCGCGCCCCATCGCGACGCGCTGGCGCTGACCGCCCGACAGTTGCTTCGGCTTACGGTCGAGCAGGTGCGACAGTTCGAGGATTTCCGCCGCCTTGGCGATGCGCGAGCCGATTTCCGAGTCGCCCATCTTGCGAATCTTCAAGCCGTAGGCCATGTTCTCGCGCACATTCATGTGCGGATACAGCGCGTAGTTCTGGAACACCATCGCGATGTCGCGATCCTTCGGTTCCAGATTGTTGACCACCTTGCCATCGATCAGGATCTCGCCGCCGGTGATGGGCTCAAGCCCGGCCACCATGCGCAGCAGCGTCGATTTGCCGCAGCCGGACGGGCCGACGATCACCACGAACTCGCCGTCGGCGATGGTGAGATCGACGCCGTGGATCACTTCGACGTTGCCGTAGGCTTTCTTGACGCCCTTGAATTCGACTTGTGCCATCTTCTATTTCTCGCTGTCCACCAGGCCCTTGACGAACCACTTCTGCATGAAGATCACCACCAGCACCGGCGGCAGCAAGGCCAGCATGGCGGTCGCCATGACCAGATTCCATTCGGTCGCGGCGTCGCCGCCCGAGATCATGCGCTTGATGCCGATCACCACCGTGTACAGGTCTTCCTGCGATGTGATGAGCAGCGGCCACAGATACTGGTTCCAGCCATAAATGAAAAGGATCACGAACAGCGCGGCGATGTTGGTCTTCGACAACGGGAACAGCACATCCTTGAAGAAGCGCATCGGGCCGGCGCCGTCGATCTTGGCGGCCTCCACCAGCTCATCGGGCACCGTCAGAAAGAACTGACGGAACAGGAAGGTCGCCGTCGCCGAGGCGATCAGCGGCACGGTGAGGCCAAAGTAACTGTCGACCAGTTTCAGGTCGGAGATCACCTGATAGGTCGGCATGATGCGCACCTCGACCGGCAGCATCAGCGTGATGAAGATCAGCCAGAACGCCAGCGTGCGCCCCGGAAAGCGGAAGTACACAATCGCGAACGCCGAGAGCATCGAAATCACGATCTTGCCGACGGCGATGACCAGCGCCATGATGAGGCTGTTCCACATCATCTTGCTGACCAGCGCGGTCTGGCCGGCGCCGCCGCTGAACAATACCGTCTTATAGTTGTTGATCAATTCGCTGCCGGGAACCAGCGGCAACGGGTTCTGCAGCACCTGCTCGGCCGACAGCGTGGAGGCGACGAAGGTGACGTACAGCGGCAGCGCGACGATCACGGCGCCGACGCACAGCACGAGGTGCGCGAAGAAGGTGGCGAGCGGGCGGTTCTCGATCATCAGTACTGCACCTTGCGCTCGACGTAGCGGAACTGGATGATGGTGAGGCTGATCACGATCACCATCAGCACCACGCTCTGCGCGGCGCTGCCGCCGAAGTCGAGGCCCTTGAAACCGTCGTGGTAGACCTTGTAGACGAGGATCTCGGTGGCGCGGCCGGGGCCGCCCTTGGTCGAGGCGTCGACGATGGCAAAGGTGTCGAAGAACGCGTAGACCATGTTGACGACGAACAGGAAGAACGTGGTCGGCGACAGCAGCGGGAACACGATGTCCCAGAAGCGGCGGAATGGGCTGGCGCCGTCGATCGACGACGCCTCGATCAGCGATTTCGGGATCGCCTGCAGACCGGCCAGAAAGAAGATGAAGTTGTAGCTGATCTGCTTCCAGACCGAGGCGATAATGATGAGGCCAAGCGCCTGCTTCGAATCAAGCAGATGATCCCACTGGATACCCATCTTCGCCAGCCAGTGCGTGACGAGGCCCAGCGATGGACTCATCAGGAATGTCCAGAGCACGCCGACGATGGCCGGCGCCACGGCATAGGGTGCGATCAGGATGGTGCGGTAAAAGCCGGTGCCGCGCAGCACGCGGTCGGCCTTGACGGCGAGCAGCAGCGACAGGCTCAAGCCGAGCGCGGCGACCGCGACCGAGAAGATCGCCGTGACCTTGAACGAGTCGAGATAGGCCTGATCGCGGAACAACGCCTTGAAGTTGTCGAACCAGACGAAGGTGGTGCTGTCGCCGAAGGCGTCCTGCACCATGAACGACTGCCACAGCGCCTGACCCGCGGGCCAGAAGAAGAACACGACGGTGATGACGATCTGCGGTGCGATCAGCAGATACGGCAACAGCTTGGAATCGAATCGGACGCGTTTTTCCACTGGTTGATCAGGCGGTTGACCGCATCGTGCGGCCTGTACGACAGTCTAGACGAGAGCGGGAGCGCCCGGCGCTGGCCGGGCATCTCCGCGCAGTTTTCCTCGTGGCGGTGACGCTTATTTGTTGGCTTGCTGGAATTTCTCGAGCTGCTCGTTGCCGCGTTTGACGGCGTTGTCGAGCGCGGTCTTGGCGTCCTGCTTGCCGGTCCAGACGTTTTCGAGCTCTTCATCGATGATCGCGCGGATCTGGATGAAATTGCCGAGACGCAGGCCGCGCGAGGTCGGCGTCGCGTTCTTCTCGATCATCTGCTTGACCGAAACGTCGGTGCCGGGGTTCTTGTCGTAAAAGCCGGACTTCTTGGTCATCTCGTACGCGGCCGGCGTCACCGGCAGGTAGCCGGTCTGCTGGTGCCACGCCGCCTGCCGCTCGGGCAGCGACAGGAAGGTGAAGAACTTGGCCACACCCTTGTAGTCAGCGGCCGGCTTGCCGTTGAGCACGAACAGGCTGGCGCCGCCGATGATGGTGTTCTGCGGTGCGCCCGCGACTTCGCGGTAGTACGGCAGCGGACCGACGCCGAACTTGAACTTGGCGTTCTTGACGATGTTGGCGTAGCCGGCCGAAGACTCGGTCAGCATCGCGCATTCGCCGCTGAAGAACTTTGACGCCGCCTCGTTGGTGCGGCCGCCGTAGGTGAAGTAGCCCTTCTTCGCCCAGTCGGCCATGTTGCCGATGTGCTTCACGTGCAGGGGGCTGTTGAACACCAGGCGGGCGTCGGTACCGCCGAAACCGTTGTTCTTGCTGGCGAAGGCCGTGTTGTGCCAGGCCGAGAAGTTCTCGAGATGGACCCAGCTCTGCCAGGTGCTGGTGTACGCGCACTTCTCGCCCGCGACCTTCAGCTTGGCGGCGGCGGCCATCACTTCCGGCCAGGTCGCCGGCGGCTGCGCCGGGTTCAGGCCGGCGCGCTCGAAGGCGTCCTTGTTGTAATAGAACACGGTCGTCGAGCTGTTGAACGGGAAGCTCACCATGTTGCCGCTGTTGTCGCTGTAGTAGCCGGTGACCGCCGAGATATAGCCCTTTGGGTCGAACTTCTCGCCCGAGGCGCGCATCAGTTCATGCACCGGATAGACGGCCTTCTTGGCGCCCATCATGGTGGCGGTCGCGACTTCCTGCACCTGCACGATGTGCGGCGCGTTGCCGGCGCGGATGGCGGCGACGGCGGCGGCGAAGGTTTCCGGGTACGAGCCCTTGAACACCGGCACCACCTTGTAGTCGCTCTGCGCGGCGTTGAAATCCTTGGCGATGTCGTTGATGCGCTCGCCCAGCGCGCCGGTCATGGCGTGCCACCACTGAATCTCGGTCACCGCCGACGCCGGTGCGGCAAATGCGAATGCGGTGCCCAGTGCCAGTGCGACCGACGAAAGCTTGTTGAAACTCATGGGGTATTCCTCCGTGAAACTGACGATTGTTTGCCTGTCGTGTGACGTCGCGATGACCGTCGGACCCGCCAGGCGCTCCTCGCGGTCGATTATGCACCGCGTTTGCGGCGGTAGTGCGGACGGCGCAGTCGGATTGAGCGCATCGGTGGCGGCGCGGCGTACGAGCCGGCGGGCATACAGCTTAACCGTCAAATGACCGTGCAATATGGGCTGTGAGCGGAAAAGAGCAATAAGTCGACTATTAGCGTTTTTCGCCGCTATGCCCTTATGAAATGGCGCTTTTAGCCGAAAGTTGTACGCTGATTCCGCAACGACAGCATGCGCTCCTAGAATCGCCGCAAAGCAAAGGGAGGACGCAACTTTGGATCTCGCACTTTTCTCCGGCGCCTGGTGGGCTGCGCTGGGTTCCATCATTCTGGCCAACATCGTGCTCTCCGGCGACAACGCCGTGGTGATCGCGATGGCTGCCCGCAAACTGCCCGACGGCCAGCGGCAAAAGGCCGTGTTCTGGGGCTCGGCGGCGGCGATCGTGATGCGGATCATCCTGACGCTGATCGCGGTGCAGTTGCTGCAATTGCCTTACCTGAAGATCGTCGGCGCCTTCCTGCTCGTCTACATCGGCGTGCAGTTGATGGCCGAGGGCGACGAGGATGACGCCGGCGAAGGCCACGACGGCGGCAAGGACGGCATGATGGCGGCGGTGCGCACCATCCTGATCGCCGACCTGGTGATGAGCCTCGACAACGTGATTGCCGTCGCCGCCGCCGCCAAGGACAACAACATGCTGCTGATCATTGGCCTCGCCGTCAGCATTCCGCTGATCGTGTTCGGCTCCACGCTGCTGATGAAGGTGATGGACCGTTTCCCGATCATCATCACCGCCGGCGCCGCGCTGCTCGGCTTTCTAGCCGGCGAAATGTTCGTCACCGACCCGGCGGACAAGGATTTCTTCGACAAACTGACCGATTCCCACATGTGGGCCGGTGCGCTCGGCGCCGTCACCGTCATCGCGCTGGGCCTGTACGCGCGCCGTCATCTCGCCGCCAAACTGGCCGCCAGGGGCGACAAGCACCTCGACTGACCGATCAGCTCGGGCGGGCCGCGCTCCGCTCGATGCTGACGCCGACCGATGCGGCGTTGCGCACCGCGCCGGGTTTGCCGATGCTGACCTTGACCCACGGCGCGTGAAACTCGGCGAGCACCGTCTGCGCGACGTGCTCGGCCAGCCGCTCGACGGTGCGATAGTGCAGCGCGGGCAGGGTGGCGGTCAGGTGCCGCGCAATGCTGTCGTAGTTCATCAGGCCTTTGGCGCTGTCGTGCTCGAAGGCCTCCTGCGACGCGGCGCCGATTTCGAGATCGATGACCACCGGCCGCAGCGATACGCGCTCCCAGTCGTACACGCCGAGCGTCGTCTCGCATTTGAGGCCGCGAATGAAAATGATGTCCACGTCAGAGCTTTCCGGCGCCACGCATTTCGCGGCGCTACACTGGCAGGCATTCTAGATACGGTACCGGGGAGCGCTCTGCATGTTCACGACCGCCGACATCGCGGCTGCGGTGCTCGCCTATCTCATCGGCTCGCTGTCATTTGCCGTGATCGTCAGCCGCGCCATGCGCCTGCCCGACCCGCACAGCTACGGCAGCGGCAACCCCGGCGCCACCAACGTGCTGCGCAGCGGCAGCAAGAAGGCGGCGCTGTTCACCCTGCTCGGCGACACGCTGAAAGGCGTGGCTGCGGTGTTGCTGGCGAAGGCGTTTGCCGCGCAATTCGGCATCACCGGCAACGGCATCGCGCTGGTGGCCGTCACCGTGTTTCTCGGCCATTTGCTGCCGCTGTTCTTCGGCTTCAAGGGCGGCAAGGGTGTGGCCACCGCCGCAGGTGTGCTGTGGGCGCTGGACTGGCGCGTCGGTCTCGGCCTCACGGCGATCTGGGCGCTGGTGTTCGCAGTCACTCGCGTGTCGTCGCTGTCGGCGCTGATCGGCAGCGCCGCGGCACCGGTGCTGGGCTACGTGTTTTTCGGCAACGGCGCGGTGTTCTACGCCACGCTGGTGATGGCGGCGCTGCTGTTCTGGCGGCACAAAGACAATATCCGCCGGCTGCTGTCGGGCGAAGAAGCGGCATTCAAAAAACGCGGCTAAGGCAACGCTGAACAAGCCGTCGAAATCGGCGAGATGAGGTGCGAGGGTAGA
>JAPUER010000051.1 GCA_027492485.1 Betaproteobacteria bacterium
AGGCTAAGGTTCGCCATTATAGAAAACGTTAATACTTAAATCAAAGTTGCTCTAGTCGTCGTTGAACTGGATGCCAACATTGCAGGTCGCGTTTGCGGACACCGTACCGGTGACGTCGCAGGTGGTGGTCGACGAATTGATCGAGTATGCTCCGGGATTGGCGAGCGTGATGCTGCGGATCACGATTGTGTTGCCGGTGGCGTTGACAAAGGGGTAGGGGCCGGTGCCTCCCAACAGCGCAGTCGCCGGGCTGGTCACCATGTTGGTGGGGGGGATCACGGCGACGGCCTGCGAGGTTTGCGGCGCGGTCGACGCAGCGGCAACGGCGCCGGCCACGACAGCGGCACCGAGCAGGCGCGAGGCGGCACGGTTGCGCTTGCGCAGTAGCACGGCCGCCGTGACGCCCATCAGCAAGGCAGCCAGCGCGACGCCCCAGGAGCCCACCGGCACCGGCCCGGCGACGTCGAACGCCACGATGATGCTGGGCGGGTTCTGTGCCACGGCTGCCTGCAACGTCAGCAGCGTTGCTGCATTGGCGGCGAGGGCGGATCGAACAAAACGACTCATTGCTACAACCTTTCGATAGGAGGGTGGGAAAAGACCGCTAAGAATTGTCGTATGTCGATGGGTGCGGTGCAACAAATCCGGTTGTGGCCGCGCGATTTGCGTCCGCATCTGTTGTCAATTTGCCGGCAGGCGATCACGCTGTGCAAGTCGCGATGGTGCGTGAAGGCAGCAAATGGCCCCGCAAGTGCGGGTGTTTTGGGTGCAGACGTGGCGGCGGGAACAACCTGGTCCTTATATCCAGCTCATATCCCGTCGGCGACGGTCACGTTCCGTGCTCACGCAGCAGTCAATTGTCGCCCGCCGTGAAGAAAGGGTGACGTCGGGCTTGCCAATCGACAACCAGTCGCTGCAAATCGCTGCCGGATGGCACGAATGCCGGGATTGGGGCGTACACCCAGCCGTTGGCCGTGGACGCGGTTGTTCCGGCCGTCGGCAGCGGCGATACGCGCAGTACGTTGGGAGGTACGTCGAGGTGTTTGCCGAGCAGTAACCACTTCTCGCGCATTGACAGGATCGAGTTGGCGCCAAGCGTCCGCACCTCGGACAGGGTCTGCCGCTGTTCGCCGTGAATGCGAAAACTCGACAAGCGCGCGGCGAGAAAGGCGACCGGCCCACGCTGCGCCAGCCGACACCAGAGTACGAGGTCGGAAACGCCGCGACCCGGATCGCCCAGAAAGTCAAAAAGCGGCGTGCCATCCGCGATTGCACTGCGCCGGAACATCGCGGTCGAGGGCTCGCCTACAAAATTCAGGCCGAGCAGCAACAAAGCGTTGATCACGTCGTCGCCATTAACCAGGGAGTCCTGCTCCAGCACCGGTGTCGTCGCCGGCCAGTCACGCAGCGGTGAGCCTCGTTCGTCGATGCGGCGCCGGTGTGAGGTCGCAAGGTCGGCGCCGGGGTTGTCATCGAGTGCACGCGCCAGGCGTTCGAGGCAGTCCCGATCAAGCAGATCGTCGTCATTGAGGAACTTGATGTATTCGCCACGCGACGCCGCGAAGCATCGTTCGTAGTTTCGACGCACGCCAAGCTGAGCCTCGTTGCGCTGGTAATCGACCACCGCGCCGCTCTCGGCAGCGAACGTACGCACGATGCTTTCCACGGCGTCGGTGCGACTGTCGTCGCGGACTACGATCTCCAGCCCGGCGATGGTCTGCGCGGCCACGCTTTGCAACGCGGCTTTCAGATAGCGCGGGTTGTAGGCCGCGATCAGGACCGAAATGCGTGGAGTGCTCAACTGCTCACGTCCCGGCGCGTATCACCCGGGCGATGGCTGTGACCATACGCCGTCGCGGTTCAGCACGTCGACATAGCGTGGCACTGGCGCGCGCGAGACCAATTGCGCGCAGGCCCATTTGGCGGGTTCGGCGTCCCAGCGCGAGGGGGCGATATCGAGGCCCGTGAACAGCTTGATGCCCAGGCTCACCTCGTCGTAGCCGAGCAGGGTGCGCTCTGCAGCCAGCGCGCCGTAGCGGCCGTTGAACTCGTGGATCTTGACGATGCCGCGGCGATCGAGCTGGCACTGCACGTTGAGCGGGCCACGCCAGCCGAGCTTGCTGAACACGCGGTTGCATTCTGCGCCCAGTGCGATCGTCGCCGGTGCGACGTTGGGCTTGACGAAGCGCGCGCGAAAGC
The DNA here is from genome assembly GCA_027492485.1 of Betaproteobacteria bacterium. Classification (GTDB taxonomy): domain Bacteria; phylum Pseudomonadota; class Gammaproteobacteria; order Burkholderiales; family Casimicrobiaceae; genus Casimicrobium. Next base: position 2,200 of record JAPUER010000051.1, read on the forward strand.
GCTGTTCGTTGTAGGTTGCAAAGACGCCATGCGGCGTGCTGTCTGGCGAGAACATCAGTTCGAGCGAATGCTTCTCGCCGTGCAGCGTGTGGAATAGCGGAATGCCGACGGCGCTCAAATTGGCCTTGAAGTGCGCGAACTCCCCGGGGTCGCCGAGATATTCCTGCAGCACATAGTTGCCACGCTCGCGCATGCGCAACAGTTGTTCATACGTGTCGATGAGAAAAATGCCTTTCGAGCTGAAGCCGTCGCGCGGCTTGGCGATCAGTGGCCAGCCGACATGTTCGACGAAAGCGCGCAACTCCGCAGGTTCGGCGCTGACCAGACAGGACTCGGCGAACGCGAGCCCGTTTTCCTTCGCCAGAAGGTAGCTCAACCACTTGTCGCCGAATGCGTGGCAGATTGCCGATGGGCCGCAGACTGACCGGGCGTACAGCGATGGCTTGCCTTCCGACAGCAACGCCAGTGGTTCCACGTCGTCGTCACGACACGGAACGATCATGTCGGGGCATTCGCGCTCGATGATTTCTTCGGCGCGGGTGCGCCATGCCTGCGGTTCACTGCTGGTCGGCGGCACGAGGTAGACACGGTCGTAAGCCCATAGCTCCGGGTCATCGGCCACCGAGTTGGTAGCGACGATGCGGATGTCGCTCCGTCGCCCCACGAGCGACGAAGCGATGAACTGCGCGACCTGGCTGCCGCCGGAGAGGAGGAGTAATGTCTTCATGAATTCGGATAACTGCCGGCGATGGCCTGGCTGATGAGGAACGCGATGTCGTCGACCGCCTGCTCGCTGACGCCACCGTGCAGCGGCAGGCAGAGCATTTCGTCGGCGGCACGCACACTGACCGGCAGATTGCTGCGAGCTGCGCTCGCGAGATGCCGATAGTGAGGGAAATCGGAACAGAGCGGATGGAAGTAGCGGCGCGCGAGGATACGGTGTTCGCGCAGCAGGTGGAACGCGGCGTCGCGCTCAGCGGACGGCGGACGGTGCGAATCGCCGCATAAACGCACGACCAGATACTGCTCGCTTTGTGTAACGCCGCCCGGCAGTTCATAGATCGTCACCCCCGGAATCGATGCGAGCTTCCGACGGTAGCGTTCGCGCAACGCCCGGCGTCGCGAATGTTCGGCCACAACACCGGGCAATACCGCGAGCCCGAGCGCGGCACTTGCTTCGCTGAGTTTGCCGTTGCTGCCGCACAGCGCGACCGTACTTTCGTCGGCGATGCCGAAGTTCTGCATCGACGCGCATACGGCGCGCAGACTCGCGTCGGCCGCGACAAGTACGCCCCCTTCACCGCAATGAGTGAGTTTGCTAGCGTGCAGACTGTAGATCGTTGCGTCGCCCCATCGGTGAATCGGCTCGCCGTCGATGCACGTGCCGAAGGCGTGGGCCGCGTCGTAGATGAGCGGCAGGCCATGTCTTGCCGCAATCGCATGCAGCGAAGCGTGATCGCAGGGATGACCATAGATGTGAACGGCGAGGATCGCCGTGGTCTTCGGGGTAATTGCGGACTCGACCCGGTCCGGCTCGAGTGTAAGCGTCACCGGGTCAATGTCCGCGAACACCGGCTGCGCGCCAGCCCAGTCAATCGCATGTGCGGAGGCCGCGAACGAAAACGGCGTCGTGACGACTTCGCCGGTGACCCGCAGCGCGCGCAGCGCGGTGGACAGGGCCACCGTCGCGTTGGCGAAGAGCACGGGTGAATCTGCGCATGAGAGCAAGGAGCCAAGCGCCTGCGTATAGTCGCGATGCAGCGGGCCAAAATTGCTGTAGCGACCCTCGGCCACGATGCGTTCGAACGAGGTGGCCAGCAGTGCGAGGTCCGGCGGTACCGAGCGCGCGAGCGGCAGCGGCGTCGCCTGCACGCGATCGGGGAAAAGCTGCATGCGCCCGATTGCCGTGTCTTCCAAGTTGCCTCAGGCCTCCTACTGCCCCACCTTGAGCTGCAACGCAGTCAACAGTGGCGAATACCGGGCACGATCCGCGGCAATGAGTCCAACGAATGTCTGCCGGTTCGGCGTCAGGAACTCGATGCCGGCGGCATCGGCGCGCTCGCGTGTATCGGTCGCAAGCTGCGCTTGGGCCAGCGCGGCGGTCAGGTGTTCGCTACGCGCATCGGTCAGATTGCGCGGTGCGTACATGCCGTACCAGGGTTCGAGATAGAAGCCGCGCATGCCTTGCTCGTGCAGCGTCGCCGCCTGTGGCCAGCGTGTCGAGCGCTTGTTGCCGCACACCGCGATGATGCGCAGCCGGTTTTCTCGCGCAAACGGAATCAGCCGCGAAAGATCGGTGGCGACGATGTCGATGCGGTCGGCGACGAGTTCCATGGTTGCGAGGTTCGAGCCGCGGAACGGCACGTGCACCAGATCGACACCGTGATGGTGCGCAATCATCGCGACCGTCAGATGAGAAGAGCCACCCACCCCAGCAGTGCCATAGGTCAGCTTGCCGGGATGGCGCTTCGCGTAAGCGACTAGCTCGCCGATGTCGGCGACAGGCAGTTCGTTGCGCACCGCAAGCGCGAAAGGGACGCGGGCGACGCCTGCGAGCAAGCGGAAGTCCTGATCGACGTCATAGCCCGGATCGCGGTCGAGCAAGGTCGCGAGCACCAGATTGTTGCCGCCACCGAAGCCGATCGTATTGCCATCGGCGGCTGCTTTGGCAACCATGCGCGCGGCGATGCGGCCACCGGCGCCGCCGTGGTTCTCGACGATCACGTCCTGGTTCAGCGTCCGCGCGAGCGCGGGTACGAACACGCGGGCCACCGTGTCGGTCTGGGCGCCAGGCTCCTGCGCGACCAGTTTGAGCGCGCGCGCGGTGTCGCCGCTTGCCCAGGCCGGGCGCATCGACAGCGGAAGCGCGCTCGCAGCGAGCCCGGCCAGTCCCTGCAAGTATCGTCGACGCGAAGCCAATCCCATATTTACCCTGTGTTGCCGGTCTGGATGCGTTCAGTCTCGTCTAAGACGATTCTGTCATGCCGACAGTTTAGCGAAGCACGGCACGAAGCCTCCGCACAGGCGTCCGCATCCCGGCAACCTTTGTGACTCGACGTTGGACGGCGAGAATTAAGGCGGTAAAACCGACGACGAACACCGGCGCCAGTTGCGGGCACTCGCCGTGTCGAACGGCCCGCCACGGATGGGAACGCTGGGGAGACTATTGTGAAACTTGTGCTGTTGCGCGTATGCGCGCGCCGGAAAGAGCCGCGTGCTCAGGTTGCCGGCGTACCGACGTAACTTCGGCGCTGCCGACGATAAAAACCCGCTCGCGGCGGGCCAGAAACGAAAAAGCCCGCATCGCGGGCTTTGTGCGAATCGCCGAAGCGATTACTTGAGCTTCGTCTCTTTGTAGAGCACGTGCTTGCGGGCGACGGGATCGAACTTCTTGATCTCGAACTTGCCGCTCATGGTCTTCTTGTTCTTGGTCGTCGTGTAGAAGTGGCCGGTGCCGGCGGACGACTCGAGTTTGATCTTTTCACGCATGATTCAGTCCTCCTTAGATGGTGCCCTTGGCGCGCAGGTCGGCGAGAACGGCGTCGATGCCCTTCTTGTCGATCAGGCGGATGCCGGCGGTGGTCAGGCGGAGGCTGACGAAGCGGTTTTCGCTTTCAACCCAGAAACGGCGTTGCTGCAGATTGGGCAGGAAACGGCGCTTGGTTTTGTTGTTGGCGTGGGAAACATTGTTGCCCACCATCGGCTTTTTGCCGGTGACTTGACAGACGCGAGCCATGCTCGGAACTCCTCTGGCGATTCGCCGCTGGCGGGCGATGCCGGTGCTTCAGGTACGTCCCCGGGCGGCTGAAGGATCTGGCACGCCGCAAACGTCGAGTGGACAGCAGGCGAGCCGGGTTACACGAATCAGGGATAGCCGGGCATTATAGCGCGGCGGGGCGCCCACCGCAAACATCGCGTTGGTGAACGCTTACCAGAGCCAGGCCGCCCCGCGGACGCCGCTGGAATCGCCATGCACGTTGCGCAGAAAGCGGGTGGCGACGTATTCGCTGAACACGTACTTCGGCAGCAGGGGCGGCACGCTGGCGTAGAAGCGCTCGATGTTCGAGACGCCGCCGCCGAGCACGATCACGTCGGGGTCGAGCACGTTGATGATGGTCGCAAAGGCGCGCGCCATGCGGTCCTCGACGCGCCGCAGGTAGGCGTCTGCCGCTTCGTCGCCGGCGGCGGCGCGGGTCACGATGTCGGCCGCGTGAACCGAGCCGTCGGCAAAATGCGCCTGGATGCCGGTGCCCGACAGCCAGGTTTCGATGCAGCCGGGCTTGCCGCAATAGCAGACCGTCGCCCGGCCGCCGAGCGCTGCCGGCAATTCGTCCTGTTCCGGCCACGGCAGCGGGTTGTGGCCCCATTCGCCGCCGATGCCGTGCAGGCCGTCCAGCACCTTGCCGTCGATGACGATGCCGGCGCCGACGCCAGTGCCGAGAATCGCGCCGAACACGGTCCTGGCGCCGCGACCGGCGCCGTCGACGGCCTCCGACAGCGCAAAACAGTTGGCGTCGTTGGCGATGCGCACTTCGCGCCCGAGTTGCTGCTCCAGCATCTGTTTGACCGGCTGGCCGTTGAGCACGACGGTGTTGGAGCCGCGCAGCAGGCCGGTTCTCGGCGACAGCGAGCCGGGGGTGCCGATACCGACGCTGCAACGCTGGCCGAGCGCGCTTTCCGCCGCACGTACCAGTTCGACGATGCCGGCGCAGACGGTGGCTGCCGAGTGCTGCTGCGTCGCAATGCGATGGCGCCAGCATTCGCGTCCGGCGGCGTCGAGCACGACGGCCTCGGTCTTGGTGCCGCCGAGATCGATACCCAGCCGGCAAGCGGTCATGGCCACGCTTTCATCGCAGTCGTCATCGGGGCGTTACAGCAGTTCGGCGAAATACTCGTGCGCGGCGGTGTTGACCGTCGACACCCGCAGCTCCACCGGCTCGTCGCGCATGTCGAACGCGGTGCGGCGAATGGTCAGCACCGGCGTCGCCGGCTTCAGCTTGAGCAACTTGGCGTGCTCTGCCGACGCGGCCTCGGCGCGCAGCCGCTCCTCGGTGCGCACCACGGTGAGGCCGAATACCTCCTGATAGAGGTTGTAGATGGTGTTCGGCCGCTCCTTGAACTGCGCCGCCGACAAGCCCGCGAAACGCGTCTGGTCGAGCATGATGTCGTCGACCAGAACCATCGTGCCCTGCAGCGAGAGCTTGTTGCGGATGTGCAGCGTCGGCGTGCCGACGGCGAGGTTGAGGCGCGCTGCTGCTTCGGCGTCGGCAGTGCTCTTGTGAAAGAACACGAATTCGACCAGCGGATAGCTCTTGGCGCCCTTGTGCGGCACGATGTGAAAGAAGTAGAACAGCAGCCGCTCGCGGTCGTGCGAGGCGACGTAGGTGCCTTTGCCCTGTTGCCGGATCAGGATGCGGTTCTCGACCAGATCGTCGATTGCCTTGCGCAGGGTGCCGATGGAGACGCTGAATTCGGTCGCCAGTTGCCGTTCGGACGGAATCAATTGCCCCGGTTTCAGTTCGCCGGACGCCAATTGTTCCATCAGGGCGCGCTGCACGCCTTTGTAGAGCGGGCCGCCGTCGGGGCTGTTCAGTGAAGTGGCCATAACTTTGCAGTATCGCTTGCCGCCGTCCGGCTGTCGATGCGCGCTTCAGCTTTTTTCATTAAGCCGCTTTTGCATTGGGCTCAGCGCCGCAAAAGCCGTAAAGTCGACTTTGCGTAAAAACCGAGCTTTTTCCCATATCGGATAACGCTTTGACGAAAAAGATGATAGTGCGCCAAACGCTGGAACTGTGGCCGTTCTCCGCATCGTGCCGACGCCGGAAAGACCGAACCGGAGGTCGCACTACTTGGCGCCGTAGCCGCCGTCGACGAACAGCGTGTGCCCGGTGACGAAGGCGCTGGCGTCCGACGCCAGAAAGATCGCGGCGCCGTGAAAATCCGTCGGCACGCCGTTGCGGCCGAGCATGGTGGCCGCCGCGTGCCGTTCGGCAAAGCCAGGCACGCTGTTCACCGCCTGCTCGGTCAGTGGGGTGACGACGAAGCCCGGCGCCAGCGCGTTGCAGGTGATGCCGTCGCGGCCGTAGTGCTCGGCAGTCGAGCGCGTCAGCGATACGATGCCGCCCTTGCTGATGCCGTAGACGCCGCTGTTGTTGAACGCGCGGAACGACTGTTGCGAGGCAATATTGACGATGCGGCCCCAGCCCTTTGCCTGCATCGCGGGCGTCAGCGCGCGGATCAGCGCCAACGGCGCTTCGAGATTGAGCGCGAGGGTGGCGCGGATGTCGTCGTCGCTGAGCGCCGGCAGCGGCTTGCGGATGTTGTTGGCGGCGGCGTTGACCAGAATATCCGGCGCCCCGAACGCCGCATTGATTGCGTCGATGGCGCGGGTTCGCACCGCCTCGTCGCCAAGGTCGGCGGCCACGGCCTTCGCCGCGATGCCCTCGGCGGCGAACTCGCGCACCGTGCGCTCCAGCGCATCCGTGCCACGCGCAACGAGCACCAGCCGGGCGCCTTGCGCGCCCATCGCATACGCCATCGCGCGGCCGATGCCGGAACTGCCGCCAGTCACCACCGCGATGCGGTGGTCGAGGCGGAACAGGTGGGCGAGCGATTGCATGCGGCCCTGCGTCAAAAAAACGCCCGACTACGCCGATTCGTACAAGCGCGTCAGCACGAACTCGCGATGGCCGAGCGCTTCTGCCGAGGTCAGGCGGCCGTTGATGGTGCGCATCATGCAGTCGAGCAGCGCGTCGCCGGCATCGCTCATCGTCATTTCGCGCCGCAGCAGGCCGGAGGTGTCGACGTCGATGTGTTCGCTCATCGTGCGCACCGTTTTCGGGTTCGCGCAGATCTTGATCACCGGCAGGATCGGGTTGCCGATCACATTGCCCTGGCCGGTCGGGAAGAAGTGCACCACGTAGCCGGCGGCGGCGCACAGCGTCACCATCTCGGCGGCCGCGGACGAAGAATCCATGAACCACAGACCCGAACCGGTCGGCGCTTCGGCCTTGTCGAGCACGCCGTCGATTTTGCAGGTGCGGCCGATCTTCTGGATGTTGCCGAGCGCCTTTTCCTCGATGGTGGTCAGACCGCCCGCGATGTTGCCTTTGGTCGGCTGCGAATCTGAGAGGTCGCTCGTCTTGTGCCGTTCGATCATCGCCTGATAGCGGTCGAACATGGTCATGAACTCCTTCCACACCTTCGGCGTGCGGCAGCGCGCTTCGAGCAGCTTTTCGCCGCCGGTGATTTCGGAGGTTTCACCGAACAACAGCGTCGTCTTCAGCGGATAGAGCTTGTCGAACGCGTTGCCGACCGTCGGGTTGGCGCCGCAGCCGGACGTGGTGTCGGATTCGCCGCACTTGGTGGAAATCCAGAGATCGCTGATTGGACATTCGACGCGATGCAGCTCGCTCGCGTCCTGCAAAAATTTCTTGGCGGCGGCGGAGGCGCGGCGAATCGTTTCATGATCGCCATGCCCCTCGATGCCGAAACCCACCACCGGCTTGCCGGTGGTAGCGATGCCGTCGACGACCTTTTGCGTCCAGCCGCCTTCGATGCCGATCACCACGACAGCGGCGACGTTCGGATTGCAGCCGGTGCCAATCAGCGTGCGGAAGTGCAGATCGAGGTCGGCGCCGAACTGCAGGCGGCCATAGGGATGCGGGATCGCCATCGTGCCCTTGATGTTGTGGGCAACGGCCTCGGCAGCGGCGTTCGACAGATCGTCCACCGGCAGGATGATGACGTGGTTGCGCACGCCGACGCGACCGTTCTCGCGACGGTAGCCCCAGAATTTCGTTTTCTTGCTGATCATGATTGGCTTACCACCGCTTGGTTTTGACGTTGTGGACATGCAGGTGTTCGCCCTTCCTGATCGGTGCGACCACTTTGCCGATGTCGACGCCATACTTGATGACGGTGTCGCCCACCTTGAAATCCTTCAGTGCCACCTTGTGGCCGATCGGGATGTCGTTTTTCAGTTCGACCTTGACTGTGGAGTCGGGCTCCATGATCCAGCCGGTTGCCTTGCTGCCCTTGGCGCAGCCCTCCACGACGACAACGCCAACGCCATCGCCCTTCTCATGCACAACAAAATGAATCATCGTCTTTCCTCATCCGCCGCGCGCAGCGCTGCTTTCAGGCCACCGGCGGCGATTTGTGTCACAACATCGATATTCTAAGTCATATAGATGATATAGATGACTTGCGTAGAATACAAATTGAACCTCACCATTGCGCCAATTGCCCATCCCATGCGAATAGTCATTTCCGAGTTCATGGACGAAGCTGCGGTCGACACGTTGCGACAGCACTTCGGCGCCGCTGCCGTCCACTACGACGCCAGTCTGGTCGACAACCCCGCCGCGCTGGCGGCGGCGGTGGCCGATTGCGACGCCTTCATCGTGCGCAACCGCACCCAGGTGCGCGGCGCGCTGCTCGCGGCCTGTGCCAAGGTACGCGTGGTGGGTCGCCTCGGCGTCGGACTCGACAACATCGACGTCGCCGCCTGTGCGGCGCGCGGCATTGGCGTGATCCCGGCCACCGGCGCCAATGCGCTGGCGGTGGCCGAATACGTGATCGGCACCGCCATGCTGCTGCGCCGGGCGAGCTATCTGAGCACGGCGGAGGTCGCCCGCGGCAAGTGGCCGCGCAACCGGCTGTCGGCCGGGCGCGAGACCGCCGGCGCGATCATGGGGCTGATCGGCTTTGGCTCGATCGGCCAATTGACAGCCCGTCTGGCGCGCGCCTTGGGCATGCAGCTGATTGCCTATGACCCGGCGCTGCCGGCAACGCATTCGGCGTGGCAGGAGATCGGCGTACAGGCGCGAACGCTGGAGCAAGTGACCGCCGAGGCCGATGTCATCAGCCTGCATGTGCCGCTGCTCGACAGTACGCGCAAGCTGTTCGACGCCGGGCGCATTGCGGCGATGAAACCCGGCGCCATCCTCATCAACACGTCGCGGGGTGGCATCGTGGACGAAGCGGCGGTGGTGGCGGCATTGCGCAGCGGCGCGCTGGGCGGTGCGGCGCTCGATGTGTTCGAGCAGGAGCCGCTCCCGGCGCAGGCCAATTGGGCCGGGTGCCCGAATCTCGTGCTGACGCCGCATATTGCCGGTGTTTCGTTCGAGGCCAACATCCGCGTGTCGTCGATGATCGCCGCAGCAGTGATCGACGCGTTGAAGTAAGCACTTGCAGGAACAAACATGGCACTGATTTCAATCGCGGACGCCGAAGCGCTGGCCGCACGCGCGCTGGAAGCCGCCGGCGCGTCGCCCACCGCAGCGCGGGCCACCGCCCACGCGCTGGTGTACGCCGAGGCGCAAGGCACGGTATCGCACGGTTTGTCGCGGGTGGCGCAATACGCCGGCCACATGGGCGCCGGGCGGGTGAACGGCAAGGCGACAGCCTCGGTGCGGCGCGAACACGGCGCCACCTTGGTCGTCGATGCTGGCGACGGGCTGGCGTTTCCCGCCTGTGCGCTGGCAATCGAGCGCGCTATCGGCAAGGCGCGTGAGCATGGCGTCGCGGTGGCCGCGGTGACTGACAGTTATCACTTCGGTGCCGCGATCTATCACCTCGAAGCCGTTGCCGCGGCCGGCATGGTTGGCCTGGCGTTTTCCAATTCACCGGCCGCCATCAACGCCTGGGGCGGCAAACGGCCGCTGTTCGGCACCAATCCGATCGCGGCGATCTTCCCGCGTAGCGACGCCGATCCGCTGGCGATCGATCTCGCGCTCTCGGAAGTCGCACGCGGCAAGCTGATGGTCGCGGCGAAGGAGGGCAGGGCGATGCCGCCAGGCTGGGCGCTCGATCAGGACGGGCAACCGACCACCGACCCGGCGCGCGGGCTCAAGGGCAGCATGGCGCCTGCCGGCGGCGTCAAGGGGGCGATGCTGGCGTTGACGGTCGAGTTGCTGGTGACCGCATTCACCGGCGCGCATTTCGGCTTCGAGGCGGATTCGTTCTTCGAGGTGCCGGGCAACACGCCGAAAATTGGCCAGCTATTCCTGGTGATCGATCCCGCCGCGATGGGCGGCGCCGACGTCTTCGCCGAGCGCATCGAGACCCTGGTCGCCGCGATGCTTGCCGACGATGGTGTGCGCCTGCCCGGCGCGCGCCGCTACGCGCTGGCGCGCAAGGCGGCGAGCGAGGGCCTGAATGTCGCCGACGCCACGCTCGCACAGATTCGCAAGCTGGCCGGCGAGTAAACGCCGACCAGTCTGCGTCTCGCCGCCTACACGAAGCCGAGGTTCTTCACCGGGAACGCGGCGAGGTTGGGCAGCACGGTGTTCATCTGCGCATCGCTGACGCCGAACCAGCTTGCCAGCGTTGCGGCGTATTGATCGACCGAGGTCGACGGCAGCCAGCGACCCTCGCTGCTGACGTCGTCCGGCCCGGTGAGCGCGAGCGTCGGGAAGGTGCCGTACATGGCGCCGCCTTTCACTGCGCCACCCATCACGAAGTGGTGATTGCCCCAGGCGTGATCGGAGCCGCCGCCCGCCGCGGGCTTGAAGGTGCGGCCAAAGTCGGACAGGGTGAACGAGGTGACCTTGTCGGAAACGCCGAGCGCCACGGTCGCGTCGTAGAACGATTTCATCGCGTCGCCGACCTGCGTCAGCAGATTGACCTGGGTATTCAATTGGCCGGTGTGCGTATCGAAGCCGCCGAGCGAGACAAAGAACACCTGGCGTTTGACGCCGAACGTATCGCGGGCGGCGATCAGCTTTGCAACCTGCTGCAACTGCAACGCCAACGAGTTTCCGGTCGTGTTGAACAGCGATTGCACGGTCGTGTTGGTCGCGCTGATGACCGGGTTGACGACGGTGGACAGGTTGATGGCATTGGCCAGACCATCGGCCGTTTCCATGACCAGCGTGTGATCGCGACCTTCGCCCAGCAGCGCGGCGAGCGCTTGCTGCCGCGCTCGGGCCGCGTTGCTGCTGCCGGCGTCGGAGAGTCCGAAAGTGCCGCTGGAGGGGACGGTGAGCGCACTGGTGGCACTGCCCTGGGCGAACAACACGTTGCCGGCGATGGACGTCGACACCGGCATGACGGCGCTGCCGTTCATCGACTTCACCGCATCGGCAAGGCGTCCACCCCAGCCGGTGCGCGACGGCTCGTCGGAGAACGTGGTTTGCCACTGCGCCTGCTGGTCGGCATGCGAAAAGAGCTGATACGGATTGTCGGTGCCGGCGAGGTAGGCGGCTTTCGTCGTAGGGCGATTGAGTGGCCCCACATTGGCCAGGACGGCAAGTTGACCGCTGGCGAACAACGGATGTACTTTGGCCAGCGACGGATGCAGGCCAAACACGCGGCTCGTATTCTTCGGCTGAATCGACAGCAATTCCGACTGCGCGATGTTGATGCCGCTCGACGTTCCGCGCACGGCTGAATACTCGGCGTATCCGGCGGTGTCGGCACCGATGACGACGTTGTTGCCGTCGTTGCCGCCAAACAGGAAGATGCACACCAGCGCCTTGTAGTCGCCGGGTACCGACTGCGCCCATGCGGGTGAGACACCGAAACGGGAGAGCGAAGCGACGGCGCCGGCGCTGAGCGCCTGCAGGAATTCACGGCGTGTGTTTTTCATGATGCGTGCTCCGTTCAGCGCAGAACCTGGGTTTCGGGGGCGGCGCTCGCCAGATAGAGCGCGGTGCGGGCACGGGTGACGGTGTCCGTGGTGGCGATGGCATCGATGGCAGTCTTGATGATTGCCCGCGAGGTGGCGCTCAACCGGCCGGCAAACAGCACGTCGTTCACCCGATCGAGCAGGGCGTTGCTGTCGCCGGCAATGCCGGTGTAGGGCGACAAGTCGAACTGGGTGCCGGTCGCGCCGAAGACTGTCTGATCGGGGTTGATGCTGCCGAACACGGTGGCGTAGGCGACGTTGACGCGGTTCAGCGCCGACGTGGTGTTGTAGATCGCGAATTCCGGCGCAATCGTGCCGCTCTTGCTGAGCGCGTGGTCAGGCGGGTAATAGTTGAACACCGATGGCGAGATGAACACTGTCTGCCCTGAATTGCCCGTGGTTGCCCGGAAGTAGACGCCGTCGGTCTGCGCGTTCATCGCGCGGGCAAGGCGGGTGACGGCCAGCACCGGCTCGCTCTGGTGGCCATAGCCCGGTGCCCACTTCGCCGCGCCGCGGGCCTCGGGGTCGGTCAACACGGCGCGGATCACCGCCTTCATGTCGCCGCGAATGTTGCTGCCGTTGTTCTGGAACACTTTGGCAACACGCTCGACGTAGCCGGCACTCGGCTGCCCGGTGACGAACTTCTGGATCAGATGCCTTGCGACGAAAGGTGGCACGTTCGGATGATTGAAGATGATGTCGAGCGCCAGGTTCAGACGCTGGCCCTGGGTCATCGACCCCGGTATGGTGCCGCCGAGGAAAGGTTGCGTCGTGTAGTCGTGCTGCGCGGTGCGCTCCTCCATGTAACCCTTCACGTTCGCCACCCGGTTGAGATTGCCCGGTGATTGCCCTGGCACCGTCGGATAGGTCCAGCCGGTGAACACGTGCGCGAGGTTTTCGACATCTTCCTGCGTGTAGGTGTCGAGCGGCAAGCCGTTGCTGCCGGTCTTCACGCTGCCATCGTTGTTCAGCTGATAGAGCCCGAGCGAGAAGAGTTGCATCAGTTCGCGGGCATAGTTCTCGTTCGGTTCAACACCGTTGGCCGGCTTCAGGTTGTTGACCATGTCGAGGTAGCGCCCCATCGCTGCGTGCAGCGTCACTTTTTGCAACAGGGTACGGAAGTTCGAGAAGGCCTCGTCGCGCAGCATCTGCTGGTAGTCGATCATGCCGTAGGGCATGCCGACATCGGTGCCGGAGATCACGAAGAATTGCGACCATGCCCAGGCCATGCGCTGCCGCAACTGATCGTTGTTGTTGATCGCCTGCTTGAAGAATTCGCGCTGCGGCTGGAACAGGCTGTAGTTGTCGCGCTGGCAATAGCTGGCGTCGGTCAGCGGCGGTGTCGTGTTGTTGACGCAGGCGTCCGGCCGGGTGAGCGGCCACCAGTCGCGCGGCGTGTACTGGCTGGCGCTCATGCCGAGCTGATCGTCGATCCAGCCGGCAATGCCGCGATTGACCACGGCGTCGACGTCTGCCGGCCTGGCGCCGAAGCTGGCCTGATAGAGCAGACGCGAGGCATCGGCGCGTTTCTCCGCGTTGGCCAGCGGCAGGCACATCGCGACGCCCTCGAGCGCGTAGCCTTTCACCGCATACGACTGGTAGAGGCCGTAGTCCTCGAAATAGCGATGGTTGGCCGGGCCGTTGCTGCCGTTGTTGAAGCTGCGATAGAGCGCAGTGGTGCCGCCGGCGCAGGGATTAATGGTGGCGATCAGGGTTTGCAACGGGTCGTAGGCGTACCAGGCGATGCCCTCGTAGACGAAGCCGGGGGTGGTCGCGAGCAATGCTCGATCCCCTTCGCTGATGGTGAAGAAGTGCGAACCGACGACCGGCGCAAAGAAGCGATAGACCGGCCTGGCGCTGGCATCCTGCCCTTGCGTCAACGCGGAGAAGGTGACGCCGGTGCGCTTCCAGCCGATGCTTGCGTACTGGTCGAGCAGCGCCCAGTCGGCCGGGCTGGCCGAGATGAAGTATTTGTTGGACGTGGAGTTGAAGAATTCGACGATGGTGGCGGCGGGTTCGGCGGCCATCGCCGCGACCGGCATGGCAAATGCGGCGATGGCTGCGCTCAGGTGCAGGAATGGCAACGGCGGCAAGCGGTTCTTGCGCATGAGGACTCCCCTTTATTGTGGTGAGCATTGGTCAATGCACAGTGTCGCGCAAAGGTGCACCGATGCGTCGCCGACAAACGTAACAAACTATTTCGCCCGTGCTGCCGCGATCGCAATGACGGGTCCACGGGTGCGGCGCCGGTCGCCCACAGCAAGCGCAAATGCACCGTCGGCTACCACGGCCTGGCTAACAGCTTTTATGCTGAAACCTTTATAAGTATTGGGTTTGAATGGCAATACAGATAAAAGTCGATAGTCCGATTGGCCATGAACAATCAATGCGCGGTTGGCGCCCAAAATGCGGCAAGCGCGTAATTCGCGCAACACTTTGATAGTTGTGCATAACTCGTTCATTTTGCGTTGATTTCTATCTGTAAAACCGTTGAAAAACGTGCCCTAATCCATTGAAAAATAAGGATTTCTTCAGATTGATCAGAAAATTGTCAACTTGTGAGTAAAAGTGGGGATTCGCGGCAAAAGGTGGGATAATCTTTTGCATGTTTACCGGCGCATCCAATCTGAGCATTGACGCGAAGGGTCGCATGGCGATCCCGACGCGCTATCGCGATGCGCTGGGCGGCAATCTGGTGTTGACGGCGGACCCAAGCGGCTGCCTGCTGCTGTTTGCCGCCAACGCCTGGCAGCCGTTCGAGGCGCGGGTCAGCGCGCTGCCCAACCTCAACCCGCGCATCAAGGCGATGCAGCGCATGTGGCTTGGCTACAAGAGCGATTGCGAGGTCGATAGCGCCGGGCGCGTGGTGCTGACGCCGGAAATGCGCGATTACGCAAAGCTCGACCGCAAGGTGCAGATGGTCGGCCAGGGCGACCGTTTCGAGCTGTGGAGCGAACGTGGCTGGCAGGACGTGATCGAGTTGGCGCAGCGGACGCTGCGCGAAGACCCGCCCGCCGAGCTGGCCGGCCTGTCCGTATGAGTGGCACCCGATGCAAGCCGCCACTCATATCTCCGTTCTGTTGCGGGAGGCATGCGACGCATTGCTGCCCGAACGCGGCGGCATCTTCGTCGACGGCACTTTTGGCCGCGGCGGACACAGCCGCGAACTGTTGCGCCGGATGCCTGCCGCTGCGCGACTCATTGCAATCGATCGCGACGCCGCCGCAGCGATCGAAGCGGGCACGATCATGGACCCGCGTTTTACCTTCGTCGCCGCCCATTTCGGTGAGCTGGCGCAGGTGCTCGGCGCGCTCGGCATCGCGGCCGTCGACGGCATTCTGCTCGACATCGGCGTCTCCTCGCCGCAGCTTGATGACGCGGCGCGCGGCTTCAGCTTCATGCGCGACGGCCCGCTCGACATGCGCATGGACCAGTCGCGCGGCGCAACCGCAGCCGACTGGATTGCGTCAGCGTCCGTCGACGAACTGGCAGGCGTAATCCGTGACTACGGTGAAGAGCGGTTTGCTCAGAGGATTGCAGCAGCGATTGCTGCAGCACGCGAGCGGCAACCGGTCGAACGAACCGTTCAGCTTGCGCAGATTGTCGAAAAAGCCGTCCCAGCGCGGTGGAGCGGGCAGCATCCGGCCACGAAGACCTTCCAGGCTGTTCGGATTCACATCAACCACGAACTCCAGGAGCTACGAATGGCGCTGACCGCGGTGCCGGGATTGCTTGCTCCCGGCGGTCGTCTCGCGGTCATCACCTTTCACTCGCTCGAAGATCGCATCGTCAAGCGCTGGATGCGCGAACAGGCGGGCCGCACACCGGATGACCCGCGTTTGCGGCATCTGCCGGCAGTACAGGCGGCGCCGGCCACCATGACACTGGTCGGGCGCGACGTTGCGCCGACTGCGGAGGAAGTGCGCGCCAATCCACGTGCGCGCAGCGCGCGGCTGCGGGTGGCAGAAAAACCTGGCGCGAGGGGAGCGACGGCATGACGCGCGCCAATCTCGTGCTTGCCGTCCTGGTCTGGATCAGTGCGTTCGCGCTGGTCAGCAGCCAGTATCGCGTGCGCCATCTCACCATCGAGATCAATCGCGCGCGCGATCTCTCCTATCAACTCGATGCCGAGCGCAACCGGGCCATCCTCGTGCAGTCGCGGCTGTCGACGCCGACCATCGTCGAACGCACCGCCCGCGACCGTCTCGGCATGGACCTGCCGGAAGGCGCGCGCACGCAACTGGTCGAACTCGGCAGCACCAGCGCTGCCGCGGCGCAGTAAGTGGTGTCCAGCATGGCCCGTACCGCCCACAGCAACGTCAAGAGCACGCCGCGATTCGCGGTCTGGCGCGTGCGCGCGGTCGCCTACGGGCTGCTCGCCGGTTTTGCTGTGCTCGCCGGCCGTGGTATCTACCTGCAGGTCGTGCAGCACGAGGATCTCACGCGTCGCGGCGACGCCCGCACTACGCGCGATCTGGTGCTGCCGGCGCATCGCGGCCGCCTGCTCGACCGCGAAGGGGCCGTGCTCGCCTCCAGCGTGCCGGCCCGCGGCGTGTTCGCTTTCCCGGATCAGGTGGAGCTGTCCGACGCGCAACGCGATGCCCTGGCCAAGGCGCTCGGCCTGAAACCGAAGGATGTCGAACGCAAGCTCGATAGCGAACGCGATCTGGTGTTCCTCGCCCGCGGCGTCACGCCCGAACAGGGTCAGGCCGTCGCCGCGCTGAAAATCCCGGGCGTTGCCATCCAGACCGAATACAAGCGCGAATATCCGTCGCAGGAAGTGGTGGGTCAGGTGCTCGGCATCACCAACGTCGACGACGTCGGTCAGGAAGGCATCGAGCTGGCGCAAAACGAATGGCTTTCCGGCAAGCCCGGCGTGCGCCGGGTGACGATCGATCGTCGTGGCGGGGTGGTGGAAGAACTCGGTAGTGTGCGTGCGCCGCAGCAGGGCCGCGACGTGAATCTTGCGCTCGATTCCCGCGTTCAGCATCTGGCCTTTCGCGAACTGAAACGCGGTGTCGACAGTCACCGGGCAAAAGGCGGCGCCGCGGTCGTGCTCGACGCCCGCTCCGGCGAAGTGTTGGCGCTGGTCAACTATCCGACCGCCAAGCCGGGCGACCGCGCGGCGGCGGCCAACGGCGGTTTGCGCAACCGCGCAGTGGCCGATCTGTTCGAACCCGGTTCGACGATGAAGCCGTTCACCGTGTCGACCGCAATCGAAACCGGTGCGCTGCGGCCCGATGCGCTGATCCCGATGCCGGGCAGCACCTACACGCTCAACGGCGCAACGATTCGCGATACCCACACCATCGGCAGCAACGGCGTGGCATCGTTGACCGAAATCGTCCAGAAGTCGAGCAACGTCGGTACCGCGAAGATCGCCGAAAAATTGCCCAACGAAGTCATGTGGCGCCACTTGCAGCGGGCGGGCTTCGGACGCGCTCCGCAGACCGGCGTGCCCGGCGAGGCACACGGACGCCTGCGCGCGCCGCAATCCTGGCGGCCGATCGAAAAGGCCACCATGAGCTATGGCTACGGCCTGTCGGTCAACCTCGTGCAATTGGCGCGCGCGTACACCGTGTTTGCCAATCAGGGCTCGCTGGTCGATGTCACCCTGTTCAAGAACGGCGGCGCCGCACGGCAGACGCCGGTGTACTCGCGCGAGACCATGCGCTGGGTGTTGCCGATGCTTGAGAAGGCGACCTCGAAAGAGGGCACTGCGCCGTTGTCGCAAGTGCCCGGATACCGCGTCGCCGGCAAGACCGGTACGGCGAAGAAGCTTGCCGGGGCGATTTATTCGGAGGGACGCTACGTGGCATCCTTCGTCGGCCTGGCGCCGGTCAGCAACCCCCGCTACGTGGTTGCGGTGATGATCGACGAACCGGCGGGCGGGATCTTCTACGGTGGACAGGTTGCGGCACCGGTGTTCAGCAGCATCATGGGGCAAACGCTGCGCCTGATGGAGGTGCCATACGACGCGCCGCTGCCGGGCGTGCCGACGGCGGTCGATACCCAGGTCGCCATTGTCCGCGAGGGCCAGCCGTGAGAACGACAGTCGAGGCATCGGCTGTCGTGGCCGCGCTCGATCGTCTTGGCGTCACCCGTCAGCGGATGACGCTCGATTCGCGCAGCATCCAGGCCGGCGACGTCTTTGTCGCGATTCCGGGGTCCAGGGTCGATGGTCGCCAGTTCGTCGCTGCTGCATTGGACGCCGGTGCGGCGGCGGTGCTGCAAGAGGCCATCGGTGCCGACAGCGTCGCCGACGCAAGGGTGCTGAACGTCGTCAACCTCGCGCCGCAACTCGGTCGGATTGCCGGCGAGTTCTACGCCCATCCGGCAAACGCGATGCGCGTGTTTGGCGTGACCGGTACCAACGGCAAGACCTCGATCGCCCACTGGCTGATGCAGGCCTATGACGCCATCGGCTTGCCCTGCGCTGCCATCGGTACGCTCGGCGTCTCGCTCGGTGGACGGCACTGGCCGACCAGCAACACGACGCCCGACGCGGTGCATCTGCAGACCATCCTGCGCGATCTGCGCGCGGCGGGCGCGGCGGCGGTGGCAATGGAGGTGAGTTCGCACGCGCTGGAGCTCGGCCGGGTACAGGGGATGCGTTTCGACACCGCCATCTTCACCAATCTGACGCAGGACCATCTCGACTTTCACGGCAGCATGGCCGACTACGGCGCCGCCAAGGCCCGGCTGTTCACCGACTATCCCGTCCGTCATCGTGTCGTCAACGCCGACGATGCCGTCGGTCGCGAACTCATCCAGCGACAATTGCCGGGCACGATTTCCTATGGCCTGAACGACGGCGATGTACGCGGCACGCTGCGGAGTATGCGACCGGATGGCATGCATTTGGTTATCGACCGTGGTGGCCGGCAAATCGATGTGCATACGTCGCTGATTGGTCGATTCAATGCCAGCAATCTGCTCGCCGTTGCGGCGGCCTTGTTGGCCGATGGCGTCGAACTGCCGCAGGTAACAGCGGTGCTGGCAACGCTGACCGCAGCACCTGGGCGCATGCAGCGCGTCGAAGTGGCGGCTGACGGTGTGCCGTGTGTCTACGTGGACTATGCGCACACGCCGGACGCGCTGGCCAAGGCGCTGGAGACGGTACGCGAGACGCAGCCGGCGTCGATAGCCGTGGTATTCGGTTGCGGTGGCAACCGCGATCGCGGCAAACGACCGCAGATGGGCCGGATCGCGGCGGATCAAGCCGATCGGCTCTACGTCACCAGCGATAACCCGCGTAACGAAGACCCCGATGCCATCGTCGCCGACATCCTCGCCGGCGTGCCCGAGGCGGCGCGTCGGCGCACGCTGTCGATCGGCAATCGCAGCGACGCCATCGATTGGGCGATTGCCACCGCGGCGAGCGGCGACGCCGTGCTGATTGCCGGCAAGGGGCACGAGGACTATCAGGAGGTCGGCGGCGTCCGGCTTCCGTTCTCGGACGTCGGGCACGCGCGTGCCGCCTTGCTCGCGTGGCAGGAAGCGCGCCAGCGGGCGGCGGGAGGCAAGCATGTGGACGGCTGATTTCCTTGCCCGTGCTTGCGCCGCATCGATGCGCTCGCCGGATGCGGCGGTCGCATTTACCTCGGTCTCGATCGACACCCGAACCTTGCAGCCGGGCGCGCTCTACGTCGCGCTGCGCGGCGCCAACTTCGATGGCCATCGCTTTGTCGATCGGGCAATCGCGCGCGGCGCAACCGGCGTGCTGGTGTCGGAGCCGGTCGCGCTGCCCGATTCCGTCGTCGTGCTGCAGGTGCGCGACACGCTGCTCGCGCTGCAGATGATGGGCCATGCCGCCCGCCGGCAGTTTGCCGTCCCGGTCGTGGCCATCACCGGCAGCAACGGCAAGACGACCACGCGGCAACTGACCGCCTCGGTGCTGCGTGCGCACTTTGGCGACGATGCCGTGCTTTGCACCGAAGGCAACTACAACAACCACATCGGCGTGCCGCTGACGTTGTTGCGGCTTGGCAGGTCACATCGCGTGGCGGTCATCGAAATGGGGATGAACCATTTCGACGAACTGACCCTGCTCACCAGTCTGGCGCAGCCCGACGTAGCGGTCATCACCAATGCCGGTCCGGCCCATCTCGAAGGTGTGGGCACGCTCGCCGGCGTTGCCCAGGCGAAGGGAGAAATCTTTGCCGGGATGCGGCGGGACGGTGTTGCCATTGTCAACGCCGACGATCACTTTCTGTCGTACTGGGAAGTGCTGAATCGCGAGCGTCGGGTCGTTCGTTTTGGTCTGGGCGATTCGGCGGACGTTCGTGGTGTCTACAGCGCGCCGGATTCCCGCCTCACCATTGTGCGCGGCCTGGGCGCCGCGTTCGATGTCCGCCTGCCGTTCGCGGGCGAACACAATGGACGCAACGCACTGGCCGCCGTCGCCGTGGCGCAGGCGCTGGGTATCGGTTCGGCGGTCGTGCGGCGCGGGCTTGAAAGTGCCGTCAATATCGGCGGGCGTCTGACGCGGCGTCCGATTTCTGCGCAACTGTGCGTGATCGACGACAGCTACAACGCCAACCCGGCATCCATCCGCGCAGGCCTGCAAGTGCTGCTCAACGAACCCGGCAGGCGGATTCTCGTGCTCGGCGATATTGCCGAGCTCGGCCAGCACAGCGATGCACTGCATTTGAGCCTGTTGCAGGAAATCGAGCGTTCCACCGTAGATCGTGTGTTGACGCTTGGCGCCCGAATGCAGCGCGCGGCCGCCGTGATCGGTGGTCGCACCCGTGCCTATCTTGAACTCGATGCGTTGCTGTGCGACCTGGCCGACGACATTGGTGGCGGCGGAGCCGGACCGGTCACCGTGCTCGCCAAAGGCGCGCACTCGATGGCGATGCATCGCGTCGTCGAGCGACTCGATGCCATGTATGGAGAAAAACTGTAATGCTGTTGTGGCTCGCCAATCTGTTTGCGAATGACGTCCGCGGGCTGTCGGCGCTCAACTACATCACGCTGCGCAGCGTTCTGGCCTGTGCAACGGCGATGGCGATCGCGCTCGCGCTTGGTCCGCGCATGATCCGCTGGTTGCTCACGATGAAGATCGGGCAGGCGGTTCGCGACGACGGGCCACAGTCGCACCTCGCCAAGCAGGGAACGCCGACCATGGGTGGCGCTCTGGTGCTGACCTCGATTGCCATTGCGACCGTGCTCTGGGCCGACCTGAGCAATCGCTTCGTCTGGGTGGTGTTGTTTGTGATGATCGGCTTCGGCGCGATCGGCTGGGTCGACGACTACCGCAAAGTTGTGCACAAGAACCCGAAAGGCATGTCGGCGAAGGAAAAGCTCTTCTGGCAGGCGCTGATCGGACTGATTGCATCGACATACCTCGCGTTTGCGGTGTCGGCGCCGAGCACCAGCAAGATCCTCAATCTGATCTTCCTGTGGGTGCAGAGCGGTTTCACCAACGACTTGCCGGCGAAGGCCGATCTGATCGTGCCGTTCTTCAAGAACATCGCGTACCCCCTGGGTTTGTTCGGCTTCATTACGTTGACGTGGTTCGTGATTGTCGGCACCAGCAATGCGGTCAATCTGACCGACGGCCTCGATGGCCTCGCCATCATGCCGGTGGTCATGGTCGGCAGTGCGCTGGCTGTATTTGCCTATGTGGTCGGTCGCGTCGACTACTCGCGCTACCTGCTGTTCCCGTATATCCCGGGTGCGGCGGAACTGATGGTGTTTTGCGGTGCGATGGCCGGCGCGGGTCTCGGATTCCTGTGGTTCAACGCGCACCCGGCGCGCGTGTTCATGGGCGACGTTGGTGCGCTGTCGCTCGGCGCTTCGCTCGGCACCATCGCGGTGATCGTCCGTCAGGAGATCGTCCTG
Source organism: Betaproteobacteria bacterium (assembly GCA_027492485.1). Classification (GTDB taxonomy): domain Bacteria; phylum Pseudomonadota; class Gammaproteobacteria; order Burkholderiales; family Casimicrobiaceae; genus Casimicrobium. Next base: position 23,678 of record JAPUER010000051.1, read on the forward strand.
GTCGTGATGGGCGGTGTCTTCGTCGCCGAGACGATCTCGGTGATGCTGCAGGTCGGCTACTTCAAGTACACCAAGGGCAAACGCATCCTCAGGATGGCGCCGCTGCACCACCATTTCGAACTGGGGGGCTGGCACGAGAACCACGTGGTGATCCGCTTCTGGATCATCACCATGTTTCTGGTGCTCGCCGGCCTGTCAACGCTGAAGCTACGCTGAAAGGAAATCGTCGGGTGTTCCTGTGCGCGCAGTCCAGAGCAACGGTCGTCGGCCTCGGCGCGACCGGGCTTTCGCTTGCGCGCTTCCTGAGTCGGCGCGGTGCGGTCGTGACTGCGGTCGATGCCAGCGAGTCGCCCGCCGCACTGGCGCAGTACCGCTCGGAGTTTCCGACGGCGCAATTCACGGCGATGGATTTCGAACGCGATGCCTTGCCGGTGTCCGATCTGGTGGCCCTTTCGCCCGGCGTGCCGCGAGCCGCGCGTGCGGTGCATGAGGCCATCAAAAGCGGGTTGCCGGTGGTCGGCGACATCGAGTTGTTCGCTCGTGAGGTCCCAGCGGACGCTCGCGTATTTGCCGTGACCGGTTCCAATGGCAAAACCACAACAACTGCACTGGCCGGCGAACTGGCGCGTACGGTTGACAGCCGCGCTCGCGTGGCCGGCAATATCGGAATTCCAATCCTTGACGCGCTGGCGGATGACGCGGATTGCCGGACCTGGGTGCTTGAGCTGTCGAGCTTCCAGCTGGAATCGACCGCATCGCTGAAGACCGAAGCCGCGACCGTTATCAACGTGACGCCGAATCATCTTGATCGTTATCCAAGCTTCTTCGCCTATGCCGCGAGCAAGGAGCGGATCTTCGATGGCGCGCACCGGCAAGTGATCAACCGCGACGACGTATGGTCGTCAGGTATGCGACGCGCGCACACGTTGGCGACCACTTTCGGCGCCGGGCGTCCGTCCGCGGCGGAAGACTATGGTCTGGACGTCGCTGGTCCCGATGGTCATCTGCTGCGCGGGCCGGATCCGATCCTGGCGGTGACCGAGCTGGGTGTTCCGGGTGCGCACAATGCCCAGAACGCGCTGGCAGCCATGGCACTCGTCGACTCACTGGGCGTGCCCCGGGGCGACTGCCAGCGCACATTGCGTAACTTCCGTGGCATGCCGCACCGTTGCCAAAACGTCGGCGCGCTTGACGGCGTGCGCGTGATCGACGACTCGAAAGCCACCACCATCGTTGCGACCGTCGCCGCACTGGACGGCCTGGCGGCGCCCACCTGGCTGCTTGCAGGCGGCGATGGCAAGGGGCAGGATTTTCGCGAACTGGCGCCGGCGGCGGCGCGGCATTGCCGTGCCGTTCATCTGATTGGCAAAGATGCCGACGCGATTGCCGCCGCCTTGTCGGCCAGCGGCGTGCCGTGGCGGAAGTTTGCATCGCTCGAAGATGCCGTCGCATCCGCGCTCGACAACGCGCAGGCCGGCGACCAACTCCTGTTGTCACCGGCCTGTGCCAGTTGGGACATGTTCCGCAACTTCGGGCACCGCGCCGAAGTATTTGTGCGCGCGGTCAGAGATTGGGCGGCGTCGCACGGTCGCGTGCTGGTTTCTCCGGCGTCCGTGAACGGGGGCATCAGCGCATGAGCGTGGCGACGATGTTTTCCGACTTTGCCGGACGCTTCACAGCGAAATTACCGTGGCGTGGCGAAAGCCGTGCCGTATCGCGGCGACCCCTGTCCACCGCCGGCGGTGTGCAGGCCGAGTTCGACGTCGCGCTGGTCTGGGTCGTCGTCTTTCTGGTGGCGATCGGTCTGTTGATGGTTTACTCGTCCTCGATCGCCAGTGCGAGCGAGAGCCGCTTCACCCGGGGCTCGGCGTCGTACTTCCTGCTTCGGCAAAGCATGTTCGTGGTGATCGGCGCGGTATTGGCGCTGTTTGTGTTCGATACGTCGCTGCGCACGTGGGAGCGGGTCGCACCGATCGTTTTCATCGTTGCCTGTGTCCTGATCGTCGCCGTTCTGATTCCCGGTATCGGACGCAAGGTGAACGGCGCCCGACGCTGGATTCCGCTCGGCCCATTCAGTCTGCAGCCATCCGAGTTGATGAAGTTCGCGATGATTCTGTTCGCAGCGCGCTACGCGGTGACCAAGGCGGCCGTGATTCACGCGGCACAACCGATCAAGCAGAGCCTGGTGAACGGTCTCGGGCCGTTCCTGCTGATTGCACTGGCGGTCAGCGTCGTGTTGCTGCGCGAGCCGGATTTCGGTGCCACGCTGGTGGTGCTGAGCACCGGACTGCTGATTCTGTTCATGGCCGGGCTCGATCATCGCCTCGTGCTTCCGGTGGTGGCGGCCGGCCTGGTCGCTGCCGTGGCGCTGGTCTGGTTCGAGCCGTACCGCCTGGAGCGTTTCTTCGGCTTTATCGATCCGTGGAAAGAGGAGTTCGGTTCCGGCTACCAGCTCACGCAGTCGCTCATGGCAATCGGTCGCGGCGGTGTGTTCGGCCTTGGACTGGGCGCCGGCGTCTCGAAGCACTACTACCTACCGGAGGCGCATACCGACTTCATTCTGGCCGTGACGGCGGAGGAGCTGGGTCTGCTTGGCGTCGCCGTTGTGATCGGTGCCTACGCGTGGTTGACCTGGCGGGCGTTCGCCATTGGCCGCGAAGCGCGACGCCTCGAGCAGCCTTTCCCGGCGTTGGTAGCGCAGGGAATCGGCACCCTGTTCGGCATCCAGTCGCTGATCAACATCGCGGTGAACATGGGCTTCGCGCCGACCAAGGGTCTGACCCTGCCGTTGATGTCGTATGGCGGCAGTGGCATGATTGCCAGCCTGGTCACGCTCTCCGTATTGCTGCGCATCGACTGGGAAAACCGCCGTCTGGAGCGGGGGTTCAAGGTATGACTGCCTGCCCCACCGCAACCCGTGCGGCCTCCGCGCCGCCGCATCTGCTGATGATGGCGGGCGGCACCGGCGGCCACATTTTCCCGGGCCTGGCCGTGGCGCGTGCCATGCGCGAGCGCGGCTGGCGCGTCAGTTGGCTCGGCACGCCGAACGGCATGGAGCAAACGCTGGTGCCGCAGGACATCTTCCGGCTGCATTCGATTGCCTTTGAAGGCATCGTTGGCCGTGGCCTCAAGCCCAAACTGCTGTTGCCGCTGCGCATGCTGGGCGCCTGGCGCGCGGCGCGGCAATTGCTGCGTGAGATCAAACCGGATGTCGTGATCGGCATGGGCGGTTATCCAACGGTGCCCGGCGGTCTCGCCGCAGCGAGTATGCGGATTCCGCTCCTGATCCATCAAAGCGATGCCGTTGCCGGGCTTGCCAATCGCATGCTGGCGCGCTTTGCCGATCGCGTGTTGACCGGCTTTGCATCGGTCTTTGCGGACTACGCCGGCAAACGCGTGGTGACAGGCAATCCCATCCGCAGCGAATTCACCCATTTTGCCGATCCGGCGACCCGCTTTACCGGTCGTTCGGGGCCGCTGGCCGTCCTGCTGATGGGGGGTAGCCGCGGCTCCGAAGCGATCAATGCGATGCTGCCCAGCGCAATCAAGCTTCTCGCCGCCGATGTCAGGCCAAGGGTCGTGCATCAGGCTGGGCGCGGCGCACGCACGTCGACGGAGGCCCACTACGCGCAGGCTGGCGTCGATGCCCGGGTGATCGAATTCATCGACGACCCGGCGACCGCGCTGGCCACTTGCGACCTGTTCATCGGGCGCAGCGGTGCCAGCACCGTCTCCGAACTCGCCGCGCTGGGCGTTGCCTCGCTGCTCGTTCCCTATCCCCACCACAAAGATCAGCAGCAGCTGCACAACGCCGGAATCCTGGCTGAAGCCGGCGCGGCGCAAATTCTTGAACAGCCGGCATTGACGGCAGAAAAACTGGCTACCGCAATCTCCGCGCTAAGCCGCGAACGTTGCCTGCAAATGGCCTGCGCGGCATTGTCCGTGGCGAAGCCGGACGCCACTGCCGTCATCTGTGGCGTGATCGAATCCCTGCGACCCGGCGTGCGGCCGGCAACGGCAACGCAAGGGAGTGCAGCATGAAGTTCCGCATGCAAAAACTGCACTTCGTGGGCATCGGCGGCATCGGCATGAGCGGCATCGCCGAGGTGTTGCACAACCAGGGCTACGTCGTCAGCGGCAGCGACGCTGCGAACTCGGCGGTGATCGAGCGACTGGCCTCGCTCGGCATCCGCACCGCAGTCGGGCATCGTGCCGAAAATCTGCAGGATGCGCAGGCGGTCGTGATTTCGTCGGCCATCCCGGAGTCCAATCCCGAAGTGGTCGCGGCGCGTGCCGACAAGCTGCCCGTGGTGCCACGCGCCCTGATGCTGGCCGAGCTGATGCGCATGAAGCGCGGCATTGCCATCGCCGGGACTCATGGCAAGACAACGACCACCTCGCTGGTCGCCAGCGTTCTCGCCGAGGGCGGGCTGGATCCCACCTTTGTCATCGGTGGCCGTCTGCTCGCCGCCGGTTCCAACGCCCGCTTGGGCAGCGGCGAATTTCTGGTGGCGGAGGCCGATGAGTCCGATGCGTCTTTCCTGCATCTGTCGCCGACGCTGGCGGTGATTACCAATATCGACGCCGATCATATGGAGACTTACGGCCATAGCGTCGAACGATTGCAGCAGGCATTCGTCGATTTCGCTCATCGCCTGCCTTTTTACGGCTCGCTCTATGCGTGCATCGACGATCCCGGCGTGGCGTCGGTGCTGCCGAAAATTGCCAAGCCGATCGTGACCTACGGTCTGGCGCCGGAGGCCGACATCCGCGCCACCGACGTGACGGCCGATCGCGTATCGATGCGCTTTATCGTGCATCGCGCCGGCCGCCCGCCGTTGCCGGTTGCGGTTCGCGTCGCCGGGCTGCACAACGTTCGCAACTCGCTGGCCGCCATTGCCATCGGGCAGGATCTGGGCGTCGACGACGACGCCATTGCCCGTGCGCTTGCCAACTTCGGCGGCGTCGGTCGTCGTTTCCAGCGCTACGGCGAGGTCGAACATCGGGGTGCCCGGTTCGAGCTGATCGACGACTACGGGCATCATCCGGTCGAACTGCGGACCACGCTGGCAGCGGCACGTGCGGCGTTTCCCGGGCGCCGTTTGGTGCTTGCCTTCCAGCCGCATCGCTTCACGCGCACGCGCGACCTCTTTGAAGATTTCGCCGCGGTGCTGTCAGAGGTCGATGTGTTGCTGCTGGCCGAGGTATACGCCGCTGGCGAAGCACCGATCGTCGCCGCCGATGGCCGCGCATTGGCGCGGGCGATCCGGCTACGCGGTCGCGTCGAGCCGCTGTTCGTGCCGGACGTCACCGAACTGCCGCAGCAGATCCTGCAAACGGTGCTGAACGGCGACGTCGTGATGACGATGGGGGCGGGTTCCATCGGTAGCGTTGCACAGAAGGTGGTTCACGCCAGCAGCGGAGGCGCCGATGTGGTCTGATCCGCAATCGGTCAATCGTTTCGCCATCGCGATGGGGGCGCTGGCTTCGCTCGCGCTGCTCTGGTGCGCACTCACCTGGGCGGGTTCGCGCGGCATGTTCGCGCTGCGGCAGGTGCGTGTCGTCGCACCGTTGGCCGAGGTCGACGGTGGCGTGCTGGAGTCGGCGATCCGCACCGAACTGCGCGGCACGTTCTTTTCGGTGTCGCCGCAGCGGGTGCGCGCCACGTTGCGCAAGCTGCCCTGGGTGCGTGATCTCACGGTGCGCCGCCGCTGGCCGTTCGCGCTCGATCTCGACATTGAAGAACATCGCGCCGTGGGCTATTGGGGCGACAACGATTTGCTGTCGGACCGTGGTGAAGTCTTCCGCGCGGGATCGAAGGCGCCGATACCGCGCTTCGACGGACCCGCGGGCAGTGCCGCCGACGTACTGGCACGCTACCGCGAAGCACGAACGGCGCTGGCGACACACGGCCTCGACATCAAGTCGTTCTCGATGTCGCCGCGCGGTGCGATCGCGCTGACCACCAGCAACGACATGCAGATCGAATTCGGGCGCGAACACTATCAGGACCGCCTGGCCCGCTTCGTGGCGCTGTACGGCGCCTGGCCGGCCGCCTTCCGCGCGGGCCTTGCCCGCATCGACCTGCGTTACAAGGCCGCGGTCGCGGTGGCGCGCAACGGTGCCGCGCTCAACGTGGAATCACAGAAAGGTCAATCGTGAGCGAGCTGATCGCAGCGCTGGACATCGGCACCTCCAAGGTGGTGGCGCTGGTTGCCGAACTGGACGCCGAGCAGAAGATCAACGTCATCGGCTTTGGCGAGCAACCCTCGCTCGGACTGCGCAAGGGCATGGTGGTCGATATCGACGCCACCACCAACACCGTGGCGGCCGCCGTGCGCGAAGCCGCGGCGATGGCCAATTGCAAGATCAGCAACGTCTACGTCGGCATTGCCGGCGCCCATATCCGCAGCCTGAATTCGAGCGGCATGGTCGCGATGAAGGACAGCGAAGTCACCGAAGCCGACATGGAGCGGGTGATCGAAACGGCAAAGGCCATTGCCATTCCGAACGATCAGGTCGTGCTGCACACGCTGCCGCAGGAATACATCATCGACGGCCAGGAGGGCGTGCGTCGTCCGCTGGGCATGAGCGGGCGCCGGCTGGAGGTCAAGGTTCATATCGTCACCGGCGCGGTGTCGGCGGCGGAGAACATCGAAAAGTGCGTCCGTCGCTGCGGCCTCAATGTGCAGGAACTGGTGTTGCAGCCGCTGGCGTCGGCGGCGGCCTGTCTGACCCGCGACGAGATGGAAATCGGTGTCGGCCTGGTCGACATCGGCGGCGGCACGACCGATTTTGCGCTGTTCACCGGCGGTGCGATCCGGCACACCGGCGTCATCCCGGTCGCCGGCGACCAGATCACCAACGACATCGCGATGGCGCTGCGCACGCCGAGTAAGGAAGCCGCCGACATCAAGCATCGCTATGCCTGCGCGCTGACCAAGCTGGTTGCGCCCGATGAATTGATCGAAGTGCCCAGCGTTGCCGATCGCCCGGCCAAGTCGATGCCGCGCCACATGCTGGCCGAGGTGGTCGAGCCGCGCGTCGAGGAGCTGTTCCAGTTGGTGCACGAGCAGATCAAGCGCTCGGGCTTCGAGCCGTTGCTGCGTTCGGGTATCGCGCTGACTGGTGGCAGTGCGATGCTGCCGGGCATGGTCGAGCTCGGCGAGGAAGTGTTCCACATGCCGGTGCGGGTGGCGGCGCCGGACTATCGCGGTCCGCTGAAGGACGTGCTGGCGGCGCCGAAGTATGCAACCGCGATCGGGCTGCTGATGCATGGCCGCGACCAGTTGGCCAAGCAGGCGGTGCTGCGGCGGCGCGATTCAGCTGCGGCGGGCATGTTCGCGAAATTGCGCGATGCATTCGGTTTGTAGCGAGGGTGTGACGACAGGTTGTGCGGTTGTAGCGAGTCGGAAAGTTACGTGAGCGTTGAGTTTTGGTCTTGTTTGCCTTGAAGGAGCGAAAGCATGTTTGAGATCGTTGATGAAAAACGGGATGGCGCGGTCATCAAAGTGATCGGCGTCGGCGGTTGCGGCGGCAACGCCGTGGAACACATGATCGGCAAGGGTGTTGCCGGCGTCGAGTTCATTGCCGCCAACACCGATGCCCAGGTGCTCGACCGCAATCCGGCGCCGAAGCGCATTCCGCTCGGTGCCGAATTGACGCAGGGCCTCGGCGCCGGCGCCAAACCGGAGGTCGGACGCGACGCCGCGATGGAATCCAAGATGGCGCTGCAGGAGTCGATCCGCGGTGCCGACATGCTGTTCATCACCGCCGGCATGGGCGGCGGCACCGGCACCGGCGCCGCGCCGGTCGTCGCGCAGCTTGCCAAGGAGATGGGCATTCTGGTCGTCGCCGTGGTGACCAAGCCGTTCCGCTTCGAGATGCAGAAGCGCGAACGCGCCGCGCAAGCCGGCGTCGACGAGCTGCAAAAGCACGTCGATTCGCTGATCGTGGTGCCGAACGAGAAGCTGATTCAGGTGCTCGGTCGCAACGTCTCGCTGCCGGCGGCATTCGCGGCGTCGAACGACGTGCTGCACGGTGCGGTCGCCGGCATCTCGGAGATCATCAACAAGCGCGGCCTGGTTAACCGCGACTTCGCCGACGTGCGCACCATCATGTCCGAACTCGGCATGGCGATGATGGGCACCGCGACGGCGAGCGGCGAGGAGCGCGGCAAGGCGGCAGCGATGGCGGCGATCAAGAGCCCGTTGCTGGAAGACGTCGATCTGCAGGGCGCGCGCGGCGTGCTGCTCAACATTACGACTTCGAGCAACGTCGAACTGGGCGAGCTCTACGACGTGACCGACACCGTGGCCGAGTTCGTCTCGGCCGATGCCACCGTGCTGTGGGGCCATGTCATCGACGACGAAATGGGCGACGAGATGCGGGTCACGATGGTGGCCACCGGCCTTGGCGCCAAACGCAAGATGCAGGCGGTGCAGGGCGGTGCGGCGGCGGCGCCGCGTCTGGAAATTCCGACGCTGCGTACCGGCACCGACAACCTCGGCGTCGTCGCCGAAGCGGCGCCGGTCACCGCCGGTATCGAAGTGTCCTACGACGAGCCGACCTTCGTGCGCAATCCCGGCCGCAACACGGCGCGTTCGCTGGAAATTCCGACCTTCCTGCGCAAGCAGGCCGACTAGGCGCCGGCAACGACCCGACGCGGCCGGCCGGCCGGCCGCGTTCCGTCTGCGGCACCGTACATCTCCCCCGTTGTGCGGGTGCCGTAGCCCCGGTCGGCGCAGATTCGCTCCCTGCGCCGATCCGGCGGCGCTCCGGCAAAACCTATACTTCCGGTCATGCCGAAGCAACACACCGTCGCCAGCGACGTCACCGCCACGGGAGTTGCGCTGCACTCCGGCGTTCGCGTCCAGATCACCCTCAAGAGCGCGCCGCCCGATGCGGGTATCGTCTTCCGCCGTACCGACCTCAATCCGCCCCAGGACATTCCGGCGCGCGCCGATCTGGTGAAAGAGACCCGCCTGGCGACCACGCTGGTGCATGGTCAGGCCAAAGTGGCGACCGTCGAGCATCTGCTCGCTGCCTGCGTCGGCTGCGGCATCGACAACGCGGTCATCGAGCTCGACAACCTCGAAGTGCCGATCATGGACGGCTCGTCGGCGCCTTTCGTCTACCTGATCGAGCAGGCCGGCGTCGTCGAACAGCCGGCGCCGCGCCGCTACATCGAAATTCTGCAACCGGTGCGCGTCGAGATAGGCGACAAGTTCGCCGAACTGCTGCCGAACCCGCACTTCGAGGTCGATTTCACGATCGATTTTTCGCATCCGGCCATCCCGGACGATCAGTGCCGGGTGCGCATGAAGCTGGAGGAGGAGGATTTCCTGTCCCACATCAGCCGCGCGCGGACGTTCGGCTTTGCCTACGAGGTCGAGACGCTGCGCTCGATGGGGCTCGCCCAGGGCGGCAGCATGGAAAACGCGGTGGTGCTCGACGAATACAAGGTGCTCAACCGCGAGGGCTTGCGCTTCGCCGACGAGCTGGCGCGGCACAAGGTGCTCGACGCGGTGGGCGATCTGTTTCTGCTCGGCCACCGGGTGCGCGGCAAGTACCACGCGTTCAAATCCGGGCACGAACTGAACAACAAGCTCTGTCTGGCGTTGCTGGCGCAGCCGGCCGCGTGGCGTTACGCGACATAGCGGCCCGACGGTTTGATAACGCGGTGGACGTTCAACAGCTTTTCGCTGAAAGCGCCGATTCCATTGGGCGTAGACCGCAAATAGTGAAAAAGTCGACTTTTTGCTTTTTTGCCGCCTACGCCCATACGTAATGGGCGCCAACGGAAAAAGCTGTTGCTCGACAACGCCCAATGCTAGGCGCTGCCGGCGCCGTGCGGTAGCTCTCGTCCTAGTGCCGGTCCAGCGTACCGGCCAGTTTGCGCATGCTTGTTTGCAGGCGCTCACTCTTGACCTGATCCGCAGCGGATTTGAGTTTACGCCCCGCATTTGGGCTGGGGCGCACCCGAATCGGGCGCCGGGTTGACGCCGTCGATTGCGCCCGCAATGAAATTTCGCTAAATTTCAGCCCCTTACGGCTCAGATTGGCCAGCACTTCGGCGCTCAACAGGCGCGCAAGATGGGCGGCTTCAGGGGAATCGACCGTGAGACTCAGTGTTGAACCCGAGGCAGAAATCGTCAGCACAAAGCGCTTCAGACGCTCCGGCACCGCCTCCATCAGCACGTCGAATTGACGGCCACCCTCGCGGGCGTGTCGCAGAGCAGCGCCCAGTGCGGGCATGCGATCGAGAAACTGGGCCAGGCCCAGCGGTCGCGGGTAGAGCGCCGAGGAAGCGCGCGGCGATTTGAGGAATTTCACGTGCAGATTATCGTTGTTTCAAGCGACTTCCGGAGCAAGCGAACGCTCAGCGTCGGCATTCCGCAGGTCATCGGCCTCGGCTTCGCCGGGCTGGTGGCGCTGGCGCTGACCGCCACGCTCGCCAACTATTTGTCGCTCAAGTACGCCGCCACCAGCAATCACCCGCTGATTCGCGGCATCCTGCTGGCCGACCAGCACGCCGAAGCCAAGCAGCGCCAGCAGCAGATTCAGGACAACATCAATAGTCTCGCCGTCAAGCTCGGCGAGATGCAGGCGCACATGCTGCGACTGGACGGCCTCGGCGAAAAGCTGGCCAAGGTGGCCGGTCTCAAACCGCAGGAGTTGCCCAGCGCCACCGCCAACGCCGGTCGTGGCGGCGCCGCGACGCCTGGCGCGCCGCTGTCGATCGACGACTTCAGCAAACAGCTCGGCGAGCTGTCGAAGAGCGTCGACGTCAAGGCGGATCAACTGTCGGTGCTGGAAGCCCTGCTCGTCGAAGGCAGTGCGCAACGCAAATTCCTGCCGACGCTGCCACCGATTGAAAACATCAACTACACCTCGAACTTCGGTTATCGGATCGATCCGTTCAACGGTCATCAGACTTTCCACGAGGGCGTGGATTTCGCCGCCGAGACGGGAACCACGATCAACGCAGCCGCCAGCGGCAAAGTCATTTATGCAGATTTCCATCCCGCTTACGGCAAGAGCGTCGAGATCGACCACGGCAACGGCCTGGTCACGCGCTATGCCCACGGCTCCGAATTGCTGGTCAAGGAGGGCGATCTGGTCGTCCGCGGCCAGCGCATCTCGCGCGTCGGCTCGACCGGCCGCTCGACCGGCCCGCATCTGCATTTCGAGGTGCGCCTCAACGGCGTGCCGCAAAACCCGGCCCGCTTCCTCGCCGTCCACTAGCGCGCACAGCTTCCCGCAACGCCTGCGACCGGGCGTCGGCTTAAAATCTCCTGTTTCGCCCGCTGCGGCGGCGTCTGCGTTTCTGCGCATGGCGTCGTCTTGCGGGCATCGTCACATCCGCCGTCCGCAACCCGGACGCGCCCTCACATCATGATCGACAAATTTCTCAAAACGATTTTCGGCAGCCGCAACGACCGGCTGCTCAAACAGTATCGCGGCCAGGTCCACAAGATCAACGCGCTCGAAGATGGCCTGAAATCGTTGTCGGATGACGAATTGCGCGGCAAGACGGCGGAGTTCAAACAGCGCATTGCCAACGGCGAAACCCTCGACGCCCTGCTGCCCGAGGCATTTGCGGTGGTACGCGAGGCAAGCATGCGGGTGCTGGCGATGCGCCACTTCGACGTGCAGTTGATCGGCGGCATGGCGCTGCATCAGGGCAAGATCGCCGAGATGCGCACCGGCGAGGGCAAGACGCTGATGGCGACGCTGCCGGTCTACCTCAACGCGCTGGCCGGCAAGGGCGTGCATGTGGTCACCGTCAACGATTACCTCGCCAAGCGCGACGCCGACTGGATGGGGCGCATCTACCGCTTTCTCGGCATGAGCGTCGGCACCATCCTGTCGCAGCAGGACAACGCCTCCAAGATCGCCGCCTACGCCGCCGACATCACCTACGGCACCAATAACGAATACGGTTTCGACTACCTGCGCGACAACATGGAGTACGCGGTGGCGGACCGTCGTCAGCGCGGACTCAACTACGCCATCGTCGACGAAGTGGACTCGATCCTGATCGACGAGGCGCGCACGCCGCTGATCATCTCCGGCCAGGCCGAAGACAACGTCGAGATTTATTACAAGATCAACGAACTGGCGCCGAAACTGACGCGCCAGGCCGACGAAAAGGCGGCCGGCGACTATCACGTCGACGAGAAAGGCCGCCAGGTCTACCTCTCCGAGGAAGGGCACGAGCACGCCGAGAAACTGCTCGAACAGATGGGCATGCTGCCCGCCGGTTCCAGCCTCTACGACGCGGCGAACATTTCGCTGATGCACCACGTATACGCCGCGTTGCGTGCCCACGCCCTGTACAACCGCGACGAGCATTACGTCGTGCAAGACGGCGAAGTCGTCATTGTCGACGAATTCACCGGCCGCCTGATGTCCGGCCGCCGCTGGAGCGACGGCCTGCATCAGGCCGTAGAAGCCAAGGAAGGCGTGCCGATCCAGCGCGAGAACCAGACGCTGGCGTCGATCACCTTCCAGAACTATTTCCGCATGTACGGCAAGCTGGCCGGCATGACCGGCACCGCCGACACCGAAGCCTACGAATTCCAGCAGATCTACAACCTGGAGACGGTGATCATCCCGACTCATCGCGACATGGTGCGCCGCGACGAGAACGATCTCTTCTTCAAGACGGCGGCCGAGAAGTACGCCGCGGCCGTGCACGACATCCGCGACTGCTACGACCGTGGCCAGCCGGTGCTGGTGGGCACCACCTCGATCGAGAATTCCGAGCTGATCTCGGCGATGCTGAACAAGGAAAAACTGCCGCATCAGGTGCTGAACGCCAAGCAGCACGAACGCGAGGCGCATATCGTCGCCCAGGCCGGTCAGCCGAAGATGGTCACCATCGCCACCAACATGGCCGGTCGCGGTACCGACATCGTGCTCGGCGGCGCACTCGAGCCCGAACTGCGTGCCATCCGCGAGGACGAATCGCTGACGCCGGAAGCGCGCAAGGCGAAGATGGAATCCGTCGAAACCGAGTGGAAGAAACGCCACGAGGAAGTGCTCGCCTCGGGCGGGCTACGCATCGTCGGCACCGAACGCCACGAATCGCGCCGCATCGACAACCAGTTGCGCGGCCGTGCCGGGCGCCAGGGCGACGCCGGCTCCAGCCGCTTCTACCTGTCGGCGGAAGACCCGCTGATCCGCATCTTCGGCGGCGACCGCATGAAGAACATCATGACCCGCCTGCGCATCCCCGACGGCGAGCCGATCGAAGCCGGCATCATGACCCGCCAGATCGAGAAGGCGCAGTTGAAGGTCGAGTCGCGCAACTTCGACATCCGCAAGCAGTTGCTCGAATACGACGACGTTGCCAACGACCAGCGCAAGGCGATCTACGAGCAGCGCAATCACCTGCTCGAGCATGCCAACGTCAGCGACACCGTGCGCGACATGATCGGCGGCTGGGTGGAAGACACTGTCAACATGCACGTGGCGCCGGAAAGTACCGAGGAGCAGTGGGATGTCGCTGGCCTGGAAGCGGCGCTGCACGACGTTCACGTGCCGGTCAGCATTGCCGAATGGCAGAAGACCTCGCCCGATCTCGACGATGCCGACATCCGCGAGCGCTGCAAGACCGCCGCGCTCGAAGCCTACGATGCCAAGCGCAAGATCGCCGGCGAAGACGTGTTCAGCCAGTTCGAACGCAACATCCTGCTGCAGATCATGGATACGCAATGGCGCGAGCATTTGTCGAATCTCGACCTGCTGCGCCAGGGCATCCACCTGCGCGGCTATGCGCAGAAGAACCCGAAGCAGGAGTACAAGCGCGAGTCCTTCGAGATGTTCGGGCAGATGCTCGACCGCTTCCGCGGCGATGTGGTGCGCATCCTGCTGACGGTGCAGGTGCGCTCCGAGGCCGATGCGCAGGCGGTGGAGCCGCACGCGGCCTCGCAGAACGTCGCCTACCAGCATGCCGGCGTCGATGGCCTGACCGGCGAAGAATCGTCCGCGGCATCTCAAGCCAATGGCGGCAACCAACCGGTCGTGAATCAGGGGCCCAAGCTGGGCCGCAACGACCCCTGCTGGTGCGGCTCCGGCAAGAAGTACAAACACTGTCACGGCCGGCTGGAATAGTGCCGGTTCGTTCCGGCCGCCCGCTGGACGACGCATAATCAAAGGCCTCGCGCTGACTCAAGGCGCCGGGCCTTTTTTCTGAACCTCACGCTTTCATCGTCATGCCTGTTGCTTACACCGCGCTCGATCCTGCCCTTGCCCACCCGGTCGCCGGTGTGCGTTTTGCCGCCGTGCAGGCCGGTGTGCGCAAGGCCAATCGCTACGACCTGCTGCTGGCCCAGTTCGACGAAGGAACCACGGTGGGCGGCGTGTTCACGCAGAGCCGTTTCGCCGCGGCGCCGGTGCAGGTTTGCCGCCAGCATCTCGCGGCGGGCAGCGCGATTCGGGCGCTGGTCGTGAACACCGGTATCGCCAACGCTGCGACCGGCGAACTCGGTCTTGCCAACGCTCGCGCCAGTTGTGTGACAGTCGCAAAGGCGCTCGGCGTGCAGGCGAACCAGGTGCTGCCGTTCTCGACCGGCGTGATCCTCGAACACCTCCCGATGGACCGCATCAACGCAGGCATCAATGCCGCAGCCGACGAGATCAAGACGGGCAAGCTCGCCGCCTGGGATCGCGTCGCGCAGACCATCATGACCACCGACACCGTGTACAAACTCGCCAGCGCGCAGGCGACGGTCGGCGGCAAGACGGTCGACGTGACCGGCATCGCCAAAGGCGCCGGCATGATCCAGCCGAACATGGCGACCATGCTGTCGTTCGTCTTCACCGACGCCGCCATCGATGGCGCACTGCTTGCGCCGCTCGCGAAGCGCGTCGCCGACCAGAGCTTCAACCGCGTCACCGTCGACGGCGATACGTCGACCAACGACAGCTACATCATCGCCGCGACCGGCAAGGCCGGCAACGCGCCGGTCAGCGCGCTCGACTCGGCCGACGGCGCGGCGCTGATCGCCGCGCTCGAAAAGGTGAGCCTCACGCTGGCGCAGGCCATCGTGCGCGACGGCGAGGGCGCGACCAAGTTCATGACGATCGCCGTGAGCGGCGGCCGCGACCAGGCAGAGTGCGACCGCATCGCGCGCGCCGTCGCCCATTCGCCGCTGGTCAAGACCGCGTTTTTCGCGAGCGACCCGAATCTCGGCCGCATCCTCGCGGCGGTGGGCTACGGCGCACCGGCCGATCTCGATCCGTCGAAGGTCACGGTGCATCTCAACGAGGTGCTGGTCGCCGAGCGCGGCGGTCGCGCCGCGAGCTACCGCGAGGAAGACGGCGCGCGCACCATGAAGAACGAGGACATTACGGTCGCCATCGACCTCGGGCGCGGCGGCGCCTCACAAACGGTGTACACCTGCGATTTCTCGTATGACTACGTGAAGATCAATGCGGAGTATCGGAGCTAGTTTTTTTGACGCAGATTGCCGCAGATTCGACGCAGATGACCGCAGATTCATGAATGAAAAAATCTGCGTGAATCCGCGTGAAATCAGCGTTAATCTGCGTCAAAAACGACCCAATCTCGCTTCCTCATTCAACGTGGAAACACCGTCCCGATGACTGCCGATTCGTTTTCCGTTCTGCAACGCATCGCCTCCGCCCTCGAACGCATCGCGCCACCCGCGCGCGGCAAGCCCGATTTCAAGCATCACGTCGCGGCGCGCTGGCGCGTCTCGGGCGCGCTCAAATATCTCGAAGCCGTGCAGCATGTGCATCGCATGGAGGCCGACTGGCTGGTGGGTGTCGAGGCGCAGCATACGCAGATCGACCGCAATACGAAGCAGTTCGTCGCCGGCAAGCCGGCCAACAACGTGCTCTTGACCGGCTCGCGCGGCACCGGCAAAAGTTCGCTGGTCAAGGCGATGCTGTCGCGCTATGCCAAGCGCGGACTGCGCCTGATCGAGGTCGAGAAGGAGCACTTGAACGACATGCCCGACATCGTCGAGCAGATCGCCGATGAGCCCTACCGCTTCATCCTGTTCTGCGACGATCTCTCGTTCGACGCCGGCGACGGCAGCTACAAGGCGCTGAAGGCGATCCTCGACGGCTCCATCGCCGCGGCGACGCCCAACGTGCTGCTCTACGCGACTTCGAACCGGCGCCATCTGCTGCCCGAGTATTTTCACGAAAACGAGGAAACCAAGTACGTCGGCGACGAGGTGCATTTCGGCGAGAGCGTCGAGGAAAAGGTCTCGCTGTCGGAGCGGTTCGGGCTCTGGATTTCGTTCTATCCGTTCTCGCAGGAGGACTATCTGGCAGCCGTGGCGTCGTGGGTCGGCCAGCTTGGCGCTGCCGTTCCGGCCGATGCCAAAAAGCGCGAGCTGT
Organism: Betaproteobacteria bacterium; assembly: GCA_027492485.1. Taxonomy (GTDB): domain Bacteria; phylum Pseudomonadota; class Gammaproteobacteria; order Burkholderiales; family Casimicrobiaceae; genus Casimicrobium. The sequence goes on from JAPUER010000051.1 coordinate 40,058, forward strand.
TCGAGCGCGATGCGCTCAACTGGGCGTTGCAGCGCGGTTCGCGGTCGGGGCGCGTGGCCTACCAGTTTGCGCGCGACTTCGCGGGTCGCGGCGGCAAGTGAGCGCGCCACGATTCGATCCCGCGGACGGGCGTCCGCTGACCCGCGTCGCCGTGGCGATCATCGAGCGCATTGTTGATGGCCAGCGGCAGTTGCTGTTTGCGCAGCGCCCGCCGGGCAAGGCCTACGCCGGCTACTGGGAGTTTCCGGGCGGCAAGATCGAGGCCGGCGAGTCGGTCATCGACGCGCTGATCCGCGAGATCGACGAGGAACTTGGCATCCACATCCGTAGCGCCACGCTATGGCGCAGCGAGCGTTTTAGTTACGAGCATGCGCACGTGGAGCTGAATTTCTGCCGCACTGCGGACTGGAGCGGCGAGCCGCACGGTCGAGAGGGGCAGGCCTTTGCCTGGCAAGCACCGACGGCGATCATGGTCGCGCCGCTGTTGCCGGCGCTGCATGCGCCGGAAAGCGGCGTGCTCGCCGGTTTGCGCGAATGACTGTCGTATCAGCTTTTTCGTGAGAACGGCTTCCGATCTGGGCTCAGTAGCTCATTTGACGAAAAGTCGATAAATCGACTTTTCGCCGCTCTGGCCCAATGCAACCGTCGTTTGACCGAAAAGCTGATGGTCGGCCGCGGGCGAAGAGTGCCTTGCGGCGAACTCAGTCCGGCTTGGGCGAAACCGCCGGCTCGTAGTCCGGCGGCTCGGCGTTGCCGATGCGGTATTCCTCGTTCGCCCAGGCGCCCAGATCCATCTGCTTGCAGCGCTCGGAGCAAAACGGGCGGAAGCGGTTGTCGAGCGACCACGGGACGGCTTTCTGGCAGCGGGGGCAGGCGACGGTTTTCATAATGGGCGCAGCAAGTCAAGTCTAGAGCGCACAGAGCGCCATGCGGAACGGGATGCTGCGTGCGGTCACCACGGCCCGCCCGCTGCTCTGGAAGTGGCCGGCGTGCTCCAGAAAACGCACGTTCACCGTGTACTTGTTGGCGCTGACCTCCGGCACCACGGCGTGACCGGTTTCCACCTCCACGCGCGCCAGCAGCGGTGGCCGCGGGCTGGTCAGCGCCCGATGGAAATTGCCGTGATGCGCCGTTTCCGCCGTCATCTGGCCGGATTCGCGCAGCAGCCGCAGCACCAGCAGCACTGCTTCTTCCAGTGGTGCCAGCGGATCCAGCCAGTATTTCAGCGCCTCGCGCCGCTCGAACTCGCTGCGTTGCAGCCAGCTATGCAGCATCGGCAATTCGAACGAGCAGGCGCCACCCGGACTGGTCGCGCGCTGGCGCACGGCCTGCAGCCACTCGCTCTCGCGCAGATGCTGGCCGATTTTGCCGATCTGTCCATGCAGGTCGTGGACGACTGCGTCCATATCGGCCAGAAATTCGGCCAGCGCCTCGCGGGCGACCTCGGGATTGTCGAGCTGCGTGCTCCACAGGCTGCGTTGGCGGTCGAGCTCCGCCAGCAGATCGGTTTTCAGGTCGCTGCGGCTCGCCGTTTCGACGATGTCGAACAGGCTCAGCAGTGCGCTGCGATGGTCGATGCTGTCGCGGCGTGCGGCGAAGGTACGGGTTCGCGAGAACAGTTCTTCCAGACGCAACCAGGTGCGCGCGCGTTCGCTGAGCGGGCATTCGAAGGCGAGCACCGTGGCTGCGGCGGGCGCGTTCATCGCGGCGAGGTTCCCGCCGTCTGGATGGTATCGGCGGCAGCGGCGGCGAACGGACGCAAGGCATTCGCCAGCAGCACGCGATGCAGCGTTGCCACCTGCGCGGCCAGCGCGGGCCGGCCGTGCCGGTTGTCGATGACGAACTGCGTGCGCAGCATGCGTTCCCGGCGCGGCATCTGCGCGGCAATGATGTCGCGCACGGCAGACTCCGGCAGGCCACGCGTTGCGCTGACCCGCCGCACCTGCGTCGCCTCGTCGACGTCGACCAGCACCGCGCAATCGATGCGCGTTGCATAGTCCTTCGCTTCGAACAGCAGCGGCACCATATGGATGACGTAGGGCGCCTGCCTGGCCTCGGGCGAACGCATCTCGGCATCGGTGGCAGTACGCACCAGCGGGTGCACGATGGCTTCCAGGCGTCGCCGCTCGGCGGGCTGGTCAAAGACGCGCTGGCGCAGCGAGGCGCGGTCGAGCACGCCGTCGCGGACGACGCCGGGGAAGGCGTCGGCGATGGCCGCGAGCGCCGCGCCGCCGGGCGCGGTCACGCGGTGCGAGAGGGCGTCGGCGTCGATGACGTGGGCACCCCGCGCGGCGAACAACTCGGCCGCAGTCGATTTGCCGGAGCCGATCCCGCCGGTGAGGCCGACGACGAAGGGACGGCGGGCGCCAGGCATAACCGGCACGCTCAGAACAGTTGCCGCAACTGCGGCCCGAAGAACAGCGTGATGAGGCCGGCGGTGGCCAGATACGGGCCAAAGGCGATCGCCGTATGGCGCCCCTTCTTTTGCACCACCAGAATGGCGATACCGATCACCGCGCCGACCACCGAGGACACCAGCAGCAGCAGCGGCAGCGCTTGCCAGCCGAACCACGCGCCCAGCGCGCCCAGCAGCTTGAAATCGCCGTAACCCATGCCTTCGCGACCGGTGGCCAGTTTGAACAGCCAGTAGACCGACCACAGCACCAGATAGCCGGCGGCGGCGCCAAGCACCGCGTCCGGCAAAAACGCGAACATGGCCGGCAGATTGACCAGCAAGCCCAGCCACAGGAGTGGCAAGGTCAGCTGATCCGGCAGCAGCTGGGTATCGAGATCGATGCCGGTCAACGCCACCAGCACCGCGCAGAACACCATCGCCGCCAGCACCGGCAGACCGAATCCGAAGCGCCAGGCGCAGGCGACGAACAACGCCGCCGTGATCGCCTCGACCAGCGGATAGCGGATGCCGATGCGGGTGCCGCAGGCGCTGCAACGACCGCGCAACGCGAGCCAGGAAACGATCGGGACGTTTTCCAGCGCGGTGATGGCATGTCCGCACTGGCCGCAACGCGAACGCGGCACGATCAGGTTGAAGCGCTCTCGCGGCGCCGGCTCCTGGTCGTTCGCTGCCGCCAGTTCGTCCCGCCATGCGTTCTCCATCATCACCGGCAGACGGTAGATGACGACGTTCAGAAAACTGCCGATAAGCGCGCCGAAGACGCCGGCGCAGATCAGGAACAGCCACGGTTCCTGAGCGAAAAGTGCCTGCAAGCGCGCCCCTACACCACTTGGCCGAGTTTGAAGATCGGCAGGTACATGGCAACGACGATGGTGCCGATGACGATGCCCAGAAACACGATCATGATTGGCTCGATCAGCGACGACAACGCGCTCACGGCGTCATCCACTTCGCGCTCGTAGAAGTCGGCCACTTTCGACAGCATGCTGTCCAGCGCACCGGTTTCCTCGCCGATGCGGGTCATCTGCAGCGCCATGTTGGGGAACACGCCGGTGTCTTCCATTGCCACCGTCAACGCGGTACCGGTGGACACATTGTTCTGGATGCGCTTGGTGGCATCGAGAAACACCTGGTTGCCGGAGGCGCCACCGACGGCGGTGAGGGCATCGACCAGCGGCACGCCGGCGGCAAACATCGTCGCCAGTGTTCGCGTCCAGCGTGCTACCGCCGCTTTCTCCAGAATGGCACCCAGTACCGGCAGTTTGAGCGATGTGCGGTCGACCGCATGCTTGATCGCAGGAACGCGTTTCCACAGATAGGCCAGCGCCATGAAGACGACGACCGGGATGATGACGACCACATACCAGAACTGCACGAACCAGTCGGACATCCCCACCACGACATTGGTCAGCCAGGGCAAGTCGGCGCCGAAGCTGGAGAACACTTGCTTGAACGACGGAATCACGAACCACATGATGATCGCGACCACCACGGTGGCGATGACGATGACGATCGCCGGGTAGAACAGCGCGCTCTTGATCTTGCCTTTCAGCGCAAGGATTTTCTCCTTGTACATCGCCAGGCGGTCGAGGATCGAATCGAGAATACCGGCCTGCTCGCCGGCCCCCACCAGATTGCAGTACAACTCGTCGAACTGCATCGGATGGCGCTTGAACGACGCCGCCAGGCTATTGCCGGTTTCAATATCGCCCTTTATTTCCAGCAGCAGACGCGACAGCCGGTTGTTGCCGGTGCTGCGCGCCGCGATATCGAATGCTTGCAGCAGGGGGACGCCGGCGCGCGTCATCGTCGCCAGCTGCCGCGTGAACAGCGCGATTTCCTTCTCGCTGATGCGGCCGCCACCTCGAAACGACAATTTCTTGACCTTGTCGGCCTTGATGCCCTGTCGCCGCAACGCATTGGCGACCACCGTTTCCGACGCGGCGCGCATCTCGCCGCGCACTTTCTTGCCGGAGCGATCGACGCCTTCCCATGAATAAATGTTGGCCTTGACTTCTGGCCGGGTCGGACGCGCTGCACGTGCCGGGGTTTGCGCGGCGGTTGCCATGAACTAGTTCCTCTTCAAATGTTGCCGTGCGCCGGTGGTTCGATCAGGCATTGGTGACTGCCTCGATCTCCTCCAGCGACGTGACACCCTGTTTGACTTTGAGCAGTCCCGATTCTCGCAGGTTGCGTACCCCTTCGCGTTTCGCCTGCGCTGCAATGTCGAGGGTGTTGCCATTGCTCAGAATGATCCTTTGCATATCTTCCGATATCGGCATCACTTCGTAGACGCCGACCCGTCCCTTGTAGCCACTGCCCTTGCAGGTTTCGCAGCCCACCGGCTTGTATGGCGCCCAGGTGCCGTCGATCTCGGACTCCGTGAAGCCGGCCGTCAGCAATACGTCGACCGGAATGTCGGAGGGCTGCTTGCAGGCGCTGCACAGCCGGCGCGCCAGCCGCTGCGCCGTGATCAGCAGCACGCTGGAGGCGATATTGAAGGCGGCCACGCCCATGTTGGACAGCCGCACCAGCGTTGACGGTGCATCGTTGGTGTGCAGTGTGGACAGCACGAGATGGCCGGTTTGCGCCGCCTTGATGGCGATTTCCGCGGTTTCGAGATCGCGGATTTCGCCGACCATGATGACGTCCGGATCCTGGCGCAGGAAGGACTTCAATGCCACCGCAAAGGTGAGACCGGCCTTGTCGTTGACGTTGACCTGGTTGACGCCGGGCAGATTGATTTCGGCCGGGTCTTCGGCAGTCGAAATGTTGATGCCGGGTTTGTTCAGCAAACCCAGACAGGTGTAGAGCGAAATCGTCTTGCCCGAGCCGGTCGGGCCGGTGACCAGGATCATCCCGTAGGGCCGGGAGATCGCCGCCATCAGGGCGGCCTTCTGGTCGGGATCGTAGCCGAGTGCGTCGACGCCGAGCATGGCGTTCGACGAATCGAGAATGCGCATGACGATCTTTTCGCCGTACAGCGTCGGCAGCGTGCTCACGCGGAAATCGATCGAACGATTCTTGGTCAGTTGCAGCTTCATGCGGCCGTCCTGCGGCACGCGCTTTTCGGAGATGTCGAGCTTGGAGATGACCTTGATGCGTGAGGCGATCTTGTCCTTGATTACCAGCGGCGGCTTGGCCACCTCGACCAGCACGCCGTCAAGGCGGTAGCGGATGCGGTAGAACTTCTCGTAGGGCTCGAAGTGGATGTCGGAGACGCTGGCGTTGATCGCGTCGAGCAGGATTTTCTGGATATAGCGGACGACCGGCGCGTCGTCGACTTCGCCGCTGTCGTCGGGCTGGCCCTGCCCGTCGTCAGCTTTGATGTCGAGATCGATGTCGTCGCCGACGTCGAGCGAGGCCAGCGACTTGTCGTTGCGTTCGGCGACGACGGCGATGGCGCGCCCGAGCTTGTCGTCCTCGACGACGATGGGCTCGGCAATCAGGTTGGTCTTGAAGCGAAATTCTTCCAGCGCCTGCAAGTTGGTCGGGTCCGACACCGCCACGAACAGGCGGTTGCCGCGCTTGTGCAACGGTAGCGCGCGGCGTGCCGTGATCAGCTTGACGTCGATCCACTCCTGATTGATCGTGGTGGTGTCGAAGGCGGACAGGTCGAACAGCGGTACGCCGAACGTGGCCGCCGCAAATTCCGCAAGTTTGCCCGCCGTAATGCGCTTGGAGCCGATCAGCTCTTCGACGAAGGTGACCGAGGTGGCGTTGGCCTGCGTTTGCACCTGCTCGGCGTCGAGCTGACGCAGAACGTCATGCTGGACGAGCGCGCGTCCGAGACCGGACAGCAAAACGGAGGCGGACGAAGTGGCCACGAATTGAGCGTAATTTCAGGTAAGTTCGTCAGTGTGCCGCGTAAGCACTTGGTTGTAAAGCGAATTTTGCCCGACAGCGCCTGCTTTGTCGCATTCGGGCACCTCGCTCCGACCGCCTAAAATCGAAAGCTTTCCCCGCACGAGCAAGTTTCTCGCCGCAGTCATGGCCAACCAACTCACCGAACGCTTCAATCGCCTCGTCAAAACCGTGCGCGGCGAGGCGCGTCTGACCGAATCGAACTTGCAGGAGGCGCTGCGCGAGGTGCGGCTGGCGCTGATCGAGGCCGACGTTGCGCTGCCGGTGGTCAAGGCCTTCGTCGAGCGGGTCAAGACGGCGGCCCTTGGCGCCGAGGTCGCGACCTCGCTGACGCCGGGCCAGGCCTTCGTCGGCATCGTCAACCGCGAGCTGGTGGCGCTGATGAGCCCGCCCGAGGGCAAGGCCGGCGCGCTGAACCTTGCTGTGACGCCGCCGGCCGTGATCCTGCTCGCCGGCCTGCAGGGCGCCGGCAAGACGACCACCGCCGGCAAACTGGCGCTCAAGCTGCGCAGCGAGCAGAAGAAGAAAGTGCTGCTGGTGCCCTGCGACGTCTACCGCCCGGCGGCGACCGAGCAGCTGAAGACGCTGGCGGGGCAGGTCGAGGTCGATTTCTACGCGCCGGAAGCCGCTGCCGGCAACGATCCGGTGGCGATTGCCCGTCACGCGATCGACTGGGCGCGGCCGCGTTACTACGACGTGGTGATCGTCGACACCGCTGGCCGACTGGCGATCGACGAGGCGATGATGGCCGAAGCGGCGGCGATCAGCGCCGCCGTCAAGCCCGCCGAAACGCTGTTCGTGGTCGACGCCATGCTCGGCCAGGATGCGGTGAATACGGCCAAGGCGTTCAACGAGCGGCTGACGCTGACCGGCGTGATACTCACCAAGCTCGACGGCGATTCGCGCGGCGGTGCGGCGCTTTCGGTGCGCGAAATCACCGGTGTGCCGATCAAGTTCGCTGGCGTCAGCGAAAAGCTCGACGGGCTGGAGACCTTCCGCGCCGAGCAGATGGCCGGCCGCATCCTCGGCATGGGCGACATCGTGTCGCTGGTCGAATCGACCGCCAAAGCCGTGGACATGGAGGCCGCGCAGAAGCTCGCGGCCAAGGTCAAGAGCGGCAAGGGCTTCGATCTCGACGACTTCAAGCAGCAGATCGGGCAGATGAAGAAGATGGGCGGCCTTTCGGGGCTGCTCGACAAGATGCCGCTCGAATTGCAGCAGGCTGCGGCCAAGTCCGGCGGCGTCGACGAGAAGCAGGTGGCGCGCATGGAGGGCATCATCAATTCGATGACGCCGCTGGAGCGCCGCAAGCCCGATCTGATCAAGGCTTCGCGCAAACGCCGCATCGCCACCGGCGCCGGCGTGCACGTGCAGGAAGTGAACCGCCTGCTCAACCAGTTCGAGCAGACGCAGACCATGATGAAGAAGTTCTCGCAGGGCGGCATGGGCAAACTGATGCGTGGCCTGGGCAGTTTGCCGGGGATGAAGGGCAAATTCCCCGGCATGCGGTAGCGCTGTGCGGGCATTGGCTTTTGACTGGATGCCTTATTCGATATGGGCTTGGCAGCCAATAAAGGAAAAGTCGACAGCGACCATTTTTGGCTGTCAACGCTTATAAAACGGACGTTCAAAGCAAAAAGCTGATCGCCTTGAACTTCACGCCAATCATCAAGGAAGTCGGCCGTGGCGCCCGCGGTGCGCGGGGCCTCGATGCGGCCACGGCGCGCGAGGCGTTCGCCGCGCTGCTCGCCGGCGGCGTCAGCGACGTCCAGCTCGGCGCCTGGTGGCTGGCGATGCGCATCAAGGGCGAAACGGCGGAGGAGCTGGCGGCATTCGTCGACGCCATGCAGGCGAGTCTGGCGTTTACGGTCGCTGCCGGCAGCGCGCCGGTGGCTGTGCTGCCCTGCTACAACGGCGCGCGGCAGCTTGCCAATCTGACACCGCTCCTCGCCTGGGCGCTGGCGCAGCGCGGCACCCGCGCGCTGCTGCATGGCGTGCGCGCCGACCCGACCCGCGTGACCACCTTCGAGCTGTTTCAGGCGCTGGGCTTTCCCGTTGCCGAAAGCGCTAATGACGCAGAGCACGCGCTCACGTCACGCGGCTTTGCCTTCGCGCCGATCGACGCGCTGCATCCGCCGCTGGCGGCGCTGCTGGCCAACCGCTGGCGCATCGGCGTGCGCTCGACGCCGCATACGGTGGTCAAGCTGCTGAACCCGCTCGTCGAGGCACCGCCGTCCACCACGGTGCGCGTGGTCGCCCTGACCCACAGCGACTACATCGAACGCATGGGCGCGCATCTCGCCGCGCAGGGCGACGCCTGCGGCGTAGTGTTCCGCGGCTGCGAGGGTGAACCGGTATTGCACCCCAAACGCACCGTTCCGGTGCCAATATTCCGCAACGGCGTGACGCTTATGCGCGAATGGCCCGGTGTGGCGACGCATGACCTGCCCGAGACTTGCGACATCGCGACCACGGTCGCCTATATCGAGTCCGTCGTCTCCGGTCAGCGCGCGCTGCCGCCGTGGATCGACTGGCTGGCACGGGAAGTGCACGCTGCCACGCATGAACACGCATCATCCGCCGGGTAACCCCGGCAAAGTCTTTCTCGTCGGCGCCGGTCCTGGCGACCCCGAACTGCTTACGCTCAAAGCCGCGCGCCTGCTTGGCAGCGCCGACGTGGTGCTGGTCGACGATCTCGCCGGCAGCGAGGTGCTGGCGTATTGCCCGCAGGCGCGCATAGTGCACGTCGGCAAGCGCGGCGGCTGCCAGAGCACGGCGCAGGCCTTCATCGAAAAACTGCTGGTGCGCGAGGCGCAGAGCGGGCACCGCGTGGTGCGACTGAAGGGCGGCGACGTCTCGCTGTTCGGCCGCGCCGGCGAAGAAATCGCGGCGCTGGAAGCGGCCGGCATCGACTACGAAATCGTCCCCGGCGTCACCGCAGGCCTGGCGGCGGCGGCCGAACTGAAAGCCTCGCTGACGCATCGCGATCACGCGCATGGCGTCGCCTTCATCACCGCCCACGGCGCCGAGGGCGCCGAAATCCCGTGGCAGGCGCTGGCGCAGAGTGCGCTGACGCTGGTCGTCTACATGGGCGTCGCCCGCGCCGCGTCGCTGCAAAAGAGCCTGCTCGACGGCGGTTTGCCGGGCGATACACCGGTCATCGCCGTCGAAAACGCCACCCGCGCCAACGTGCGCAGCGTCAACTCGACGGTGGCGGCGATGGTCGACGACTTCGCCGCACAATCGCTGCAAAACCCGGCCGTGCTGGTGATCGGCGAGGCGATGCGCGAGCGGGCGGAGCAATTGGCGGGCGAGGAGGCGATTCGCCAGTACGATGCGCAACCAGGACGCAAGCTGCGCGGGTGAATCGGCAGCCGACCAATGTGGGAGCGGCCTTGGCCGCGAATGCGTGCGCGTCGACTTTCGCGGCCAAGGCCGCTCCTACAGGCCGGAAACCGAATCTGCGCTAATCTGCGCAATCCGCGCAATCTGCGTCAAAAAATCCGGTCGCCGCATGAGCAGCCACACCGCCATCCTCTTTTTCGCCCACGGCTCGCGCGACGCCAACTGGCGGCGGCCGTTCGACGCCATCCTCGCCGACTTTCGCGGCATGCACGCGACCAAGCTTGCCGAGCTGGCATTCCTCGAATTCATGCAGCCCGATTTCGCGGCCGCGACGAAAGCGCTGGTCGAGCAGGGCGCCACGCTGATTCGCGTCATTCCGCTGTTCCTCGCCGAAGGCGGCCACACCCGGCGCGACTTGACGGCGCTGATCGAGGCGGCGCAAACGGCGCATCCGTCCGTGCTGTTTACCGTTGCCCCGGCGATCGGCGAGGTCGACTCGATTCGCTCGGCGATTTCAAGCTGGGTGGCGACGCAGTTGTAGGAGCGGCTTGCCGCGACCCCGTCTTGCGACGGGCCATCGATGTGTCGCGGCAAGCCGCTCCTACATTGGCCGTGCGGCCCGCACCACGGCCATCAGCCGCTTCGCGCGTTCGGTAATTTCCGTCCACTTGCGTTCGGCGATTAGTGCGCGGGTCGCCACCGCCGAACTGCCGAAGGCGGCCACGTTCGGGCACGCCAGATAGGCGGCAATGTCGTCGTCCCGAATGCCGCCGGTCGGACAGAAACTTGCCTGCGGGATCGGCCCATGAATGGCCTTGAGCCACGCCGGACCACCGTACAGCGACGCCGGAAAAAACTTCAGCGTATGCCAGCCGTCGTCGAGCGCGGCGAGCACTTCCGACGGCGTCACGCTGCCGGGCAATAGCGGCAGTCCTGCGTCGCGACAGGCACGGCCGATTGCATGCGTGTAGCCGGGCGAGACGGCGAACTGCGCGCCGGCATCTACGCAGGCCGCGACCTGATCGCCGTGCGTCACGGTGCCAACGCCAGTCATCATCGGCACGCCCGACTTCACAATGCCTGCAATCGAGGGCAGACCGGCGTCGGTACGCAAGGTCACCTCGATGCAGCCGATACCGCCGGCCAGCAGTGCCTCGGACAGTGGCACCGCGTCGTCCGCGTTGTCGATTTCGATGACCGGCACGTAGCCCAGGCGGCGGAGGGTGTGATTCAAGTCCATGTGGCAGAGTGCAAGTAGTTTTAAGTCCGTAACGAAGCTCAGCGAAAGAACACCGACGCACCGGCGTTGGCGTCCGCCACATTGTCGCGAAACGTTGCAAAAAGTTCGCGTCCCCAGCCCGTTTCTGCCGGCGGCGCGGTAGCGGGCGTTCGCGCTGCCAGAACGTCGGCGTCGACGTGCAGTGTGAGTCTGCCCTGTTCGCAATCGACGGTCACCACGTCACCGTCCTGCACGCGCGCGAGCGCGCCGTCGGCTGCGGCTTCGGGCGTGACGTGAATGGCGGCAGGCACACGCCCCGACGCGCCCGACATGCGGCCATCGGTGACCAGCGCCACCTTGAGGCCACGATCGAGCAACACCGAAAGTGCCGGCGTCAACTGGTGCAGTTCCGGCATGCCGCAGGCGCGCGGCCCCTGAAAACGCACGACGACCACGGCGTCGCGCTGGAAGCGGTTCGCCTTGAATGCAGCGATCACCCCGGCCTGGGTGTCGAAGACGTGCGCCGGCGCGGTGATCGTGCGATGTTCAGGCGCAACCGCAGAGACTTTAACCACCGCTTCGCCCAGATTGCCATTGAGCACGCGCAGACCACCTTCCGCGCTGAATGGCTCGCCGACTGGGCGCAACACCGTGCTGTCGCCGGACTGCGCTGGCGCCGGCTCGTAGGCCAGCACGCCAGACGCATCGGCAGTCGCGGCGAGCCGCTGCGTGTAGTGCCGCAAGCCGCGTCCCATGACGGTCTCCACATCGTCATGCAGCAGCCCGGCCGCGAGCAGTTCGCGCAACAGGAAGGCCGTGCCGCCGACGCGATCGAAGTCATTCACATCCGCTTCACCGTTCGGGTAGAGCCGCGTCAAGAGCGGCGTCACCCGCGACAGCGCATCGATGTCCTGCCAGGTCAATGCAAACCCGGCGGCGCGGGCAATCGCCACCCAGTGCATCGTGTGATTGGTCGAGCCGCCGGTCGCGAGCAGTGCGACGATGGCGTTGACCAGCACTTTCTCGTCGACCCATTCGCCGAGGCCTGCGCCAGGGGCCGCGCCTGCCTTCGCGAGCGCGGCGACGCGAGCGCCGGCCGCCCGCGTGAGCAGCGCGCGACGCGGGTCGTGCGGCTGCACAAACGCGGCGCCGGGGAGCATCAGGCCCATCGCTTCCAGCAGCATCTGGTTGCTGTTGGCGGTGCCGTAGAACGTACAGGTGCCCTCGCTGTGATACGCGTCCATCTCGGCCTCGAGCAGCGCGGAGGGCGCCACCTTGCCTTGCGCGTGCAGTTTGCGCACGTTCGCCTTTTCCTTGTTCGACAGGCCGCTCGGCATCGGACCGGCGGGCACGAAGATCGCGGGCAAATGGCCGAACGAGAGCGCGCCGATCAGCAGGCCCGGCACGATCTTGTCGCAGACGCCGAGCAGCAGCGCGCCGTCGTAGAGGTCGTGCGACAGAGCAATCGCCGTCGACATCGCGATCACGTCGCGCGAAAACAGCGACAGCTCCATGCCTGGCTGACCCTGCGTCACGCCGTCGCACATAGCCGGCACGCCGCCGGCAAACTGCGCCACGGCGCCGTGCCGCCGCGCCTCGTCCTTGACGATCGCCGGATAGTCGGCCAGTGGCTGATGAGCGGACAGCACATCGTTGTAGGCCGAGACGATGGCCAGCATCGGCACTGGCTCGCTCACCACGCGCAGCTTGTCGCCATTGGGCAAGGCCGCGTAGCCGTGGGCGAGATTGGCGGCGCTCAGCCGCTTTCGCGCGAGACGGCCGGCGCGTTGCCGGGCGACGGTGGCAATGTAGGCCGCACGGCGCGCAGCGCTGCGCGCGGCAATGGCGGCGGTGATCGCTGCGACCGTCGGATGGATGTTGTCTGGTGCTGACGAGGTCATGTCTGTAGTTTTACAACGTAACAAAACTACAAACAACAACGAAATCACCGGAAAAGGCGCCCGTCTGCAAAATCGAAGGAAATGGCGCCCGTCTACAATTTAAGGCTTGGAAGCGTGGCCGAGCGGTTTAAGGCACCGGTCTTGAAAACCGGCGACGGGCAACCGTCCGTGAGTTCGAATCTCACCGCTTCCGCCAATTTTCGGGGTTGATTGACCAACAGCTTTTCGTCGAAAGCCCTATCCAATTGGGGCTAGCTTGGCTTTTTAGCCAAATATCGACTTTTCCGGTTTTTTGAAGCCAAGCCCAAGCCAGTTGCGGGTTACCGGCCCAAATCGTGCCGAAGCTGATCGATAAATGACGGTGCGCTACGGCGCGATTGCGGCCAGCGGTTTGGAATCGGTCGCGCTGCTCGTGCAAAACGCCACGCCTTCGTCGGCCCAGCCGGCGGCTTTCATTTCGCTGCGCCGCGCCTCGCTGACGACATAGCGGTGGTTGCCGTTGTTGCTGGCCGATTGCTGGTTGAACAGGCGATACACGGGCATTGGCAGCGCGCTCGGGCAGCCGCCGGCGCCGGTGGCGACACCTGCGCGAAAGTCATAGCCTTCGTAGCGCAGGGCGGCGAAGCGTTTGAGCAGCGTGCAATCGCCGTCGCGGCCATAAAAATGGCTGTTGCTGCCGCCGGCTTCCGGTGCGGCGTAAAAGCGGCAGACCGGCAGCGTCAGGGCGTCGTCGCTGACGCGCACCAGCGCCGTGCTGGCGGCGAACTGCATTCCGGTGCGCGAAAAGCTGGTCGGCATGGCGTCGAGCAGGGCGATTTCAGCGGGGCGACCGGTGATGAAGAAACGCTTGCTGTCGCGCGAGTAATACTCGACGACGGTACGCGCTTCGTTGCGGGCCGTCGCGCTGAAGCGCCTGGGCGCGCCACCGTATTGCCACGACAACACCAGAGTCACCCCGTCGCTGCCGCGCTCAACGGCATTCGCGTCACAGAGGTAAGTCTCGTCGCTGCTCCAGTCCGGGTCTTCGAGACCGGTTTCCTTGTTGAAGCGTCGCACGACAGCGGCCGTGAAGCGACCGCTGCGGCAAACGTAGATGTGGCTGGCGGTCTGGTACGCAAAGCCAGTGAACTGCTGACCGTATTCGCCGGCAACGTGGGTGGGCCAGGTGCCGTCGACGGTCATGTTGGGGGGCAGCAGGCGAAAGAGTACGGTGCCGCTCTGCGATCCCACCGGCGGCATCCCCCATGCGCTGCCGATCGCGTAGATGGCTCCGTCGCGAGCGTCACGCAGCATACTGCCGCCGCCGCTCGAGTATCCGGGCCCTCGGGCTAACGCTTCCGGCGTTGGCAGGGTGGCACCGCTGCCGTCGCGCGACAAACGCATGACAGCCTTCGATGAACCGTTCATGTAGCCGTCTTCCCAAATGAAATAAACGCCTTCCGCGCCGGCATCAAGGATGCGGTAGATACCGTCGCGGCCGAACTGGCCATAGCGCGCGGCGTCCATCACCGGCCAGCTCGGCTGGCTCGCCCAATCCGGGTCGAGCGTGCCATCGGCGCGAAAGCGCGCCAGTGAGCGGCGCGCAACGCCGTCGATCGCCGAGTACGCGCCGCCGATGAACAGCGTGCCGTCACTGACAGGGAGAATTTTGTAAATGTCGCCCGCGGCCACCGGATGCCAACTGGTGTCGAGCGTGCCGTCCGCCTTGAATCGCGCCAGCCTGGCCTGCTGCCCGGAGGTCGAGTTGCTGCCGACGATCAGGCGTCCCTGTGCATCGACGGCCAGCGCCGCCACGCTGCCGTCGACGCTGGGCGTCCACGCCGGATCGGGCCGGAACGAGGCGTCGACGCGCATCAGATTGCGATACAGCTTGCCGTCGAACCAGTAGAGAAAATTGCCGCCGAGCACGTAACCATCGTTCCAGCGGATGCTTGTACTTATCGACGCGACCACGCCGACGCGCGCGCTGCCTGCCAGATCTCCGCTGGCGTCGCTGCGTTTGGAGTCGAGCAGCATCCAGCGCCCGTCGTCGGCGCCCGCCATTACCATCCCGTCCGCCCCGATGCCGCCGAACGCATAGGGCGCCTCGCGTTGACTCATTTGCACGCCGGTAATCCGGTCGAGCGTTGTCAGATGGGAAGCCTGCGGTGTACCCGTATCGGCGCGGACGATTACGATGCGGTCGCCAACCACGCGCATGCTTGGCGCCACGCCGGCAATGAGCTCGAGCACCGGGTTCCATGCCGCGTCGACGCTGCCGTCGCTGCGCAGGCGCAACAGGTTGGCGGTCTTGCCGCCGACCGATACCGCTTCGCCAAGCAGATAAATGCTGCCGTCGGTGTCGGTCGCCAGATTCGCCAGGCGGCCGCCGACGGTGTGCGACCACAGTGCAGTATTGTCGGCGTTGCGCTTGCGTAGCGCGTAGGAGGTCACGGAGTTGGCGGCAGCCGGAGCGACGTCGGTCTCGAAGGAAAGGGCCGTGCCGTCGCCTAGCGGCAGCAGACGCGGTTCCAAGCCGGTGCCCGTCGCCCAGTAGATCGCGTCACGCGCCGGCATCAGCGCGATACCGCCGAATTCGACCGGCACGATCTGTCCCGCACTTTCGCGCGTCAGTAGGTACCAGCGTTTCTCGTATGTCGGGCTGTTTTTCACGTAGGCCTGCACAATCGGCGTGCCGTCGGGCGCGAGATATTGGTCGACGATCTGAAAATCGCTTGGCAGACGCCAACTGGTGTCGGGAAGCCCGGCATCGTTGATCCGGAACAGCCACTGCGGCATGGCCACGCCCTCGACGCTGCAACTGTAGTAGCAATTCCGAAAGTAGGTCCAGCCGCGTGCCGTGTCGCGCAGTACCGGGGCATTGACCACCCCTTCTACCTGGAACAGCCCGGTGTTGTCCGGTTCCAGCAAGGTGACGACCGCGCTGGCGGGCGAGACCAAGGCAAGGTACAAGGCCGCGGCGGCAAGCATTGCCGACAGCGGGCGCGGGCGTCGACGGCCAAAGCACACGGAACACAATGTGCTGAATGTCATGAGATGGATCGCTCCTGAGAGACCGGCGCTACAAACGGCGGCGCCGGTTAGTGCGAGCCTACCGCGTGGTCATGACAAAGTCATCGGGGTCGCGCGCTAGAGTATTTATGGCTTTTGACGAAAAGCGTTATTCGATAAGGGCAGCGCGGCCAATAACTGCCAAAGTCGACTTTTGCACAAAACGGCGTCCCAGCCCATGTTCGATAACGCTTTGCCGAAAAAGATGTCGGTCACCGGTGCTCGCGCCGTGGAGGCCGATTGACCCAATTCGGCATTTGCTGCATAATATCTGGCTCCTCCGCGTGGAGAGGTGGCCGAGTGGTTAATGGCAGCAGACTGTAAATCTGCCCTCTATGAGTACGCTGGTTCGAATCCAGCCCTCTCCACCAAATCGAACGTTCCAGTCGGCCGGAACGTCGAGCGGACCGCGTCTTTTCCGCCAGCGTGACTGTGCGGGTTTTCGCAACTTGGTGATGTCGAACTGATACCCGCGGGTGTAGCTCAATGGTAGAGCAGAAGCCTTCCAAGCTTATGACGAGGGTTCGATTCCCTTCACCCGCTCCAGGCGCGCGCTGTTGATGGCCAGATGTTTGTGATCTTCGCGAAGACCCCAAACATCCGCCCATGTAGCTCAGTGGTAGAGCACTCCCTTGGTAAGGGAGAGGTCGTGCGTTCAATCCGCGTCATGGGCACCAGTTCTTTGAAACTCACCTCACAAGGGTAGCGATCATGGCAAAAGGCAAGTTTGAGCGTACGAAGCCGCACGTGAATGTGGGCACG
>JAPUER010000052.1 GCA_027492485.1 Betaproteobacteria bacterium
TATCTCGTTGATTCACAAGTGTTATTCGTGGGGAAACCTCAGAGCCTGACCCCTTGACGTGACCCCTTTGACGACCCCTTTGACGACCCCTTTGACGACCCTTTGACGACCCTTTTGATCCCATCGCAACGCGCAATGGATTGACAAGCGAGACCGCTGCTCTCAACGAACGCTGCGCGCCAATGGTTTGCCGGTATGTTGCCGTGGTATCGTGTGTCGCGTTGGGTCGGGCATTCGCCCGGCCGACCAATTCTCTGGAGGAATGTCTATGAACTCGAGCGATATTCATGTTTCCGGTGGGTGCGAAACCGCGGTCGATGAACTCATGGCGGTCATCCCGGCCGAACAACTCGACTTGATTGGTGGTGGTGTTATGAATAACCCGCTTTACGAGGGGCCCGGCGCGCGAAATTAATGGCAGTCGGGCCGCGCCGTGCGCGCGGCCTCGTGCCTGATACTTGGGGCAGCAAAAGGGGGGCAGGTGGATAAAACCTGCAACGCTCGACGGCGCCGGTGCAGCTAGCACACAACATTCAACCCGCCCCTTTTCTACTTCGCCGGCTGGGCGCGCAAACGCGCGCTAGGCCAGTTCATCGGCCGCAAGACAGCCAGCAAACGCCTCCACACCGGAATCGGCACCACATTCGCCAGCGTCGCCCGAGGCGGCGCAGATTGTGTGGGTGCACGACGGCGCGGTTATAGTGGGTGTTTTGCGGGTTTGGGGGAGCGATAACTATTGTGCTCAACACTGACGACACGGTGATCCCGGACGCGGATTTCTTCCGCGCATTGGAGAAAGAGCGGACGCAGGCGCTGGTCGCTCGCGACGTCGCGGCGATCCGCCGTTTGCACCTGCCGGACTATGAGCTGATCTCGGTGCCCGGCCGCGTGATGAGTCTGGAGCGATACCTTGCGCTGATGGCGGAGGATGTGTTCTACGCAAGCTGGGCGCATGGCCCGATGCGGGTGCAGATCGCCGCCGGTATGGCCGCCGTGCGCTATCAGGCGCGGATTGCCTTTCCGTCCGGCAAGGTCGTTCTCTGCTGGCATACCGACATCTACAGGCGGGATGGCGGCGTCTGGCGCGCGATGTGGTCGCAGGCGACGCCGCTGCCGCCGGACGCCGACCTGCAAGTGTGAGTGCCGGAGCGACATGACCGTCGCCTTCCATCTTCGCCCTGCGACGGCGGCCGATCTGGCGGTGGCCTACGCGATTACCGAGGATGCGATGCGCGGCTATGTCGAGCAGACTTGGGGCGCGTGGGACGCGGTCGAGCAGCTTGCCAAGCACCGCGCGAATTTCACGCCGGAGACGTATCGCATGATCGTGGTCGGCGACGCGGTGGCCGGTTTGCTGGCGGTCGAGGATTTACCGACGCATGTCTGGCTGGTCAAGCTCTATTTGTTCCAGCGCTACCGGGGCGCCGGGCTTGGATCGCAGGTGTTGCGCGGCGTGATTGCCGATGCCCAGGCGCGGCAGTTGCCGGTGCGCCTGTGGGTGCTGCGCGTCAACGAGCGGGCGCAGGCGCTGTACCGGCGGCACGGCTTCCGCGTCATCGAGGCAACGCCGGAGCGGCTTTTCATGGAACGGTCGCCGGCTTGACGACCGGCGTGCCTGGCTTCCGGCCGGCCTGATCGGCGCTTCCCTAGAATCGCGCCATGAGCAAAAGAAAGTATTTCGGCACCGATGGCGTGCGCGGCGAGGTCGGCGTGGCGCCGATCACGCCGGATTTCGTGATGAAACTGGGCCACGCCACCGGGCGGCTGCTGCGCGCACAGATGCGCAACGGCAAGCGGCCGGCGGTGCTGATCGGCAAGGACACGCGGATTTCCGGCTACATGCTGGAGGCGGCGCTGGAGGCCGGGCTGTCCTCGGCCGGTGTCGATACGGTGCTGACCGGGCCGCTGCCGACACCGGCGATTGCGTATCTGACGCGGGCGTTGCGGCTGCAGGCGGGGCTGGTGATTTCGGCCTCGCACAATCCTTTCGCCGACAACGGCATCAAGTTTTTCAATGGCGATGGCGACAAGCTCTCCGACGCGGCGGAGATCGGCATCGAGGCTGAGATCGATCTTGGCCTGCGTTGCGTGCCGTCGGGCGAGCTCGGCAAGGCGAAGCGGCTGAACGATGCACCGGGGCGCTACGTCGAGTTCTGCAAGCGGGCATTTCCGTCGGAGCTGACGCTGCGCGGCCTGAAGATCGTGATCGACAGCGCGCACGGCGCGGCCTATCAGGTGGCGCCGTCGGTGTTTCACGAGCTGGGCGCCGAGGTGGTGAGCCTGGGCGCGTCACCGGACGGCATGAACATCAACAAGGGCGTCGGCGCCACCCATCCCGAATACCTGAGCGAGATGGTGCGCAAGCACGAGGCCGATCTCGGCATTGCGGTGGACGGCGATGCCGACCGCCTGCTGATGGTGGACGCGGCCGGACGCGCCTACGACGGCGATCAACTGGTCTACATCATCGCCGCCCATCGCGCGGCCAAGGGCGAGCTCGGCGGCGGCGTGGTGGGCACGCAAATGACCAACTACGGGCTCGAAAGCGCGTTCCAGCGGCGCGGTATCGCCTTTGCGCGGGCCCGCGTGGGCGACCGCTACGTGCTCGAAATCCTGCGCGAGAAGCGCTGGCTGATCGGTGGTGAAAACTCCGGCCATATCCTCTGCCTGGATCGCCATTCGACCGGGGACGCCATCATCGCGGCGCTCGAGGTGCTGCGCGCGCTGGTGGAGCGCGGCGTGTCGCTGGCCGATGCCGCGGCGGACGTGACGCTGTTGCCGCAGGCGCTGATCAACGTGCGCATCGACAAAGCCTCGCCGTGGGCCGACAAGCCGGCCGTGAAGGCGACGCTGGCGGACTGGGAAAGCCGGCTTTCGGGCCACGGCCGCATCCTGCTGCGCCCGTCCGGCACCGAGCCGGTGGTGCGCGTGATGGTGGAGGCGGAGGACGGCGCCCTGGCGCAGCGCGGCGCCGAGGCGATTGCCGCGGCGGTGGCGGCGTAGCCACGCGCCGGAGCCGCCATGCGCCTCACCTATTCGCACCTCGATCTCGTTGCGCTGGCGTTCTTCGCGCTCTGCTGGTTCGGCTACGGCTGGTTCGCCAGCCGCCACAGCAACGACCGCCATTCGCTGCTGACGGTGATGAATCCGCTGCGCGACCGCTGGTTCGAGCAGACCTTGACCCGCGAGAATCGCATCGTCGACTCGGCGCTGCTGTCGAACCTGATGAACAGCGCCACCTTCTTTTCGTCGACCACGCTGCTGGCGCTGGGTGGCTTGCTGGCGTTGTTCGGCTCGGTCGAAAAAAGCGCCGAGATCATCGAAAGCCTGCCCTTCGCGCAGCGCACCTCGCAGGCACTGCTGGAGGCGAAGGTGATTTCGCTGATCCTGCTGTTCGTCTATTCGCTGATCAAATTCACCTGGTCGGTGCGGCAGTTCAACTTCGTCACCATCGTGATCGGCTCGCTGGCGCCGCGCGACGCGCTGACCGACGTCGACCGCGGCAACGCCCGCCGCGCCGCCGGCATCCTCAAGCTCGCTGGCGAAAACTTCGGGCAGGGGCTGCGCGCCTACTACTTCTCGGTGGCGCTGCTGCTCTGGTTCGTGCAGCCGTGGTTCTTCATCGCGGCGACGGCGCTGGTGACGGTGATGCTGTACCGCATGGAATTCCATTCGCGAACGCTGGAAGTCATGACGCAGGACGAGCAGTAGCTTTTCGCCATGCGGCGCTATTCAATGGGGCTTAGCGCGGGAAAACAGCGTTTGTCGACATTCGACAAAACAAGGCCGCAAGTGGCGCCAAATAGACGTTGTGGCCAAAAAGGTGTTTGCCGATGCGCCGCCGCGACGGCCGTGCTCAGTCGAGCGCGTAGCGGCGCATCCACTTGCGATCGATCGAATCTTTCCAGCGCCAGACCCAGCCGCCGGCAGCGGCCAGGCCGTTGCGCACCGCGATGGCACGGCGTTCGCCCAGCGAGACGAGATTCAGCGCCTGCGCGTTGTGCCGATAGTTCTGCAACGGCTGCCCGCGAAGGGCGGCGAGCAGATTGGCGGCCAGCAGCGGCGCCTGGCGCACCGCGTAGACGCCGGACTTGGGGAGCTTCAGGCCGGCGACGTCGGCGCAATCGCCGCTGGCGAAAATCGCCGGATAGCGCAGGCAGCGCAGTTGCGCATCGACCGCCACGCTGCCATCGGCGGCTTTGCTGAGCACGGCCTTTTCCAGCAACGGCGCCGGCGCGTAGCCGGTGGCGAGCACGGTGAGCTGCGTCTCGACCTGATTGCCGTTGTCCAGCCGCAGCCGCGTGGGGTCGATCTGGCGCACCGGCGAATTCTCCAGCACCGTCACCCGCAGTCGCTTGCAAGCTTGCAGCGCGAGCCGGCGCGCCCGTGGCGGGAAGCCGTCGAGCAGCGTGGAGGCGGCCACGATCGACACCCGGCGACGGCTGGCTTCGCGCCAGCGCCAAGCCAGCGCCAGCGCGACTTCCACTGCCGCCGCGCCGCCGCCGACGATGCGCACCATCGGCGCGTTGGAGCGAACGCTTTCGAACTCGGTGATCGCCGCCAGCAGCGGATCGATCGGCTTGACGGCGACCACGTAGGCGCCTGGCGAAGCCGGCAACGGCTGGGCGACGCTGCCGACGTCGAGCGACAGCAGATCGAAGCGATGGCGTTCACCGAAGCCGCTCTCGATGCGGTTGTTGTCGCCGTTCACCGACAAGATCGGAGACTCGAAGAAGCGGACCCGGGCGCGCTGGCAGAGCGCCCACAGATTGATTTTTGCCTCGGCTGGCGTGTAGTGTCCGGCGATCACGCCGGGCAGCATGCCCGAATACCAGACGCTCGGACTGGGGTCGAACAGGGCGATGTCGACGTCGTTGCCCGGGTTCAGCGCGAGTTGTCGCAGCACTTCGATGTGGGCATGGCCGCCGCCGACCATGATGACCGATTTCTTCACGGCAAATCGCCGGCGCGCAGCAGGAAGACGCCCGCGTCGCTGGCTTCGGTAGCGAGCCACAGGAAGGGCAGACGCGGAAACGCGGCCTCGACGAGATCGCGGTTATGGCCCATGTCGACCAGCAGCACGCCGCCGGGACTGAGGTGCGCCTTGGCGTCGCGCAGGATGCGCCGCAGGATGTCGTTGCCGTCGTCGCCGGCCGCCAGCGCCAGCGCCGGTTCGCGCCGGAATTCAGCCGGCAGCGCCGCCATGCTGTCGGCGGTCACATAGGGCGGATTGCTGACGATCAGATCGAAGCGGGCACCGTCGAGCGGCGCGAAAAGATCGCCCTGGTGCAGCGATACGACCTGTTCCAGACCATGCAGCGCCACGTTTTCGTGCGCCACATCGAGCGCGTCAGCGGAAATATCGACCGCCGCCACCTCGGCGTGCGGGAATGCGTTTGCGGCGAGTATTGCCAGGCAGCCCGATCCGGTGCAGAGGTCGAGCACGCTGCCGATCCCGGCCGGATCGTCGACGGCGTCACGCAGTCCATCGGCCAGCAGTTCGCCGATGTACGAGCGCGGAATCAGCACGCGCTCGTCGACCACGAAGCGCAGCCCCATCTGCTCGGCGAAACCGAGCACGTAAGCAGTCGGCACGCGGTCGACAATCCGCTTGCGCAGGGCGTTGAAGACATGCTTGCGCTCGCTGTTGGTCAGCGCGAAGTCCTGCATCTGCGCGAAACTGTCCAGCGGCAAATCGAGCGCGCCGAGCACCAGAAACAGTGCGTCCTGCCCGGCGTCGGCGCTGCTCTGGCCGAACTGCGCTCCGGCGCGCGCCATGCAGCTCACCGCAAAGCGCCACCAGTCGCCGACGCTGGCAAGCTCCAGCGGCGCCGCGTCGGGGAACTCAAGCCGACGGAGCGCAGTCATGTGGTGACCCGGAGCGGGCAGGAAGATCGGGCGGGCTGCACTAGCGTGCCGCTTCTGGTTGCCGCCCCGTCAAATCGAACTCGTCGAAGTTTGCCGAAGGCTGCGCGCGCGAACGCGAACCGCTGGCCTGGGCGTGTTGCTGCGACTGGTTGATCAGCCAGGCCAGATTGGTCGGCGAGTCGGCCGACGTCAGCGCCTGTTCGTAGTCGATGGTGCCGGCTAGATAGAGCTTGGCCAGCGCCTGCTCGAAGGTGCAGGAGCCGGGCGTCAGGCTTTGCTCCATCGCCTCCTTGATCTTGTGCATCTCGCCGGCGGTGATGAACTCGGCCACCAGCTTGGTGTTGATCAGCACCTCGACCGCCGGCTGCAGGTTGCCGTTCCTGGTCTTGACCAGCCGTTGCCCGATGATCGCCCGGAGGCCATACGACAGATCGGCCAGCAAGCCCGAGCGCGCATCCTGCGGATACATGTTGATGATGCGCGACAGCGCGTGGTAGCTATTGGTGGCGTGCAGCGTCGTCAGGCACAGGTTGCCGGTCAGCGCGTGGGTCAGCGCGTGCTGCATGGTGGCGCGGTCGCGCACTTCACCGATCAGCAACATGTCGGGGGCTTCGCGCAGCGCGTTGGCGAGCGCATTTTCATAGCTTCGCGTATCGTGCCCGACCTCGCGTTGGTTGACCACGCAACGCTTGTGGCGGATCAGATACTCGATGGGATCTTCGATGGTGAGGATGTGGCCGGTCGTGCTCGAATTGCGATGATCGATCATTGCCGAGAGCGACGTCGACTTGCCGGAGCCGGTGGCGCCGACCATCAGGATCAGGCCGCGTTTTTCCAGGGCAAGGTCGAGCAGTATCGGCGGCAGGTTCAGCGATGCAAACGACGGAATATTGCTGCGGATGTAGCGCACCACCATCGACACGCTGCCGCGCTGCTTGAGGATATTGATGCGGAAATTGCCGTATTCCGGCTCGATGTGCGAGAGGTTCATCTCCCAGTCGCGTTCGAAGCGGGCGATCTCTTCCTCGTTCATCACCTCGTAGGCGATTTTCTTTGCCGTTTCGGCATCGATGATCTGCGTGCTGACCGGCAGCGTATCGTTGTTGATCTTCAGATGGATCGGCGCCCCGGCGGAGATGAACAGGTCGGAGGCTTCGCGCTCCGACATCAGTTGCAGCAATCGGGTGAGATACATGCTTGAGGGACCTGATCGCCCTGCGGCGCGAGTGGCAATACTGCGAGAATACCGGTTTAACCTGTGGCTCTCAAGCGAACTTTCCTATGCTGGCGGTGATTGGTGGTAGTGGACTGGCAGGATTGGGGCGAATGACCGTCGTCCGTCGCCAGATTGTGCGCACACCGTATGGCGATCCGTCCGGTCCGCTGGTGGTGGGCGAGATCGGCGGTGCGCCGGTACTGTTCCTGCCGCGCCATGGTCCCGGTCATGTGCTGGCGCCGCACCGCGTCAACTATCGCGCGAACGTGTGGGCGCTGCGGGAATCGGGCGCCACCGATATCGTTGCCGTCGCTGCCGTGGGTGGCATGGCGCCGGACGTGGGGCCGGGCGCCATTGCCGTTCCCGAGCAGATCATCGACTACACCTATGGCCGTGAGCACACATACTGCGATGGCAGCGACCGCCAGGTAACGCATATCGACTTCACTCGCCCGTACAGCGACGAACTGCGCGAGCAGCTGCTCGCTGCTGCACAGTCGGCCGGCGTGGCGGCGGTATCCGGCGGCGTCTATGGCGCAACGCAGGGGCCACGACTGGAGACGGCGGCAGAGATCGCCCGCATGCAGCGCGACGGCGCTACGCTGGTCGGCATGACCGGCATGCCGGAGGCCGCGCTGGCGCGGGAGTTGTCGCTGCGCTATGCGCATCTTTGCGTGGTATCGAAC
Source organism: Betaproteobacteria bacterium (assembly GCA_027492485.1). GTDB lineage: Bacteria > Pseudomonadota > Gammaproteobacteria > Burkholderiales > Casimicrobiaceae > Casimicrobium. Next base: position 7,771 of record JAPUER010000052.1, read on the forward strand.
TGGGCCGCCGGTTGCGGCGACAGCAGGCGCGCCATATCGCACGACGGCATCGACACCACGCTCGATCGCGCCATCGGGCGGGTGCAGGAGATCATCGCGCAACTCGCGCTGGCGTATCGCAGCCGCAGCGACGATTGACGGCTTGCTGCAATGGCGGTGCGTGACATATTGCGGATGGGCGATGCGCGACTGCTGCGGGTCGCCGCCCCGGTGCCCGAGGCGATGTTCGGCGGTGCGCAGCTGCACGCGCTGGTCGACGATCTGCTCGACACCATGCGCGCCGCGAGCGGTGCCGGCATCGCCGCGCCGCAGATTGGCGTCGACTTGCGTGTCGTCATTTTCGGTGGCACCGGGCCCAACCCACGTTACCCCGACGCGCCTGAAATTCCGTTCACCGTGCTCTGCAATCCGCTGCTGGAGCCGCTGGGCGACGAGCGTGTCGCCGGCTGGGAGGGCTGCCTGTCGGTGCCCGGCCTGCGCGGCGAGGTGCCGCGCTTCGCCCGTCTCCGCTATACCGGCCGCGACGTGGCCGGAGCGGCAATCGACAGGACTGTGGAGGGCTTTCATGCCCGCGTGGTGCAACACGAATGCGATCACCTCGACGGCATCCTCTATCCGCGCCGCATCGAAGACATGACGCAGTTCGGGTTTACCGACGTGCTGTTTCCGGCGCTGGTTGCCTGAGCAAGCAGTCTCCGGCCCGCGCGTCAGGCCAGGCCCGCGCAGTGTGCAATGGCCCCCGATTTCACGGCGTGACATCGAGGCCGCACTGGCTTTTTGCCTGTAACGACGGCTGTATATGCGTTAGCGGCAAAAAAATAGTGAAGTCGACTTAGCATTAAATCTGCCTGTAGCGACCGTTCGGTAAGCGTTAAATACAAAAAGCCAATAATATAGACGCCACCGCCCCCCCGGAACTGTAGGCGACGGCTTGACGTCGCTTGTGTCGGGCGGCATCGGGAAGAGCGCGGTCAAACCCGCGCCTGGAGCGGGCATGAACTGCGCGTGCACCATCGGAAAGTTCCGCCGCTTGTCAGCGCCGCCACGCTGCGCTACCGTTGCCCATGCAAACGTCATAGACGCGCCCAACCGGCACCCGCAGTGAACTCAACTACGACCGCCCTCCAAACGCTCGCCGATGTCGCGCGCCGCATCGTTCGCAGCGTCCTGCCACAACGCCGCCGCACGCAACCCACCCGCGTGCCAGTCGTGTCGGCCGTAGCCGCGATGCAGCGCAGCGGAATCGAGGCATTTGTGGGTCGCGGGGGGTGGCGCTCGATTCCACTTCGTTGCGTCGAGGCTACGCTGGTGGGTATAGGAACCTTCGTGCTACACAGCGCCGAGGTAGCTGCAGCGACGCAGTACTACGTCGAGGTAGGAATGTCGCAAGGTGGTATTCCAGCTGAGATCATGCCTACAGGCCCGTACTACTCGTTGCAAGCGGCGGAAGCGGCTGCAACGAAGTATGTAAATTGGCTAGTACCAACGCCCTCGGTTCTGCCGTATCCAACCGAATCACTTCGGCCAACAAATGGAAGAAACATTACATTGGCAGGCGTTCGTAGAACGGCGTCCGAAGTGCGGTACGTGTACTTCTCGGATTGGTTCGCCTTTCAATTTGAAAACCTCAGCTCCATAAGTTGCGCAGGCAACCCAGCAAAAGACGACCTGAATGAGTTGGTTGGATTTTTGCCCATTTACTCACAGTCTGTTGAGGCATATTTTGGCTGCGGTCCCGTATTGTCTGCGAGCGTGAATGCGCTCGTCTATGACACGCAAAATCTGAGGAAGTGGGCCGTATCGGTGACATATAGCGGTAACGACCCTCCACTTACCGCCACGGATTCAATTCAGGCCTACCGTACTACAGTTGAAATCGTCGCGACGGAAGATCCAAAATGCACAATGTGTCCTTGCGACATTGCGGGCGATGCCGGTACCGGTGTTGTTGGAAATCCTATTAGCGCAAGCTCAAACTCCAAGTCAGCAATTCTCGCGACGATATCTGCTGGCAGTCTGAGTTTTGGATTTAGGGCAACGCTGAACAAGTCCACGATCACATGGTGAGAAGCGTTGTAGGTAGATGAAGCAACAGACCTTTGCCGCAGCAGCCGA
>JAPUER010000053.1:0-70761 GCA_027492485.1 Betaproteobacteria bacterium
TACCCTCGCACCTCATCTCGCCGATTTCGACGGCTTGTTCAGCGTTGCCCTAATCTGCCGCTGGTTTGCAACACTTCGGCCGTTAGCGTCGGATCATCGAAGCCGAACGCCCGAATGACATCGACAGTCCGTTGTGCATTGCCTGCGCTGATCGCGATCCAGATGTCGAAGTCGGCCGTGGGGCGCGGATAGCCGTGATGCGCGACGGCGTAGCCACCGATGACGAGATACTCAACGCGGTGTTCGTTCAGCAATTTCAAGAAATCGCTGAAGTCGCGGGGGAGTTTCGTAAGCATAGGCGATCATGCGTTGCGTTTCGACGGCTTGCCAGCGCGCCTCGGCGGGCACATGGTGCCACCATGAAAGATCTTCGCGTTCGGCGTCTTCATGCGTGCAGATCACCAGATGACGTCGACTTACCCGTTCGTCGGGGGCTTGAGGTGCATCGCTCACATCGCCGCCATTGGATTTCAAGTGGTGTCAGCCGCGCAGGATAGCAGGTAACCAATTCGACACGCCGCTATCGCGGAGTGATTTTGGCCGCAAAGTAATGTGCGGCGGCACCGGCGCTGACGCTGTGACGGCCTGCACGACAACGTCACGGCTCGGCAACGACCGCACGCAATCGCACGCTCTCCTCTCAGCGTGCGTCTAACTGCGACACTGACTGGTCAGGATTTCGCTGACAATCGGAGCTTCACCGTGATCGGCATATCGGTCGATATCGCGAGCGAAACTGACGACACCGGCCTTGGTCAGCATCGGTTCGATGGTCTGCACATCAAGCGCCGCGCGGCTATCCGCATCTCCCGTCAGAAGTGATCGCAACGCATCGCGCAGGCTTCGCGTACCGCCGGACTGGCACGTGATCTGTTGATCCCACCGTGCCGCGAGGAGGAACCCGCGGTCATAAATCTGTCGATTTGCCGCCGCATCGCGGTGGAAGCGCTGCAACAGGATGGCATAGCGCTCCGGGGCCGCAATCACGGCCAGCCGCTGCTGTGCTTTGGTCAGCTCGCGCAACAAATGTCCGGCAGGCTTGATACCACTGTCTTCCAGCAGCCAATGGGTAACGAATTCAGTGAAACCTTCACTGAACCAGTACAAATCCGGTCCGCGCCGACCATACTGCCGCAACATTTTTCCCGGTAGCCACGCGTGATTCAACTCATGCATCCAGAGGTAAAGCAAGTCGTCCCGTGGTCGATCGGGCGTGGCGAAAGTCAGGAATGCTGAGCCGAACGCCGAGCCCTTTAGCGAGCTGGCGGCATCGCGAATCTCGCCGAAGTAGACAAGCGGTGCCCCGGTTCCTGCATCTCCCCAGTACCCGGCTATTGCTCGATGCACTGCCACCAGATCATCGGCCAACGCTTTGAAATCGCGTCCTGGCGGCGCATTGCCTGCGACAATCAGGGTCGGCGACATTGGACTATCCGCTACGGTGCGCTTACCCGGCGAGTGTTTGGCGTAGTCACCAAGCAGCACGATGCTGGTGCCGATAGTCATCGGATGCCACGCAAATTCGACGCGCGTACCGGTCGCACCCAGATTGGTATACGCGGACAGCGGCGAACCGGTCGCAGACAGGAAGCTCATTGATGCTGTTTGTGCAGCACGCGATGGCAACATCGGGATCGCCAAAGCAGTCCAGCCGAGGACGCGAGCACGCTCCCTTTCAATCAACGGCAAGTAGGCCCCGGACAACGTTGCCCCGGCATCCAATGTTCCCACCCGGTGTAATTCATAGCGCACTGTTACGCGCTCACCTGCCTTGGCGCGAACCTTCACTTCGCCATCAATGATGGGGGTCAGTGAGGTGTCGGGGCTCGTCGCCTGTAGCACCTTGAGCGCAGATGCGGCCCCGGAGGAGCCGGCGTAATCTCCGGGCAAACGAAGTCTCGTGATGCCATCTGGCGCGCTGACAAACGACAAAGTAACGTGCAAACACGGCTTCTCCGCGCAACTCGCCTGTTGCACGACATAGTCAACGTCAGCAGCACGCGGCTCGCTGCCCAGGATCAAGGCCAACACGGCCGCACCGGACCGTGTGGCGATCGCGCGAAGGTGTCGACGTGAGACGGTGTCAACGTGATTCATGTTGTGATCGATTCAGAACACCGCTTCTACCAATACCGCATCGCCCCTTTGAACAATTCCGCCAACGACGCCTTGGTCACGTCGCGCGGTGCGTTCTTGATCACACGCTGCTGCGGGAAGGCCCGTGCGGCGAGCGCGTCGGCATCGGCGTCGGTGTAGCCGACCGCGTTGAGTCCGTTCGGAAAGTTCACGGCGCGCATCATGTCAATCAGCTTTTTCGCGACGACTTCACCGGCGTCGACCGCCGTTGCATCGCGCGTGTCGGCGCCGAGAAATTGCGCGCCCTCCAGATGCCGCTCTGGCGCCGCCTCGCCGGTGAAACGGTAGACGCTGGGCGCGTTGAGCACGACGCTCATTCCGTGCGGCACCATAGGCGCATCCTGCGGATACCCGGCCGGTGGCTTGAAGTCGCGCACTAGGCCGCTGACCGCATAGCTCATGCCGTGCGGCAGATGGCAGCCGGCATTGCTGAAGGTCATGCCCGCGACCAGCGCCGAATACATCACAGCACCCTTCGCCTGCTGATCGGACGGATCGTTGACGGCACGCACGAGGTTCTGGCCGATCAGCCGCAGCGCCTCGCGGGCACCCATGTCGCTCCACAGGTTGGCGCCCTGATTCATGGGTCGTTTTGCGCCGTCGAGCCCTTCGTACATCTTCGGCTTGGCGCTGTGCGGCCGCGCGGTGTAGCTTTCGAGCGCGTGCGACAGCGCGTCGAAGCCATTGGCTGCGATCACGGCGGGCGACAGCGTATGCGTGACCTCGGGGTCGACCAGTGCGCGCGACGGCAGCATGTGACGCGACAGGATTCCAGTCTTGCATTGTTGCTCGAGCAGGTTGCAAATCGCGATGCCGGTAACTTCGGAACCCGTGCCACAGGTGGTCGGGCAGGCGATATGCGGCTTCAGCGCGCCGGGCACCGGCTTGCCGAGGCCGATCGGCGTATTGACGTAGGCGAGCAACTCATCGGGATACATCGAATAGAGATTGGCGGCCTTCGCGGTGTCCATCACCGAACCACCGCCGACCGAGACGATGCCGTCGAACTTGCCTTCGAGCGCGAAGCGCGCGGCCGCCATGAATGAATCACCGGTCGGCTCGACGGCGCACTCCCAGTAGATCTCGACCGCGCAGCCCGCGGCCTCAAGCGAGCGCTTGACGGTCGCGACATATGGCAGGTCGCGCACGGTCTTGTCGGTGAACAGCCCCACGCGCGTCATGCCCAGCGCGCGCGCGTGCGAGCCCGCTTCGCGCAGGCAGCCAGGCCCGAACGTGAAGTGGTTGACCTCGACCGTGAAGGCGGCGTCGCCCTCGTGACCGGCCAGCCCCTCAAGACCGTAGTAGCGGCAGCAGGTGTACATGATTCCTCCTATCGGCGCGATTGCGAATCCATCCTGTCGGGCGATTGTCACCGCTTTCCATATGCCCGTTCCACTTTTGCCACGCGCAATTCGAAATGCTCGTACCAGCGCTCGTGGCCGTACTGCTGCGCGAGCTGGTGTTCGGCGTTTTTCTTCCAGTTCGCGATGGACGCTTCGTCTTGCCAGTACGAGACCGTGATGCCGAAGCCATCGTCGCCGCACGTGGATTCGACGCCGAGATAACCAGGCTGCTGCGAAGCCAGCTCGACCATGCGGTCGGCCATGTCGCCGTAGCCGTCCTCGTCCGGCCTGCGTTGGGACGAGAAGATGACCGCGTAGTACGGTGCAGCGGGGAGTTTGGCGAAGGATGTCATTGCTGTACTTCCGTTCAATGTGGGAGCGGCCTTGGCCGCGAATGACGAGGTCCGGATTCCCCTCGCGCCACACTCCCCTGCCCGCGGGAGAGAGAAACTTCGCGGCCAAGGCCGCTCCTACCAATTGTGCAGGTTGTCCGTCTTGATCATGTCGGCCGCCTTCTCGGCGATCATCACGACGGGCGCGTTGGTATTGCCTGACACCAGCGTAGGCATGATCGAGCAGTCGATCACGCGCAGGCCGGCGATACCGCGCACCCGCAGGCGGGTGTCGACCACGCCCATCGGATCGTCGGCAGGTGCCATCTTGCAGGTGCCGCTCGGGTGGAAGATCGTGGCGCCGTATTGCCGCGCAAAAGCCAGCACTTCGTCGTCGCTCTGGGCGCCGTCGCCGGGCCGGTATTCGTCACCGATCAGCGACTCGAGCGCGCGGGTGCGAGCGAGTTTGCGCGCATAGCGCACCGACGCGACGGCGCAGCGCAGGTCCGTTTCGTGCGACAGATAGTTCGAATGCATCGCCGGAGGCGCCAGCGGATCGCCGGACTTGAGCTTGATCTCGCCGCGCGACTCGGGGCGCAACTGACACACCGAGAACGTGCAGCCACTCCACGGGTGCGTCGCAGCCCCGGCCATCTCTGCCGACAGTGTGGCGAAGTGAAACTGGATGTCCGGCGTCGTCGATTCCGGCAGCACTCGCGTGAACAGTCCGCCGTGATTGATGCCAATGGCCAGCGGGCCGGCGCGGCGGGTAATCCATTGCCAGCCCATCTGGAATTTCCGCCAGTGGCTCTGCAGATCGTCGTTGGTGGTGATCGGCTGCTTCACCTTGAACATCAGGCGCAATTGCAAATGATCCTGCAGGTTCTGGCCAACGCCCGGCAACGCTTGACGCACGGCAATGTCCTGCTCGCGCAGATGCGCCTGCGGTCCGATGCCGGAGAGCATCAGCAGTTGCGGGCTTTGCACGGCACCGGCGGTCAGCAGCACTTCGCGGTTGGCGCGTAACGTGATCGTTTTGCCGTGCTGCACGTACTCCACGCCAACGGCGCGTGAGCCCTCGAACAACACGCGCGTCACCTGAGCATTGACTTCGGTGCGCAGGTTCTTGCGCTTTTGCGCCGGGCGCAGATAAGCAACTGCGGTGGAGCAGCGCCAGCCGTTTCTGGTGAAGAGCTGGTAATAACCGACGCCTTCCTGATTGCCGCCGTTGAAGTCGATGCTGCGCGGCACGCCAAGCTCCTCGCCCGCTGCGGCAATTGCGTCCATCAGCGGGTGCGGCTCCGGTATCGTCGTCCCCCATAACGGCCCGCCCTGGCCGTGGCTGCCATTGGCGACGAGCCGCGCGTCGCTGTTGTGCTCACTCTTGATGAAGTAAGGCAGCACCTCCTGCCATGACCAGCCGATGTTTCCGGCATCGTTCCAGCGGTCATAGTCGGCCGCCTGTCCACGGATGTAGATCAGGCCATTGATCGACGACGAGCCGCCCAGGCCACGTCCACGCGGCCAGTAAATCTTGCGCCCGTTCATGTTCGGGTCGGGTTCGGTGTAGTAGCCGTAGTTGTAGACCGGATGAAACATCGTCTTGGCGTAGCCAATCGGGATGTGAATCCACAAATAGTTGTCGCGCGGCCCCGCTTCGAGCAGGCAGACCGCGTTGCGGCCGTCCTCGGACAGGCGATTGGCGAGCACGCAGCCAGCCGTGCCTGCACCGACGATGATGTAGTCAGGGTTCATGGGGAAGAGGTGACGGGTCGTTACGCGGCGCCGGGTGCCAACTCCAGCGCCATGTAGAGCACATCGGGCTCCGGATTGTGGATGTAAGGTTCGCATTCGACGAACCCGAGCGATCGATAGAGCGATATTGCCGCAGGCATGCGCCCGCGCAGGGTGTCGAGTTTCATTCGCGCGTAACCTGCGTCACGCGCGAAGACGACGGCCGCGCCCGCCAGTGCCCGCCCGAGTCCGCTGCCCTGGGTATCCGGCTCCACCCACAAGCGCTTCATTTCGCACTCGCTGGCGTTGATCCGGCGCACCGCGATCACGCCTTTCGCGGCACCCTGCCCATCCCTGGCAAGCCACAACTGCCCGCTCGGAAGCGTGTATTTGCCGGGCAGTGCGGCAAGCTCAGCGTCGAAATCCTGAAAGCAGAGATTCACCCCAGTCCAGTGGGCGTAGCGCCGCATCAGATCGCGGGCATCGTCGATGTCGGCAGGCAGTTGCGCTGGCGCGATGCGATAGCTCACCCCTTCGCCTCCGGGCAGGCGCCGGTGGTGACAGCGCTGCCGGCGATCTGGGTCTTCAGCTCGTCAAGTTTGCTGACCGTTGCTTGCGTCGGTTCGCGCAGCACGATCATCGTCTGCGAAACGGTCTGCTCGCGCTGTCGATAGACGGCCGTCTTGATGCCGCGCGCCTTGACCTCGGCCAGACGGGCGTCGGCGGCGTCCTTGCTACGAAAGGCGCCGAGCGAGATGGTGTAGTTCCACGGTCCGCTTTCCTGCACCAGCACGCCGTCGTTGATGTTGTTCTTCTTCAACTCGGCGAGCGCGCGTTCCGCAGAAGGCTTGTTGGGTTTCGGCGGGATGTAAATCCAGTGTTCGGCGGTAACGTCGACACGGCGGGTCGACAGCGTTCGACCCAGTGCCAGCGGTTCGAGCAACTTGACCGCGCGCCCCCTATCCGGCTCCGCGAACGGCCCCCATTCGGCACAGGCGAGTGTCAATTGGGCAACTTTCGCAGGCCCCAGCTTGGCCACCTGTTGTGCACTCAACACCTTCACCAGGTCGGGATTGACGGGCTTGTAGCGATCGGCGCCGGCCTGTGCTGCGCTGTTCATGCGATCGAAGTACGCATAACCGAACAGCGCCGCGTTGGCCAACAACAGCAGGACAAAAAATTTCTTCATGACAGCAACCGCATGCGGTTCATGATTCTGCCAGCAGTCGAACGCCCTCCAGTACCAGCGAGTCGATCACCGAGTTGCCCTCCGGCAGGTGTGCCAGCAGCCGGTAGGCGCTGCCGCCGGTGAGGACGATGCGCGGTATTGCCCGCAAACCGCGTTCGCGCAATCGTTGCGTCAGTCGCTGATGGCCGCGTTCGATGGCGCCGACCATCGCATCGATGGCGCCCGTTGCCAGTGCGTCACGCGTATTCGTCGGCCGCGCCGACCAGTCACCGGCGTCCACCGAGAGCGCCGCCGTGTTGCCGGCCAGCCCGCCGAGCATTGCGTGGTATCCCGCCACGATGGCGCCGCCGAGGAACTGGCCGTTTTCGTCAAGCTGATCGACGGTGAGCGCGGTACCGGCACAGGCAACGATGCAAGGCGCAAATCCGCGGTTCCAGGCCGCCACCATTGCTGCCCAACGGTCGCTGCCGAGCCGGGCCGGGTCGTCGTAGCCATTGCGCACCCCGCAAGCCATGGCAGTAGACATCATCCACTCCACGCTCAGGCCGAGGGCCGCGAACTGCCGTTCCACACGCTCCCTGGACACCAGATTGGCGACATGGCTGCCGACGACGCGCGCCGGCAACCTCGCGGCAAAGCCGGCACGTTCGACGAAATGCTCGACCTCCGCCAGAAATATCGCGCCGCGGCCGACAATCTGGTCGCCGCGAAACTCGGCCCACTTCAGGCGGGTGTTGCCTATATCAAGGACTAGCAGCACGGATGGAAACCTCCCCGGAGACGAGTGTATGCAAACCCCATTCGCTGGCCAGTACCAGCGCGCCGCGCGCGGTGACGTCGGTCATGCGGCCCTGCAGTTCAGCGCCGTCGGGGAGCTTCGCGGTCAATGGAGCATCGCCATATGCACGGACGCGCCACCAGGCGTCACGAAACGCGGCAAAGCCATCCTGGGCAAACCGGGTGAGGCCAACGTCGTAATGCACCAGCAAAGCATCGAGTACGCGGTCGCGGGACAAGGGCTCGGTGGTCAGGTCGTCAAGTCGAACCGGCGGCAAGGCGCCGGACTGGAGTGGGGCCGACGGCGTCGATCGCAGATTGAGGCCAACGCCGATCACCGCCGTGCGCGTGTCGTCACCGGTAGCAACGGTTTGGATCAGTATCCCGCCCAGCTTGCCGAGGGCCGGCGGCGCGCCGTCGCCAGCAACCGCCGCCGGCGCCAGGATGTCGTTCGGCCATTTCAACTGCAAGCCCGATACGCCGAGGCCTTGCAGTGCATCTACCGTCATGACGCCGACGGCCAGGCTCAACCCATCCAGCGCGCAGCCGCGGTGAAACTGCCAGGCCACGCTGCACAGTAACGCCGTCCCCGCCGCCGCATGCCATTGCCGTCCGCGCTGGCCGCGGCCGGCGGTTTGTACGTCAGCCACCAGGCACCGGCGGTGGCAGGCGCCCGCGATTGCCATTTGCAGCATCCGCGAGTTGGTGGAATCAACCGTCGCTAGTTTTTCGACCAAAAAACCCGGCATGTCTTCAACTTGCACCGCCAACCGCGACGATCCTGCGTTCCTTGTAATACAACCGACGGTCCCGACGCGAGTCCGCCATCGGCGATTAGTAGTAACCCTAACACTCAACTCTTATATAAGACTTAAACTTATTCTATTACCGACCCTGCGGTCGGTTTTGTTTATGTGGATGATTCCGGCTTTTTTTCGTTGTGCGTTGCACGACTGCTAAATTGGCCGCAGAAATTAGGTGGCGGGCGAGGCGATGATGCGGCGCATGATCCAACGCCCCGGATGATTTGGTCAGTGGTATCGAGGAGGATCGCCCTGTCATGTCTGTAGTCTCTGGTGCGCCCGGCATGGCGGCGGCCGATACCTTCCCGCGTTTGTTGCTGCAGCATGCCGCCGTGCGCCCCGACGCGCCGGCGTTGCGTGAAAAGTATCTCGGCATCTGGCAAAGCTGGACCTGGCGGGAAACCGCCACCGAAGTCCGCGAAATGGCGATGGGCCTGGCGTCGCTCGGTTTCCGGCGCGGCGACAACCTCGCCATCATCGGCGACAACCGGCCGCGGCTCTATATGGCCTTCACGGCAGCGCAAGCGCTCGGCGGCGTCGCGGTACCGATGTATCAGGATGCGGTTGCTGCCGAAATGACCTTCGTGCTCGAAAACGCGACGATCCAGTTTGCCATCGTCGAGGATCAGGAACAGGTCGACAAGCTGCTCGAGGCGCGCGAGGCGCTGCCGCAGATTGCCCACATCATCTATGAGGATCCACGTGGACTGCGCAACTATGACGCACCGGGCCTGATCAGCCTGGAGCAGTTACGCGAGCTGGGGCGCAAGTTCGATGCCGCGCATGCCGGCCATTTCGATCGCGAAGTCGCGCTAGGCAAGACCGACGACGTGTCGGTGATGCTCTACACCTCGGGCACCACCGGAAAGCCGAAAGGCGTGTGCCAGAGCCATCACGCGTTCATCACGGCGGCCCAGGGCGGCGTCGAGTTCGACAGGCTGAGCGCCAGCGACAACGTGCTCTCCTATCTGCCGATGGCCTGGGTGGGCGACCATCTGTTCAGTTATGCGCAGGCACTGGTGGCCGGCTTCACGGTAAATTGCCCGGAATCGGCCGACACCGTCATGACCGACCTGCGCGAGATCGGCCCCACCTACTACTTCGCGCCGCCGCGGATTTTCGAGAGCGTGCTGACCAGCCTCAGCATCCGCATGGAAGATGCGAGCCGCCTGAAGCAGCGCATGTACGACTACTTCATGCGCGTGGCCCGCAAGTACGGCGCCGACATTCTCGACGGTCGCCCGGTCCCGCTCAACGGCCGCCTGCTCTACGCGCTGGGCAATCTGTTTGTCTATGGGCCGTTGAAGAACACGCTTGGCATGAGCCGCATCCGCATTGCGTATACGGCGGGCGCGGCAATCGGGCCGGACCTGTTCCGCTTCTACCGCTCGATCGGCATCAATCTCAAGCAGTTGTATGGCTCGACGGAAACCTGCGCCTACGTTTGCCTGCAACCGGACGGTGAGATCAAGTTCGACAGCGTCGGCAAGGCGGCGCCCGGCGTCGAGGTGAAGATTGCCGACAACGGCGAGGTGCTGGTGCGCGGCGCCATGGTGCTCAAGGAGTATTACAAGCGGCCCGACGCCACGGCCGAATCGATCGATGGCGCCGGTTACTTCCATACCGGCGATGCCGGCGTGTTCGATGCCGACGGTCATCTGAAGATCATCGACCGCGCCAAGGACGTCGGCCATCTCTCGACCGGAGAGATGTTCGCCCCGAACTACATCGAGAACAAGCTCAAGTTCTTCTCGCACATCAAGGAGGCCGTCTGCTTCGGCCACCAGCGCGACCATGTGGTGGCGTTCATCAACATCGATCTCACGGCGGTCGGCAACTGGGCCGAGCGACGCAATCTGGTGTATTCCGGCTACATCGATCTCGCCGGCAAGGACGAGGTCTATTCACTGATCAAGGATTGCGTCGAGAAGGTCAATGCCGAGCTTGCCACCGAAGGCGAACTGTCGCACTCGCAAATCCAGCGCTTCCTGGTGCTGCACAAGGAGCTCGACCCGGACGACGACGAGCTGACCCGCACCCGCAAGGTTCGCCGCGGCTTCATCGCCGAGAAATATGCGCCTTTGCTCGACGCGCTTTATTCCGAGCGGACCGTGCAGCATATCGAAACCCAGGTGAAGTTCGAAGACGGTCGTACTGGCAGCATCGCCGCCGATGTGAAGATCGGCGATGCCCGCCGCCTGCCGATGACCGACAAGGCGGCCGCATGAGTGAAGTACGCAAGATCGGGGACGTGATCCTCAAGGTCGACAACATCTCGCTGCGCTTTGGCGGCGTCAAGGCATTGACCGACATTTCGTTCGACGTGCGCGAGCATGAAATCCGCGCCATCATCGGTCCCAATGGTGCCGGCAAGAGCTCCATGCTCAATGTCATCAACGGTGTCTACACACCGCAGGAAGGCACCATCACCTTCCACGGCCAGCAGCGGCGCGACATGGATACCCATGAGGCGGCAGAGCACGGCATCGCGCGGACTTTCCAGAACATCGCGCTGTTCTCGGGCATGAGCGTGCTCGACAACATCATGACCGGGCGCAACCTGAAGATCAAGGCGAGCTTTATCGAGCAGGCCTTCTGGATCGGCCGCGCCCGCCGCGAAGAAATGGAAAACCGCCACGTGGTCGAGGAGATCATCGACTTCCTGCAATTGCAGCATGTGCGCAAGACACCGGTCGCACGGCTGCCCTACGGCATCAAGAAGCGGGTCGAGCTGGCGCGTGCGCTGGCGGCCGAACCGTCGATGCTGCTGCTCGACGAACCGATGGCCGGCATGAACGTCGAGGAGAAACAGGACATGTGCCGCTTCGTGCTCGATACCAACGAGCAGTTCGGCACCACCATCGTGCTGATCGAGCACGACATGGGCGTGGTGATGGACATCTCGGACCGCGTGGTGGTGCTCGACTACGGCAAGAAGATCGGCGACGGCACCCCCGACGAAGTCCGCAACAATCCCGAGGTCATCAAGGCCTACCTGGGGGCGCACTGATGCAATTTTTCTTTGAAGTCCTCATCGCCGGCCTGCTGTCCGGCGTCATGTACGCGCTGGTGGCCCTTGGTTTCGTGCTGATCTACAAGGCTTCCGGCGTGTTCAACTTCGCGCAGGGTGCGATGGTGTTCTTCGCGGCGCTGACCACCGTCGGCCTACAGGAGAAGTTCGACCTTTCGATCTGCGTCGCGATTCCGGTGGCGATGGTCGCGATGGTGGCCCTGGGCTTTGTTACCGAACGCGTCGTGCTGCGGCCACTGGTGAACCAGCACGACATCACGCTGTTCATGGCAACCATTGGCCTGACCTTCTTCATCGAAGGCTTGGCGCAACTGGTCTGGGGCTCGGAAGTGCGCAAGCTGGAGCTTGGCATTGCCGACGAGCCGATCGAGGCGATCATGAACAGCACCGGCATGGTGGTGTCCAAATTCGACGTGACGGCGGCCGTCATCTGCGGCGCACTGGTCGCCGCGCTGGCCTTCCTGTTCAACAAGACCAAGATCGGCCGCGCGCTACGCGCCGTCGCCGATGACCATCAGGCGGCGCTGACGGTGGGCATTCCGCTGCAACATGTCTGGGGCGTGGTATGGGCGGTGGCCGGCTTTGTCGCACTGGTGGCCGGTCTGCTGTGGGGTGCGCGCAACGGCGTGCAGTTCGCGCTGACCTTTGTAGCGCTGAAGGCGTTGCCGGTGCTGATCCTCGGTGGCTTCACCTCGGTGCCGGGCGCCATCGTCGGCGGTCTGATCATCGGCGCCAGCGAAAAGCTCGCGGAGGTCTACCTCGGGCCGATGGTCGGCGGTGGCATCGAGGGCTGGTTCCCCTACGTGCTCGCCTTGCTGTTCCTGCTCGTCCGCCCCGAAGGTCTCTTCGGCGAAAAGATCATCCGGAGAATCTAACGTGCTCCACATATTCTCGCTATTGCCCTTCGTCATTCGTCATTCGTCATTCGTCATTCGCGACGCGAACGCCGTCCTTCGTCATCCGCGGAGCGGAAAATGATTTACCGCGAAGCAGGTCAGTTCAAGACCTCCTACCTGAAAGACTCGCAGATCTTCCCGATCGCGCAGGACCGCTATGCGGTGGCGCTGATGTTGCTGGTGGCCTTCGTGGCGGTGCCGCTGGTTGCAACGCCTTATGCCTTCTCGGCGATCTTGATCCCGTTCCTGATCTTTGCGCTGGCGACCCTGGGGCTCAACATCCTGACCGGCTACGCCGGCCAGCTCTCGCTGGGCACGGCGGCGTTCATGGCGGTCGGCGCCTTCGCCAGCTACAACTTCATGCTGCGCGTCGAAGGCATGCCCATTCTGGTCGCCTTCATTCTCGGCGGCGTCTGCGCGGCGATCGTCGGCATCGTGTTCGGCCTGCCCAGTCTGCGCATCCGCGGTTTCTATCTCGCCGCGTCGACGCTGGCGACGCAGTTCTTTGTGGTGTGGTGCCTGACCAAGGTGCCATGGTTCACCAACAACAGCTCCTCAGGCGTGATCACCGCGCAGCAGATCGAGATTCTCGGTTTCAAGTTCGATTCGCCGCAGGAAAAATACCTGCTGGTGCTCGGCATCGTGGCGGTGATGGCACTGATGGCCAAGAACATGGTGCGCTCCACGGTCGGGCGCTCGTGGATGGCCGTGCGCGACATGGACGTGGCCGCCGAGGTGATCGGCTTCCGCATCATGCGCACCAAGCTCACCGCCTTCGCGGTCAGTTCGTTCTACTGCGGCGTCGCCGGTGCGCTGTACGCCTACTGCTACCTCGGCACCGTGGAGCCGGAGGCGTACAACCTGGATGTCTCTTTCCGCATCCTGTTCATGGTGATCATCGGCGGCGTAGGGTCAATCCTCGGTTCTTTTCTGGGCGCAGCCTTTATTGTGTTGCTTCCCATCGTTTTGTCGGTCATCGTGCACTACACCGGTCTGCCGAACTCGGTCACCTCCAATCTGGAGTTGATGGTGTTCGGCGCACTGATCATCTTTTTCCTGATCGTCGAGCCGCACGGCCTCGCGCGGCTCTGGCAGATCGGCAAAGAGAAGCTCCGTCTCTGGCCGTTCCCGCACTAATGTCCTTTCATTAGCCATCGTTCAACGACACGCTTGCCGTTTTTCCAAGGAGGATTCATGAAATTCAAGCTCACCCGGTTGCTCGCCCTGTCGGCGGTAGCGGCCACCACCGCGCTAACCGGCGCGCTTGCCTCGGCGCAAGACCAGTACGTCCCGATCCTGTCCTACCGCGTCGGCGCCTATGCGTCGGGCGGCTCCGGCTTCTTCGGCGGCGTCATCGACTACTTCAACCTGGTCAACGCCAATGGCGGCATCAACGGCGTCAAACTCTCCTGGGAGGAGTGCGAGACCGAATACAACGCCTCGCGCGGCGTCGAATGCTACGAACGTCTGAAAAAGAACAAGGGCGGCGCCAGCCTCGTCGAGCCGCTCGGCACCGGTATCGCCTACGGCATTCTCGATCGCGTGGCGGTCGACAAGGTACCGATGACCACGCTAGGCTATGGCCGCTCCGACGCTGCCAACGGCAAGGTGTTCCCCTATGTCTATCCGCTGATCACCAGCTACTGGTCGCAGGCGGCCGGCATGATCAAGTACCTCGGCGACAAGGCCGGTGGTCTCGACAAGCTGAAGGGCAAGAAGATCGTGCATCTGTATCACGACTCCGCCTTCGGCAAGGAGCCGTTCCCGGTGCTCGAGGCCTATGAGAAGCAGCTTGGCTTCCAGTTGATCAAGATCGCCGTGCCGCATCCCGGCAACGAGCAGAACTCGCAGTGGCTGCAGATCCGCCAGGCCAACCCGGACTACGTGATCCTGTGGGGCTGGGGCGTGATGAATGCGGTGGCGATCAAGACCGCCGCCCGTGTCGGCTATCCGCGCGAAAAGATGCTGGGCGTCTGGTGGGCTGGCTCCGAAGAGGACACCATCCCGGCCGGCGACGCTGCCAAGGGCTACACCACGATGACCTTCAACACGCCGGGCAACTATCCGGTGATCGACGAAATCCGCAAGAAGGTCTATGGCGCCAACAAGGGCAACCTGGCCGACAAGGACCGCATCGGCTCCGTCTATCACATGCGCGGCATCACCGCCGCCATGCTGTGGGTGGAAGGCATGCGCAACGCCCAGGCCAAGTACGGCAAGGGCAAGGTCATGACCGGCGAGCAGGTCCGCTGGGGCCTGGAGAACCTGAACGTCGACGAAAACCGCCAGAAGGCGCTGGGTGCGTTCGGCATGTTCCCGTCCGTGAAGACGAGCTGTGACGACCACGAAGGCTCCGGCGCCACCAAGGTGCAGGTGTGGGACGGCAAGGCCTGGAAGGCCGTCACCCCGAACTGGGTGGTGGGCGACCGCGCGATGGTGCAGAAACTGGTGGCCGAATCGTCGGCCAAGTACGCTGCCGAGAAGAAGATCACCCCCGCCTGCGCAGCGGGCTAGCCCCCGTTCACCCTCTCCTGCGTGCGGGAGAGGGTTGGGGTGAGGGTAGTCGACTCCCGCGGGATGCGACCGCCCTCCCTCCAACCGAAGCGTTCAGCCATGTCAGCCTATCTCTCCATCAACAACATCGAAGTCATCTACGACCACGTCATCCTCGTGTTGAAAGGGGTGTCGCTGGATGTGCCGAAGGGCAAGATCGTGGCGCTGCTCGGGGCCAACGGCGCCGGCAAGAGCACCACGCTGAAGGCGATCTCGAATCTGCTGCGCACCGAGCGTGGCGAGGTGACCAAAGGCTCGATCGAGTTCGACGGCCAGCGCACCGACAAGCTGACCACCAACGACCTCGTGCGCATGGGCGTAGTGCAGGTGATGGAGGGGCGGCACTGTTTCGGTCATCTCACGGTCGAGGAAAACCTGCTCACCGGCGCCTACACGCGCAAGCTCTCGCGCGCCGAGTTGAAAGAGTCGCTGGAGAAGGTCTATCACTACTTTCCGCGCCTGAAAACGCGGCGCGCGTCGCAGGCCGGCTACACCTCGGGCGGCGAGCAGCAGATGGTCGCCGTCGGCCGCGCACTGATGGCGAAGCCCTCGATGATCCTGCTCGACGAGCCGTCGATGGGTCTGGCACCGCAGATCGTGGCCGAAATCTTCGAGATCGTGAAGGATCTCAACAGCAAGGAAGGCGTGAGCTTCCTGCTCGCCGAACAAAACACCAACGTCGCGCTGAAGTACGCCGACTACGGCTACATCCTCGAAAGCGGCCGTGTGGTGATGGACGGCGCCGCCGCCGACCTCGCCAGCAACGAGGACGTGAAGGAGTTCTACCTCGGCATCTCGTCGGGCGAACGCAAGAGCTTCCGCGACGTCAAGAGCTACCGCCGCCGCAAGCGCTGGCTGGCTTGAGAAGGCTTATTGGCTTTTCGCGGAAAGCCCTGTCTGCATTGGGCTGATCGCGCTATTTGGCGCCAAGTCGACTTTCCATATTTCAGCCGCTGAGCCCTGATTGAATAGGGCTTTCAGCCAAAAGCTGGTTATTCGAGGGTGGCCGTCGACGCTACTCCGACGAGCCGCCGCCGCCCGAATCGCCGCCGCCGCCGGAGTCGCTGCTGCCGCCGGAATCGCCGCCGGATGAGCTGCTGGAGCTGCTCCAGGACGAGTCGCTGCTGCTCCACGAATCGCTGCCGCTGCCGCCGCCGGTGAACGCCCGCGCCGCCGATGCCGGCATGAACGGCATGGCCATCTGGCCGGCAATGCCCAGCGCGCCGATCGTGCAGAAAAAGCCGCCGGCGAGGCCCAGCGCGATGTGCTCGGCACGGAACCAGTACAGCGCGATCACCGCCGCAACCACCAGCCAGACCACCCAGACATAGGGCACGCGCGGCTTCCAGCCGATCGCCGGGTCTTTGCGCTTCGACGGCTTCAGCAGCGGCACGTCGGCCGGCGGCGGGTAGCCATAGAACGACACCGCCAGCGCCAGCAACACCAGCAGCCACACGCCCGCCGCCAGGCGCACCGGATGCGGCCCCGCTGCCCACACGTAGGCCACGGCCGCCAGCGCCGCCAGTAGCACGCTGATCGCCGCCGCCGTGGCGCGCTTCGGCCGCTTGTTGAACACGCCGATGGCGATGAACATCAGGACGAAATAGATGAAGGCAATCGCGAACAGCTTGATCTCGGCCGGCGGCGTCTCGACCACTTTGCGGCCGCTATGGTCCGGCGTCACCCCTGCCGCGGTCAGCGTGGTCTGGATCGCTTGCGCCGCCGCTGTCGCCGCCGCAGCGGGGCCGTCCCGATCGAGCGCCGGCCGCACCTGATCGCCGAGAATGCGGCGCGCGGTGGCGTCGGGGATCGCGCCTTCCAGCCCGTAGCCCACCTGCAAGCGCGTCTTGCGCTGCTTGTTGTTCGGCGCCAGCACCAGCAGCAGCCCATCGTCGGCGCCCTTGCGGCCCGGCTTCCAGGTGGTGAACACGCGCTGCGCGAAGTTCTCGATCGGCTCGGGATCGGTGTGATCGACGATCACGGTGAACAGTTGCGCGCCGGTGCTCTGGTTGATCTGCCGCGCCAGGCCGACCAGCCGCTCGCGGTCGGCGGCGCTGATGCTGCCGGTGGTGTCGACCACATAGCCGGCCGCTGCCGGCACCGGCGTCTCGTCGTCCGCCCGTGCGCCGGACGCCGTCAGCGCCAGGCAAACCACTGCCACGCCGGCAAGCAGCCACGCCGCCAGCCGCCGCGTTGCGTCGCCGGCATTCCCGATCCGTGAAATCGCATTCATCGTCATCCCCTTCTCCCGTGCATTCGCCGCGCGGCCGTCACTCCGACGAACCGCCACCGCCCGAATCGCCACCACCGCCCGAATCGCCGCCGCCGGAATCGCCGCCGGAGGAATCGCCGCCGGAGGAATCGCTGCCCCAGCCGCTGTCGCCCGAATAGCCGTCGGACGATCCGCCCGACCCGCGCCGCACCGGCCCCGGCATCAGCGCGTAGACCATGCTGTTGCAGAGCACCAATGCGAACACCGCCCAGATCAGTGCCGAAATCACCAGCACCACGATGTCTATTTCCGAGGAGCCGACAAAGACGATGGCCAGAAAGCCGCCGATCATGCCGAGGCCGCCGCGATGCGCCCAGCTCGGGCGCACGCCGCTGCGGCTCTGGCGATACGCCTGCTGCGCCTGGCTGCGTGGCTTCTTGTGGCGTTTCGATTTCGGCTGCGGCGGCGCATGCGGCGGCAGTTTGCGGATCGGCTGCCCTTTCCAGGTCGCCCAGGTCGCGAGCAGCAGGACGGCGATCGCCGCCCATCCCGCCGCCAGCCAGGAGCGCGGCGTGCCGCCGCCGGCCAGGCCGTACAGCACGGCCATCGCGGCGCAGCCGAGCAGGCTGATCAGCGCGCGGTTGCCCACCGCGGCGCCCTGCCGGCGCAGCAGCAAGACCGCCGGCGCCACGATCAACAGGTTGAGGAAGATGCCCATCAGCAGCCAGCCGGCAGCGGAGCCGGGCGCGGGCTGGCCGGGCATGGTGGCTGTCGCGTTGTCTGCGGCCAGCGCAAGCGGCGTCAGCGCGGCAAAAAGCGGAGGCAGCGCAAGGCGTTCGATTGCCGCCAGCGTCCGGCCCGGTGCGGCCGTCGTCCGCTCCGTTGCCAGCCTTGCCACCGCACGACCCGCCATCGCTTCCCCCGTGTTCCGGCCGCGACTTCGTGTCGCGAACCGCCGTGCCCGAGCAGACGCAAACAGCGTCAGCGCTGCGACGTCAGGGTAGCATCTTTTTCGTCAAAAGCGCAATGGCATTGGGCTCAGCGCGCGATTCTGCGCGTTATCGACTTTATGCCGATTTGACGGTTTCGCCCCTATGCAACGGGGCTTTCAGAAAAAAGCTGTTGGGCTCAGTAAAGCCCGCGCACCCGCCCCATCAGCCGCGCCAGGCCGAACAGCGCGCCGGTGTACGGCGTCGGCACGCCGACCCTGGCGCCGATCTCCACCACCGCCGCGACCAGCGCGTCGAGCTCGATACTGCGCCCCGCCTCCACGTCCTGCAGCATCGAGGTTTTCATGGCGCCGAGTTTGCGGGTGACGGCGTGGCGCTCGTCGGGCGACTGCGCGATCGGGATGCCGATCCGCTCGCCGATCGCCTTCGCTTCGCGCATCACCGCCGAGCAGAACTCGCGCGTCAGCGGGTCGTCGAGGATCAGGTCGGTGGTGGCGCCGGTGATCGCCGACACTGGGTTCATCGTCATGTTGCCCCAGAGCTTGAACCAGACGTCGCGCTGGATGTCGGCGCTCGCCTCGGACTCGAAGCCCGCGGCCGTCAGCGCTGCGTGCAAAGCGGCCAACCGCCCACTGTCGCCACCGCCCGGCTCGCCGACGATCAGCCGCTTGCCCATCCGGTGCCGGATCAGGCCCGGCGCATCGACCGAGCAGGCGGCGTGCACCACGCAGCCGATCACGTTGGCCGCCGGAATGCTCGCCGCAATCTCGCCGCTCGGGTCGATGCTCGCCAGCGCGGTGCCCGCCAGCGGCCGGTCGCTGCGCTGGAAGAACCACCACGGCACGCCGTTCATCGCCGTCAGCACCAGAGTGTCCGGCCCGATCAGCGGCTTCGCGGCCAGCGCGGCATCGCGCAATCCCTGCGATTTCACGGCGACGATCAGCAGATCGGGATAGGCCTGCGCCGTCAGCTCCGCCGGGTTGTCGCTCGCGGTGACTGGCACCGCCGCCGTCGCGCCCGCCTCGATCAGCCGCAGCCCCTCGGCGCGAATCGCCGCCAGCGTCGCGCCGCGCGCCAGCACGCTCACCGGATGCCCGGCCTGCGCCAGCTTCACGCCCATCCAGCCGCCGATGGCGCCGGCGCCCAATACACAAACCTTCACGCGAAATCTCCCAACGCCTTGCCCGGATTCATGATGCCCTGCGGATCGAGCGCCTGCTTGATCGCGTGCATCAGTCGCAGCTCAACCGCCGATTTGTAGCGCGCCGCCTCGCCGCGGCGCAGCACGCCGAGGCCGTGCTCCGCCGACACCGAGCCGTTGAAGGCGTGCACGGCGTCATGGGTGATGCGGTTGACCGCGCCTTCGATGGTGCCGAAGTCTTCGCCTCGCGTCCCCTTCGGTGGCGACACGTTGTAGTGCAGATTGCCGTCGCCGAGATGGCCGAACACGATCATGCGCACGCCGGGGAACTGCCGCGCAATCGCCGCATTGGTCTGCTCGACGAAATCCGCGATGCGCGAAACCGGCACCGCGATATCGTGCTTGATGTTCTTGCCGGCGCGCTGCTGCGCCTCGGTCATGTGCTCGCGCAGGCTCCAGAACTCGCGCGACTGCGCGATGCTGCCGGCGATCGCGGCATCGCTCACCCAGCCCGCCTCCATCGCATGCTCGAGCAGGGTTTCCAGCGCAGCACGGCCGGCGGCCTCGCTGTCCGGGTCGGACAGCTCGATCAGCACGGCATCGGTGCCGCGCTCGACCATCGGCCAGCGCAGATGCGGTAACTGCTCGCCGAGGATGTCGATGCACGGCGGCGTCAGCGCCTCGAAGGCCGTGAGCCGCGCGCCCAGCGTGTTCTGCGCGCGTTCGAGCAGTTGCATCGCCTTGTGCAGCGAGGGCACGGCAGCCCACGCCGTGACCTTGGCCGCCGGCAACGGGAATAGCTTCACCGTCGCCGCGGTGATGATGCCCAAGGTGCCTTCGGCGCCGACGAACAGATCGCGCAGGTCGTAGCCGGTGTTGTCCTTGCGCAGGCCGCGCAGCCCGTTCCAGATTTCGCCCGCCGCCGTCACCACTTCCAGCCCCAGGCACAGCTCGCGTGCATTGCCATAGCGCAGTACCGCCACGCCGCCGGCGTTGGTCGACAGGTTGCCGCCGATGGTGCAGGAGCCTTCGGCCCCGAGCGAGAGCGGAAACAGCCGGTTAGCTTCGCGCGCAACGTCCTGCAGATTCTGCAGGATGCAGCCTGCCTCCACCGTCATCGTGTTGTTCAGCGCGTCGACCTCACGCACCCGGTTCAGCCGGGTCAGCGACAGCACCAGCGCGCGGCCGGAGTCATCCGGCACGCAAGCGCCGGACATGCCCGTATTGCCACCCTGCGGCACGATGGGCGCACGGTTCGCGGCGCACCAGCGCACCACGGTAGCGACATCCTCGGCGGTATCGGGCAGCGCGACGGCAATCGCACGGCCCGTCCAGCGCTTGCGCCAGTCGATCAGGAACGGCGCCATGTCAGCGGGCTCGGTGAGCAGGCGGCCGGAGAAGCTGCCCTGAAGGGTGTGGAGGGTCATGGAAAACTGAGACAGGGAGTGCCGATTTTCCGAGCAACGATCTGCGCCGCAGGCGCCGGCGCAATATTTGCTGGGAGATAGCCTGATTCTATGGGCTTGATGTGATAATGGCTGACACAGGTATCGCCTTGCCAGACAAGGATTTGCGGCGAAGCCGATGCATCGCTGCTACGCGCCATGGCTTTGGCGAGACAACCAGACCGGAGTCCGCAGTGTCGGGACTGTGGCCGTCCGCCAACCGAACCATCGAACCCGCAACACTGACAGGGCACGAGGCGCCAGGGTAAACGTATGGCCAACATGGGCGAACTGACAGGTGACGGTGCGCTGCCGGCAAGTCTGCCGCGCACGGCGCTGAATGCCGCCCTGTCGTTCGCCTCGCTCGGCCGCATCCTCGACGGCAACCTCGGCGCCATCGTGTCGCTGCTCGACCTCGACGCCCGCCTGCACTACGTCAATGCGCGTTTCGCCAAGTCGTTCGACATGACGCCGGCCGAGATGATCGGCAAGACGCTGTTCGATCTCTATACCAAGGAACACACCGACGCCTTCATGCCCTACGTGCGGCGTGCCTTTGCCGGCGAGGAGGTGAGCTACCAGCGCTTGGGGCCGGTGGTCGGCAGTGCCGGCGTCTGGCATACCATCGCCGTCACGCCGTGGCGCGACGACAGCGGTCGCATCATCGGCGCCGCCACCTCGTCGATGCGGGTGCACGAATTGAAGGTGAAGGTCGAGGAGCTGCGCGTCGCCAACGAGCGCCTGTCCTCGCACTTCGACAACAGCCCGCTGACGGTGCTCGAACTCGATGGCGCGCTGCGCGTGACGCGCTGCTCGGCGCAGGCACAATCGCTGCTCGGCATCACGCCGGAGGTGCTGATCGATCGTCCGCTGCTGCCCTTCCTCGGCGACGACCGCCAGATGCAGCCGCTGGCCGCTGCCCTTGCGCGTCTGCAGCATGGGCGGGAAACCAGCAACCGCGCCGAAGTCACGCTGACGCATCGCAACGGCGCCCCGGTCTACAGCGAGTGGTTTAATTCGGCGCTGACCGATGCCGGGGGCAAAGTCGGCTCGGTGATGTCGCTGGTGCAGGACGTGACCACCCGCACGCTGGCCGAACGGCAATTGCGCACCTTCGCCACGCACGACCCGCTGACGGGGCTTTGCAACCGGCGGGCGCTGACCGAGCGGCTGGAGCAGGCAGTCGCCCGCCGCAAGCGCAACGGCACGCCGATCGCGCTCTTGTTCCTCGATCTCGACGAGTTCAAGCGGGTCAACGACCAGCATGGCCACAACGCCGGCGACGAGGTGCTTTGCGAAGTCGCCCGCCGCTTGCGGGCAACGACGCGCGAGGCCGACGTCGTATCGCGTTTTGGCGGCGACGAATTCGTAGTGCTCACCGAAACCGATGTCTCGGCGCAATCGATGAACGCACTCGCCCAGCGCATCCTGCACGCGCTGGAGCATCCCTGCCATTTCGGCACTGGCGACACGCAGGTGGGCGCTTCGGTCGGCGTCGCGCTGTGCCCGGAGAGCATCGGCCACGCCCGCGAACTAATCCAGTGGGCCGACGCCGCGATGTACGAAGCCAAACGCTCCGGCAAGGGGCGGGTGTGCCAGGCGCGGATGGCGGCGTAGCAGCGCACCGCCGGCAGTCCCGGCGGTAACATTTGCGCTGCCCCACAGTCAGCAGCGCCACGCCACCATGACCCACTTCCCCGATCCCCGCGAAACACGTTCCCCGGCCGAACGCGAGGCCGATCTCTTTGCCCGCCTCGGCCAGCAGATCGCGCACGCAAAGGCAAGCACGGCGGCGTTCGCGCAATCGCTGGCGACGGTCGATCCGGCCAGCGTCACCTCGCGCGCTGCACTGGCGGCGCTGCCGGTGATCCGCAAGAGCGAGCTGCTGGCGGCGCAGCAGGCGGCGCGTGCGGCCGGCGGCGATCCGTTTGGCGGATTCGCGGCGCTCGGCTTCGCCGGCTGGGGCGTCCCCGCGCGCCGCGCCGCGCACGTGTACGCCTCGCCCGGCCCGATCTATGAACCGGAGAGCGCCGCCGCACATGCCTACCGGCGCACCGCACGCGCGCTCTACGCCGCCGGCTTCCGCGCCGGCGATCTGGTGCACAACAGCTTCAGCTATCACATGACGCCGGGCGGCTGGATCATGGATGCCGGGGCCGTCGCGCTCGGCTGCGCCGTGTTCCCGGCCGGCGTCGGCAACACCGAGCAGCAGATCGCGGCGATGCACGATCTGAAGCCCGTGGCCTATACCGGCACGCCGTCGTTCCTGCGCATCCTGCTCGAAAAAGCCGACGAGCTGGGCACGCCGATCGCCTCGCTCAAAAAGGCATCGGTCTCCGGCGAATACTTCCCGCCGCAACTGCGCGAGATGCTGAAAACGCGCGGCATCGTCGGCACCCAGACTTATGCCACTGCCGACCTCGGCCTGATCGCCTACGAAGCGCCGGATGCCGGCGGCAACGTGCAGGGCATGGTGATCGACGAGGACATCATCGTCGAGATCGTGCGCCCCGGCACCGGCGAGCCGCTGCCCGACGGCGAAGTCGGCGAGATCGTGGTGACCACCTTCAATGCCGATTACCCGCTGATCCGCTTCGGCACCGGCGACCTCTCGGCGGTACTGCCGGGCGCCTGTCCGACCGGACGCAGCAACCTGCGCATCAAGGGCTGGATGGGTCGTGCCGACCAGACTGCCAAGGTGAAGGGCATGTTCGTGCATCCGTCGCAGGTGGATCAAGTGGCGAAGCGCTTCCCCGAGCTCGGTCGCGTGCGGCTGGTCGTCAGCAATCCCGACCAGAAAGACGCGATGACGCTGCACGCCGAAACCACCGCGCCGGGCGACGACCTCAAAAGCAAAATCGTTGCCGCCCTGCGCGACGTCACCAAGCTCGGCGGCGAGGTCGTATTCGCCGCGCCGGGCACGCTGGCCAACGACGGCAAGGTGATCGACGACGCGCGCAAGTACGAGTAGCTATTGAGGTTTCCATAATTCGCGACACCCTTCTACCGTTCACCCTGAGCGTAGCGAAGGGTTTGACCCCCTATAGCATCAGACCCTTCGCTACGCTCAGGGCGAACGGGGGTTTTGCCGCGAATTTGGGAAAGCTCAATAGAACGAATTTTTGACGCAGATTACGCAGATGAGTCAGTTGATTGACGCAGTTGCGCAGTTGTTTTGCGAAGCGCGCTATGTGGTAGGAAGCAAACGCTCATCGGCCTGAATCAGCGCAATCTGCGTAATCTGCGTCAAGAAAATCGTCAAATACGGGCAATTCTCGATGTCATCACCCTGGCCTCCCGAAGTCATTCTTGAACTCGACGACATCCGCCTCGAACCGCTGACGCTTGCGCACGAGGCGGGCCTGGCCGCCGCTGCGGCCGACGGCGAACTGTGGAACATCCGCGTTACCTCGGTGCCGGAGCCGCAGGAGACACGCAGCTACATCGAAACCGCGCTCAAGCAGCGCGCGGAGGGCAATCGCCTCGCATTCGCGGTGATCGACGCGGCCGCGAACGACGGCAATGGCAAGGTCATCGGCAGCACCAGTTATCACGACATCGTCGCCAACATCAAGCGCGTCGAAATCGGCTGGACCTGGTACGCCAAGTCCTATCAGCGCAGCAAGGTCAACACGCTGTGCAAGCTGTTGCTGATGCAACACGCGTTCGAGACGCTGGGTTGCGCCGTGGTCGGCTGGCGCGCGAGCCACATGAACATCGCCTCGCAACGCGCGATCGAGCGGCTGGGTGCGAAGCGCGACGGCGTGCTGCGCCATCACGCGCCGATCCGCGATGGCAAGGTGCGCGACACAGTGATGTATTCGATGCTGGCCGAGGAATGGCCGGCGGCGAAGGAGAAGCTTGAGGCGCAGTTGCAGCGGCACGGCTTTGCTGCGCAAAGCCCCCCCTCCCCTCAGCCCTCGCCCACCGCGGGGGAGGGAGCCAAAGTGCGGCTGGAACCGATCACCAGCGACAACCTGCTCGCAGTGATCCGCCTCAACCCCGGCGCCATCGGCGAGCGCATGGTGGCAACCAATGCGGTGTCGCTCGCGCAGGCTAGCGTCAGCGCCAATGCCCTGCCCCGCGCGATCATGGTTGCCGATCGGCCGGTCGGCTTCCTGATGCTGTACGACCCGACGCTCGACCCGGCGCTCGCCGCGAAGGACGAAGCACATGCCGACGCCATCGATCTGTGGCGCTTCATGATCGATTTCCAGCAGCAGGGCAAGGGCTACGGCCACGCCGCCATCCTCGAAGCCGCACGCTATGCGTCAACGCGCCCCGGCATCACGCGGATGCGCTTGTCCTATGTGCCGCGCGAGGGCAACCCGGCGCCGTTCTACCGGCAACTGGGGTTCGTGGAAACGGGCGAAAAGGACGGCATCGAGATCGTGATGGCGCAACCGCTGGCGGCGCTGCTCGCGCGATAATCCGGCGCTCATGCTGCTCGACTTTTTCTACCACCTCCGCCATCGCGGCGTTAAGCCCTCGACGCGCGAATTCCTGACGCTGCTGGAGGCATTGAAGGAGGACGTGATCACGCCGTCCATCGACGATTTCTACTATCTGTCGAAGGCGACGCTGGTGAAGGACGAGACGAAGTTCGACCGCTTCGATTTCGCGTTCGCCGAATACTTCAAGGGCGTCTCCGAGCTGGTCGATCTGAAGACCGCAATCCCCGACGAATGGCTGCGCAAAGTCGTCGAGAAGATGCTGACGCCCGAAGAGCGCGAGAAGCTCAAGGCGCTCGACTGGAACGAGCTGATGGCGACGCTGAAAAAGCGGCTCGAAGAGCAGCAAGGGCGGCATCAGGGCGGCAACAAGTGGATCGGCACCGGCGGCACTTCGCCGTTCGGTGCCTATGGCGACAATCCAGCGGGCATTCGCATCGGCCAGGACAAAAGCCGCATGCGCAGCGCCGTGAAAGTGTGGGACGAACGGCAGTTCCGCGACTACGACGACAACGTCGACTTCAACACGCGCAACATCAAGGTCGCCCTGCGCCGCCTGCGCAAGTTCGCTCGCGAGGGCGCGGTCGACGAGCTGGACCTGCCGCACACGCTGGAAGAAACCGGCAAAAACGCGGGCATGCTCTCGATCCAGATGCGGCCCGAGCGGCGCAATGCCGTGAAGGTGTTGCTGCTGCTCGACATCGGCGGCTCGATGGACGATCATATCGAGCAGGTCGAAGCGCTGTTCAGCGCCGCCAAGATGGAGTTCAAGCGGCTGGAGCACTTCTACTTCCACAACTGTCTCTACGACTTCGTGTGGAAGACCAATCGCCGGCGCAGCACCGAGCGCACGCTGACGATGGACCTGCTGCACAAGTACGGCCCCGACTACCGCCTGATCTTCGTCGGCGATGCCGCGATGAGCCCCTACGAGATCGAGATGGAAGGCGGCAGCGTCGAATACAGCAACAGCGAAACCGGCAAGGTATGGCTGCAGCGCATGACCAACCACTTCAAGCGCGTTGCCTGGCTGAACCCGATGCCGCAACGCTCGTGGGAATATACCTACTCCACCGACATCATCAAGAAAGTGATGAACGATCGGATGTATCCCACGACTGTTCAGGGGTTGACGGATGCCATGAAGGCGTTGGCGAAGTAACGCAGCGGCGTGATTGGTAGATTGCAAATAGTGCAATCAACCATATAATCTCATCATGAACAGCAAACAGCGGAAAACGCTGGAAGCCGTATTCGCGGACCCGGTCAATGGCAATCTGGAATGGAGCTTGATCGAGTCGCTTCTCAAAGCGGTTGGCTGTCGCGTGATCGAAGGCTCTGGTTCGTCCGTGACGTTCGAGAAAGATGGCAAACGCGCGTACTTTCATCGGCCACATCCTGAGCGGCAGGCGTTGCGCTACCGTGTTCGTGATGCTCGTGAATTTTTGCGATTGATCGGAGTGACCCCATGAGCAATGCAATGACCTACAAAGGCTTCAGTGCCCGCATCGAGTTCGATGCCGAGGATCGCATTTTAGTTGGTCGCGTCGCCGGCATTCGCGACATCGTGGGTTTCCACGCCGAAACGGTGGCCGGTCTGGAGAAGGCATTTCATGAAGCGGTCAACGACTACGTGAAGGCCTGTGCCGAGCTTGGGCAATCGCCCAACAAGCCGGCGAGCGGCAACCTGATGTTGCGAGTGCCAACCGATGTGCACGCCAGTGCAATCCAGGCGGCTGAACTCGCTGGCGTCAGTCTCAATCAGTGGGCAGCCGACGCGCTGCGAGCCGCGGCTCGACAGTAACGGGTGGCACGGGAACCGGATGCGAGCATCCGGGCTACGCCACTGTTCAGGGGCTTACCGACGCCATGAAGGCGTTGGTGAAGTAAATGCCTTCTATCGCCCGTTCACTCTGAGCTTGTCGAAGGGTCCGATGGCTCCCGGAACATGTCTGGAGTGCGCGCGGCACCAGGTATTCCGCATTCAGGAAAAGCAATTTGCGGCGCATTTGGGTGCGTTGAAAACGCACCCTACGATTTCCCACGGGTCCATGGTTTGATGGGCGCACCACGAACGCCCCAGCAACGTGCGTGCTCCACCGGCACGGCATCCCCACCGAAGTCGCGAACAACACGATTCATGATAATGTCATTGACCGTTACCAAGCTGCGCTCGTAACCCCGATCCATCCGGCACGGTGTCGAGCAGGCAGTACGCCACCGGCCATCTCCCCATGCCCACACCGCAAACCGATTACAGCCACACTGGCGGCTTTGACGAAGCCAAATTCCGCGCCGCTTTCGATGCCCGCCGGAAGATGCACCTCTACTTCAAGGTGCGCTACACCAACGCTGCGGCCACCAACGCCTGGCAGTTGATCCAGATGATGCAGGCGGATTCGCGCGTCACCGACGTGCGCTGGATGGCGTACATGCTGGCCACCGCGTTCTGGGAGGCTGCGCACACGATCACCGAGACCGTCCAGGTGCCGAAGCTGGGCAAGGGCAAAAAGCCCGTGCTCGGCCCGGACAAGCAGCCGCTGATGGTCGACAAGCACGTCAAGGTGTGGGAGGTGATGGTGCCGATCGACGAGATCGCCGTGGCGAACAAGCGCCGCTACAAGGCGCCGGTGAAGATCAAGAAGATCGAGACGGACGATGTCGTCGTGCTTGCCAAACTGAGCAAGATTTTTCAGGGTGCCAACGTGCTCGGCGGCGCCTGGATCGTCGAAAAGGACGGCGACCAGTTCGTGATCAGCACGACCGGCACCGAGGTGTGGCACAGCAAGAAGGCCGCCGTCGGCGCAGCTTTCGCCGGCGGCGCGTCGGCAACCTACACGCACTTTCATGGCGACGAGCACGTCTATTTCGGGCGCGGCTATGTGCAACTGACCTGGTGGAACAACTACGTCGCCGCCGGCGTGTCGCTCCGGCGCGGGCTCGATCTGCTGTTCGATCCGCTGCTGGTCAAGCAACCCCAGGTAGCCTATGACATCATGGCGCACGGCATGCTCACCGGCGAAGGCTTCGCCAACAAACACAAGCTTGGCGACTACATCATCGGCAGCAAGACCGACTACGTGAACGCCCGCAAGATGGTGAACGGCGGCGATGCCGCGTCCTACCAGCCGATTGCGGATATTGCGAAGCTGTTTGAAGAAATGCTGCTTGAGGCGACACTGTGACCGCGATACGTGAACGGCTTTGCGCGCTCGTTAGCCTGACGCTCGTTGCGATCGGTCTGGTCGGCACGGTAGCGGCATCGGCGGCGCCGGTTACGCCGGTTGCGCTGAAGGCGGCCACCGATCCGGCCTCGGGTCTTACCGGCTATCAGGATGCGACGGGCGCCTGGGCGATCGGTCCGCGTTTCCGCTCGGCGTCGGATTTCGACCACGGCCTCGCCATCGTCGAGAGCACTGGCGGCGACTCGGCGCTGATCGACACGCAAGGCAAAGTGCTGCTTGAAAGCGTGGAGACCGCGATCTGGGTATCGCTGCCGACCATGACGGAGGCGAAAGTCTCCGAGGGTCTGCTGGCGCTGCGCGCGCAACCGTCCGGCAAAGTGGGCTTTGTCGATGCCAGCGGCAAATGGGTGATTCGTCCGCGCTTTGCCGATGCCTTCGAATTTCACGAAGGTCTGGCCGCGTTCCGCATGCGTGAAAATGGGCCGGTTGGCTTTGTCGACACCCGCGGTCGCATTGCGATTGCCGCCAAATTCGGCACCCGCTTTCGCTCGCCGCCGGTGTTCGCCGAAGGGCTCGCGGCGGTGGGATTGAACGATCTGTGGCCGCGCAGCAACCTCGATCCACCCGGCAAGCTCGGTTACATCGACCGCCGCGGCCGCTGGGTCATCGCCCCGAAATACGCCAACGGCGAATCGTTCGCCGACGGCCGCGCGAAAGCGTGGGAAGGCGAGCGCGAAAAGACGATCACTCGGCCCGGCCAGCGGTAGGGGAATACAGGACAAATCTCCGTTCACCCTGAACGCAGTGAAGGGTTTGACGATTGGACGCTGATTTCAGACCCTTCGCCTTCGGCTCAGGGCGAACGGTTCCGACTCGACCAACGTTTCCTTAGGGGCCTGCAAGCCTCTCATTGCATACCAGATCGATGGCTACGAGGCGCGGCGAAGTGCCGTATCGATTCAACAACGAAGTCACACGTGCACCACCGCCAGCGCCCCGATCACCACACCCAGGCCGGCGACGCCAAACACGCCGTATTCCAGCCAGCGCCGCTTGGTCAACAACGCGATCGCGGCGAGCGCGATGGCGATTTGTAGCGCGGTGGTGGCCTGCGCCCAGCGGTGATGCTGGTGCATCTCGTCGTCGCTTTTCTTGTCCCAGTTCTTCGATTCGGCTTCGAGCTTCTCGGCCTCGGTCTTGATTTCGTTCTTCTCTTTCTTGTAGCGCGCGATTTCGTCGCTGTAAAACGTCTTCTTGCTCTCGGGCGCGAGTTCGAGCGCCAGTTCGCTCAGGTTCTGCTTGCTGCTTTTTGCCTGGTAATAGTTCCACTGGTTCGACGCTTCGGTCTTCTTGATCGCGGCGTTGTTCTTGTAAAGCCCGGCGTTGGCCTGGGTGGCGCCGCCCATATAGGCGAAGATGGCGCCGACGGTGGCGATGATGGCGGTGACCACCGCGATAGCACCGGCGTGCGAATCGCCCTGTGCACCGTGATGCGCGGCATGCTCCAGCTCGTGATCGTGGGGGCCGTGTACGTGAAATCCGCCGCCTGACATGGGTGTTCCTCGCTGCTTGAAAAAATTGCGGCGAATGTTACCCGGAATGGATGACGGCCTGGACAGGCGTCAAAGTTCGGTGCGCACCTGCCAGAGTTCGGGGAACAGCACGATTTCCAGCGCCTTGCGCAGATAGCCGACGCCGGTCGTTCCGCCCGATCCGGTTTTGTGGCCAATCAGCCGTTCGACGGTGGTCACATGGTTGAAGCGCCAGCGGCGGAAGTTGTCTTCGACGTCGACCAGCTTTTCGGCAAGGTAGTACAGATCCCAGTGCGCCGCCGTGTTGCGATACACCGTGAGCCACGCTGCGAGCACCTGCGGGTTGCTTTCGGGCAGGGTGTCGTAGGCGCTGCGCAGCGCCGATGCCGGCAGCAGCCCGCGTTGCGCCAGCGCCGTCAGCGCAATGTCGTAGAGCGACGGACTTTCGATGATCGCGGTCAGTTGAGCAAGATGTTCGGGCTGTTCGGCAAAGGGCTTGAGCATGTAGCGCTGGCGGTTGCCGAGCAGGAATTCCACGGTGCGGTATTGCCAGCTCTGGAAGCCGCTCGCCTTGCCGAAGGCACTGCGGAATTCGAGATAATCGGCGGGCGTCATGGTCTTGAGCACCTCCCACGCCGCGCCCATCTGCTCCTGCGCACGCGAGACGCGGGCGAGCATCTTCATCGCCGGTTCGAAGTCGCCGGCGGTGAGCTTCGCCATCGCGGCGGTGAGCTCCTTGACGATCAGGCTCATCCACACTTCCTGCACGTGGTGGATGGTGATGAACAGCACTTCGTCGTGCGCGTCAGTCAGCGGCTGCTGCGCGGCGAGCAATTGTTCGAGCCGCAGGTAGCTCGAATAGCTGAAGCTGTCCTTGAACGACTGATGCGCCGCCTCGGCGCCGGTGGGGGTGATCTGCGTTGCCATATCGCTACCTGTTGTCTGAGTTGGTCCAATCTGCCGTCACCCCGGCGTCGGCCGCGGCGACGAAACGAGGGGCGTTGCTATCGTCGACTCAAGTTACTTTCGATCGCGTGTTGAACTCCGGCCGCTGGTATTGCTTGCTCACGAGCACTTCGCGCAAATGTGCCGCCGCTGCGACGACGTCCTCCTCGGCCACGTACAACGGCGTGAAGCCGAAGCGCAGGATGTCCGGCGCGCGGAAGTCGCCGATCACGCCGCGTGCAATCAGCGCCTGCATGATGGCGTAGCCCTCGGCGTGCCGGAACGACACCTGCGAGCCGCGCAGCGCGGCCTCGCGCGGGGTGGCGAGCGCGAGGCCCAGGCCGGCGCATTGCTGCTCGACTTCGGCGATGAAGCGCGCGGTCAGCGCCAGCGACGCCTCGCGCACGACGTTCATGTCCACCGTCAGCCAGATGTCGAGCGCCGCCTCCAGTGCGGCGAATTGCAGGATCGGCGGCGTGCCGACGGTGAAGCGTTCGATGCCGCGCGTGACGCGGAAATCCGGGTCGAACGCGAACGGCGCTTCGTGCGCGAACCAGCCGGAGATCGGCGCTGCCGTGCCCGCCGCATCGAGCGCATCGAGATGCCGCTTTGCGGCAAACACAAAGGCCGGCGCACCCGGCCCGGCGTTGACGTATTTGTAGGTGCAGCCGACGGCGAGATCGGCGTTGCAGGCGTTGAGCGCCACCGGGAACGCGCAGGTGGAGTGCGCGAGATCCCACAGCATCAGCGCGCCCTGCGCCTGCACGAGGCGGGTGACGGCGGCCATGTCGTAGCGCTCGCCGCTGCGGTAATCGACCTGGGTGAGCATGGTCACCGCCGTGCGCGCGCCCACCGCGGCCAGCGTCGCCTCGATCTGCTGCCGTTTGACGAAATGCAGTTCGAGCCCGCGCTCCGCCAGCAGCGCCTGCAGGCCCTGCGCGATGTAGAGGTCGGTCGGGAAGTTGTCGATGTCGGAGACGATGACGTTGCGCGCCCGCCCGTCCGGACGCAGCGATTGCAATTGCAACGCGGTGACCAGCGCCTTGAACAGGTTGAGCGAGGTCGAGTCGCAGGCAATGACCTCGCCGGCATCGGCGCCGATCAGCCGCGCGATCTTGTCGCCGCAGCGGCGCGGCGCGTTGACCCAGTCGGCCGTGTTCCACGACCGGATCAGGCCCTCGCCCCATTCCTGCTCGACCGTGCGGCGCACCGCTGCGATTGCGGTTTTCGGCAGCACGCCGAGCGAATTGCCGTCGAGATAAATGACGCCGTCCGGGATCGCGAATTGCTCGCGGTAGCCCGCGAGCGCAGCAAGCGCGGCCGCGCCGCCCGTCTCCACCTTCGCCATAATGCTTTAGGTCTAAAGTAATTGTCTGGCGAATGTTACCGGTTTGCGGCGCGACAGCAACGCTGCCGTTAGCAAATCCTGCGCTAACGGCTTTTCGGTGAAAAGCGCTTATGCATTGGGCTCAAGGCAGTAAATAACCGGATGTCGACATTGCCGCAATCCGGCCGCCGAGCCCTTTTGTAATGGGCGTTTCGTGAAAAAGTTGTTGCCCGGTGTCAGCCGCAACCGGATCGGGCGCGACCCGGTCAACCGCTACTTCAGGAACGACGCGAACTTCTGCGCGAAGATCTCCGGCGAAATCGGGCCCACGTGTTTGGCGCGGATGATGCCGTCGCGGTCGATCAGGAAGGTTTCCGGGGCGCCGTAAACGCCCCAGTCCAGCGCCGCCTTGCCGTCGGGATCGAAGGCATTGACGGTGTAGGGGTCGCCGGTCTTCTTCAGCACGTCGAGACCGAGGTCGCGCTTGTCCTTGTAGTTGAGCCCGATGATAGGCAGCACGTTGCGGCGCTTGAGGTCGAGCAGATCCGGGTGCTCGTCCTTGCAGTTCGGACACCAGCTCGCCCACACGTTGAGCAGCCAGACCTTGCCCTTCATGTCGGCGGGCGAGAACTTCGCGGCCGGGTTATCCAGCGTTTCCAGCGTGAACGCCGGCGCCGGCTTGCCGATCAGCGGCGAAGGCACCTCGCGCGGATCGCGGTACAGGCCGAAGTAAAGCACTGCGGCGAGCGCGAAGAAGGCGATGGGGAGGAGAAGCTTCTTGTTCACTGACGGGCCATCGAACTATTGCTTGAGCGTCTTCGCCGCCATATCGCGCGCCTGATGCGCCTTTTCGATGGCGGTCGCGGCCTCGGGCGGCATGTAGTTCTCGTCGTGCTTGGCGAGCACTTCCTTGGCGCGGAACACACCGTCGTCGCCGAGCTGGCCCTGAGCAACCACGCCCTTGCCCTCGCGGAACAGGTCCGGCAGGATGCCGCTGTAGCTCACCGCGACGACCTGCGCGGTGTCGGTCACCCGAAAGTTCACGTTGACGCCGTCGCGCTTGACGCTGCCGTTCTCGACCATGCCGCCCAAGCGGAAAGTGCGGCCCACCGGCGCCTCCTTGGCAGCGATCTGCGACGGCGTGAAGAAAAACACCAGGTTTTTGTTGAAGGCGGTCAGCACCAGCGCCACGGCGACGGCGACGACGCCGAGCCCGCCGAGAATCAGCGCGAGACGTTTCTGCTTAACGGTCATGATCTTCCTGCAAGGCCTCGAGTGCGGTCTTTCGAGCCTGACGCAGCGCAACAAGTTCCGCAATGACGGCGATCAACAGGGCGCCATAACTGCCCCAGACGAAGAGGGCGCGGCCGCCCATGTCCCAAAACGCGCTCCACGATTCCCAGTTCATCGCAGCCATCCTTTCACCGCGCCGCGCAGCCAGGCGGCGTCGCGCTCGCGCTCGATGATGCCGGTGCGCAACCGGTGCATGGCGGCGGCGATGCTGTAGGCCCAGAAGGCGAAGGTCATGATCAGCATGGCCGCCAGCATCACGGTGGCCATCGACGAGCTGCCGGGCCGCACCGACGAGCCCTGATGCAGCGTGTTCCACCATTTGACGCTGAAATAAATGATCGGCACATTGACGGCGCCGACCAGCGCGATCAGCGCCGAGGCCCGGTCGCCCTTCTTCCGGTCGTCGAACGACGCCGCCAGCGCCATGTAGCCGACGTAGAGAAAGAACAGGATCAGCGTTGAGGTCAGCCGCGCATCCCACACCCAGTAGGTGCCCCAGGTCGGGCGCCCCCACAGCGCGCCGGTCCACAGCGAGACCACCGCCATGATGGCACCGGTCGGGGCCAGCGCATGGCTCATCATGAACGACAGCCGGGTGCCGAGCACCAGACCGAGCAGCGACCAGAACGCCATCGCCAGATAGATCACCATCGCCATCCACGCCGCCGGGACGTGAATGAAGATGACGCGGTAAACCTCGCCCTGCTGGGCGTCGGTCGGCGCCACGAAGAACCCGAGATAGAGCCCGATGGCGCCGAGCACCGCCGCGAGCACCCAGCAAAGCGCCTCGATCCTGCCCGCCAGCGGGAAGAACGCGGCCGGCGAGGCATAGCGCCAGAACCAGCGTCCGCCGTATTTTTCGTTACTTTGTTGCTCGGTACGTGCCACGACTAATCGGTACTAATTTTCAACGCAGCCGCGGCTGCCAGCGGACACAATGCTAGAGCAAGCAGCAGGAATGCCGCCTGCAGCGCCAGTTCGGCCGCCGGCGATTCGCCGTACAGCACGCGCAGCGCGGCGCCGGCGCCGAAGATCAGCGTCGGAATGGTCAGCGGCAGCACCAGCACCGCGGTGAGAATGGCGCCGCCGCGGGCCGACACCAGCAGCGCCGCGGCGATCGAGCCGACCAGCAGCAGGGTCGGCACCGCCATCGCCACCGTCAGCGCCAGCATGCCGGCGACGTCGCCGGGCAAGGCGTAGAACAGCGCGAACACCGGCGCCACCAGCGCCAGCGCCAGCCCGAGCGCCAGCGACAGCGCCGCGACGCGGGCGAGAATCAGCGCCGCCAGCGGCTCCGGCGAACAGAGCAGCAGTTCCAGCGAGCCGTCGCGGGTGTCCTCGTCGAACAGCCGCGGCAGCGACAGCATCGCCGCCAGCAGCGCGCCGACGAAGATGACGCCGATGCCGATCAGCTTCAGCCGCTCGGACTCGCTGCCAACCGCGAACGGAAACAGCGAGCAGACGATCAGGAAGAACATCAGCGGATTGGCCCAGTCGCTCTTGCGCCGGGCGAACAGTTGCAGCTCGCGGCGGAAAACGGCGCCGGCGGCGCGGCGCAGGCTCATAGCGACACCTCGTCCGTATGCGCGGCGGCGATGTCCACCGCCTGGTGCGAGGTGTAGATGACCAACCCGCCGGCGGCGAGCCGGGCGCCGATCACGCCGGCCAGCAGCGCCTGGGTATCGACGTCGAGCGCAACGAAGGGCTCGTCGAGCAGCCAGGCGCGCGGGCCCGGCCCCGCCCGCGCCTCGCCCAGCAGCAGCCGGGCCAGCGAGGCGCGCTTGCGCTGGCCCTGCGACAGGGTGCCGAAGCGGCGATTGAGCAGGTTGCGCACGCCCAGCGCGGCGAGCGCGGCGGCGATGCCGTCGCGCGAGTCGTCGACGCCGGCCAGCGCGGCGGCATAGGCGAGGTTCTCGGCCACGCTCAGCGCGTCGTTGCAGGCATTGCCGTGGCCGACGTAGCAGGCGGCCTGCGCCGGCGGCAGCGCGCCGTCGTGCTGCCACTGCACCTCGCCGGCGGCAGGTGCCGCCAGTCCGGCCAGGATGCGCAGCAGCGTGGTCTTGCCGGCGCCATTGGCCCCGGCGATGCGCAGCAGCGTGCCGGCCCCGGCGGTGAACGACAGGCCGGCGAACACGGCGCGACCGCCGCGCTCGGCGGCAAGAGCGGTGACGGCGAGCCTCATGAC
Source organism: Betaproteobacteria bacterium (assembly GCA_027492485.1). Taxonomy (GTDB): domain Bacteria; phylum Pseudomonadota; class Gammaproteobacteria; order Burkholderiales; family Casimicrobiaceae; genus Casimicrobium. The sequence goes on from JAPUER010000053.1 coordinate 35,461, forward strand.
ACCGTGCGGATCCTGAACGCCGTCCACAGCGAGGCCAGCGCGAACAGGCAGGACAGCAGCCCGACCGTCTCGAAGCCGTCGAGCTGGCCGCCGGCAGAATGGCTCAGCATGGCGCCGCCGAGCGCTGCGGCGAGCCCGGTGAACAGGTTTTGCACCGCCGAATTGAACGACATGACGCGACCGCGCAGTTGCGGCGTGGTGGCGGCGGTGACCAGCGCCATCGACGGGATGAAGCGGCCGCTGACGAAGATGAAGAACAGCGCGGCAACCGCGAGTTGCCAAAACAGGTTGACGCGCAGCGTGTGAGTAATCAGCAACATCGGAGGAATCGACAGCAGCACCAGCCAATAGTAGACAACGGCGCGCGGAAAGCGGTCGGACATGCGGCCGAACAGCGGCCGGCTGAACAGCGTGACGGCACCGCCGACCAGATAAAAATAGGCGAGCTGCACCTCGTTCATGCCCTCATTGGCGATGCGCGACGGCGCCACGTAGGGAATCACGATCATGCCGGACAGCGTCAGCAGCGCCGAGGTGACGAACGCCCACCAGTGATTGGGCACCCGCAACAGTTCGGCATAGCCGCGCCAGAGGCCGGCCCAGAGCCCCGCCGGCGGGCGCTGCCGCATGTGCCCGCGCAGCTGCGGAATCACCCGCAGCGCCACCGCGAACAAGAGCGCGCAGGTCGCCGCCAGCGCAAAGAACGGCAGATGCCAGCCGCCGTGCGCGGCGACGTAGATCGACAGCGGCACGCCGAGCACCGCCGATAGCGACATCGACAGCATCACCATGCCCATCGCGCGGCCGCGCCGCTCGTCCGGCACCAGATCGCCGACGATGGAAAAGGCAATCGAGCTTTGCACGCCGCCGAACAGGCCGGCCACGGTGCGCGCCGCCAGCAGCGCCAGGTAGTTGGGTGCCAGCGCGCAGCCGAGGGTGCCGACGATCAGGCCGCCGTAGACGACCAGCAGCGCGTGCTTGCGGTCGAAGCGGTCGGCGATCGACGCCATCAGCAGCGACGCCGCCGACGCGGCGAAGGCGTAGGCCGACACCAGCAGACCGAACTGCGCGGTGCCGATGCCGAAATCGCGCATCAGATGCGGCGATAGCGGCATCATGACCATGAAGTCGACCACGTTGGTGAAACTCATCAGCGTGATGACGATCAGGATCTGCCGTTCGCGCGCCGGCGTCGGCGACAGCGGATGGGCAGCGGCGGTCATGCGGCGGAGCGGTCGCGCAAGCGGCGACCGGTTGCCCGCGACCGCAGGCAAGCGCCGTCGCTGGCGGGTGGAAAAACAGACACCGGGGATATATGGCTTTTTGACGGAAGCGTCATTCTAATTGGGCAAGCGGCGGTGTTCTGCGTAAAGTCGACTTTGGCGATTTGTCGCCGTTAGCCCTTATGTAATGGCGCTTCTGACGAAAAGCTGATTGGCAGAAACAGCGTCGGGACGGCCAATCCGGCGCATCGATTCGCTCGCTAATTGACCGGCGTCATTCTGCCGTGGCGGCGCGGCGGCGCGCGAGCCTGCAACAATGACGCACCCCCGACCGCACCGAAAGGCCCGCCCCGTGGCGCAAGCTGACCTCGCCAAACTGAGTCTGAACAAGGGCGCCACGCCCGCCGCGACGCTGGCGGCCCGGCGCCGCCGCAAGTGGATCAAATGGGGCATCGTCGCCGCCGTCGCCGCGCTGCTCGTCGCCGCGCTCGCCATTCGCAGCGCCAACGCGCCGGCCGAGGTGGAGCTGGGCAGCGTGACCACGGCGTTTCCGACTCAGGCCTACACCCTGCTCAACGCCACCGGCCGGGTGGTAGCGGCGCGCAAGGCGGCGGTCTCGACCAAGGCCACCGGGCGCCTGGAATATCTTGGCGTGCAGGAAGGCAGCGTGGTCAAGGCCGGGCAGGTGCTGGCGCGGCTGGAGGCGATGGATGTATCCGCCACCCGCGACCAGGCGCGCGCCGGCGTCGCCGCCGCGAAAGCCAATCTGGAACAGGGCAAGGCCGAACTGGTCGACGCCGAGGCGAACTATCGCCGCACCGAAGGCCTGTTCCAGAAAAACTTCATCGCCGCCGCGCAACTGGACGCGGCCAAGGCGCGGCTCGACCGCGCCCGCGCCAGCCTTGCCAGCCTGAACGCCGCGATCGGCGTGGCCGATGCGCAGACGCGCGCGGCGACGGTGTCGGTCGAGCAGACGCTAATCCGGGCGCCGTTCGACGGCGTGATCCTGACCAAAAACGCCAACGTCGGCGACATCATCACCCCCTTCTCCTCCGCCGCCGATTCCAAGGGCGCGGTGGTCACGATGGCCGACATGAGCACGCTGGAAGTCGAAGTCGACGTCGCCGAAGCGAGCATCGGCAAGGTGCAGGTCGGCGGCCAGTGCGAGATCACGCTCGATGCGCTGCCCGAGGTGCGGCTGCTTGGCGAAGTCTCGCGCATCGTGCCGACGGTGGATCGCGCCAAGGCGACGGTGCTGGTCAAGATCGCCTTCGTCGAGCGCGACAGCCGCGCGCTGCCCGACATGAGCGCCAAGGCCGCCTTCCTCAAGCAGAAGCCGGCGGACGCCGACCGCAAGCCGGTGGCCGCCGTGCGCAAGGAGGCGCTGGTGGAGCGTGACGGCAAGACGGCGCTGTTCGTCTACGACGGCAAAACAGTGAAGCTGACCGCCGTCAACAAAGGGCGCGATCTCGGCGACAGCGTCGAAGTCAGCGGCGTCAAGAGCGGCGACAAGGTGGTGCTGAAACCGTCCGACAAACTGCGCGACGGTGCGCCGGCGGTGCCGGCGGCGAAGAAATGAGCGAGCTTGCCGAGGCCAGCAACGGCCCGCCGGACGCCGCGCCGCCGCTGGTCTGCATCCGCAATCTGAGCAAGCATTACAGCCGCGGCGATCAGGATGTGCCGGTGCTGACCGACATCTCGCTCGACATCCCGGCCGGGGATTTTCTGGCCTTGATGGGGCCATCGGGCTCCGGCAAATCGACCCTGCTCAACCTGATCGCCGGCATTGACAAGCCGAGCGGCGGCGAATTGACCGTCGGCGGCCTCAACATCGCCGAATTGTCCGAAGCCGAACTGGCCGACTGGCGCGCGGCAAACGTCGGCTTCGTGTTCCAGTTCTACAACCTGATGCCGGTGCTGACCGCGCTGGAAAACGTCGAACTGCCGCTGATGCTGACCGATTTGTCGCGGCGCGAACGGCGCGAGCGGGCGCTGCTCGCGCTGGCACTGGTGGGCCTCAGCGATCGCGTCGATCACTACCCGAACGAGCTGTCCGGCGGCCAGCAGCAGCGCGTGGCCATCGCCCGCGCGCTGATCACCGACCCGACGCTGATCGTCGCCGACGAACCGACCGGCGACCTCGACAGGAAGAGCGCCGCCGACGTGCTGGCGCTGTTGCAGCAGCTCAATCGCGAAATGGGCAAGACCATCATCATGGTGACCCACGATCCCGGCGCGGTGAAGGCGGCCACGCATGTGACGCACCTCGAGAAAGGCGAGCTGCTGGGCACCGAGCGGGTTGCCGCCGGCGAATGACGCGATGCTGTTCAAGCTGATCCTGAAGAACATCTTTCGCGCCCGCTTGCGCAGTCTGCTGACCATCGTCGGCCTGGTGATTGCGGTGATCGCCTTCGGGCTGCTGCGCACCGTGGTGGACGCCTGGTATGCCGGCTCCGACATGGCATCGGCGAACCGGCTGATCACCCGCAACTCGATCTCGCTCACCTTCACGCTGCCGACTTACTATGCCGAGCGCATCCGCGCCGTCGACGGCGTCACCCAGATCGCGGCCAGCAACTGGTTCGCCGGCATTTATCAGGAGCCGAAGAATTTCTTTCCGCAATTCGGCGTCACGCTGCCGGTGTTCTTCGATCTTTATCCGGAATTCCTGCTGCCGCCGGAGCAGATGCAGGCGATGCTGCGCGACCGCACCGGCTGCATCATCGGCCGCACGCTGGCCGACAACTACGGCTGGAAAATCGGCGACAAAATTCCGCTGCAGGGCACGATCTATCCCGGCACCTGGGAGTTCACCGTGCGCGGCATTTTCGAGCCGCGCGACGACACCACGGTCGCCCGCCAGATGTACTTTCACTGGGATTACCTCAACGAACGGGTGAAGCAGAGCTTTCCGCGCGCCGCCGATCGCGCGGGCGTGTTCGTGGTCGGCATCAAGGACGGTCAGCGCGCGGCGGAAATCAGCGCCGCCGTCGACAACGAGTTCAAGAACTCGATCGCCGAAACCCTGACCGAAACCGAGAAGGCGTTCCAGCTTGGTTTCATCGCGCAATCGGAGGCCATCGTCGGCGCCATCCGCATCGTCAGCTTCGTGGTGATCATCATCATCCTCGCCGTGGTCGCCAACACGATGGCAATGACCGTGCGCGAGCGCATCAGCGAGTACGCCACGCTGAAGGCGCTCGGCTTCGGCCCCGGTTTCGTGGTGGCGCTGATCTTCGGCGAATCGTTGTGCCTGACGCTGCTTGGCGGATTGATCGGCATCGCGCTGAGCTTTCCGCTGATCGCCGTCTTCAAGAGCTTGATCGGCACCATCTTCCCGGTGTTCCGGCTGTCGCAGCAGACGCTCTGGTGGCAGCTTGGCGCGGTGGTGTTCGTTGGCGTGCTGGCGGCGATCCTGCCGGCGATCCGCTCGGCGCGCATCCGCATCGTCGACGGCTTGCGCCACGTCGCCTGATCGCGCACACGGTCCGACGATGAAAATCCCGTTCAGCTACATCCTGCGCAACCTGTGGACACGGCGCCTGACCACAGCGCTCACTGCCGGGGGCATGGCGCTGGTGGTGTTCGTGTTCGCCGCCGTGCTGATGCTCGACGCCGGTTTGCGCAAGACCCTGGTCGGCACCGGCAGCACCGACAACGTGATCCTGCTGCGGCAGGGCGTGCCGACGGAAATCCAGAGCGGCGTCAGCCGCGATCAGGCGGCGCTGGTCGAAACGCACCCGTCGGTCGCCCGCAACGAGCGCGGCGAGCCGATGGTGTCGAAGGAAATCGTGGTGCTGGTGGGTGCCCCGAAGAAAGGCGACAACAAGCCGCAGAACGTGATCGTGCGTGGCCTGACCGTGGCCGGTATCGGGCTGCGGCCACAGGTGAAGCTGGTCGAGGGTCGCTGGTTCCGGCCGGGGGCGAGCGAGATCGTGGTCGGGCGCAGCGTCAATGCCGGGTTCGAGAACATGGAGCTGGGCCAGAGCACCCGCTTCGCCGGTCGCGACTGGCAGATCGTCGGCGTATTCGATGGCGGCGCCTCGGGCTTCGATTCCGAAGCCTGGGGCGACGTCGAACAACTGGGTCAGGCATTCCGCCGCTTCGGCTATTCGAGCGTGATCGCCAGGCTGACCGACCGTGGCCAATTCGAGCGACTGAAGGGCGACGTCGAAGCCGATGTACGCCTGAAGCTCGACGTCAAGATCGAGCCGCTGTTCTACGAGGAACAGAGCAAGGCGCTGTCGACCTTTCTGTCGATTCTTGGTCTGGCGCTGTCGTTGATCTTTTCGATCGGTGCCATCATCGGCGCCGCAATCACCATGTACGCGGCCGTGTCCAACCGCATCGGCGAGATCGGTACGCTACGCGCGCTGGGCTTCCGGCGAACTTCGATTCTCTCGGCGTTCCTGCTGGAATCGATGCTGCTGGCGCTGCTCGGCGGCGCGGTGGGCCTGGCCTGCGCGTCTTTCCTGCAACTGTTTACCGTGTCGACGCTCAACTTCGCGTCGTTCTCGCAGCTCTCGTTCGGCTTTCATCTGACGCCGGCGATCGTGCTGCAGTCGACGCTGTTCTCGCTCGTCATGGGGGTCATCGGCGGTTTTCTGCCGAGCGTCCGCGCCGCGCGCATGGAGATCGTCGATGCCCTGCGCGCGGGGTGACGACAGCTACCTCACTTTCGAGAAGTCGCCCGCGACGAACGACGACAGCTCGGGCATCTTGAGGTACTTGCGCAGCGTCGCATCGAAATCGGTGCGGGTCAGTTTCGCGATGCCTGCCTCCAGTTCGGCGACGAAGGCGAACGTGCGATCGGCGTCCGCCAGCGTGACCAGTTGTGCCGCCAGCGTCGCATCCTGCGCGCGGCGAACCAGACGCTGGTCGAGCAGCGACTGGCGCTGTGCGTTGAATTCTTCCTCGGTCAAGGCGTTGCCGGCAAGCAGCTTGCGCAGCTCGTCCTTCAGCGCGGCTTCGGCCCTGGCGGCGTTTTGCGGATTGGCAATGTAGCCAAAGGTCCAGCTCGCGGAATTCGAGAACGTCGGCACCGCCAGCACGCTGAACACGTCATAGCTCAAGCCTTCCTTCTCCCGCACCCGCTGGAACAGGCGGGCGCCGGCGGAACCGCCGACGATGAAATCGGCCAGCACCAGCGCCGGGTAGTCTGCGGCCTTGTCCTGCAGCGGGAAGGCGACGCGCGCCACGAAGGTCGCGTTTTCCTTGTCGGGGGTGGCGATCTTTTCGGTTTTGGCCGCCACCGCTTGATACTCCCGGCTGACGCGGGTGAACGGCGCCGGCAGTTTGTTCGCCGCAAACGCGCGGGTCAATGCGGCCTTCAGGCTTGCCGCGTCGAAGTCGCCGACCACGGCGATCTCCGCCGCCGACAGGCCGCGCATCGCGTTCGCATAGCGCAGGACCTGATCGCGCGTCACTGCCTTGAGATCGGCAATGTGCTCCGCCACGGTCGGCACGTAGCGCACGTCGCCGCGCGGATAGTGCGAAAAGTGACGCTCCAGCGCGGTGAAGGCGATGCTCTCCGGATCCTTGGCCGACTCTTCCAGCGCGGTGATCGACTCCTTGCGAACCAGTTCCAGCTGGTCGGCGGGGAAGGTGGCGCTGCGATAGACCTGCGCCACGAAAGCGACCAGATCGTCGATGTAAGCCCGCTTGGTCTGGAACGATCCGCCGCCAAGTCCAAGACCGCCGCTGGCGCGCAGGGCATCGAGCCGGTCGCGGATTTGCTGGCGATCCAGCCCCTGGGCGCCGCGCAGCAGCAGCGCGCTCGCCAGCTCGTCAACCGCGGCCTTGCCGTTGCGCGTTTTCTCGTCGCCATAACCGATGCGCAATGCCAGTTGCACGGTGTTGCCGCGTGTCTTCTTCGGCAGCAGGACGACCTTCATGCCGTTGGCCAGCGCGAAGCGTTCGCTGCGCTTGTCGATGTTGGCCGGGCTGGGTTCGAACACCTCACCGTCGGTCATGCTTTGGTCGCCGCGATAGCCGGCGAGCAGCGACGAAAGCTCGGGCGCCGCCGGCATCTCGGCACGATCCGGTTTGTCGGTCGGCAGGAAACGACCCAGCGTCCGGTTCTGCGCCTTGAAATAGGCCTTCGCCACGCGATCGACGTCGGCCAGTGTGACCTTGCCGATACGATCGCGCTGATAGAAGTAAAAGCGCCAGTCGCCAATGGCCACCGCCTCCGACAGGGCAACGGCAAAGCGTCCGCTGTCGGCGATGGTCTGGTCGTAGCCTCGGGCGTACTGCAATTTCACGCGGTCGAGTTCGGTCTGGGTGAATGGTTTGCGCCAGGCCGATTCGACAGTGGCGAGCGCCGCCTCGCGCGCCTTGTCGATCGCTTGCGATTTGTTCAGCGTGACCCAGAAACCCACCAGCGTCGGATCGAACATCAGATCGCTCTCGCTGTCGACCGACACCGCAAGCTTCGATTTGACCAGCGCCTGGTACAAGCGGCCGGAAGGCTCCGACGTCATCAACGCCATGAATACCTGAATGGCGGCGGCATCGGGGTGCGAGGCCGACGGCACGCGATAGGCCGGCAGAAGAATCTGGCTGTCGCCGACCCGGCGTACCGTCACTTCACGTTCGCCGTCCTGCGTCGGCTCTACCGTCCACAGCTTGGGCAGTTTTCGTGTCGGGCGCGCGACCTTGCCGAAATAGTCGGCGATCCAGGCCAGTGTTTTTGCGCTGTCGATCTTGCCGGCCACCAGCAGCACCGCGTTGTCCGGCTGGTAATAGGTCCGGTAGAAAGCGCGCAGATTGTCGATGCCGACGTTCTCGATGTCGCTGCGGTTGCCGATGGTGGAATTGCCATAGTTGTGCCACATGAAAGCGGTGGCGAAGACTTTTTGATACAGCGCCCATTGCGGACGGTTTTCGCCCATCTCGAATTCGTTGCGCACCACCGTCATCTCGGTATCGAGCTCTTCGCGCAGGATGTTCGAATTGACCATGCGGTCGGCCTCCATCGCCAGCGCCCATTGCAGGTTGTCGTCGCTGGCAGCGAAGCTTTCGTAGTAGTTGGTGCGATCCAGCCAGGTGGTGCCGTTGTTGATGAAACCGCGATTGGCCATGTCCTGCCACAGTTTCGGATACTTCGGCGTCGACTTGAACAGCATGTGCTCCAGCAGGTGCGCCATGCCGGTCTCGCCGTAACCCTCATGCCGCGAGCCCACCAGATAGGTGATGTTGACGGTGACTTTGGGATTGGAGGCATCGGGAAACAACAGCACGCGCAAGCCATTGGCTTTGAGCGTGTATTCGCTGATGCCTTCGACCACCGGGCCGACGTCGAAAGCCGCAGCGGGCGGCGCCAACGGGGGCAACGGCTGCGCAGCCAGCGGCGCGAGCAACAGGAGACCGGCGACAGCAAACGCACGGGACAGGGAGGGGAGCGACAACGGCATGACGGCAGGCAAATGGGATGGGAATAGGCTGCGCGCATTATGCGTGCTCACCCGCACCTACGGCGCCGAATGCGACGAACGCCGCTTTTACGGGGTGGATCAGGGCTCCGCATGCTCCGCCTGCAGCGCCCACAGTTTGGCGTACAAGCCGCGAGCCGCCAGCAGATCGACGTGGGTGCCGCGCTCGACCACACGCCCGCCGTCAACCACCAGAATGCAATCGGCATCGACGATGGTGGATAGCCGGTGCGCGATGATCAGCGTGGTGCGCTCGCGGCTGACGGTGCGAATTTCGGCCTGGATCGCTTTCTCGCTCTCGGAGTCGAGCGCGGAGGTCGCTTCGTCGAAGATCAGGATGGTGGGGTTCTTGAGTAGGGCGCGGGCGATCGCCACCCGCTGCTTTTCGCCGCCGGACAGCTTCAGGCCGCGCTCGCCGACCGTCGTCTCCAGCCCTTTGGGCAGTCGCGCAACGAAGTCGTCGAGCCGGGCGGCACGAATCGCCGCCTGCAATTGCCCCTCGGTCGCCGTGGGCATGCCGTAGCGCAGGTTATAGCCAAGCGTGTCGTTGAACAGCACGGTGTCCTGCGGCACGATGCCGATCGCTGCGCGCAGGCTGCCTTGCGTGTAGTCGCGAATGTCGAGACCGTCGACGCGAATGCTGCCCGCCGTTACGTCATAGAAGCGAAACAACAGTCGCGCCAGCGTGCTCTTGCCGCCACCGCTCGGGCCAACCACGGCGAAGGTCTGACCTGCGGGTATGTGGAAGCTGATGCCGTGCAGGATGCTGCGATCGGGTTCGTAGGAAAAATGGACGTTGTCGAAGACGACGTCGCCCAACGGGGCAACCGCGGCGCCGAGCACGACGGCGTGCGGCCGGTCGGCGACCTCCTGATGCTCCGCCATCAGACTGAACATGCGGCTCATGTCGGTCATCGATTGCCGGATCTCGCGATAGATCACGCCGAGAAAGTTGAGTGGAACGTAAAGCTGGATCAGAAAGGCGTTGACCAGCACCAGATCGCCCACTGTCATGCGCCCCGCGATCACGCCATCGATCGCGCGCCACATGACGAGGCTGGCGCCGGCCGCGATGAACAGGCTTTGCCCCAGATTGAGCAGTGACAGCGAGGTCTGCGAACGCACGGCGGCACGCTCCCAGCGCTGCAGGCTCTGGTCGTAACGGTCCGCCTCGAAGTGTTCGTTGCCGAAATACTTGACCGTCTCGTAGTTGAGCAAGCTGTCGATTGCCTTTGAATTCGCCTTCGAGTCCAGTTCGTTCATCTCCTTGCGAAAGGCGGTGCGCCACTCGGTGACGAAGATGGTGTAGGCGATGTAGCCGACCAGCGTGATCAATGTGATGGTGACGAAAGTCCAGTCGTAGTTCCACGCGAGCACGCCGCAGACCAGCGCGAACTCGACCAGCGTGGGCAGGATCGAGAACAGCACGTAGCTCATCAACGACGTGATGCCGCGGGTACCGCGTTCGATGTCGCGGGTCAGACCACCGGTCTGGCGCGCCAGATGGAAACGCAGCGACAGGCGGTGCAGATGCTCGAATGTCTCCAGCGCGATGCGACGAACGGCCCGCTGCCCGACCTTGGCAAAGAAGAACTCACGCAGCTCGGTGAACAGTGTGACCGAGAACCGTGCAATGCCATACGCCACCAGCAGCAGCAGCGGTACCGCGACGATCGCCCTGCCTGCGCCCGAGGCGCTCATATCGTCGACGATCCACTTCAGGACGATGGGTACCGTGACATGGGCCACCTTCGCCAGCAGCAGGCACGTCAGCGCGACGACGATGCGGCCCTTGTACTGCGCCAGATAGGGCAGCAGCAGGCGCAACGGGTTCGGCCGTTGCGCAGCGGGCGGCAACGGATCGGCCGGTAGCGCCGCAGGATGACGCCTGCTCACGGACGCGAGAGTTTTCCGGCAGTCGCAAATTGGCGCAGAGTGTCGAGAAACTCCTGCATGCGGGTCGGCTTGGTGAGATAAGCATCACAGCCGGCAAACTTGGCGCGCAGGCGATCGACGGCGCCGGTACGCGAGGTCAGCATAATCAGCACCGACGGGCATTGCATACCCAGCGCGCGGAGCTTGCGCAACACCTCGGGCCCGCGCATGCCGGGCATCTCGAAATCGACCAACGCAACGTCGTACACCTTCGCTGCCGCCTTTTGCAGGCCGGTATCGCCGCCTTCCGCCGTATCTACCGCGAAGCCCACCTTGACCAGCGCGGCCGAAATGGCTTCGCGTGAAAAATGCGAATCGTCGATCACCAGGACATTCAGCGCGCGCTGCCACGGCAAACCGGCGCTGGCGGTGATGGCGGCCACCGCGGCGGCATCGGCATTGGCGTTGGCATTGGCAGGTTTGGCGGCCGGCGGTGGGGTTCGCTCGGCCACCGCTGCTGGCGTTTCCGGCGCTGGTGGGGAACCATCCGGCACAGCCGCAGCAGCCTCGGCTACGGTCTCAACCGCGTCGCCTGTCGCGGTCATCGCATCGGCTGCAGTCGTGGCCGGCGCCGGCGGCGACCAGCCAGTGCGAATGCGGTTGATCGCCTGTGCCAGCGAGAACAACATCTGCCCTTGTTGCGCGACCTGGTAGAACGGCGCATCGCTTTCGAAACGCTCGACGATGCCTATCGCTGGACAGGGGCCATGCCACTGCCTCAGCGCCGCAGCACCGTCCGCCAGCAGCGCATTCGCAATCAGCAGATCGGCATCGTCGTCGACCACCGTGAGGCTGACGCCGGCACCCGGCGGACGACGCAAAAACAGCCGGAGCAATTCGCGATCCCGCGAGCTGAAGCCCGAGAGACGAACGGACCGGATCGTTCTCTGCTGCGGCGGTTCGGTATCCGGGGTCGCGATTTCAGACATGAATCGATTATAGGAATCAGGCGTCGGGCGCCGCATCGGGTGGGCAGCGAGAAGACCGCGCCGGGATTTGCGGTCGATTCATAGCGGCAAGCGGCGCGACTGCCATCTGCTTCAATGCCGTCCGTAGCCGAGGACACTCATCAGGCCCCGCGCAACGCCGTACAGCACCCAGGTCAGCAGGCGGTCAAGGATCGGCCGGGTGCTCCAGCGCGACCGATGGATGGCGGTCGAGTCATTGCGGATGGCCATTTCCAGACTGCGCCGCAGGTTGTCGGCGAACGCGACATTGCGAACGAACACGTTGGCTTCCCGCGCCAGCAGCAGACTGAACGGATCGATGTTCGACGATCCAACCGTCGCCCAGTTGTCGTCGATGACCGCCACCTTGGCATGCAGGAAGCTCGGACGGTACTCGTAGAGCTCGACGCCGGCGTCGAGCAGCGTTCCGTAGAGTGCGCGGGAGGCATAGTGCTGAAGCAGGTATTCCTGCCGTCCCTGAAGCAGCAGCCGCACCCGCACGCCGCGCCGGCGGGCGCGCAGCAGCGCGCGGCGGAACTGGCGGCCGGGGAAAAAGTAAGCGTTGGCGATCAGGATGTCGCTCTTGGCCGCGAGGATTGCGGCGAGGTACTCGCGCTCGATGTCGCGCCGGTGCTGCACGTTGTCGCGGAAGGCGAACCATGCGTGATGGTCGCCCGCGGCCTTGGCAACCGGCGGAAAAGCTGCGATAGCGGCGCGCAGGTGTTCGATTGCGTGCTGATGCAGCCGCGCCCACAGCTCGCACATCGCCCGGTGAATGGGTTCCAGCAGCGGGCCTTCGACGCAGACGGCGTAGTCGAAGCGCGGATGCCTGGGCTCCGGCATGTTGAGGTCGTCGATGATGTTGATGCCACCGACAAACGCGACGCGGCCGTCCACCATCGCCAATTTGCGGTGCAGCCGCCGCAACCGCGAACGGCGCAACTTGTTCCACGAGGTTTCCGGGCGGAACACTGCCACTTCGACGCCCTGCCCATGCATCCATGCGCCGATCTGTCCAATGTGCGTGGCGGAGCCAAAACCGTCGTACACCACCCGCACTGCCACGCCACGTGCGACCGCGCGCGCCATCGCCTGCGCGATGCGACGGCCGGTGACATCGTCGGCGAAGATGTAGGTTTCCAACCGTACTTCACGCTGCGCCGAATCGATCGCCTGTTCGAGCGCCGGAAAGTACTCGCCGCCGCACTCTAGCAGGCGCACATGGTTGCCGTGGCGATATGGTCTCATGCCAGCAACAAGTGCGCGGCGAGCGGCGCGTGATCGGAGAGTCCGGCCCAGTCGCGACCGCGGTGTACGTGGGCACTTTGCACCTGGAAGCCGCGGACGTAGATTCGATCCAGCCGCAGAATGGGCAACCGCGCCGGAAAGCTGCGGGCGGGGCGACCCCGTGTCGTTTCGAACACGTCGTGCACGCCGATCTCGCCCAGCGGGTCGCCGGCGCGATGTCGCCAGTCGTTGAAGTCGCCGGCGACAATCAGCGGCGCGCCTTTGGGCACCAGCGTATCGATACGGTCGCAAACGGCATCGACCTGCTTGCGCCGGGAACGGCCGAACAGACCGAGGTGGACACACACGCAATGCAGGTTCGTTGGCCAGCCCGGCACGTCGATTTCGGCGTGCAGCAAGCCGCGCTGCTCGATACGATTGGTCGAAATGTCTTCGTGGTCACAACGAACCATCGGGAAGCGCGACAGGATGGCATTGCCGTGATGGCCGTCTTCGTAGATGGCGTTGCCGGCGTAGGCCGCCGCCGGCCACTGCGTCTCGGCCAGAAATTCATGTTGTGGCGCATCGGGCCAGGCCTCGTGGCGCTCGACGTGTCGCGCGTTGTGACCGACGACTTCCTGAAGAAATACGATATCGGCGCCCATCATGCGCAGGCGTTCGCGCATGTCGTGCACCACGATGCGGCGGTTGAAATGCGAAAAGCCCTTGTGAATGTTGTAGGTCGCCACCGTCAGCGATCCGGATTTTCCATGCGGCATGAACTGAAGCCTAGCGCAACTGCATGTCGACATCCCGGCGAGGGGTCGCCTTGCTATGCTCGGCAGGACATGTCAGATTACCGTTTTTCCGATCTGCTGCGCCAGCGTACTTTTGTGCAGTTCTGGGCCACCCGGCTGGCCGGAACGGCGGCCAACCAGATGTTGATGGTGGCGGTTGGCTGGCAGATGTACGAGTTGACGGGAAGCGCCTGGGATCTCGGTTTGGTGGGGCTCTACCAGTTCCTGCCCGCTCTGCTGCTCACCCTGGTGGCGGGCTATGTTGCCGATCGCGTCAACCGGGCGCGGATCGTGGCGGCGTGCCTGATCGTCCAGCTCCTCGCCGCGGGCGTCCTGGCGATGGCGAGCTACGAATTCGCCCGCTACGGCGGGCTCGCGCCGCCGGCAAACGGCTGGTTATCACGCGAGCTGCTGCTCGCCGTGTCGGTGCTGCTCGGCATCGCGCGGGCCTTTCAGATGCCCGCGCAGCAGGCGCTGATCGCCTTGCTGGTGCCGGCACCGTTGTTGCCGCGGGCGATGGCGTTCAGCGCGTCCGGTCTGCAGGCGGCGGTCATCGCCGGTCCGGCGATTGGCGGCGTGATCTATGTCGCCGGTGCGGCAGCGGTATACGCCACCTGCGCCGCGCTGTTTGCGCTGGGCACCGTGCTCGCGCTGTGCATTCGCTACGAAAAAAAGGCGCCGCCGCCTGACGAACGGCCAGGTGTTGCAACCTTGCTGGCTGGTGTGGCGTTCATCGTCGAACGCAAAGTGCTGCTCGGCGCGATCTCGCTCGATCTGTTCGCAGTGCTGCTGGGCGGCGCCACGGCGCTGCTTCCGATGTTCGCGCGCGACATTTTGCATGTTGGTGCCTGGGGCCTCGGGTTGCTGCGCGGCGCGCCGGCCGTCGGCGCCCTGGCGATGTCGATCGCGCTGACGCGCTGGCCCGTGACCCGAGGCGTCGGTACGCGGCTGCTTGCCGCCGTGGCGGTATTCGGTTTCGCTACCGTGGTGTTCGGCATCTCCACCAACTTCCTGCTGTCGCTGTGCGCGCTGGTCGTCACCGGCGCCGCCGACATGGTGAGCGTGGTGATCCGGCAGACGCTGGTGCAGTTGGAGACGCCGGACGACATGCGCGGCCGAGTCAGCGCCGTGAATTCGGTGTTCATCGGCGCCAGCAACCAGCTGGGCGAATTCGAGTCCGGCGCAACCGCCGCCTGGTTTGGTCCGGTCGGCTCCGTCGTGCTGGGCGGATTGGGAACGGTGGCAGTGGCGCTGGCCTGGCGGCGGTGGTTCCCGACGCTCGCGCGGCGCGACGCGCTAACCGGCGATGACACGAACCGAATTTCTAACGCACGAAACTAGGGCGAAACCCGCAGAATCTTGCCGTTGCGCTCATCGGTAAGTACGTACAGATAACCGTCCGGTCCTTGCCGCACATCGCGGATGCGCTGCTTACGTTCGCCGAGCAGCCGCTCTTCGGCCACCACGCGTTCGCCGTCCAGCGTCAAACGGACGAGGTGCTCGCCGGCGAGGGCGCCGACGAACAGCGACCCCTGCCACGCCGGAAAGCGGTCCGCCGTGTAGAACGCCATGCCGGACGGCGCGATCGACGGCACCCAATAGTGAACCGGCTGCTCCATGCCGGCCTTGCTGGTGCTGTCGTGCATTTTCAGCCCGGAATAGTCGACGCCGTAGCCGATGACCGGCCAGCCATAGTTTTTGCCCGGCGCCGGGATGTTGAGCTCGTCGCCGCCTTTCGGTCCGTGCTCGTGCGTCCACAGCTTGCCGCTGACCGGATGAATCGCCGCGCCTTGCAGATTGCGGTGTCCATAGCTCCAGATTTCGGGCTTGGCGCCCGCTTGCCCGACGAAGGGATTGTCCCGCGGCACGCTGCCGTCGGCGTTGATGCGGATGACCTTGCCGAGATGCGAGTCGAGCGCCTGCGCGCGATCTTTCGCGACATAGCGTTCGCCGGTCGTGATGTACAGCGAGCCATCGCGGGCCACGGCGATGCGCGAACCGAAGTGATGACCGCCGGGCACGATGTCCGCCTGCGCGAAGATCAGCCTGACGTCGGTGAGCGCCATGTCGCCCAGCCGCGCGCTGGCCACCGCCGTGCGCGCGCCGCCTTCGACCGCCTGCGCGAAGGAAAGATACAGCCGGCGGCTCTGCGCGAAGTCCGGCGCCAGCACCACGTCGAGCAGTCCGCCCTGATTCGCCGCGTGTACCGGCGGCACGCCGGCAAGCGGCGCGCTGACCTTGCCATCCGCCGTCACCATACGCAGACGGCCGGCCCGTTCCGTCACCAGCATCCGCAGCGGCCCGTCGCCGGGCAGAAAGGCGAGCGACCACGGATGCTCAAGCCGCTCGGCGATCACAATGGCGTTGGCGTGTTCGGCCACCGCGTTCGACAGCGTGGGCGCCGGCGCTGCCGCCACGGCGAGGGTTGCCGCGACGGAAACGATTGCGCTGGCAATCACCGCCAGCCATCGATTGTTGCGCTCGCCTGTCGGCATGGTGCGACCTTTCCACATCACGGCATTCGCCAAAAACAAAAAAGCCGGGCGAACCCGGCTTTCTTGCGATACGGACAGTAGCTTAGTAGCTGCCGCCGCCGTAGCCGCCGCGACCACCGCCGCCGCCACCGTAGCCGCCGCCACCGCCGCCAGTGCGCGGACCGCGGAAACCGCCGCCGCCAGGGCCGCGCGGCGGACGATCACCGGCCGGAGCCGGACGTGCTTCGTTGACCACCAGCGGGCGGCCTTCGATCGACTTGCCGTTCATGCCGGCGATCGCGGCTTGTGCAGCCGCGTCAGTTGCCATCGTGACGAACGCAAACCCGCGCATACGACCGGTTTCGCGGTCCATCGGCAGGTGAACATCCGACACTTCGCCGAACGCGGCGAATTCCGAGCGAATCATATCCGGCGTAGCGCGGAAGCTGATGTTGCCCACAAACAAACGATTACCCATAGTGTGTAAATCTATCCTTGACTAACAAAAAACGCGGATTTCAAGGACTCGTCAGTATCGCAGCCGCTCGAAAAGCAGCCCACACACTCGGGAACCAGGAAACTCGCCAGGGCGAGGAAAAACGCTTCTATACGCAGTGACGTTCATCCACGTGGTCGAAAGAATGCCACAAATTTCGTTTTTGTGCTTGCTTTTTCGCTTTTTCTCCGCTTTTTCCAGTGTTTTTCATTTGTAAACGGCGGAATCTGCGCGGTTTTCCGCTTGCCATGCGCCGGCTTTGCCCTACATTACAAACACTTTGTTTTTGTCCTGGAGGCTCTCATGAGTCGCGACAACGTCACCCCCATCGCCACCGGCGATCTGCTCGCCGCTTCGCAAAACCGCGTCCTGCGCAACACCTACCTGCTGCTGGCCATCTCGCTGCTGCCGACCATTGCCGGCGCCGCGCTGGGCGTCACGCTCGGTTTCAAGGGCTTCGGCGCCTGGTGGCTCAATTTCCTGATTCTGATGGGCGCCGTGATGGCGTTCGGCGTCGGCATCGAGAAGACCAAAAACAGCGGCGCCGGCGTGGCGGTGCTGCTGGCGTTCACCTTCTTCATGGGCTTCTGGCTGTCGGTGCTGCTTGGCCGCATCCTGGCGCTGCGCGACGGCGCGACGCTGATCGGCTATGCCTTCGGCGGCACCGCGCTGATCTTCGCCGGCATGGCGGCCATTGCCTCCAACATCAAGACGTCGCTGTCGGGCATGAGCAAATTCCTGTGGATCGGCTTTTGCGTGATCCTGCTGGCGGCCATCGGTGGCATTGTGTTCCAGATGCCGGCGCTGATGATCGCCTGCTCGGTGCTGTTCATCGGCCTGTTCGCGGCGTGGACGATATATGACCTGAACCAGATCATCACCGGCGGCGAGACCAACTACATCACCGCGACGCTGTCGATCTACGTCAATTTATTCAATATTTTCAGTAACTTGCTGAGCTTGTTGGGGCTCGGCAGCAGCGACTGAGCGGCGCCGGCAACGGCCCGAAAAGGCTCCTGCGGGAGCCTTTTTTGCATTCATTCGAGATTCATCTTTTTGCCAAAACGACCGTTGCATAAGGGCTGGAAGCCATTTTTTAGCGGAAGTCGACTTTTGGTCATTTCAGCGCCTACGCCCAATTGGGATGGGCATTGCAGCGAAAAGTTGATCGCGTGGCGACCGTCTAAACCCGCCCCTTCCACGGCACCAGCCATTGCTCGATGCGCCGCATCAGCAGGTCGAACAGATACGCCACCACGCCGATCACGATGATGCCCATGATCACGATGTCGGTGCGCAGGAAGTTCGACGCGTTGAGCACCATCTGGCCCAAGCCCTCGGTCGCGGCGACCATCTCGGCGGCGACCAGCGTGGTCCAGCCGAAGCCGATCGCGATGCGCATGCCGGTCAGGATTTCCGGCAGCGCCGCCGGCACGATCACGTGCCAGATCACCTGCCATTTCGACGCGCCCATCGAATACGCCGCGTTGATCTGCTCCACGGTGACCGATTTCACGCCGGCACGCGCCGCCATCGCCAGCGGCGCAAAGCAGGCAAGATAGATCAGCACGATCTTCGCCGTCTCGTCGATGCCGAACCAGATCACGATCAGCGGCAGGTAGGCCAGCGGCGGCAGCGGCCGGTAGAACTCGATCGGCGGATCGAAAATGCCGCGCATTACCCGCGACACGCCCATCGCCACGCCCACCGGCACGGCGGTGATCACCGCGAAGAAGAACGCCGAGAAGACGCGGATCATGCTCCACATGAAGTGCTCGGGCAGCGCCTTGCCGCCCTGAATGTCGCCCTTCATGGCGCTGATGAAGGCACCGAAGATTTTTTCCGGCGTCGGCAAAAACAAATCCTTGATCCAGCCGAGATGCGTGGCGAGCCACCACAGCGCCAGCAGGACGACGACGGTGACGGCGCTGATCAGCACGCTGGCGCCTTCGCCCGGCAGGCTGTAGCCACGCACGGCCTTCACCGGCGTCGGCGGCGCGTGGTCGTCACTCATCGCCGGCTCCGGGCGCGCTGTGGATCAGCGACAGCACTTCCTCGCGCATGCGGATGAATTCGGCCGACGATTTCACTGCGCGCGAATCCTGACAATCGATGAACTGCTTCGAGAAATCGGTCTTGAAGCGGTGCGCGATGCGCCCCGGCGACGGCGTCATGACGATCAGGTCGGTGGCCAGGAACAGGGCTTCCTCGACGCTGTGGGTGATGAAGAAGAACATCTTCTTCGTCTGCCACCACAGCGTGACGATCAGATCCTGAATGTGGGCGCGGGTCAGTGCGTCGAGCGCGCCGAGCGGTTCGTCCATCAGCATCACGGCCGGGTCGCTCGCCAGCGCCCGCGCCACGCCGGCGCGCTGCTGCATGCCGCCGGAGATCTGATAAATCGGGTAGTCGGCGTACTTTTCGAGTCGCACCAGCCGCAGCTTGTCCATCGCGACGGCATGGCGTTCGGCCTTGCCCATGCCGCGCATGCGCAGGCCGAATTCGACGTTTTCCACCACCGACAGCCAGGGCATCAGCGCATGCTTCTGGAACACCACGCCACGCTCGGCGCCGGGACCGTGCACCGGCTGTCCGTCGAGCATGATTTCGCCGGCCGACGGCTGCATGAAGCCGGCAATGCAGGACAGCAGCGTCGTCTTGCCACAGCCCGAGGCGCCGAGCGCGACGACGAAGTCGCCCGGCTGCATGCGGAGATCGACGCCGGACAGCGCCAGTGTGCCGCGCCCGTTCGATCCTGCGTAGTTGACGCTGAGGTTTCTTATTTCGAGTGTAGACAAAAAACGGATTCCGGTGGACGTAGCCTTGCCGCGTCAGGCGATCGCGATTTGCGTTGTCGGCGCGGCGCAACCGATGCCGCCGCGCGAACGGTTTTGTCGCTGTCTACTTCGCCACCTCGGCGGCATAGCTCGCGTTCACCACGGCCGAATAGTCGGGCAAGGTCTTCTCGATCTGCTTCTGCGAGAGCTGGAATTCGGCCGTGGCCGCCAGCGCCTTCGCCGCGATCGCGGCCTTGCCGCCGCCGAGCCAACTGGCCGCCTGCTCCCTCGCGCTCGGGAATTTGTAGAGCGCAATCGCCGCCGGCACGTCCTCTGGCTTCGATCCGGACCACTTGGCGATGGCCTTCACCTCGGCACCGTCGGCCTTCCAGTTCTTGCCGCCGTCGCGGTATTTGGCATCGGCGTCGGCCATCACCTTGACGAACTTGACCATGAAATCGCGATTCGCCTTGGCCCAGTCCTTGTTGGCAACATAGCCGTCGAAGGTGGCCTTGCCGGTGGACGCGGTGATCTGCCCGGAAGTGATGACGACGGCACCGTCTTTCTTTGCTTCTGCCAGCACCGGATCCCAGATGAAGGTGGCGTCGATATCGCCGCGCTGCCATGCAGCGCGCACTTCCGGCGGCCGCATGTTGAGAATCTTCACGTCGGTGGGGTTGACCTTGGCCTGATCAAGCGCCACCATGGTGTGGAAATGCGTGGTGGAGTTGAACGGCATCGCGATGCGCTTGCCCTTCAGATCAGCCACTTTGGCGATGCCGGAGCCTTTCCGTGCCACCAGCGCTTCGGCGTCGCCGATGTCGTCGAGAATCCAGAACAATTCCAGCGGCTCGCCGCGCGACACGGCTGCCGCGATGCCCGCCGAGCCGACTTCACCCACCTGCACGGCGCCGGAGGCCATCGCCTTGATCACCTCGCCACCGCCGCCAAACTGCTTCCAGTTGATTTTGTAGCCGGTTGCCGCTTCCAGCGCTTTCGCCTCCTGCGCCATGCGATACGGCACCACCATGTCCTGATAGCCGATGGTGACCTCTTTCGCCTGGGCGAAGACCGCGGTCGAAACGAGCGCAGCAATCGCCCCGGCAAGCAATCCACGATTCATGGTCATGTCCTCTCCAAGAAGTCAATGCAATCTTGCACTCTAGCGGACGCTACGCATAGCGACCAGCAATTTATTTTGCTAACGATATGAACGACGACCGCCGGTGCAATTTCCGGAACCGGCCGCCGATCAGGCCTTCGCCAGTACGTCGCGCATCACCGATACCACCTGGTCGATGTGCGATTTCTCGCTAATGAACGGCGGCGCCACGATCAGGTTGTCGCCGGTGCTCTTGATGTTGATGCCGGCATCAAACAAACGCTTCTGCAGCTCGTGACCGCGCACGCCAGGCATGCCGTCGGCAGCGACTTCCACGGCCGCCAACATGCCGATGGCGCGGATATCGACCACCACCGGCAGATCGGACAGCGAGAACATGGCATCGATGAAATACGGCGACATCTGCGCCGCACGCTCGACCAGTTTTTCCTTGCGGAAAATGCCCATCATCGCCAGCCCCGCCGCCGCGCAGGCCGGATGCGCGCTATAGGTGTAGCCGTGGAAAAATTCGATGCCCTTCGCCGGCCCGGCATTGGTGATGGTGTCGTAGATATCGGTACGCGCGGCCACGGCGCCCAGCGGTTGCGCGCCGTTGGTGATCGCCTTGGCCATCGTCATCAGGTCGGGCGTAACGCCAAACGCCTGCGCCGCGAAATTGGCACCCATGCGGCCCCAGCCGGTGATCACTTCGTCGAACACCAGCAAGATGCCATGCTGGTCGCAGATGGCACGCAGGCGATCGAGATAGCCTTTCGGCGGCGGCAGGCATCCGAAGGAACCGGCGGTCGGCTCCACGAACACGGCGGCGATGTTCTCGCCGCCATAGAGCGCGCAGTAGCGTTGCAGATCGTCGGCGAGATCGGCGCCATGCTCCGGCTGGCCTTTGACGAATTTGTTCTGCGGCAGCGCGGTATGCCGCATGTGATAAACGCCCGGCAGGCCAACGCCAAAGGCCTTGCGGTTATTGATCATGCCGGCCAGCGCCACGCCTCCCATGTTGACGCCGTGATAGGCGCGCTCGCGGCTGATGAAGAGCTGGCGATGGCCCTGACCACGGGCACGGTGATAAGCGAGCGCCATCTTCATGGCGCTGTCGATCGACTCCGACCCGGAGCAGACGAAAAACACCCGATCGAGCCCCTTCGGCGTGAACTCGGCGACCTCCCGCGCCAACTGGAAGCCCAGCGGATGCCCGCGTGTAAACGGCATCGAGTAATCGAGCGTAGACAGTTGCTGATACACCGCCTCGGCGATTTCCGGCCGGCAGTGGCCGGCCGCGACGCAAAACAGACCCGACGAGGCGTCCAGCAGCTTGCGGCCGTCGGCCGTCCACAGATACATGCCTTCGCCCTTGACGAACATCCGCGGTTCGGCCTTGAACTCCTTGTTCGGCGAAAACGGCATCCAGTAGTTGTCCAGCGCGTGCGCGTCCTGCGCAAAAGCGCTGGCGGTGGTGACGGTATTGAGGTGGGGGTCGGCGTGGCCCATGAACGGCATCCTTGGCGTAAAACAGTCGGAACAGCCGCCACGATAGGCATGCAGGTCTTGCGACAATAGAGCCAGATATGCGACAGCGATTAGGCCAGTTGTGGCAAACCCGGTTTGCCCTGAGCGATCCCACCGAGACGCTGCAGCAGCGCATCGCCGGGATGCTGCGCCGTGCGGTGCTGGAGCGCGCCATTCCGCTCGACGCGCCGTTGCCGTCGACGCGGGAGCTGGCGGCCGAGCTGGGTGTGGCGCGGGCCACCGTGGCCATCGCCTATGAGCGGTTGCAGATCGAAGGCGCCATCGAGTCGCGCGAGCGGCGCGGCTTTTTCGTCACCGCTGCGTTCGCGCAAAAACGCCCGGAATTTCACGAGAGCGACCAGCTTTCGCTGCTGCCACCGCCGGACTGGGCGCGGCATTTCCGCGCGCTCGATGTGCCGTATCGCCCGGTGCGCAACCCGCAGGACTGGTATCGCTACCGCTATCCCTTCGTCTATGGCCAGATCGACGCCCGGTTGTTCCCGCTGGCCGACTGGCGCGAATGCGTCGAGCGCGCCACCAAGCAGGAGAGCGTTGAAGCCTGGACGATCGATCGCGGCGACCAGGACGACCGCGACCTGATCGAGCAGTTGCGCACGCGGGTGCTGCCGCGGCGCGGCGTGTGGGCGGCGACCGACGAGATACTGGTGACCGTTGGCGCCCAGCAGGCACTCTATCTGATCGGGCAACTGCTGGGCGGACCGTCGCGGCGCATTGTCGTCGAAGAGCCCTGTTACCCGGACGTGCGGGCCATTTTCGCCATGACCGGTGCAACATTGCTGCCGCAGGCGGTGGACCGGCAGGGCATGCGGGTCGCGGCGCTGGTGGCAGCGATGCCGGATGTGGTGGTGGTCACCCCCTCGCACCATTGCCCGAGCGGCATGCGCATGAGCAATGACCGGCAACGCGCGCTGCTGTCGCTGGCCGCGGAGGCAGACTGCCTGATTGTCGAAGACGACTATGAACCGCAACTGGGCGCCGGACACGAGGCATCGCCGGCGCTCAAGAGCATCGACATGAACGGTCGCGTGTTCTATGTCGGCAGCTTGTCGAAGACGCTGGCGCCGGGGCTCCGCCTCGGCTATGTCGTCGCGCCCCGGGAAGCCATCGCGGCGTTGCGCCGCCTGCGCCGGTTGATGCTGCGCCATGTCGCCAGCAACAATGAACGCGCCGTGGCATTGTTTCTGGCGCAGGGGCATTTCGAGTCGCTGCAGCGGCGACTTGGGCACGCCTATCAGGTACGCCTGAAGCTGCTGCGCGAATCGCTGGCGAAGTCGCTGCCGGACTGGCAGATCGAGAGCCCGGAGGGTGCGGGATCATCCCTTTGGGTCCGATTGCCAGCGGGCCTGCACGCGCAGGACGTGGTGGCGCGGGCGCGCGACGCCGACGTCGTCGTCGAGCCGGGCGATGGTTTTTTTGGTGGCAATGCCTCCGGAGAATATCTGCGCATGGGCATCTCGGCGATTCCGACGCATCTGATCGCAGAGGGAGTCGCGGTACTCGCCGACGCGGTGGTTACTAAGCCGTAAACCCCAGCAGCGCCAGTGTCCGCGCGGTGGCACCGCGGTGTGCAGCGACAAACTGTCGGGCTGCCTCGGCCGCTTGTGCGCGCAACACCGGGGCATCCAGCCACGCAGCAACCGCGTCCAGCGCTGCTTTCGAGTCGGCGACGGCAATCGCGGCGCCGGCGGCGATGGCCTCGTCAGCCGCCTGCTGAAAGTTGAACACCGACGGCCCGAGAATCACCGGCACGCCCACCGCACAGGGTTCGATCAGGTTTTGACCTCCCGTGCCCGCGAGCGTGCCACCCATCACCACTGCCGTGGCTTGCGCGTAGTAGGCCAGCATTTCGCCCATGCTGTCGCCGATCACGACCTCCGCGTCGGGATGGGTGGAGGCGTTGCTGCGGCGGGCGACGCGAAGGCCCAGTTCGCGGGCAAGCGCAACCGTGCCGTCCCAACGCTCCTGATGACGGGGCACGATCACGGCAACCGCCTGCTGGCGCAATGGATGCACGGCGAACGCCCGCAGCAGCAAGGCTTCCTCGCCGTCACGCGTCGAGCCGGCAACCCAGAACGGTCGTCCACCGGCGAGGTGCTGCGCGAGTTGCCGGCCGCGTTCGCCGTTATCGACCGGAATATCGAGATCGAACTTGACGTTACCGGTGACATGAACGTTGCTGGCACCAAGGCCGCGAAACCGCTCGCCGTGCGCCGGTGACTGCGCGGCAACGCCTTCCAGCAGACCCAGCATGCGGCGCGTCAGCTCGCCGCCCCTGGCATAGCCGTCGGCCGAACGCTGCGACAGCCGCGCGTTGATCAGCCAGAGCCTGACACCCGCACGCGAGGCAACGTCGCAGACGCCTGGCCACAGCTCGGTTTCCACCAGCAAGCCAATGGCCGGACGCACAGCCGAAAAAAAACGCCTGAGCAGCCAGGGCGCGTCGAACGGCAAATAGCAGATGGCGACCGGAGTATCGCGTTCGCCGGCCAGCAACGATTGCAGCGTGGCGCGTCCGGTCGGGGTAGTGCAGGTGACCAGCAGGCGCAGGCCACGCGCCTGCAACGCCCGCACGACCGGCAGCACAGCGCGGGCCTCGCCCACCGACACGGCATGCATCCACACGTCGAACGACCCGGCGGGGCACGCGAACCCGAGTCGTTCCCGCCAATGTTCCCGGTACGCCGGATTTCCCGTCGCACCAATGCTCTTCCGCCACAGCCGCGCGAGCGCAAAGGGCAAAACAGGGAGCCACAGCGCGCTGTAGGCAAGACGGAACCAGAGGGGCATGGTTCGGAATTATCGCGTGCCTGCCGGCTGGCAGTAGGCGCGACGCGACTCAGCGCCAAGCAACGCGCAATCGCCGCGGCGACGTCAACCCGTTCGGCGTATGCCCCACCCGCTCAAGTAGGGTATGAGCTGCCAGGCCCACATATACTGGGGCGCATGCAGACCGATTGCTCGTTGGCCGATGATGGCGCCGGAGTGGGCTCGCCTGTTGCTCCCACGCGCAACACCAACGTAGTTTGGTCGCTTGGTCTGGAGTTGGTGTCTGCTGCCGAATTGCGAGCTTGGTTGACGGATGGTCGAGCACGACAAATCACCGCGAGCGCTCCTTGGCCGCCGCGTGCGGGGCACGCTTTGCCCCCTGCGATCCTGGACGCAGTCAGGCATAGCCGCATTGAGCGCATCCAGATACAGCTTCCATGTGCGCTAGACGACTGGGCGTGGGAACAGGAACTCATCGATGTCGGTGGAGCGGCCGGATACGCGATACCGCGCTATCTGACCGACGTCGAATCTGTCGCAGAAGTTTCTGCCGATGGAATGCGTTTGGTCGTCGAACGTGATGGCGCAGGCGCTGGACACCTTTTGGCTGCCGGTCTCGCACAGCAGGTGGGGCGTCCGGTGCTGGCAGTCACAGATCGGGTGACGGCAGACCAGCGTGCGGTCCTGGAAACATTGCTGCGTAGCCATTGGCGCGCACCCGTGTGGTTTTCGCAGGCGCTAGATCATTCCCTGCGCCAACTTGACCTGCCATTGGCGTGCTGCCGGTTGTACGGAGACCAGAGCGGCCCCACGGACGACACCGAGCAAGCTTGGCGGCCCGTGACTGCGGTAAGCATCGACGTGGTCGATTCCACGCCGTTGATCAACAGCGCGAAGGGCGAGCGCTACGGTCAGACAATGCAGGCGTACTACCGCCACTGCCGCGAAATCACCGAGCACTACCAGGGCTCCCTGGAAATGCCACGCAGCGATGATGGTCTTATCGCCTATTTCGGATTTCCTCGCGCCATTGAGGGTGCCGCTAGCCGAGCGATGATGGCCGCCTGGCGTTTGAGCCAGACGCTGGATCGAATGGGGCTGAAAGTGCGGATCGGTGTCGCATCCGGCGAGGTGGCCGTAAACACGCAGTTGGCCTATGGCGCGGGCGTACATTTGGCGGCACGGGCTCGTGCGCTGGCGCAACCGGGCCAAATCATCGTGGCGCCGGCGACGCTACCACGCATCGGTCCCGAGTTCCGACTTGAGGTGTTCGCGCGGGACGTGGCGCTGAAGGGCTTCGCCGATGCATTTACCCTGTATCGACTCACAGGTGTATCGATGCAGCGAACTGCGGAGCCGGGTGGCGTACGCCGTTTTGTGGGACGCCAACAGGAACTTCAAGCGCTCGGACGCCTACTCGACGGTTGCGATGGCGCCGGATCACATTGGTGCCTGGTGCGCGGCGAAGCGGGTGTGGGCAAATCGCGACTGCTGGTCGAATTTGGGCACGAAGTTCGTCGGCGCGGCATGGTTTGTCTGCGTATGAGTGGATACCCATTGACTGAGCGAAGTCCGTTCGCTGCCATGACCGACTTGTTGCGCGACCATTGCAGCATCGGTGCGGAGTCTCGCCCCGCCGCCGTGCGGCAGTCGGTGGTTCGCGCGATACCTGATTTGCCATCGCAGGCGATTGAACAGGTCGTCGTCTTGCTGGCGCCGACGCAGGCTGCGGTCGTTGAGCGGGCAACGGCCGACCAACGGATTGGCGACATCTTGTTGATGGCCTTGTGCGCGGTCATGCGGAGCTGCACCTGCTGCTTGATCGTCGACGACGCACACTGGATTGATCCATCCAGCCTTGATCTGCTCAGGAAGCTGCGCCTCGGTGCGCCGCCGCAGTTGCGGACCGTCGTTTTCGGCGAGCGCAATACCGGCGCGTCGCGGTTACGAATGGCTGATGTGCAGCAGATCGACCTGCGAGGCCTCTCCGACCCGGCAATGCGGGAACTGGCCCTCGACTACGGTGGCGCACCGCCTTGGGCACTGGATCGCATCATTGACCGGGCGGCCGGTGTGCCGCTTTTTCTCGAAGAGTCAATGCGCATGCTGCAACAACGCGGGATCAATGCCATTGACGAGCTGCCGTCGACGCTCGAGGATCTTCTGGTCAGTCGTCTCGACGAACTGGGACTTGACCGCGCATTGGCACAATTGCTTTCGATTTTTGGCCGCGAATGCCGCGCCGATTACGTTGCGCACCTCCTCGAACTCGACGACCCGTTTGTCGTCGTCGCGCGCCGCCAGGGCAGCCTGGATTGTCTGCTCGAATCGGGTTTTCTGGAGAATCTCGGCGGCTCTCAAGCGGGTTACCGCTTCCGCCATGCGTTGATCCGCGACGCCGCCTACCGCTCCATCCCCACGCGCGACCGGGAACGCCTGCACGGTCACATCGCGGCGTTGATCGAGGCGACGTCACCGGCGATTCTGCATGAACGCCCCGAACTGATCGCAGCTCACCTGCAGGCCGCGGGACGATGCGGCGAGGCACGCGAAGCCTGGTTTGCAGCGGCCCGCAGTGCGGCGGCACGTCAGGCCTATCGTGAAGCCGTCGAACTCGGCCGGCGCGCGCTCGCCCTGGCGGACGATCTGGCAGACCCGATGGCGCGCGCCCGCTTTGCAACACGTGCACAGCAGCTGGTGGCCGCCGCGCTGGTCGCGCTGCACGGCTACGGTAGCGCCGAGGTCGAAGAGGCGTACCGGCAGGCCGAGGCGTTGGCCATCGGTCAGGACGACGCGATCGTATTGACGCGAATCCGCCTGGGACTGGAAGCCTGCTATGTGATGCGCGGCGATCTGCATCGTGCCGCGCAGATTGCCGTCGAGGCGGTGGCGAACACCGACTGGCAGCGTGATCCGCTGCTGGCGCTGCAGTCGCGCTGGGCGCTGGCCAATGTGCAGTTCCACCGTGGGCACTGGCGTGCGGCGCTCACCGGCTTCGAGGTCTGCCTCCGGCACTACCGCAGTGCCGGTCACCGGCGTAGCGCCGTGCAGGACCCAGCAGTGATGTGCCTGGGTTACTCGTCGTGGATACTGTTCGAGCTGGGGCGCGCCGACGAAGCCCTTGATCGCATCGAACGCATGCTGAGCCATGCGCGAGCCCTGGAGCACCCGTTCAGTCTCGCGGTGGCACTGAGCTTCGCGGCCAGCATCAAACGGCTCTGTGGCGATACCGAGTCCGCAGTCGGCCACGCCGACGAAGCGGTCGCCGTCTGTGAGCGCGGGCAGTTCGAGGTGTGGCTGGCACATGCGTGGATGGTGCGCGGACAGTTGCTGGCCGATCACGGCATGGTGCAGGCAGGTGCCGTCGATATGGACCGAGGCTATGCACTGTGGACGGGTGGCGGCGCCCGCATCTCCTGCGCCACCTATCTGATAACCCGCGCAGAAATCCTGTTGCGCGGCGGCGAGGCCGACGCCGCGGGATTGCTGCTGGCGCAGGCCGGCGCAATCAGTCGCGTCATCGGTGAGTATTACTACCATGCCGAGCTGCGTCGTCTCCGGGGGCTGAGCGCCTGGCAGCAGGGCGATCTTGCCGCCGCCGGCCGCCAATTGCGCCACGCGCTGCGGCTCGCACAGCGTCACGCCAAACCGGGTTTGGCGCTGCGCTGCGCGCTCTCGCTTGGAGCGTGGCACGCGAGACATGGCGAGCATGCCCAGGCAACCTCCTTGATCCGCGATGCGCTCGAACACGTCGCCGCGCATAGCCGCTGCCGTGACCACCGCTGGGCCTGCCAGGCGTTGGCCGCGTGGTCGCAGAACGAGCCACTCAACACCCACCCGCACACCCCCTGGGAGCCAGCATGAGTCGCTACCGTCGCCCGGCCTATGATGAAGCTCGCCTGAAAGCTTGCCTCAACGAACATTGCCGGCAACAAAACCCCGCCTCGACAGCCGATGAACGCAACCGTCGCTTCTTCGATGACTGGTGCGATGGTGACGCCCATGCGGCGCTGCTCGGCACGTTGGTTGCGGATGGCGGTTGCCACAGTCTGCCCAGCCGAGCACAGCGCTACGACGATCCGGCGCCACCCATCACGAAGCCACCCGCGCAGGGTTTTCGCACGCTGTGGTTGATCAGCGCTCCAAAGGCTGTCGAGCACGCGTTGACGACGCCCGCCGAATACAGCAACCTGCCGTATGCCGAACTCGGTGGCGGTGCGTTTCTGCTGGCGCGGGATCTTGACTGGGAACACACTGCGCAGAAAGCTTTTGTGCAGGCGCTACTGCGCCGCCAATGCGCCGGTGCCTGGTCGCAGGTTGCCGAGTACGCGGTGCGGCAGTCCGCCCTGCTGACACTGACGGAGGACGAGTTTGATCTCGCCGCTTGGGCCGGGCAAGCGGCGCTGCGCTACATGAGCATCGTGTTTGGCTTTGGCTATCAGGATTATCCGTTGCTCGAACGTAGTGCGCAGGCGGCTTACCGGGCGTTGCAGTACATCGCGATCGGGCGCCACTTCGTCAGCGAACCGGGCACCGTACCTGAAGCACAGCGCGCGGTTGCGAGTCTCATCACACGCATCTCGGCGCTCACCGAGGAGTACGACCAGCTCGATCGCGCGCCCCGCCGCTTTGGCCCGCGCGCGCGCGAATGCACGCCGTTTGGCGCGCAGCCCCTGCACGAGTTGCAACTGAGCAGCCTGGGGCCACCTCTGTTGCGGGCGTTGCCGGGGGTAACAGGCGATCTGTCCGGACACGACCGCGCGATGGTTTGCGCCATGCTCATCGCCGGCACGCTGGGCAATATTCAAACGGCCGCTTGTCAGGTGGTGGACGACTTGCTGGCGTCTGGAAATGCGGCGGAATTGCGGAAATGGCAGGCGCAAAACATGGCAGGCTTGGCGCCTTTGGTCGGTGCAGCGGTGTTGGCCAATCCACCGCTGCGGGTGCTACCGCGACGGGTCATCGCACAGGTAGCGATCGGCAACGCAACCATCTCGGAAGGCGACGACTGCCTGCTCCTGCTGCAAGGCTCGACGCGCTGTCCCCATGCCGCGCAGCACGTGTGGGGCGACGCCACACCGCCCGGCGCCGCAGCGCACTCCTGCCTCGGCAAAGACCTCGCCTTACCCCTCATCACCGCGCTTGTTCGCCACGCGATCGGCCTGCCGGGGCTGGCACGTGCGATTGACCCGCTCACCGGCGATACCTACCGCATGGCGCGCCTTTGGGGCGTGGCCTGCACAAGCCTGCCGCTCAGCTACAAGCGCGTGCGCAGCCGTGCGCAGCGCAATCTGATCGTCTCCATGCGCATCAAATCCCCCATCGCCGAGCACGCAGCCGAGCTTCGCCATCTGATTGCCGCCGCCGTGCCGCGCATTGAGCACGTGCTAAGCGGGTTCTCGGGCGTGCACTTTGCGTGGTTTGAGTTCAGCGACGACGAAACGCACCTGATCTTGCGCACCATTTACAACGGTGAGCTCGACCCGTACCTGCACTACTTCGCCGAGCAGGCCGGCGACCTGTTCGACGGCCTCTTCGAGCACATCGAAGAGGCGCCACCGCGCCCGGTGAGCGCCTTCCCGGAGGCATTCATCGCCACCGTGCGGCGCTTCAACCGCGCGCCGCTGGCGGGATACCTCTACAGCGCCTACCCCGACCGGGATGTGCCGATGTGTCGGCGTTGACGGAGGGCGAACCCCATGACGACGAAACCTGCCTTCGAGGACGTGCAGAGCCTGCTTTTGTTGACGCCGAATGGCCCCGCAGTGCGCCACGTTGTGTTGCAAATCCCGTTGGCCTGGCGGCAGTACGCAGCGGTACGTCTATTGCGTATGCTGCGCTACCCCCCTCGGGGTGCGAGTTTCGGCCCTCGCGCAGTCGCTCGCGGGCTGCTGTGCAGTGTCGGTTTCAGTTATGCGGGCCTGGAGGCGTTGCGGCTGCCGGCGGAGTATCTCCGCGTGTTCCATGCGCTGGCACCAGCGTTTGCCGCTGGCGCGCCTGCCCGTCGGGTCGCCGTCGGCGACAGTGCCGCCAACCAACCGCCAGCGAGTACTGCCTGGCCCGAGCTGACGCCGGAACAAGCCCACGTACTCGTCAGTTTTCACGGCGACCAGGACAGCGCGAGTCGCGCAGCGCGCCAGCTCAGTGTGCTTTGGCGACGATCATTGCGTACACGACATTCCTCTCCATTTGTCCACGTCTTCGAGGGCGAGCATCTGGCACCGCCGACGGGTCAGAAAGGCCGCTGGGCGCACTTTGGCATGCGCGACGACGTGAGCGATGTCACGATCCGGCCGCTTGGCGACACTGATATGAAGGATTGCGCTCCGGATCTGCGCAAGCACGAACCGGGTGAGTTGCTCCTGGGGCACGCCGACGACCGCAACGTCAATCGCTGGGCCTTACCGCGTGCGCCGCAGGAAGTGCAGACGTTCTTCCGCGATTCGAGCTTTGGCGTTTTCCGGCCTGCAATGCAGGACATCGCAGCGTTTGAGCACGCCGTGGCGGGCTGGATAGAACAGATTGGCGGCCTGTTCGACCGGCCTGCAGAACGCGAAAGTATCCGCACGTTCGTCAAAGCCAAGCTTGCCGGACGCTGGCCGGACGGTCAGCGCATTGAGCCGAACCCAGCGCAGACCGGTGATGGGCGCACCCCGCATGCCGTACCGGCGCCGAAAGCAGCCCCGCA
This sequence comes from Betaproteobacteria bacterium, assembly GCA_027492485.1. Taxonomy (GTDB): domain Bacteria; phylum Pseudomonadota; class Gammaproteobacteria; order Burkholderiales; family Casimicrobiaceae; genus Casimicrobium. Next base: position 66,874 of record JAPUER010000053.1, read on the forward strand.
GTCCGATGACTATGTGATCGGACCCACGCAACAGTGGCCCGAAGGTTACCTGTATGAGTTCGACTCGCAGGCATTGGGCTGTCCGTTCGGTTCTCATGTTCGCCGATCGCATTCATCGCGTGATGTTGCAGGCGCGATGCGCCCGCGTCCGCTGTTGCGACGCAGCGTGCCGTACGGTCCGGCGAGCTGGGGCAAACCGCCCGACGACCAGATCGAACGCGGCCAGCTTGGGCACTTTTTTTGCGCCGATCTGCAGTCGCAGTTTGAGGACCTGCTGGGCAACTGGGTCGCCAGCACACCGCTCGGCTTTGATCGCGACGACCGCGCACTGGATCCTTTGATCGGCCCACACGACGATGCCGCGGCGGGGTTTCGCATCCCGATGGCGAACAGCTCGACGCAGACATTGCGTGGGTTTCGGAGTTTCGTATTTCCACGCGGCATGATGTATGCGTGGTACCCAAGCCGCAGTGCGCTGGAAAAGCTGCTCCGCGATGACTTCGTGCCACCCGAGGATCGCGGACCGTGGCTGTGAAGTGGTCGTGGCGCCGCCCGGAGCGACCGTTCGATCCAGCAAGTAGCCCGCATATTCCGCCGCCGGTGGACGAGCAACCGCCGGAGGACCAGTATTGCGACCTTGTGCTGAATGGGGGTGTGGCAAGCGGTGTCGTCTACCCGTGGGCGCTGGTGGGCTTGGCGCGCCGTTATCGTTTTCGCAATATTGGCGGCAACTCGGTGGGCGCCATTGCTGCTGCGGTGGCGGCGGCCGCTGAGTATGGCCGCTGCCATGGCGTGTCGCATTCGTTTGAGGTGTTGCGTCGTATTCCGGCCGACCTGGCGGAAGAGGACGAGCGACAGCATGCGCGCATGTTGCGACTATTTCAGCCGCGACGCTCATCGCGACGTTTTTTTGGCATCTTCGTCAACTGGTTGAAGCATCACGAACAGCCGCGACCACCGGAAAAGGAATTCGAGGCCGACAAGGGGATGTGGCGTTGGTGGATCAGTGCCACGCTCTCGGCATACCACATGCATCTTCCGCTGGTCGGCGCGGGTGTGGGCAGCGTTGCCGCCGCGTGTGCGCTGCATCGGTATTCCGGCTGGGGCTGTTGGCAGGCATTGGCAGCCGGCACGGCACTCCTGGCGATCGGACTGCTGGGCCTTGGACTGCTAATGTACCGCCTGCTGGCCCGCGACTTTCGCGCGCTCGCGAACAACGACTACGGCATGTGCCCGGGCAACAGTCAAGACGGGGAAACTGAAGCCCTGGTGGAGTGGCTGCACCGGGGCGTTCAGCTATCTGCGGGCCGAGGCGAAGACGATCCGCCGCTTACCTTCGCCGATCTCTGGGCAGCACCACGTGGTGGGCAACCCGGCCCCGCGCCGGGCCCAGACGGCAGGCCGCCGGATGAACCCGGCATTGGACTGACGATGTTTACCAGCAATGTGGCCTTGGGCCGTCCAGTGCGCCTTCCCCTGGATGACGTTAGTACGCACCTTTACTACCTGCCGGAAGAATGGGCGCGCATCTTTCCGCCACACATCATGAAAGCGCTGGACGCGGTCGCAAAGCCCTACAAGCCGCACTCGGCCAGTGATCCTGAAGAACCGCGGCCGGTTCGGATCGGCCCCCGTGTTGGCGGCGATCAACCTGAGCGGCGCGCGAGTGAACTGCGCGAACTGCCTTCCGGGCAAATGCCGATTGTGGTGGCAGCACGACTGAGTATGTGCTTCCCGCTACTGTTCGAACTGGTGCCGGTGTACGCCATGGACTACGAGGCGCCCCGTCCAACCAAGAATCGGCCGAAAACAAACCGTACGCTGCGACGCTGCCTGCTGGCGGACGGTGGCTTATGCAGCAACTTCCCGGTGCACCTGTTTGACCGTGCTCACCCGCGCTGGCCTACGTTTGCCCTGCTGCTCGATCGCCGACTGCAAGATTATGAAGACGAGCCGGTGTGGCTGCCCGCCACCCACCTCGAAGGCCGCGCAGACAATTGGCAACGCGATGTACCAGGCGCTGAAAAACCCGTCCCCGGCACCGGCAAGTTTCCACGCCGTGATGTTGCGAGCCGCCTGCTCGGCGTGGCACTTGGCATGTTGCTCACCACGAAGGACTGGAGCGATCGCCTCACAGGCCGCCTCCCCACAGTGCGCAACCGTGTGCTGCGAATCGCGCTCAAACGTGGCGAGGGACAACTCAACATTGCCATGCGCGGACGCACGATGATGCACATGGCGCATGTCTATGGCAATCGCGGTGCAGAACACTTGCTCGATCGTTTCGCGCCGAGAGACGACGGCAGCGCCGGTCCGAGTTGGTGCGAGCAACGCTACATGCGGATGGTTACGGAATTGCGCGCGCTACGTCGCCATTTGAAGCACTACACCGAGGCAGTCGACAGTCGGGCCACTGGGCCAACTCTGGACGAACAACTGGAACTGGCTACGCAATCGCGCCCTCTGGCATACGCGGCGAAACGCACAACCGGGGATGCTGCTGGTCAGCCCTTGACCACGACAGAGCGCGATGCATTGCGGCGCGCGGTCCGGGCCGTGTCCGAGCTGGAAGCCGCACTCGCCCAGCATGAGTCACAGTTTGGGCCGTACCAACCGGAACCGATGCCGGAGTTGCGACTGCGTCCGCCGCTGTGACAATTGTCGACAGCTCCGGTGTCGAACGGCGAAGGTTGAGCATTGCCTAAAATCGCAGTGCAACATACCGCGAACGGGAAAAAATGATTCTGGTCACCGGCGGCTGCGGGTTCATCGGCAGCAACTTCATCCTCGACTGGCTGGCGCTGCACGACGAGCCTGTGGTCAACGTCGACGTGCTGACCTATGCCGCGAATCCAAAGACGCTGGCAAGTCTCGACGACGACCGGCGCTACGCCTTCGAGCGTGCCGACATCTGCGATCGGGCGGCGATGGATGTCATCCTCGCCAGGTACAAGCCACGGGCGGTAGTGCATTTCGCCGCAGAAAGCCATGTCGATCGCTCCATTCACGGGCCGATGGCCTTCATGCAGACCAATGTGATCGGCACCGGCACTCTGCTGGAGGCAAGCCGCTCTTACTGGAAGGCGCTGCCGGCCGAGCAGGCCAGTGACTTCCGCTTTCTGCACGTTTCGACCGATGAAGTGTTCGGTTCGCTGGGGCTGAACGACGGCAAATTTACCGAAGCGTCGCAGTACCAGCCGAACAGCCCCTACAGCGCGTCCAAGGCGGGCTCGGATCATCTGGCGCGGGCGTACTTCCACACCTATGGCATGCCGGTGCTGGTGACCAATTGCTCGAACAACTACGGTCCGCGGCAATTCCCTGAAAAACTGATTCCGCTGATGATCGTCAACGCGGCTGCCGGCAAACCGCTACCGGTCTATGGCGATGGCCAGCAAATCCGTGACTGGCTCTACGTCGGCGATCATTGCAGCGCCATCCGTCGGGTACTGCAAGGCGGCCGGCCAGGTGAGCTTTACCTCATCGGCGGCGATGCCGAGAAACCCAATCTCGACGTGGTGAACACCATCTGCCGCCTGATGAGTCAATACGCGCCGGGACGCGACTACGCGCAGCAAATCGCCTATGTTGCCGACCGGCCAGGGCATGATAGGCGCTACGCCATCGACTTCTCCAAACTGGAACGTGAGCTGGGATGGCGCCCGACCGAGAGTTTCGCCACCGGTCTCGAGAAGACGGTGCGCTGGTATCTCGACAATGCCGCCTGGGTAGCTGACGTGCAGTCGGGCGAATACCAACGGTGGGTCGAGAAGAACTATGGGGCGGGGGGGGGTTTGCGCGCGGCGACGGGGGCCCAATGAAGGAAAAAAACAACATCCCCCGCCCCCAGGGCAGCAGTCTTGCCGGCCGGCCCGCCCCCCCCCGCCC
>JAPUER010000053.1:70771-106148 GCA_027492485.1 Betaproteobacteria bacterium
CGGTCAAACCCCATGGGGGGGTCTACATCACGTGGGGGGCGGGGGGCTGCGCCCCCCCCACGACGAGGCACGAATGACGAAATCATCCTCAAGCGCGCGACGCAAGGGCATCATTCTGGCCGGCGGCGCCGGCACCCGCCTGCATCCGGTCACTCAGGCGGTGTCGAAGCAGTTGATGCCGATCTATGACAAACCGATGATCTACTATCCGCTATCGGCGCTGATGCTGGCGGGTTTGCGCGACATCCTGATTATTTCCACACCGCAGGACACGCCGCGTTTCCGCGATCTGCTCGGGGACGGCAGCCAGTGGGGGCTGAACCTGCAATATGCCGTGCAACCGTCGCCGGACGGGCTGGCACAAGCCTTCATCATCGGTCGCGAGTTCATCGGCGACGATCACGCGGCACTGGTGCTTGGCGACAACGTCTTCTACGGCCACGAGTTGCAGCAGCTGCTGGAGCACGCGCATGCGCGGCAGAGCGGTGCCACGGTGTTCGCCTACCCGGTCAGCGATCCGGAACGTTACGGCGTCGTCGAGTTCGATGCCGATGGGCGCGCCATCAGTCTCGAAGAAAAGCCGAAACAACCGAAGTCGCGCTATGCGGTGACCGGGATTTACTTCTACGACAACAGCGTGGTGGACCGCGCGGCGAACCTCAAACCCTCGGCACGCGGCGAACTGGAAATCACCGATCTCAATCGACTGTATCTTGATGCAGGCACGCTGAGCGTCGAGATCATGGGGCGCGGCATGGCCTGGCTCGACACCGGTACTCACGATTCGCTGCTGGAGGCCGCACAGTTCGTGCAAACCATCGAACGCCGACAGGGGCTCAAGGTCTGCTGCCCGGAAGAAGTCGCGTATCGCCAGGGCTTTATCGATGCAGCGCAACTTGAACGGCTGGCGCAACCGCTGGCCAAGAGCGGCTATGGCAGGTATCTGCTCGACGTACTTAAAGAACAGGTGTTTTGATGAAGGTCGTGAAGACCAATCTGGCCGGCGTGCTCGCGATCGAGCCGCAAGTGTTTTCCGACGACCGTGGCTACTTTGTCGAGACCTTCAATTTGCAGAAGTTCCGCAACGCCACGGGTGCGATGGTGAACTTCGTGCAGGACAACCAGAGTTACTCGAAAGCGAAGGTGCTGCGCGGCCTGCACTACCAGATCGAGCAGGCACAGGGCAAACTGGTGCGCGTGGTCTCCGGTGCGGTGTGCGATGTGGTCGTCGACCTGCGCCGCTCGTCGCCGACGTTTGCACAATGGACAGCCGTCGATCTGACTGCCGAGAACCAGCGCATGCTATGGGTGCCTGCCGGCTGCGCGCACGGGTTTGTAGTGACCGGCGATCACGCGGTCTTTCTGTACAAGGTAACCGATTACTACGCGCCACAGCACGAACGGACGATCGTGTGGAACGACCCCGCGCTCGGTGTGAAATGGCCGATCGCCGATCCGGTGGTGAACACCAAGGATGCCGCGGGTCTGCCGTTCGCCAAAGCGCAGACTTTCGCCTGAACGGGAGCACGATTGGCTCGCTGTTCATGAAAATCCTGATTGCCGGCGCGCAGGGCCAACTCGGGCTCGCGCTGATCCGGCGGCTCGCCGAAACGCACCAAGTCCTGGCGCCGGGGCGCGCCGATCTCGACATCACGCATCGCGAGCGTTGCGCTGCGGCGGTGGCCGGCACGCAGCCCGATCTCGTACTCAATTGCGCCGCTTACACCGCAGTTGATCGCGCCGAATCGGAGCCGGATGCCGCGTTTGCAGTCAACGCCAACGGCGCTGAAAACCTGGCTGCGGCATGCCGCGGTATCGGCGTCATGCTGGTCCACTTTTCCACCGACTACGTCTTTGACGGCGCCGGCAGCCGGCCCTACATCGAGACCGATGCCGTGGCGCCGCAGTCGGTGTACGGTGCCAGCAAACTGGCGGGGGAACGTGCGGTTCACGACAGCGGCGCGGACCATCTGATCCTGCGACTGAGCTGGGTCTACGGCAACGACGGCGGCAATTTCTACAAGACCATGCTGCGACTCGCGACAGAGCGCCCGGTATTGCGCGTGGTGACCGATCAATGGGGCACCCCGAACTACACCGCCGATCTTGCCGACGCGGTGGCGATCGCGATCGATCGGCCGCGTGCGGAACTTGCCAGGCTGGGCGGGCTCTACCACTTGAGCGCGACCGATACGACCAATTGGTGCGAATTCGCCCGAGCGATCGTCCGCGGCGCCGGCATGGAGGAACGTGTCGCGGTCGAAGCAATTTCTACGTCTGAATACCCGACTGCGGCAAAGCGCCCAGCGTTTAGCGCGCTGGACGCGAGCCGTTTCGCGACGGTGTTTGGCTGTGAGCTACCGCGATGGCAGGACGGTCTGCGGCGGTGCCTTGCCGCGCGACCGCTGGTGGCGTAAATTGACTGCCTTGGCAACAATGTCGTCGACAATGCGGCCGGTGGGCGTGTAGTTACTTTGATGGAGAAGAGTTGATCATGATGCGGCGTTTCGTTTCACTCTGTTTGCTCAGCGCCAGTTCGGCGGTCCTTGCCGGCGGTTTTGTCCTCGACTCGGTGACGAGCATGCCGCCGGCGGAAGTGACGACGGAAAAGGCCGCGATGCAGCGTTTCACCAGTTCGTCCAGCCTCGCATATCACGTCGATGCGCTGCCGTTTGACGCGCAGGTTCTGGCCTCGGCCAAATCCACCGCCGTCGGTGCCGAGCGCGCGAAACCGGTGCAGATCGGCTTTGCACGCGGTATTGCCGAAAATGCGCAAACAGTGCCGCTGGCATCGTTGCCGTGGGAAACCACCACCGACGGAGGCAAGGCGGCAAGAGTGGTGGTCGCCGCGCCCGGAGCGGCCGGGTTGCGCATCGGTTACCGCGTCAATGGGCCCGCCGAAGGCGTGGCGATCAGGTTCGCCGGAAATGATCGTGACGAGGTTTATCTCGCTACCGCGGGCGACACCGGGCTTGAATGGTCGCCGGTTCTTGAAGGCAGCCAGGGCACGATCGAACTGCATATCAAACCGGGTTTCGACGTCTCGCAGTTTGGCTTGCGCCTGGAATCGTTGTCGCATCTCGTCGTCGCCGGTGGTGATCTCGGGCAGAAGAGCAAGGTGTTGGAGATTGGCGATTCCGATTCCTGCAATATCGATGTCGCCTGCGTTCCCAATCCCAGCACCGCGCTGCTAAGCGCCGCCAAGGCGGTAGCCAAGATGGTGTTCAGCGAAGGCTCCAGCTCCTATCTTTGTACAGGCACGCTAATCAACTCGTCGTCGGGTGCCAATTATTTCTACACGGCGGCACACTGCATCAGCACCCAGGCCGCTGCGTCGACACTCAATACGTACTGGTTCTTCGACGCGGTTGCCTGCGACAGCGTAGCGACACCGCCCTACCAGCTGCTGACCGGCGGCGCCGACCTGATGATGACGGAACCGACGATGGACGGAACGCTACTGCGCCTGCGCCTGGCGCCGCCAACGGGCACGGTTCGTGCCGGCTGGAATGCCACGGTGATTCCGACCGGTACAACGGTAATCGGCCTTCATCACCCGAGCGGCGACCTCAAGAAATTCTCGCAAGGTAATATGCAAGGCTACGCGCAAGGCCCACTGGCCTACAGCGGCACGCCGCGGCCGCAGGCGAACAAGGACAGTTTCATCACCGTGCGCTGGACCAACGGGACGACCGAGGGTGGCTCCAGCGGCTCCGGCGTATTTACCTACAACACCAGCGGCGCTTACTACGAGCTGCGCGGCGGCCTCGAAGGGGGCTCCGCGTCCTGCAGCAACTTGAACGGAATCGACCGCTTTTCGCGGATGGACCTGCTCTACACGCGGCTGGTCCCGTATCTCGCGCCCGCCGCCATCATACCGACCACGACGTCGGCGCAGGCCAGCATGGTCGAGTTTTTCAACCCGCAGTTCAACTACTACTTCATGTCGTCGCGTGAAAGCGAGAAGGCTGCGCTGGACAATTTGACCGATTCACTCGCCAATCCGCTGTGGTATCGCACCGGATACTGGTTCAAGACCGATCCGGCGTCGTCGAGCCAGACGTCTTCCATCACCCGTTACTTCATTGCCGGTGCCGCCAGAAACGCCACACGCGGATCGCACTTTTATACGGCAACAAATGAAGATCGGGCTGCGATCACTGCCACCGGTAAGGAGCGCAGCGGGGCAGCGTGCTCAACGATGCCGAATGGATACTTCTGCAATGAAGGAATCGACTCGTACGTTGCCGCGCCAATCGGTACCGGCACATCCCGCTCCTGCCTGAGCGGCGAGCAACCCATTTACCGTACTTTCCGCGCCACGCCGGCCGACGATGGCAATCACCGTTATCTCAACAGCGCAACGATGTACAACTACATGGTGTCCGATCAGGGCTGGGACGGTGAAGGCATAGCGTTCTGCGCGAAGCCGTAGCCGGGTTGGACTTGGACGACTCGTCGTCCAAGTTCGCAGCAGTTATCGTGGTTGCGGTTGCGCGGCGGCGCGGTCAAAAGCGATATTCAACGACCGCCGCGTCCCCGGCCACCACCACGCCTGGCTTGAGCACAACCGCATTCCAGCCAAATGTGACGCCGCCAAAATCAGGATTGTTGCGAAATCTGGCCAGCGTAACGAGCGGCTCGTCGGACAATCGCGCGCCACTTTGCTGGTCGGTCGTGGTGACCTGGCAGCGAACGCAGGGCTTGACCAGCCGCAAGACGACCGAACCGATGGTGATCGTATCGACATGGTCTTCGTCCCACGCCGACAGGCCGGACAAAACCAAATTGGGGCGAAAGCGATTCATCGGTAGCAAATCGCCTTCGCGCCGTCCCATGCGTTGATTGAGGTCCGCCAGCGAACTCGCGCTGGCGACAAGAAGCGGGTAGCCATCGGCGAACAGCGTGTGCGCGCCGCTATCGCCTGCGTAGACGCGGTTGCACTCGCGCCGAAGCGCGGGATTGAAGCGGACCAGCCGCACATGATTCGCCGCAAATCCAAGGACGTGTGCGCACCATGCAGCGGCTGCATCGCCAGCGTCCTCCGCCTGCGTCTCGTGATTCCACACCCGGACCGCAGTAAATGCCCGCGTCTGCGGCGGTGGCACGGCAAGCGCATTGTGGCCCGCGGCGGACAGGTGCAACAGGTAGGCCGTTCCATCCGCCAGCACCGTGGCGACGATGGTCGCCATTGCCGGCAACTCCCGTTGCGACAGGAACTGTGCCGGACTACGCCGGCAGTCGACCAGCATCCATTCGCGATCATGATGCAGACCGCTCGTGAGCAACTCCGCAGCGACGTGTTCGACCGCGCGACAACCCTTCACCGGGTAAGAAAAAAGCCCGGAGACTTTGAGGTCGTCCGGGCCTTGTTCGGCATTCATTTCGCGCGACTTCAGTTGGCCTTGAGTCCCGCGGTGTATTCGGAGAGCGCCTTGACTTCGGCGTCGGTCAATCGAGCCGCGATACCAGCCATCAGCTTGCCAGTGCTGTTGGGGTCGTCTTTGGTGGCGCCGCCGCGCTTGCCGGTGCGGAAATTGGTGAGCTGGGCAAGCGTGTATTCGGCATGCTGGCCACCGACACGGGGGTACTGTGCAGGAATCCCCGCGCCGGTTGGCGAATGGCAACCCGAACAGGCCGGAATGCCGCGTGCCGAGTCGCCGCCACGATAGAGTTTCTCTGCCGTTTTGGCCAGTTTCTCGTCTTTGGTTCCGATCGTGCGGGCGGGTTTCGACGCGAAGTAGGCGCCGAGATCCTTCATGTCATCGGCGCTCAGATTGGCGGCGAACCCCTTCATAATGGCGTTGTCACGCTGCCCGGTTTTGAAGTGCTGCAATTGCTTTGCAATGTAGGTTCCGCTCATTCCGGCGAGGTTGGGCTGGCTCGGCACCGGGCTCATGCCGTCGGCACCGTGGCAACCGACGCAAACGCCGGCCAGCGCCTGCCCCTTCGTTGCATCGGGCTTGCGTTCGCTTTGCTTTTCCGTTTCGGCCGCGGACGGCAGCGCCATCATGGCGACAACGGCAAACAGGATTGCGGAGGCGGTGGTGCGGCGAATTGAGATCATGGCCGAAGAAAAAGGAGCGGTGATGGGGGCGCTCGACGCAGAAGCACAAAATGCCTCGGCTGGAGCGCTTGACAACCTAAAATTATAGCTTTGCGAGGCTGCCATGAACGACGCCAAGCACGCGCCGCCCAAGCGAGTGCCGCTTGCAGCCGAAGCCCGGCTGGAACGAATTGCACAATTTGCCGGCGCCCGATTTGAAAAATCGGTGGTCGACCGCGAGGGCTTGCCGGTACCGAGTGGCCCGGAAATCGCGTTTGCCGGTCGCTCCAACGCCGGGAAATCCAGCTCAATCAACCGTCTGGCGGGGCAGACGCGTCTGGCCTACGCCAGCAAGATGCCGGGGCGCACTCGGGAGCTGAACTTCTTCCCGCTCCGGGCCGGCGGCTACCTGGTGGACCTGCCCGGCTACGGTTTCGCCCGGACACCGCGCGACAAACAGCGCGTCTGGACCGGCGTGATCGAGCAGTATTTTCGCGAGCGAGACGCGCTCGCCGGCGTCGTACTGGTGCTCGATGTGCGGCGTGCCCCCACCGAGCTGGATGTCCAGTTCGTGCGCTGGCTCGGCGAGCTGGGGCGCCGGCGTCCGCCGGTGCTGTGGTTGCTGAACAAAGCCGACAAGCTGACCCAAAGCGAACGCATGAAAGCGCGCAACGCGTTTCGTGGCGTCGCCGGGGATGTCGTGGCGGAAAGCGATACGGTCGTCCTCTTCTCGGCGCATACGGGGCTTGGCATGAAAGAGTGCGCCACTGTATTTGACGATTGGTTGGCCACCGACCCGGCGCATCCGCTGGCCGGACCGAACTCGTAGGGGCGAGCGCTTGCGGCGCCAGAGCGATGCTCGGGCCGACGCTCAGGTTTCCATTCGCCGGTAACCAATCGCCTCTGCCAGGTGAGCAACGCCAATACGCTCGGCGCCCGCCAGATCGGCGATGGTACGCGCCACGCGGCAGATGCGGTGCTGCGCGCGGGCCGACAGCCCCATGCGCGCGCTGGCCTGTTGCATGAGCTGTTCGCCTTTTTCGTCCACGGCGCAGTATCGATCGATCTCTGCGGACGATAGATCGGCATTTGCCTTGCCCTGACGTGCGAGTTGGCGCTCACTGGCAGCGACGACACGTTGCCGTACCGCAGACGAAGGCTCCCCATCCGGCGCAGCCCGCAGCGATTCCGACGCCAGCGCCGGCACCGTAATCTGCAGATCGATACGGTCGAGTAACGGCCCGGACAGTTTGCCACGGTAACGGGCGATCTGGTCGGGAGTGCAGCGGCAGGGCCGCGACGCGATGTTGGCGCCGAGATACCCATCGGGGCAGGGATTCATCGCCGCGATCAATTGAAAGTGGCTGGGGAAAGTCACTTGCCGGGCAGCGCGGGAAATGTTGATGGCATGACTCTCCAGTGGTTCGCGCAGCACTTCAAGCACGCGGCGCTCGAACTCGACGACTTCGTCAAGAAACAGTACGCCATGATGTGCGAGCGAAATCTCGCCGGGACGTGGATCGCTGCCGCCGCCAACAAGTGCGACGGCGCTGGCAGTGTGATGCGGCGACCGCACCTGCCGGGCCCCGAACATTTCCGGCTTGAACTTGCCCACCAGCGACAGCAAGGCGGCGCTTTCGATCGCTTCTTCCTCGGCCATTGGCGGCAGGATGCCCGGCAGTCGCTGCGCCAGCATGCTTTTGCCGGTTCCCGGCGGGCCGGTCATCAGCATGCTGTGGCGGCCGGCGGCGGCGATCTCCAGCGCCCGTTTGGCCTGCGCTTGTCCTTTGACGTCGAGCAGATCGGGATAGCGCGGTGGTTCGGCCGGCGCGGAGTCTTCCGGGCTGTTCAGCGTATGGCGTCCGGCAACGAAGGCAGCGACTTCGAGCAAGGTGCTGGCCGCCAGCACCCGTGCGCTGCGCACGCGCGCGGCCTCGGCCGCCGACGCCTTCGGCAGCACCAGCGTGTGCTTGCTGCGCGCCGCCGCCATTGCCATCGCCAGTGCACCGCGCACTACGCGCAAGTCGCCGTTGAGACCAAGTTCACCGGCGAATTCGAGGCCTTTCAGACGCTCGGCCGGTAGCTGTCCGCTTGCCACCAGAATGCCGATGGCGATCGGCAGGTCAAAGCGACCCGATTCTTTCGGGAACTCGGCGGGCGCAAGGTTGACGGTGAGCTTGCGCATCGGAAATTCAAAGCCGGCGGTCTGAATCGCCGCGCGGACACGGTCCCGCGATTCGCGGACCTCAACGTCGGGCAGCCCCACCAGATTGAATGCCGGCAGGCCATTCGCCAGATGCACCTCAACGGTGACCAGTTCGGCGTGCAAGCCGGCGAGCGCGCGGCTGTAGGTGATGGCAAGTGACACGGTAAACGATGCAGCGGACGGGTGAATACTGTGTCAATATACAGTTATTTGTCGCCGCCGTCATTTGCCATGCAGCCGCAGCGCGAGCTATCGAGCGTCACACGGGGTCAACTTCGCACCAGCCCGGCACGTTGTTTATGATGTCCAATCGTGCTGCGGCGCGATATCGACCATTGTGTAATCGTCAGGAAAGTCCTGTGCCATGCTGAACCCCCGCTCTCCCCTTGCTTCGCGATCGACCCGTGCATCGTCGACGGCCGCACGCTTGCTGACGCTCCTGTTCGGCTTGCTTGCATTGACAACGGGGTTCAGCGCCGCCTGGGCCGATGCGCCCGGTCGTGTCGCGCGGTTGGGCGAGTTCGCGGGCGACGTGCAACTCGCCAACGACCGCGAAGACTGGCATTCCATCTCGCGCAATTTCGCGGTAACGGCCGGTGACAACGTGTGGGTGAGCGACGGCGGGCGCGCCGAACTGGACGTCGGTGGCCTGCAAATGTGGCTTGCCGGCGGCAGCAACGTCTATTTCGAGCAATTCGACGATTACGCCGTTGTCGCCCGATTGACGCAAGGCGCAATGATCGTGCGTGTCCGTTTGCTCGAATCCGGCGATGGCATGAAGGTCCTGCTGCCGCTGGGCGAGGTCGCCATCCTCGAACCTGGCTTTTACGTGGTAAACGCCGGTGCCGGCTATGCCCCCGGTTCCCCGAGCGCGCTGACTGTGCGGCGCGGTCGTGCCGAGGTGGCGACCGGCGGCGCACCGCAACTGGTCAATGCCGGCGAGACGGTGGTACTCGATGGCATCGGTGTTCGGTACGACAGCTATCCGCCCGGTTTGCCCAGCGGCTTCGAGGCGTGGGCGAGTGCACGCGACCGTCGCATCGAGCGCTGGGATGCACGCTATGGCGGCAACAGCAACCCGTGGCTGGTTGGCATGCGTGAGCTCGACGACTACGGCACCTGGACGACAAGCGATGAGTACGGCCGCGTCTGGTACCCCACCACGGTCGCCGCAAACTGGGCGCCGTACCGCTTTGGCCGCTGGAGCTGGGTGCAGCCGTGGGGCTGGACCTGGGTCGACGACGCGCCGTGGGGTTTTGCGCCGTCGCACTATGGCCGCTGGGTGCGCATCGGCGGCCGCTGGGGTTGGAGCCCCGGCGAGTACGCCGGACGCCCGGTGTATGCGCCGGCGCTGGTCACGTTCTTCGGCGGCGACGGCTGGAGCGTGAATGCCAGCACGGGTCCGACGCTGTCGTGGGTGCCGCTAGGCTGGAACGAGCCTTACCTGCCGTGGTACACCTATTCGCCGAACTATTGGCGGCAGGTCAATCGCCCCTATGTGCGCAACGTTGCCGAAGAGCCGTGGCGCCCCCGTACTTACGTCAATGCGGCGATTTCCGGCGCCGTAACCGCGGTGCCCAGTGCAGCCTTCGTCGCTGGACGACCGGTTGCGCAAAGCTACGTCCGCAATCTGACCGAAAGCGTGGTTCGCAATGCACCACCGGCGCGCATCGGCGAGGTGGTACCGCAGTTCGCGCCGTCGCGCGCTGCGGTGCCCGGCGTGGTGCGTGGCGTGCCGCCATCGGTGCAAGCGCCGACCCCGGTGCCGTCGGGGCGGCCGGGCGAAATCAACCGCTTCCCGGCAAGCGGTGCGGTTCGCGAGCGGACACCGGTGATGCCGAATACCAACGTCCTGCAACCGCCAGTGCGGCAAGACCCGAATCCGGTCGTCGGCCGCCCGGGCGCACAGCCATCGCCGCAATGGCAGCAACCGCCAGCGCCACGGCAGCCACAACATGTCGTGCCGCCCGCGCAAGGCTCGCCCAATCCGGCATTGCGCGAGCAGCCCCCGATCCCGATGCCGAAGGAACGCGCCGCCCCGCAACGAGCGGTAATGGTCGAACCACCGGCGCCGGCGCCACGAGTGGAACGCAACGAATATCGTCCTGCGCCGGCCCCCGTGCTGCAACCGCCGCCTGCGCACACGGCGCCGCCGGCAATGCCTCGCGCCGAACAGCGCCCGTCGCAACCGAAACCCGCCGTCATCGAGCAGGCGCCGCCACCAAAGCCGGCGCCAAAGTCCGAGCCGAAGTCCGAGCCGAAGTCGGAGCAGCCGCGCACTATGCCCGGTAGCCCGGCGCAGTAGCGAAGCGAACGCCGCCCGCCAACGATTGGCGGCACTGGGGCCACCCTTCGACGCTGCAAGGGGCGGCTATTATCGGCATCATGCTGAATGCCGCCTTGCGATTGCCCCGCACCGTCTGGTTCCTCGGGGCAGTGAGTTTCCTCAACGACGCGGCGAGCGATGCCATTTACCCGCTGCTGCCACTGTTCTTTGCGGCAACCTTCGCGGTGGGTGCACAGACCCTGGGCATCATTGAAGGCGCCGCCAACGCGACGGCGGCGTTGATGAAGCTGGTCTCCGGTTACTTCTACGACCGTTCGCGGCGGGCCAAGGGCTGGCTGATCCTGGGCTACACCCTGCCGGCGCTGGCGCGGCCGCTGATCGCTCTGGCCAGCTCGGCGCCAATCGTGCTGGTGCTGCGCATCGGCGACCGCATCGGCAAGGGGCTGCGCACCAGTCCGCGCGATGCCCTGCTGGCCGCCGCGGTACCGGCCGGCCACCGTGGTCTCGCCTACGGCCTGCATCGCAGCATGGACCACGCCGGCGCCGTGGCTGGTCCGCTCGCCGCCGCGGCATTGCTGGCTGCCGGCTGGAGCGTGCGCGACGTGATCCTGTGGACGATCGTGCCTGGCGTGCTGAGCGTGCTGTTGGTCGCGATGCTGCGCGAGCCGGACGGGCTCGCGGTGGGCGACGGCAAGATCGAATGGCAGTGGCGGAGCTTGCCGGCGCCGCTGAAGCGGTATCTGGTTGCGCTCGGCGTTTTCACGCTGTCGCAGGCGAGCAATATGTTCCTGCTGCTGCGGGCGAAGGAAACCGGTTTCACCGACGCCCAGATTCCGCTGCTGTGGGCCGGCTTCTCGGCGCTGGCGATGCTGCTGTCGACACCGCTCTCGGCGCTATCGGACCGGGTGGACCGGCGCGCCATGCTGTGCGGCGCCTGGGTGGTGTATGCGCTGCTGTTTGCCGCCTTCGGGCTGCTGCCGGCAGGGGTGACGACCACCATCGCGCTGTTCGTCGGCTACGCCATCTTCATCGCCGCCACCGAAGGCGCCGAAAAAGCACTGATTGCGGAGCTCGCGCCGCAGGCGCAGCTGGGCACCGCGTTCGGCTGGTTTCACCTGGTCAGCGGATTGATGCTGCTGCCGGCGTCGGCGCTGTTTGGCTGGCTGTGGAGCCATGCCGGATCGACCACTGCGTTCGTCGTCAGCGCGTCGACGTCGTTGGTCGCCGCCGGGTTGCTGCTGCGCGCCAGGCGCATCGCGAGCTGACGCGGTCGGTGCCGGTCGCTGCGCAGCGCACGATCAATCCGGCAAGCGGAACGTGCAACAGCTTTTTTACTGTACGCGCCATTCAATAAGGGTTGAAGGCAGGAAACTTAAAATGTCGACTTTGAGAATAATAATGAAAAAGCCCCGATGCAACGGGGCTTCTACGGAAAAGCTGATCGCCCGAAGGTGACCGCAGTCAGACTAGCGCGGTAGCGAGTTCACTTCCTTTTCCCACTTTTCGAGAATGCGTTTGCGCTCAGCCGAGGCGCCGTACTTCTTGAAGTCGTAGTTCATGAGCTTGACGCCCTCCATGGTCGGGATCTTGGCATCCTGCGTGAAGGTCTTGTTGGCCGGATTCTGCAGCGAGTTGGCCTTGGCGCCGATACCCTGACCGATCGGCCCCATCAGCCAGTCGTAGTACAGCTTCGCTTGCGCCGCATTGCGGCTACCCTTGATCAGCGCGATGCCGCCCACTTCATAAGACGTGCCTTCGCAGGGCGCGAACGACTTGGTGGACTTGAACCCGGCCTGTCGCTCTTCTTCAAAACCGAACAGGAACGAAATGCCGATGGTCGCCTCGCCGCGCGCCACATTCTTGGCCTGCGCCTGCGAGCTCTTGGTGTACTGCGTGATGTTCTTGTGCAGCTTTTTCAGGTAGTCGAAGGCCTTGTCTTCGCCCATCTGCTGCACGAGGCCGGCGACGATGGTGTAGGCGCCGCCCGAGGAGCCCGGATTGGCCATCTCGATGTGGCCCTTGTACTTCGGATCGGCCAAGTCGGCCCAGCACTTCGGCACCGGCAGCTTGGCTTTGACCAGCACATCTTCGTTGTAGCCAATGCCGATGAAGCTGGTGTAGAAGCCACCGACCATGTTGCCGCTCATGTCGTACTGACGCACGCTCCAGTCGTACAGATCCTTCATGTAAGCCGGACGATAAGGCTCCAGCAGGCCCTGTTCGGCGGCGGCGAGGAAAGGGTCGCCGGTGCCGCCCCACCAGATGTCGGTCTTCGGATTGCTGGCCTCCGCCTTCAGGCGCGCCAGCGCCTCGCCGGTGCCAA
This sequence comes from Betaproteobacteria bacterium, assembly GCA_027492485.1. Taxonomy (GTDB): domain Bacteria; phylum Pseudomonadota; class Gammaproteobacteria; order Burkholderiales; family Casimicrobiaceae; genus Casimicrobium. Next base: position 83,634 of record JAPUER010000053.1, read on the forward strand.
GGTGGGTCTGCACCACCTTGATGCCGGTCATCTTGGTGAACTCGGTGGCCGCCATTTCGCACCACGACTGGTTGGTCGAGCAATACGCATTGATCTGCTGCGCGAATGCAGGCGCCGACATGAGGCCAAGGCCGATCACCAGTGGCGCCATTACGGAGAATGTCTTCTTCATGGAAATTTCTCTACTGCTAGGGGGATGAAAATGCATAAACGACGAGGATAGCGAAATTCGCGCCATACCGCGTGCGGGGAAACGCCTGCGATGCGCCACGCCGGACGGCCCGTCGTCAACGCGGCGCGCTCTTGACTTCCCGGTCCCACTTTTCGATGAGCCGCTTGCGTTCGGCGCTGGAGCCGTACTTCACGAAGTCGTAATTGATCAGTTTCGCCTTTTCCAGCGCCTTCACCGGGTCCGGCACAAACGCGGCGCGGTTCGACGGGATCGCGATCACCTTGCTCTGGTCGCGAATCGACTGTGCCTCGGCAGTCAGCGCCCAGTCGTAGAACTTCTTCGCTTCCGCCGGATTGCGTGCGCCCTTCACGATGCTCATCGCGCCAACACTGTAGCCGGTGCCTTCACAGGGCAGCACCGTTTCGACCGGTGCGCCGACGTATTGCTCGGGGATGAACTCGTCGAGAAAGGTGACGCCGATCAGCGATTCGCCGCGCGACACGCTTTGCCGCTGCGCGGTGCCGCTGGTGGTGTAGCGATTCACGTTCTTGTGCAGGCTGCGCAGGTAGTCGAAGGCGCGATCCTCGCCCATCAACTGCACGACGGTCGCCAGAATGGTGTACGCGGTGCCGCTGGTCGCCGGGTTCGAGGTCTCGATCTCGCCAACATACTCCGGTTTGACCAGATCGCTCCAGCAGGCCGGTGGTTTCTGGTTGCGCTTCGCCAGCAAGTCACGGTTGTAGCCAAAGCCGAGCGTGATGCGGTAGATGCCGGCCACCTGATTGCCGCTCTTCGCCAGCAGATCGCCCGACCACGAGTATTGATCCTTCATGTTGGCGCTGAGGTACGGCTGCAGCAGCCCTTCGTTGGCGGCCTGCAGATGCGGGTCATGGGTGCCGCCGTACCAGACGTCGGCCTTCGGGTTGGCCGCCTCGGCCTTGAGCTGCGCATAGACCTCACCGGTCGCCTTGCGCACCATGTTGACCTTGACGCCGGTCGCCACCGAGAACTCGCGCGCCTTGCTTTCGCACCAGTCGGCCTCGGTCGAGCACAGGATATTGAGTTGCTGTGCCTGTGCGACCGGCATGGCCAACACGCTGCACAGCGCAGCAAGACCGGGCAGGGAAATTTTCATCGTTCAGGGGTTCCGGCAGCAAAGTGGCGCGAAGCATAACGCGACCGCTTGCCGCGCCGATGACACGCCGCGGCGACGAGCCGCGAGTGCGGTGAACGTCAATCGAGCGTGACGGTGCCTTGCGCTGTGTGCAGCGTTGCCACCAGATGCGGCGTCACGCTCTGCCCGCTGTGCACGAAGCCGTCGGCCACGCCGAGGCGGGCAAGCGTGGCAGCGGTAGTCTCCGGGTCCGGCGCGCCCAACAGCAAGGACGACAGGCGAACGCCGCTGTCCGGCAGGCGGTCGCAGGGGTGAACGGGCACGTCCCACTGGATCAGGTGCGGCAGCACGCCACCGCCGATGCGTTCGCCATCGGGCGTAAACGCGAAGCGCCAGCGAAAGTCACCGCGTGCCGCCGGGCGCACCACCTTCGCGGCGTAGTCCGGCACCGCCGCGATCTGCTCGATGGCATCGGCCGCGCCGCCGCATCGCGCCACCCAGGCCACCAGTCGCGGACCATGCGCGATCTCCTGCCGCACTGCGCTGCTGTCGAGCCCGAACCAGCGGGGAAACTCGGGCGCACCGGCGTCCGGGTCGACGGCGATGATTTCGAGATAGCGTCGTTCGCCGGCGTCGCCCAGCCTGAGCAGTGTGTTGTGCGTCGCCAGCCCGGCGTGCTTGCCGCCACCGCTGGCGTCCACGCCCAACATTTCGCGACACCACGCCCGCCCCTCGTCCAGCGTGCGCGCCGCGACGACGATGTGATCCAGCGTGGTCATGCCGCCATTCATCACAGCACCGCAGAGTCGAGCCAGATGGTCACCGGGCCGTCGTTGACGAGGCTCACCTTCATGTCGGCACCAAAGACGCCGGTCGGCACCGGTTTGCCAAGACGCGCCGCCAGCTTGCCGACGAAACGGTCGAACGCCGGCGACGCCTGCTCCGGGCGCGCGGCATCGGTGTAACTTGGGCGGTTGCCCTTGCGGGCATCGGCATACAACGTGAACTGGCTGACCGCCAGCACGCCACCACCGACGTCCAGCACGCTGCGATTCATCAGCCCCGCGTCGTCGCCAAAGATGCGCAGCTTGACGATCTTGTCCGCCATGCGATCCTCGATGGCGCCGGTGTCGTCATGCGTCACGCCAACCAGCAACAGCAGGCCATGCCCGATCGCACCGGTGACGCGCCCATCGACGGCGACACTGGCCGACACAACGCGCTGAATCAGAACTCTCATGGTCGGATTCTAGGGATCGCGACGCAACCAGCCCGTCAGCGACAGCCGTTCCTGCATCGCCGGCAACACTTCATGCGGGAACAGCTCGCTGCGGAAGCAGACCATCGTGCCCGCGCGGGGCTGCGCCCTGGCCAGCACGGCGCCGCTGTCGTCCGCCGCGTACAGCACCAGTTCGCCACCGGCATCGTCGGGCCAGGGCTCGTTCAGGTAGAACACCAGCGTGATCACCCGCGCATCGTCGTCACGAAAACGGTCACGGTGCGTGCGGTAGAACGCGCCTGGCGCGTAGCGGGCGAAATGCAATTCCGCCGACCGTGCGCCCACGAAAAGTGTTGCGTTGAGCGTGGATTGCAGGGCCAGCGCGGCCGTCAGCGCGTCGCGCTCTGCCGCATCCTCCGGCTCATCGCCGAGCCACCGCGTGTCGTCGCGACGGATGTCCGTCTGCCCCTGCGCTGACGCGCTGCGGCCGACCCGCGCCGGCTGCAGCGCGCCCGCCCGCGCCAGTGTGAGCGCACGATCACGCAGACGCGCAGTCAGCCCTTCGCCGAAGATCGATTGCCCGACGTACCAACCGTCGCTCGCGAGATGGTCGGCGATCAATTCATTGATATGGTTGGCGGACGCGAGCATCCATCGATTCTAGAATCGGCGGATCGCTCCTTTCGCCGTGAACGGTCCTGCTATGCGCGTCGTTATTACCGGTGGTGCCGGTTTTCTTGGCAAACTGCTGGCGCAGAAGATCCTCGAACGCGGGCTGTTGCGCGACACCGGAGGCGATCTGCGCGAAGTCAGCGAGCTGGTGCTGGTGGACATGGCCGCTGCACAAGGCGAACCCTGGCTCACCGATCGCCGTGTGTCGCAGGTGGTGGGTGATGTTGCCGATCGACCCGTACTGGCCCGCGCATTGACACCCGCGACGGGCAGCGTGTTTCATCTGGCGGCCGTGGTCAGCGGCCAGGCCGAGGCGGACTTCGACATCGGCATGCGGGTCAATGTCGACGCTACCCGGACACTGCTCGAACTGACGCGCACGCTGCCGGCGCCGCCGAAATTCGTGCTCACCAGTTCCATCGCAGTGTTCGGCGGCGACCTGCCCGCCGTGCTGCCTGACGATCAGCGGCTGACGCCGCAGGGCTCCTACGGTGCCCAAAAGGCGATGGGCGAACTGCTGGTCGGCGATATGTCGCGACGCGGCATGATCGACGGTCGTTCGCTGCGCCTGCCCACCATCACGGTGCGCCCCGGCAAGCCAAACAAGGCGGCATCAAGTTTCGCCAGCGGCATCATCCGCGAGCCGCTCGCCGGCGTCGACGCCGTCTGCCCGGTGGCGCCCGCGACGCGCATGTGGGTGCAGAGCCCGCCGCGGGTGATCGACAATCTGCTGGTTGGTCACGAGACGCCTGCCACGACGCTAAGCTTCGACCGCAGCATCAGCGTGCCCGGCATTTCGGTCGCGGTCGGCGAGATGGTGGCGTCGTTGCGTCGCGTTGCCGGCGAGTCGGTCGCCGCGCGAGTGGCGTGGCAGCTTGATCCCGCCATCGACCGGCTGGTATCGTCGTGGCCGCAGGCCTTTGCGGCGGACCGCGGACAGGCGCTCGGAATGACCGCCGACACCGATTTCGACGACATGGTGCGTGCCTACATGGCGACCGTCGCGGCAACGCCGAGGCCGTGACAATACACATCAGGAGGACGGCAATGGCTGAATGGAACGCAGACACGGTGAAAGCCAGCGTCACGCCCGAAGAATGGCAAACGCGGGTCGACCTCGCGGCGTGTTACCGCGCGGTGGCGATGATGGGCTGGGACGATCTGGTGTTCACCCACATCACGGCGAAGATTCCCGGCGACGGGCACCGGTTTCTGATCAACCCCTACGGCTTCATGTTCGAGGAGATCACCGCCTCGTCACTGGTCAAGATCGATCTCGCCGGCAACAAGCTCGACGACAACCCCTATCCGGTCAATCCCGCCGGCTTCGTAATCCACAGCGCCGTGCACGCCGTCCGCGACGATGCCCAGTGCGTGCTGCATACGCACAGCCTGAACGGCGTGGCGGTGAGCGCACAAAAAGGCGGTGTGCTGCCGATCTCGCAGCAGTCGATCTTCGTGCTCGCCAGCCTGGCCTATCACGCCTACGAGGGCGTGGCGCTGCTCGACGACGAGAAGCCGCGACTGGTCGCCGATCTCGGTGACAGAAGCTTTCTCATGCTGCGCAATCACGGGCTGCTGACCGTGGCGCCGAGCATTCCCGACGCCTTCCAGTTGATGTACGTCTTCGAATCGGCCTGCGCGATTCAGGTGCGGGCGCAGGCGGGCGGCGACCTGGTTCCGATTGCGCAGAAAATCATCGATGGTGCGATTGAGCAGTCGAAGCAGGTCACCAGAGGGCTCGGCGGCCGCCTCGCCTGGCCGGGATTGCTGCGCCGGCTGCAGCGTCGCTTTCCGGGATTCGACGGTTAACAGGCGCGCTGCGGCGAGTTGAGCGAACGCTCCATTCGCCTGCCGTAGCATCGAAAACAGACAGGGATCAGGAGGAGCAGGTGTCGGACACTGTCAGTCGGTCGGAATTGTTCACGGGCACGCGACCGGTGGCCGAACAGCATCGCTTCGATGTCGGCGCGCTGGAGGCCTATCTTCGTCAGCATGTCGCTGGCTTTGCCGGCCCGCTGAGCGTCGAGCAGTTCAAGGGCGGGCAATCGAACCCGACTTTCAAGCTCGTCACACCGGGCAAGACCTACGTGATGCGCTGCAAGCCCGGCCCGGCGGCCAAACTGCTGCCCTCGGCGCACGCCATCGACCGCGAGTTCCGCGTGATGCGCGGACTGGCCGGCAGCGAGGTACCGGTCGCCGCGATGCACACGCTGTGCGAGGACGAGTCGGTCATCGGGCGTGCGTTCTACGTGATGGATTTCGTCGACGGGCGCGTGCTCTGGGAGCCGCAATTACCGGGCATGACGCCGGCGCAACGGGCGGCCATCTTCGACGAAATGAACCGCGTCATCGCCGCCCTGCATCGCGTCGATTTCACCACGGCGGGACTTGCCGACTATGGCCGCCACGATGGCTATCTGGCGCGGCAGATTGCGCGCTGGACCAAACAGTACCGCGCGTCCGAGACCGAGTCGATCCCGGCCATGGATGCCCTGATCGAGTGGTTGCCGGCGCACATCCCGGCGGGCGAGGAAACCAGCATCGTGCACGGCGACTACCGCCTCGACAACGTGATCTTTCACCCCGCCGAGCCGCGCATTCTGGCGGTGCTCGACTGGGAGCTGTCGACCCTCGGGCATCCGCTGGCCGACTTTGCCTATCACTGCATGACGTGGGTGCTGCCACCGGGCAGTGGTCGCGGCATGGCCGGCGTCGATCTCGCCGGCACCGGCATCCCGACCCTGCCGCAATACATCGCGCGCTACTGCGAACGCACCGGGCGCCCGGACGGCATCCCCAATTTCGAGTTCTACCTCGCCTACAACATGTTCCGCCTCGCCGGCATCCTGCAGGGCATCATGAAGCGCGTCGTCGATGGCACCGCATCGAGTGCGCAGGCGGTGGCGATGGGCAAATCGGCGCGACCGATCGCCGAACAGGGCTGGCAGATTGCGCAGTCGATAGCACACTGAATCAACCCAGCAAACCGACACCCCGGCGTTCGCGGTGAGCCCGTCGAACCATGAACGCCGCGTTAACCAGGCCGTGATCCTTCGACAGGCTCAGGACGAACGGCCGAATGGACATCAGGGACATCATGGATTTTCAGCATTCCGACAAGGTCAAGGACTATCAGGCGCGGCTGCTGCGCTTTTTCGACGAGCACATCTACCCGAACGAGCATCGCTACGAAAAAGACGTCGAGGACAACACCAAAGCGGGCAATCGCTGGTTGCCTACGACGGTGGTCGAGGAACTGAAGCCGATCGCCCGTGCGCAGGGACTGTGGAACCTGTTCTGTCCGCATGCCGAGTATGGCGCCGGGCTTAACAATCTGGAATACGCGCCGCTGGCCGAGATCATGGGCCGCGTGATGTGGGCCTCCGAGGTGTTCAACTGCTCGGCGCCGGACACCGGCAATATGGAAACCATCATCCAGTACGGCACGGCGGAGCAAAAGGCGCAATGGCTGCCCGATCTGCTCGCCGGCAAGACGCGCTCTGCGTTCGCCATGACCGAGCCCGCCGTGGCCTCGTCGGATGCCACCAACATCGAGACCCGCATCGTGCGTGACGGCGACAGCTACGTCATCAATGGCCGCAAGTGGTGGATCTCCGGCGCCGGCGACCCGCGCTGCGCGGTGTACATCCTGATGGGCAAGAACGATCCGGACGCGCCCAAGCACTTGCAACAGTCGATGATTCTGGTGCCGGCCAACACGCCGGGCATCACCGTCGTGCGCCCGCTCAACGTGTTCGGCTACGACCACGCGCCGCACGGCCACTGCGAAATCCTGTTCGAGAACGTCCGCGTGCCGGTCAGCAACATCCTGCTCGGCGAAGGCCGCGGGTTCGAGATTGCCCAGGGTCGTCTCGGGCCGGGCCGCATCCACCATTGCATGCGTTCGATCGGCGTTGCCGAGCGGGCGCTGGAGCTGATGTGCAAGCGTCTCGCCAGTCGCGTCGCCTTCGGCAAGCCGATCGCCGCGCAGTCGGTGTGGCATGAACGCATCGCGGAAGCACGCTGCCTGATCGATCAGGCGCGCTTCCTGACGCTGAACGCGGCGTGGATGATGGACGTGGCGGGCAACAAGGTGGCCAAACAGCAGATCGCGATGATCAAGGTGGTCGCCCCGAGCATGGCGCTCAAAGTGGTCGACTGGGCGATTCAGGCGCACGGCGGCGGCGGCGTCAGCGACGACTTCCCGCTCGCCGGCGCCTGGGCGAACCTGCGCACGCTGCGTTTCGCCGATGGCCCGGACGAAGTGCACCGCAACGCGATTGCCAAGACGGAACTGGGCAAGTACGTCGCCCGCTAGTCCGCTCGCTGCAAAGGCGCCCGCATTTGCGTCCGGCGTCGCCGCTTGCAAATACTGTAAATAAACACATAATACGCCCCATGCCGCCGTCGATCCGGTGGCCGGGAGCGAGCATGAGTATCCGGGATTGGCCGGCTGACGACCGGCCGCGCGAGAAGCTGCTGGCGCACGGCGCGCAGGCGTTGACCGACGCCGAGCTGCTGGCGATCTTCCTGCGCATCGGCGTGGCCGGCAAGAGTGCCGTCGGGCTGGCGCGCGAGCTGCTGCAACGTTTCGGCTCGATTGCCGGCGTGGTCGGCGCAGCGCGCGACGAGTTCTGCGCGCTGCATGGCATGGGTGAGGCGAAGTTCGTCCAGTTGCAGGCAACCGTGGAGATCGCCCGCCGCGCGCTGGCCAGCGAGATGGCGGAGCGGCCACTGCTCAACTCGCCCGACATCGTGAAGGATTACCTCCGCCTGTCGCTCGGCCACGAGCGGGTGGAGGTGTTCGTCGCGCTCTGGCTCGACGCGCAGCACCGCCTGATCGAGATGCAGACGCTGTTCCGCGGCACGCTGGCACAGACCAGCGTCTATCCGCGCGAGGTGGTGCGCGCGGCGCTGGCAAAAAACGCGGCGTCGGTGATCCTCGCGCATAACCATCCATCGGGATCGACGCAGCCGAGTCAGGCGGACCGATCGCTCACCCGGGTGCTGAAGGACGCCCTCGCGCTGATCGACGTCGCGGTACTAGATCACTGCATCGTCGGCGCCACCGAAGCCGCCACCCAGGGGGCGATGCCGGTGCGTTCGATGGCGACGATGGGTGAGTTGTAGACGGCCACCGTGACGGACGGTGTAACGCCGCTGGGGGCGTTGCTGGGCAATCAGCTTTTGTCGTCAAGCGGCTTATCCATTGGGCATACAGCCATAAATCGAAGAAAGTCGACTTTTACCGTTTTAACGCTCTCTGCCCAGTGTAGATACCGCTTTCCCCAAAAAGCCAATCGCTCAGCGAACGCTCTTCGGAATTCCCAGATTCGACAATGCGTCGGCTCGCTCGTTGCCGGGATCGCCGGCGTGGCCCTTGACCCAGCGCCATTCCACGCTGTGCCCGGCGGCCAATTCGTCGAGCGTCTGCCACAGGTCGGCATTCTTCACCGGCTTTTTGTCGGCGGTGCGCCAGCCGTTGCGCTTCCAGCCATGAATCCAGGTTTCGATGCCCTGTTTGACGTAGCTGGAATCGGTGAACAGCCGCACGCGGCAATGGCGCCTGAGCGCGCGCAGCGCTTCGATCGCCGCCGTCAGTTCCATGCGGTTGTTGGTGGTCATTGCCTCACCGCCGTGCAGCTCGCGCCGCCGCTCGCCGGCAATCATCAGCACGCCCCAGCCGCCCGGCCCCGGATTGCCCTTGCAAGCGCCATCGGTGTAGACGATGACCTCCGGCTCGCCGCCGTCACGACCGGCGCTCACTGCCCACCTCCGTTGCCGGCGCCGCCGCGGGTGACGCGGGTCGGCACCGCCGCCGCAGCCCTGCGACGACGCGGCGAGCGTGCCCAGTCCGGCCGCATCAGGCGCACCCCCGCCACCCGCTTCACCGCGTGCAGGAAGTACACGCCGCCGGCGAACGGCCACCAGCGTTCGCCGCCGCTCTCCAGCCAGGCCAGCCGTTGCAGCGTGCGTTCGTTTTGCGCCGGCATGTTGTAGGTGTCGAACTGGCCGCTAACGACGTCGAACCCCAGCAGGTTCAGCCAGTCCTTCACGCGCGACAGCGACATGAACTCGCCGCCCCAGGGTCCGCCGCGGTCGCGCCCGAAGTAGTGCTTGATGCCGAACAGCGAATGCGGATTGAAACCGGACAGCAGCAGTCGCCCCTCGGGGCGCAACACGCGGAACACCTCGCGCAGCACCTCGTGCGGCAGGGCCTGAAATTCGAGCGTGTGCGGCAATACGATCACGTCGAACTGGTTTTCGGCAAACGGCAATTGATCGGGCTCGGACAGCAACGCCGCCGCGCTGTCCCAGGCCAGCGTGAAGCGGTGCGTCACGCGACTGCTCTGCATCAGCGGCACCGTCGCGCAGCCCATTTGCAGGGCATAAAATCCGAACAGGTCGGGCAGCGCGCGATCAAAAATAGCCTGCTCCCGCGCCATCACGTAGCGGCCAAGCGGCGTCGCCAGCCAGTCGTCGAAGCTCTGGCCGCCGCCGCCGGGTTGCACGGGCTCCGGCGGCGCCGATGGCCCGCCCTGCCCTGGCTGCGCTGATTGTGTACTGGATGAATTCAATGGGTGCCGATTCTGCCGCCGATCTCTCCGCGACCGAACTATCGATCGTGCCGATCCCTGCGTTTGCCGACAACTATATCTGGGCGTTGCTGCATCGCGGCCACTGCGTCGTCGTCGATCCGGGCGACGCGGCACCGGTGGAAGCCTTTCTTGCCGAACGGCGGCTGACGCTCGACGCGATCCTGATCACCCACCATCACGGCGATCATGTCGGCGGCGTCGCCGCGCTGGCGGCGGCACGACCGGGGCTGCCGGTGTACGGGCCGGCAGCGGAAGCGATCGCCGGCGTGACGCATCCGCTGGCCGATGGCGACACGCTTGTGCTGCCGATCACACCGCGCGTGCGCTGGCAGGTGATGAGCGTTCCGGGCCACACGCGCGGCCATATCGCCTACTTCGGTGACGACATGCTGTTTTGCGGCGATACCCTGTTCGCGGCCGGCTGCGGCCGACTGTTCGAGGGCACGCCGGCGCAAATGCACGCTTCGCTGTCGCGGCTCGCCGCGCTGCCGGCGACAACGCGCGTCTATTGCACGCACGAATACACGCTGGCCAACCTGCGCTTCGCGCTGGCGGTCGAGCCCGACAACGCCGCGCTGGCCGAGCGCAGTTTCACCGAGCAGGCGCGACGCGCGCGCAACGAGCCGACGCTGCCGTCGACCATCGCCCTCGAGCGCGCAACCAACCCGTTCCTGCGAGTAACGCTACCGACCGTGATCGCCAGCGCCGCGCAACACGCCCGCGCCGCGTCCGGCCCGCCGGCACCGGAGGCGTCGAATCCGGTCGCGGTATTCAGCGTGCTGCGACAATGGAAAAACGACTTCCGCTGAGCCCCCCGTCGCGCGTCCACCACGGGGGCATCGGGCGGGCAGTGGGCAGCATCATGCCGGTAAACGCCGACGGCTCAGTTGACCTGAGCGGCTCAAATGAGTAGCATCGCGCGAGATTTTGCTGGGCAGCCGTGTATCGTCGTTTACAACATGTACATGCGCGATGACCCGCCGCCCGGCCCTTAGTACGAAGTATTTAGCGACAGGAGAAGGCGTGCAGCGCTTCAAGATCAGCCAGCTCACTCGTTCCATCCGTTCAGGTTTCCTCAACGCCGCACGCAACGCTCCGTCGTCCGCGGCAAACATCCCCCCTTTCACGCCACATCGGACATCGCGACTGTCGTCGGCGTTGCTGCTCGGTCTAGGCCTGTGTTCGGCGGGCGCCCATGCGACGTCCAGCGGCCCCCTTGTTCCGACAGTCGCCACGGTCGGCGCTGCCGCGCTCACCACGGCCGGTAGTCCGCAGGCACCAGCCTTCAGCGCCTACGCGACCGGCATCCCGGCCGCCGGCAGCAATGCCGCGCCGACCACGCATTCGGTGACCACCACGGCGGCGACCGTCGCTGCGGCGCGTTCCGCCAACGTGTCGGTCGCCGTATCGGCACCGGTCACGCAGACTGCGGTGGCGGCCAGCGCGACTGCGCAATCGCCTGCTGTCGGTGCAACCGTCGCAGCGTCGGGCGTTGCATCGTCGCCACTCGCGGGCGTCGTTGCAGCAGGCGTGGTCGCGCCGGCGCAAAGCGCTACTCCGGTGGCAACCAACCCGGCGCCTGTCGTGCCCGTCACGGCTGTCACCGCGAGCAAAGAGCCGGCACTGATCGGCGTGGTCAGCGAAGTCGCCGCCGAGGCTCCGCCGACCGATCTCTGGGATCGTATCCGCAGCGGTTATTCGATGGACGATCTCGACGATCCGCTGGTCGCGAAGTGGGAAAAGTTTTACGCCGAACGCCCCGACTACCTCGGGCGCATCGTCGACCGCTCCGGCAAGTACATGTTCTACATCGTGACCGAGCTGGAGCGACGCGGCATGCCGCTTGAAATCGCGCTGCTGCCGATGATCGAAAGCGCGTTCAATCCGGTGGCGCATTCGTCGGCCAAGGCCGCCGGCATCTGGCAGTTCATCCCGTCGACCGGCGTCAACTACGGCATGAAGCAGGACTGGTGGGCCGATTCGCGGCGCGACATCGTCGCCGCCACCAATGGCGCGCTGGACTACCTGAGCAAGCTGCACGACATGTTCGGCGACTGGCAGCTTGCGCTGGCCTCGTACAACTGGGGCGAAGGCTCGGTCGCGCGTGCCGTGCAGAAGTCGAAGACGCGCGGCAAGGAGGGCAACTATCTGTCGCTCGACATGCCGGCCGAGACGCGCAACTACCTGCCCAAGCTGCAGGCCGTGAAGAACATCATCCGCAATCCGGCCGCCTACGGCGTCACCATCGCGGGCATTCCCAACGAGCCTTATTTCAAGACGATCACGCTGGCGCATCCGATCGACCTCAAGCGTGCAGCGCAGCTTGCCGAAATGAGCGAGAACGATTTCGTGGCCCTCAACCCGGCACACAATCGTCCGGTAATCGGTGGCCGCAGCGAATATCAGGTGCTGCTGCCGGCCGGCAAGGCCGACAGCTTCCTCTCGCGCCTTGAGGCCAACGAAAAGCCGCGTGTTTCGTGGATGGCCTACCGCACCCGTTCCGGCGATCGCATGGAGGCGCTGGCGCAGCGTTTTGGCACTACCGTATCGGCGCTGAAGTCGGTCAACGGCATTCGCAGCGTCGCCTCGACACTACCCGCCGGTTACAACCTGCTGGTGCCGTCGGACGGACCGTCGGAGGATGCGCTGGGCAGCATCCAGAACGCTGTGTTCACCAAGTTCCCCGAGTACGTCGCACCGCGCAGCCACAAGGTCCGCCGCGGCGAGACTTTCGCCGGTATCGCCCGGCGCTATGGCGTGAGCGCATCGACGCTGGCCTCGTGGAACCGGATGGGCAAGCACAACGCCCGCGTTGGTCAGGTGCTGTATGTCAGTGGTCCTGCGCCCGTGCGGAGCGTGGTTAGCAAGGGGGGCCGAGTCGTTCAGGTCAAGCGCGGCGGCAAGGTGGTACGCGCCGCGGCAGCCCCCGGCAAGCGCACTGGCGTCGCGACCAGCAAGAGAGTGGGAAAGCGGCGACGCTAGACGAACCGTTCACCACCAATAAAAAACGCGCATTACTGCGCGTTTTTTTATTGCTGAGTCGGGTGAAGCGTTACTCGATTTCCAGATCAACTGGAGACCGGGCGCGACGACGCATCGTACTGATTTGGCAATGGCCCTACTGCTTCTCGTCGGGTTCCGGCGGCTGACCGCGCCTGCCCTGCGAGGACAACGTCGCGATCTCGTCGCGCAGATGTTGTGCGGCGACGCGCGCCCGCTTCCTGCCACCCTTGCGATCGCCAGCGTCGTGAGCGCCCGACTTGCGCAGCAGAGGATCCACTGCGAGACGATTGCGCGGTTTGCTGGGCGGAATGGTCGCCTTCGCGGTCATGGTCTCACCAGCCGGCGGCACCGGGGCAGTAATGACAGAGCGGCGCGACTTGCTCATGGCTCACCTGGGTTGCAAAAAAAACGGCGCGAAACCGCGCCGTTTTCTGCAGAACAATTTCCCTGGGGAAATTACTTCTTCTTGGCTGCGGCCTTCTTGGCCGGTTTCTTGGCTGCTGCCTTCTTAGCCGGCTTCTTGGCTGCTGCCTTTTTAGCGGGCTTCTTGGCTGCTGCTTTCTTGGCCGGTTTCTTGGCTGCTGCCTTCTTAGCCGGCTTCTTGGCTGCTGCCTTCTTGGCCGGAGCCTTCTTCGCGGCGGGCTTCTTCGCAGCCGGTTTCTTGGCAGCAGGTTTCTTCTTCGCAGCCGGTTTCTTCTTGGCCGGAGCCGGTGCTGCTGCAGCCGGTGCTGCCATCGTCATCATGTCGCTCATAGTGGTCTCCTAAGGTTGACTCTCACAGTTTTGAACATCACTTGAGGTGATCCTTTGGGCCATTACACGCGGTGTTCATCACGAAAAAAACGCAACGATCAACGAGAGTTACAACGCAACACACCTCAGTGTCAGGCGCTGCTGCAAACGGTTCAAGGCACACGAACTTGTTTACAACACGCACTCCTGATGTCGCGAATTCTAGCTTGATTTTTTTCTCGAACAATACTATTCGCGCGCGCGTTCCGTGAGTGCAAATCGCTTTGTTGTTTTGTTGCACACGACATTTGCATCGGTGTGCGAACAAAAAAACTCAAACGACGATGCGCTCGTGGGCGATCAAATCTTCGAAGCGTTCGCGCTCACGGATGAGATGCGCTTCGTCGCGATCGACGAGCACTTCGCACGGTCGCGGACGCGTGTTGTAGTTCGACGCCATCGTCATTCCATACGCGCCGGCGCACAGCACCGCAAGCAGGTCTCCCTGCGCAAGCACCAGCTGGCGCGCCTTCGCGAGCCAGTCACCACTTTCGCAAACGGGGCCGACGATGTCGTAGAGCACCGCCTCACCGGCGCGTTCGACGACCGGCGCCACCGGATGAAATGCATCGTAAAGCGTCGGCCGGATGAGGTCGTTCATCGCGGCATCGACCAGCGCGAAGTTTTTTGTCTCGCCCGGTTTGAGAAATTCGACGCGCGTCAGCAGCAAGCCCGCATCGCCGACGATCGAGCGTCCCGGCTCGATGAGCAGATCGAGATGGTGGCCTGCGATCTCGCGCTCCACCGCTTGTGCGAATTCATCCATCGGCACCAGTGCTTCGCCCTGATAGTTGATCGCACGGCCACCGCCGATGTCGAGATGCTGCAGATGAATGCCGCGCGCCGACAAGTCGTCAACCAGCGACAACAGGCGTCGCAGCGCATCGACATAAGGCGACAGTTCGGTGATCTGCGAGCCGATGTGGCACTCGATGCCATGCACTTCGACGCCGGGCATCGACGCCGCCAGCGCGTACAGGCGCACCGCATCGGCGTGCGCCACGCCAAACTTGTTCGACTTGAGCCCGGTCGAGATGTAGGGATGCGTTCTGGCGTCGACGTCGGGGTTGATGCGGAACGTGATGCGCGCGCGTTTGCCGTGCGCCAGCGCGACCTCATTCACCCGGTACAGCTCGGCCTCGGATTCGATGTTGAAGCAATGGATGTTGTGCGACAGTGCCAGCGCGATTTCGTCGTGCCGCTTGGCAACGCCGGAGAAAATGACCTTGCCGGCATCGCCACCGGCGGCAATCACGCGTTGCAACTCGCCGGCAGACACGATGTCAAATCCGGCGCCTTCCGCCGCCAGCACGGCCAGCACGCTCAACGTCGAGTTCGCCTTGACGGCGTAGCAGATCAACGGCTTCGACGCGGCAAAGGCGCGCTGATAGGCGCGGAAGTTGTCGACGATGGTTGCCCGCGAATAAACATAGGCGGGCGTGCCGAATTGGCGCGCGATGTCGGTCAGGCGGACGTTCTCGCAGAGGAGTTCGCCATCGGGCGAACGCTGAAGGTGTGGGGTAAGCATGAGGGGATGAATGCGAAGATGAAAATGCGGAGAGGCGCGGCGGCGGTTGCAGCGCTCACACTAGTAGTGCCGGTCAACACTGCCTTGATACAGGAGCGGTATGCCAGGGTGTGGCGTCAGGCGCCCGCGGTGATGCCGTAAGCATGGGCGCCGTCGGCGTGCGGCGTCGCTGTTGCCAACGTCGCCGACGCTTTCGGTGGTGGCACCAGCGGCCCCTTTTGTCCGCAACCGGTGACACCGACCACAGCCAGAGCCGCGAGAAGCAGGGAAATAAGCGGAGGTCGAAAGCGCATAGACTTGCGTGGAGTTTGATCGCAGCCGATAGTAGCAAATGCCCTCAGCCACAGAATTCAACGAGACAGTCGACGCGCTATTCGATCGGTTCGTCGAGACACTGGACAACGCAGACGCCGTCGACGACGTCGAGCTCAATCAGGGTGTGCTCGAAATCACTTGCGGTGACGGTTCGAAGATCATCGTCAATCGCCACGCACCGACGCAGGAGATCTGGGTGGCAGCGAAAAGCGGCGGCTATCACTTCCGGCGGGAGGAAGGCGGCTGGGTTGACACCCGCAGCGGCGAAGCACTGGCCGACGCGATGACGCGCGTCGTGCGTGAACAGACTGGCTTAGCAGTCAGCTTCGCCGATTTGACGCGGGATTAAATCTCCAGCAGCACCGCGTAGTTTTTGATCGCGCGCTTGTGCGCCTTGGAATTGGCGTCGAGCTGGGCGACGATCGCCCAGAACCGCGGCGAGTGATTGAACTCGACCAGATGCGCCAGTTCGTGCGCCACCACATGCCGCATCAACTCCGGCGGTAACTGCAACAACCGGAAATTCAGCCGCACGCGACCATCGGACGTGCAACTGCCCCACATCGTGCGCGCACTGCTAATGGTGACCGAACGCAGCGGCAATGCGGCTTCCGTCGCCATCCGATGCGCCAGCGCCGGCAGTTCCCGTCCGGCGACCCGTTTCAGTTCGGCGTCAAGGGCCGTGGTGTCGAACCCGCCGGCGGAGGTGGTGAGCACGCAGCGCGTTTCGGTCAGATCGACGCTATCGAACAGGCCCTGACGCAAGTCAACCTTGAGCCGCTTGCCGCGAAACAGCATGTGGCCGCCGTCGCGGTGCTCGGCCAGTTGCTGGCGCCGCGCCTGCTGCCGGGCGAGCGCCTTGCCAATCCATTCCCGGCGCTCGACGATGGCGGCATCGATCTCGTAAAGCGGCGTCCAGTTCGGCGCCCGGATCACGAGTCCGTCGGTCGTGATGATCAGGCCAATCGACTTTCTGCGCGCCCGTTCCAGCCGGTAGCTGATGCCGGCGGAGCTGACGCGCGGCTTCGCGTCGGCAGCCGTCGGCGCGAGGCGTTGCCGTGGCACCCGACGCGGCGCCGGAGGTGGGGCCGGATCGCCGAACAGAAGCGCGCTCCAGAAACCCATCGTTCAGCGACCTCGCGAATCACCGAGCCGCGCCACCTCCGTCTCGATGACGCGCTCGATCTCGTCGTTCAGTTCGGCCAGTGCACGTCCGGTCGGCGTCACCGGCGGCAGGATCGACAGCGTCACCTTGCCGGGAAATTTCTGCCACGGATGCCGTGGCCAGCAGTAGCCGGCGTTGTGCGCAATCGGCAGGATGGGCACGTCACACCCGATCGCCAGTCGCGCGCCACCCGTCTTGTATTTGCCCTTGGTGCCGGCCTTGATGCGCGTGCCCTCGGGGAATACCACGATGGTGAAGCCGCGCTCGTTGAGGCGCTCCTTGCCCTGCGCAATCATCTGCTCCATCGCCTGCGCGCCGGCCTTGCGGTTGATGGTGATCGGCGACGACAGCGCGAAGCCCCAGCCGAAGAAGGGCACCCACAGCAGCTCCTTTTTTGCGACAAAGCTGCCCGGCGCAAACAGGGTCTCCAGCATCAACGTCTCCCAAGTCGACGAATGCTTGGAGAGCACGATGAACGGTTGGTCCGGGATGTTCTCGCGGCCGACGATTTCGTAGTCGATGCGGCAGAGATGTTTGGCGAACCAAATGAACAGTGCGGTATAGGAGCGGCACATCAGGTTGCGCTGCCGCGGTGGTAGCCAGAAGCAACCGCAAATGGCGAACGCGTACAACGGTGTCATCACCAGTTGCAGCAGGATGTAGAGGGTGTTGCGCAGTGCCTGCATTGGCTTGATCTTGTGAGGTTTCGTCGCTCAGCCGGTCGACAGGATCGCGTCGACCGCTGCCGACAGATCGGTAAAAGTTTGCGTACCGACCGGCAGATCGCCCGCCGCCAGCGTGATCGCGCCCTTGCCGGTCAGCACCAGCATCGGCCGACCGCCGGCCGCTGCCGCCGCCTGCATGTCGCGCAGCCCGTCGCCGATGCATGGCACGTCGTCGAGCGGCACCCCTAGGCGCTGGCCGATATCGATAAACATGCCCGGCAGCGGCTTGCGGCAAGGGCAGTCGGTGTCGCTTGAATGTGGGCAGTAGTAGATGACGTCGATACGGGCGCCTGCCTGCTGCGCGGCTTTCAGCATCTTGGCGTGAATGGCATTCAGTGCGTTCATGTCGAGCAGACCGCGTTCGACGCCGGACTGATTGGTCGCCACCGCAACATGGTAACCCGCCCCATTCAGTCGTGCGATGGCCTCCAGCGCACCAGGCAGCGGCCGCCACTCGTCCGGCGTCTTGATGAAGCGCTCGCTGTCGAAGTTGATGGTGCCGTCGCGGTCGAGGATGACAAGTTTCATGGTTGCGGCTTAGTAGGTCAACCAGAATGCCTCCCCTACAACGTAGGGGAGGTGGCGCAAAGCGCCGGAGGGGTCAAAGCTGTTGCGTACCTGCCAATCTTTCGCCACATACTCCACTGCCGGCTGCACCGACATCTCCCCAGCGTTGCCGGGGAGACTTGCGGGTAGGAAGCTTGTGAACTGAAGCACTATGTCGCCAGTTTGGAAAGATCGGCCACCTTGTTCATCGCATCACGCAGGTCGCGCAGCAGCGCGAGGCGGTTGGCGCGCACTGCCTTGTCCTCCGCCATCACCATCACCTTGTCGAAGAATTCGTCGACCGGTGCCTTGAGCGCGGCGAATGACTTCAGGTAACCGGTGAAATCGCCTTTCGTGTAGAGCGCATCTGCGCTCGGGCGGACGGCGTCGAGCACCTGCCGCAGCGCCTGTTCGGCCGGCTCCTGCGGTGCATCGCTGGCAGCGATCGCTTCGCCACTGTCGAGCGCTTTTCTGAGGATGTTGGCAACCCGTTTGTTCGCCGCGTTGAGACTGGCCGCTTCCGGCAACGACGCGAATGCCTGGACGGCCGCCAGTTGTGCGGGAACCGTGGCGAGCACGCCGGGCATCGGGGCGACGACGGCCTCGATCTCATTGGTGCTCGCACCCGAATCCTTCAGGAAGCCACGCAAGCGATCGTAGATGAAGGCCGAGAGTTCGCCGCTGGCATCGGCAACCTTGCCGCCAAAGCTCTCGAACGCAACATCGAGCAGCGAAGCGAGCGATACCATCAATTTCTGCTCAACCAGAATGCGAATGACCCCCAACGCATGCCGTCGCAGCGCAAACGGATCCTTGTCGCCGGTCGGCGTCTGGCCGATGCCGAACAGTCCGGCGAGCGTTTCCAGTTTGTCTGCCAGCGCCACCGCCGTCGGTACGCCGGGCGATGGCAGCGCGTCGCCCGCAAAGCGCGGCTGGTAATGCTCGGCGCAGGCCGCGGCCACGTCGGCCGCTTCGCCGTCGTTGAGCGCGTAGTAGCGCCCCATCGTGCCCTGCAGCTCCGGGAACTCGCCGACCATCAGGGTTACCAGGTCGGCCTTGGCAAGCGTGGCGGCCCGCTCCGCGCGGGCGCGGTCGGCACCGATCAATTCGGCGATTTCACCCGCGAGCTGCGACACGCGTTCGATACGCTCGCCCTGCGTGCCCAACTTGTTGTGATAGACCACCTTGGCCAGTTCCGGCACGCGATCGGCGAGCTTCGTCTTCTTGTCGGTCTCGAAGAAGAAGCGTGCATCGGCCAGACGTGGGCGCACCACGCGTTCATTTCCGGAGATCACGCGGCTCGGGTCGTCGAGTTGCATGTTGGAGACGATCAGGAACTGGTTGCCGAGTTTGCCCGCTGCGTCGAACAGCGGGAAATACTTCTGGTTCGTCTTCATCGTGAGGATGAGGCATTCCTGCGGCACCGCGAGGAATTCCGGCTCGAACTGACAGACGTAGACCGTCGGCCACTCGACCAGCGAGGTCACCTCGTCGAGCAGGTCAGCGTAGCTCGCGGGCGCGCCCAGCGTGGCGCCGAGCGCTTTCGCCCTGGCGTCCAGTTGCGACTGGATCATGTCGCGACGCGTGGCGAACACCGGTTCCACCTTGCCGTATTGGCGCAGCAGTTCCTCGTAACGGGCGGCCGTATCTAGTTCGACATTGTTCGCGCCCTGGAAGCGGTGGCCGTGCGTGATACGGCCGGCGTTCAGACCAAGCGCGGTTGCGGCGATCACCTCGTCGCCGTGCAGCGCAACCAGACCATGCGCCGGGCGCACGAAATTGACGTCGGTCTCGCCGTCGGCGAGCTGATAGGTCATCACTTTCGGGATCGGCAGTTTGGCGAGTGTTGCATCCACCGCGTTTTGCACGCCAGCGGCCAGCTTCGTTCCGGCTGCGAGTCCGACCAGATAGACGTACTCGGCATTGCCGTCGCTCTCGACCAGCAATTTGTCCGGGCCCTGTGTCGCGTTCGGAAAGCCCTCCGCAAGGCCTTCGCGCCCGAGGGCAGCGAGCTTCTTGCGCAACGCCACCGAGGCATTGCCCGAAGCGTCGCGCGCCACCGCGATTGGCATCAGTTTTTCCTTGATCGCTTTCGCCGGTGCTTCGGCCAGCACTGCATCGACGCGAGCACCAAGGCGGCGCGGCGTGGCAAACGAAACAGTCGTGGCGCCCTCGGCGAGCAAACCATCGGCGCGCAGGCTGGCCTCGATGCCCGCAGCAAACGCTTCCCCAAGTTTTTTCAGCGCCTTGGGTGGCAGTTCTTCGGTAAAGAGCTCGATCAGCAGGGGTTTGGCAGCGGCGTTCATGCGGCCACCTTCTCTGCGGCGGCAGATTTCTTGAGCATCGGAAAGCCCAGCCGCTCGCGGCTGTCGTAGTAACTCTGGGCGACGGTGCGCGAGATGTTGCGAATTCGGCCGATGTAGGCCGCGCGCTCGGTGACGCTGATCGCGCCCCGCGCGTCGAGCAGGTTAAAACAGTTGCCGGCCTTGAGCACCATCTCGTAGGCTGGCAGCGCGAGCTGCGCTTCCATCAGGCGCTTCGCCTCGGCCTCGAAGGTATTGAACTGGCCGAGCAGCACCTCGGCACTCGCTTGCTCGAAGCTGTACGTCGACTGCTCAACTTCGTTTTGATGCCAGACGTCGCCATAGCTCAGACTGCGCTCGATGCCATCGACCACGGTGCGGGCGTAGACGAGGTCATACACGTTCTCGACGCCTTGCAGGTACATGCAAAGGCGCTCGAGCCCATAGGTAATTTCACCGGTGATGGGCTTGCAAGTGAGGCCGCCGACCTGCTGGAAGTAGGTGAACTGCGTGATCTCCATGCCGTTCATCCACACTTCCCAGCCCAGCCCCCAGGCGCCGAGCGTCGGGTTCTCCCAGTCGTCTTCCACGAAGCGCACGTCGTTATGCTTGAGATCGAAGCCCAGCGCAGTGAGCGAGCCGAGATAAAGATCGAGAATGTTCGGCGGCGACGGCTTCAACACCACCTGATATTGATGATGCTGGTGCAGGCGATTCGGGTTGTCGCCGTAACGGCCATCCTTTGGCCGGCGCGACGGCTGCACGTAGGCGGCGCGCCAGGGCTCGGGGCCGAGCGCGCGCAGGAAGGTGGCGGTGTGCGAGGTACCGGCGCCGACTTCGAGGTCGATCGGCTGCAGCAGTGCGCAACCCTGCTGGTTCCAGTAAGTCTGTAGCCGCAAAATGGCTTCTTGAAACGTAATCATTACTCAGGCAGGACGAATGACGGAGGACGAATGACGAAGGTCATCGATCCAGATCCGCGTTCGGCGGGATAGTCGTTGTTTCCGCTGATTTTATGGGGCTTCGGGCGTTATCCGGATGTCAGGCGGATGCACTGCCGGAATGTTTGCCGTGGCGCAGCCGCTGCGCGGCGCCGATACCGAGTCCGGCCAGGCAGATCAGGAGGATCGGCAGATCGCCCCACATCGCATAGGGCGTGGCGCCTTTGCGGCCCTGGATCGTGGCTTCGAGAATGCCTTCGGTCCACGGCTCCAGCCGCTGCGTGACGCGCCCCTTGTCGTCGATCACGGCGGTGATGCCGGTGTTGTTGGCGCGCAGCATCGGGCGGCCGGTTTCGATGGCACGCATCCGCGCGAGCTGCAAGTGCTGCTCGGCGGCGGCGCTGCGGCCGAACCAGGCGTCGTTGCTGATGTTGACCAGCAGCGTCGCGTCGGGCATGGTGCGCAGCACGTCGCGGGCGAAAGCGTCCTCGTAGCAGATCGAAATGCCCAGCGTCTGGCCGTTGATCTTGATCGGCGCCTGCAAAGGGTCGCCTGCCGCGAAATCGCTCATCGGAATGGTCAGATTGGCATAGAACCACGCCAGCGGCCCGCGCAGCGGCATGTATTCGCCAAACGGCACCAGATGCACCTTGCGGTACTGCTGCGCGTCCGCCACGCCCATCGACACGGCGGCGTTGTAGAACTTGTCGTTCTCCTGCACCGGCACGCCGATCAGCAGGTTCGCATTCTTGCTGAAGGCAATGCCGCGCAGCTTCTCGATGTACTCCGGCGGAATGCGCGACAGCGGCGCCGGCAGCGCCGTCTCGGGCAGGATGATCAGCTCCCCCTTGGCCTGCGCGACGAGCTTTTCGTAGAGCTGCAAGGTCTGGACGAACTTCTCCGGCTCCCATTTCATGGATTGGGGGACGTTGCCCTGGAGGAGGGAGACGCGAAGGGGTATGCCGCTCTGCGACGTAAAGGTCGGCGCAGCGACCGTTTGAAGCAGAAGCACCAAGGCAATGACCGGCGCCAGTGCAACAAAAATGCGCGTATCGACCAAAGCCCAGCGAAGTAGGCGACTCCGAAATCTGGTTGACCGCCAAAGCCCCGGGATCAGGAACGCAAACGACGCGCCAACCAGCAGAACCGTCCAGGACGTGCCAAACACCCCGAACACGGGCAAAACCAGTGCCAACGAGTTTGGCGCTGTCTGCGACGCGCCGACGCTCAACCACTCAAACCCCGTAAACAAATGCGCCCGCAAATACTCAGCAAACGTCCATGCCGAGGCGAACATAAACGCAAACGCAACTGGGTGGTAGGCGCGGGGGTGACCGCGGGCCCAGGTGGGGGGGGCGGGGCACCCCCCGCCGACAGGCCGCGCCCCGCGCCGCGCCTGGGCGCCCCACCCCGGGGAG
>JAPUER010000053.1:106158-181971 GCA_027492485.1 Betaproteobacteria bacterium
GGGGTGTGTGGCGCGGGCTGGACCGCGCCCAGGGGGGGCGGGCGCGGACACGCCCGCGCCTACAGGACGCTCCACGCGACGGGACTGGGCGAACCACGCCGTGAAGGCGCAGGCCAGCATCGGATACAGCGCCAGAAACGCACAGAACAGGAAGGCCGAGAACCACGCCAGCGGCAACGGCATGCCGCCGAACTCGTTCATGCTCACCCGCACCCAGGACACGCCGGCGAGGAAGTAGGCGAGCCCGAACGCGAAGCCGAGCAACGCGCCGCGCCGTACCGTTGGCGCACGCGCGATCAGCGCGGCAAGCGCCGCGAAGCCAAGGTAAGGAAACCACCACCAGCCCATCGGCGCAAAGCCGAGCCAGGCGGTGAGTGCGCCAGAAGCCGCAGCCGACAACAAGGAAACGATCAAACCCGCTCCACCGTCAGCAGCCACACGCGGCGGCCGTCGGCACGCAGTACGGTGAACTTCAAACTGCTGAGCGTGATGCTTTCGCCGCGATGCGGCACGCGGGCGAATTCCTGCATCAGCAGGCCGCCGACGGTGCCGGATTCGTCATCGCTGAACGCGGTGCCGAATTTCTCGTTGAAGGCGTCGATCTCGGTGGAGGCCTTGACCCGCCACTTGGTGGCGGATTCGGCGACGATGTTGTCGGCCTCTTCGTCGTAGTCGTATTCGTCGATGATTTCGCCGACGATCTGCTCCAGCACGTCTTCCAGCGTGACGAGGCCGGCGACCGAGCCATGCTCGTCGATCACGATGGCCATGTGGTTGCGCTGCGAGCGGAACTCGCGCAACAGCACGTTGAGCCGCTTGGTTTCGGGCACGAACACCGGCGGCCGCGCCACGGCGTGCAGCGAAAACGCGTCGGGATTGACCAGATAGGCGAGCAGATCCTTGGCCAGCAGGATTCCGACCACTTCGTCGCGGTTGTCGCCGATCACCGGGTAACGCGAGTGGCGCGTCGCGACCATCTCGGCGATCACTTCGGCCGGCGCATCGTCGATCTCGATCACGTCCATCTGCGAGCGCGGCACCATGACGTCGCTGACCGTCATCTCGGCGACTTCGAGCGCGCCCTCGAAGATGGACAGCGCATCGGCGTCGAGCAGTTTGCGTTCGTGCGCGTCGCGCAGCATGTCGAGCAAGTCGTCGCGGTCCTCCGGCGCACCGGAGAGCATGGTCGACAGCCGCTCGAAGAAGCCCGGCTTGGGGCGCGGTTCGCTATCGCTCATGACTGTCCGGCCGTGACCATCGCAGATCGGCTTTTCGGGGAAATGGCGTCGGCATTGGGCTCCGCGGCGGAAATCTCCAAAAGTCGACTATTGGCGAAATCACGCGTCATGCCCAGTGAAATCGCGCTTTTCTCGAAAAGCTGTTGCGCCGGATCGGCGTGCCGCACAAGGCTACTCGGTCTCATACGGATTTTTTATACGAAATCGGCGCAGCACTGCTATCTCGATCGCTTCCATCGCCTCGGCCTCGGTGGCGTCCTCGTGATCCAGTCCCTGCGCATGCAGCATGCCATGCACCACCATGTGGGCGTGATGATCGTGCAGCGTCTTCCCCTGCCCGCGCGCCTCGCGGGCGATCACCGGGGCGCAGATGGCGATGTCGGCTTGGTATGGCTGCGCCGACTTCCCCCTCCCTGGCCCTCCCCCGCTGGGGGAGGGAAGCCGTGCGTGCACGAAGGTGAGCACATTGGTGGCGTAGTCCTTGCCGCGGAAGTCGCGGTTCAGCGCGCGGCCTTCTTTCTCGTCGACGTAGCGGATGGTCACCACGCCGTCGCACGCGCCTGCATTGCCCGCATGCGCGGCCAGCGCCCAGCGGCGCACCTGTGCGCGGGAGGGCAGGTGCATCGCCGTTGAAGCGAATTGAACGCTGAGGTGTAGCGTCATGGCTGGGTCGCCTTCGCCGCGCTGCGGCGAGGACGAAAGACGAGGGACGAGTGACGAAAAGCACCCTCTGTCCGCTTTGCCCCAGTTCCGTCATTCGTCATTGGTCATTCGTCCTGCGGCGCTCCGCGCCGCTAACTGTTATCCCGCGCGCTCTGCCGTTCGTAGGCGTTGACGATCTTTTGCACCAGCGGATGGCGCACCACGTCGACGCTGGTGAAGCGGGTGAAGGCGATGCCCTTGACGCCGCCGAGCACATGCTGGGCGTCGATCAGACCGCTCTTCTGGTTCTTCTGCAGATCGATCTGGGTCGGGTCGCCGGTGACCACCGTTTTGGTGCCGAAGCCGATGCGGGTCAGGAACATCTTCATCTGCTCGGGCGTGGTGTTCTGTGCCTCGTCGAGGATGATGAAGGCGCCGTTCAACGTGCGCCCGCGCATGAAGGCAAGCGGCGCCACCTCGATGGTGCCGCGTTCCATGAGCTTGGTCGTCTTCTCGAAACCCATCAGGTCGAACAGCGCGTCGTACAGCGGGCGCAGATACGGGTCCACCTTCTGGATCAGGTCGCCCGGCAGAAAGCCCAGCCGCTCGCCCGCCTCCACCGCCGGCCGCACCAGCACGATGCGCTTGATCAGGTCGCGCTCGAAAGCGTCCACCGCGCAGGCCACCGCGAGGTAAGTCTTGCCGGTGCCGGCGGGGCCGATGCCGAAGGTGATGTCGTGATCGCGGATGTTTTGCAGGTAGGTCAACTGCGTCGGCGTGCGCGCGGTGAGATCGGCACGCTTGACCTTGAGCGGGATGGCGCCCGCGGCGGCCTCCAGCGCGGCGAACTCTTCGGCAAGCTTGGCCTTGGCCGCCGCTTCATCGGCATCGTCGCCGGCCGCGATCGGCAAGCGCAGTTCGGTCAGCGTGAGTTCGATATCGCTGTCGTCGAGGTCGCGCTTGCCGCCGCGTGCGATGTAGCGAAAGCGCTCGATCGCCTTTTTGGCCGCCTGCGCGGATGCCGTTTCGCCGCTGATGCTGAACTGCGCCATGCGCCGCCGGATGCTGACCGCAAAAGCCGCCTCGATGCGACGGAGATGATCGTCCATCGCACCGCAAACAGTGGCGAGCGTGGCGTTGTCGATGGGCTCGAGCGACAGATCGAGCGTGGAGGTAGTCAAGGCGTGGCGATGCGGTCGGAAAGCCGCGTATTTTCGGGGTTTTGCGTCATTGCCGCAAATGGCCGGCGCGGCCGCTACATGCACGCCCGGTAAATTTCGGCGATCGAGACGTTGCCGGTGCGCGCCTGCTCGACGCCGTTGACCGGCAGCGGCGTCATGCCGCTGTCGATGGCGAGGCGGCGGAACTCGTCGCTCGCCACCCCTTCGGCCACGCGGCTGCGAATCTGATCGTTCATCACCATCAGCTCGTAGATCGCCATGCGCCCGGAGAAGCCGGTGAAATGGCATTGCTCGCAGCCGGCGCCGCGCTGGAACTTCTCGCCCGGCCGGAGGCCGAGATTCTCGGCCAGCAGCGGATCGATCTTCTCCTCCACCCGGCAGTGCGGGCAATTGCGGCGCACCAGCCGCTGCGCCAGCACGCCGATCACGGCGGAGCGGATCATGTACGGCGCGATGCCGATTTCGAGCAACCGCACCAGCGTGCTCGCGGCGTCGTTGGTGTGCAGCGTGCTGAACACCAGGTGCCCGGTCAGCGCGCTTTCCACCGCAATCTTGCAGGTTTCGAGATCGCGCATCTCGCCGATCATGATGACGTCCGGGTCATGGCGCAGGATGTGCCGCAGCGCCTGCGGAAAACCGAAGTTGATCTGCGGCAGCAACTGGATCTGGCGCGTCTTGCCGAGCTCGTACTCGATCGGGTCTTCGACGGTGATGATGTTGACGTTTTCCTTCTTCACCGCCTGCAACGCGGCGTAGAGCGTCGTCGTCTTGCCGGAACCGGTCGGTCCGGTGACCAGGACGATGCCGTAGCTGCGGCGGATCAGATCGAGAAAGCGCGCCTTGTCGCTGTCCTTGAAGCCAATCTCGTCGACCGAGCGCAGCCCGGCGCTCTTGTCGAGGATGCGGATCACCACGCTTTCGCCGTACTGCACGGGAATCACCGAAACGCGCAGGTCGATGGCCTGCTCGCCGATGTCGAGGTGAATGCGGCCGTCCTGCGGCAGGCGGCGCTCGGTGATGTCGAGACTCGACAGGATCTTGATGCGGCTGACCACCGCCGGCAACAACGCCGCGCGCAGGCTGCGCATCGGCACCAGCGAACCGTCGATGCGATAGAGCACCTCGAATTCGTGCTTGCCGGGGCGGATGTGTATATCGGAGGCTCGCATGGTCGCCGCTTCGTGCAGCAGCGAATCGACCAGGTTGACGATCGGCGCCCGCTTGGCGACATGTTCGGCATCGCGCCAGATGCGCTCGTCGTCCTGTTCGGCGTGCCGCTCCTGTTCGTTCGCCAGGTCGATCAGCGCGCGCAGCTCTTCGGCCTCCTGCGCGGTGCGGTACTGGCGATTGATCGCCTCGTCGATCTGCACCCCGGTGGCGCGCACGAACACGAAGTGCCGCTGCAACGCAAAGCGGAGCACCGTCAGCGCGTCGTCGTCGAGCAAATCGGACACCGCCAGCACCACCGCGTCGCCCCAGCGCATCACCGGCACCACGCGATAGCGCTCGACCACCGCGCTGGTCAGCAGCGCGGCAATCGCCGGCGTGCTCTGGAAGTGGGTGAGGTCGACCCTCGGGATGTCGCGGATCGCGTGCAGCATCTGCTTTGCGACTTCAAGGTTGGGCGGCGGTGTCCTGCTGCCGGCCATCGTGGTCACCAAGAGGCGCGCCCGTTCGACGTCCTGCCGGCTCGGCGGCTCGCCGCGTTTGAGCAACTGGCCATAGGCGGAACTCGACTCCGCATGCGCGTCCAGCAGCGATTCGAGTTCGTCCGGGTTGACCACCACCCGCTCCGGCAGTTGTTCTCGCAGCATGTTTTTCCGCGCAGGCGCCCTCACCCGCGACCTCCGTGTCTTGTTGTGCGTAGTATCGCCGCTACCGGCCATGACGGGAGCATGGCCGGCTGACCGGCGTCAAGCAGGCAACAAAACGCTGGAGCGTTTGCTCCAGCGGACTAACCGGTATTGCGCAGGCCCGCCGCCAGGCCGTTGATGCTGAGATGCAGCGCCCGCTGGGTGCGCTCCTCGACGTCGCCCGAGCGCACCCGGCGGATCAGCTCGATCTGCAGGTGGTTGAGCGGATCGAGATAGGGGAAGCGGTTGCGGATCGAGCGCGCCAGCGTCGGGTTGTCTGCCAGCGGCGCGGCGCCGACGATCTCGCGATAGGCTGCCTGGGTGCGCTCCCATTCGACATGGATGGCATTCCAGATGCGCTCGCGGATCGCGCGATCCTGCACCAGCGTGCCGTAGGCGGCGCCGATCTGCATGTCGGTCTTCGACAGCACCATGCCGAGGTTCGACAGCACGGCGGCGAAGAACGGCCAGTCGCGTGCCATCGCACGCAGGTCGTCCATCGCGTCGGGCGTCTCGTCGATCAGCCGCGCCACGGCGCTGCCGAAGCCATACCAGCCGGGCAAGGCGACCCGCGCCTGCGCCCAACTGAACACCCAGGGAATGGCGCGCAAATCCTCGATGCGGGCGCCGGCCTTGCGCGAGGCCGGGCGCGAGCCGATGTTCAGCTCGGCGATCTCCTTGATCGGCGTGCTTTCGCGGAAATAGGTCACGAAACCGTCGTCGCCATAGACCAGCGCGCGATAGGCGGCGTAGGCGTGTCCGCTCAGTTTTTCGGCCACCGCTTCGAACCGCGTCTGACGCGCGGTGTCGCCGACAACGTTCGGCAGCAGCGTGCTTTCCAGCACGGCGGCCAGCAAGGTCTCCAGATTACGTTGCGCGAGCTCGGGGTCGCCATACTTGCTGGAGATGATTTCGCCCTGTTCGGTGAGCCGCAGAAAGCCGTTCACCGCGCCCGCCGGCTGCGCGCGGATCGCCTCGTAACTCGGGCCGCCGCCGCGACCGACGCTGCCGCCACGACCGTGGAACAGGCAGAGCCGCACACCGTGCTGCGCGAAGCAGTCGACCAGCGCCCGTTGCGCGCGGTAGAGCGACCAGTTGGCGGTGAAATAGCCGCCATCCTTGTTGCTGTCGCTGTAGCCGAGCATGATTTCCTGGGCATCGCCCTGCGCCTTGATCCAGCGCCGATAGAGCGGATGCGCGAAGACCGCGGCCATCACCGTCGGCGCGTTGTGCAAGTCCTCGATGGTCTCGAACAGCGGCACGATGGCCACCGCCAGATGCGGCACCTCGCCGCCACGGGCGAGACCGACCTCCTTGCACAGCGTGGCGACTTCGAGCAGATCGGACACCGATTCGCCCTTGGAGATGATCATGCGTGGCAGCGCCGCGGCGCCGAAACGGGCGTGCACCTCGGCGGCGCGGCGGAAAATCGCCAGTTCCGACAGCGCGCTCTCCGACAGTCGCGTATATGGCGAGGCCAGCAAGCGCGGGCTTTCCAGCTCGCGGCTCAGCAACGCCACCTTGTCGGCTTCCGGCAGCGCCGCGTAGTCGGCGCAGACGCCGCAACCGGCCAGCAGCTCGGCGACCACCGCCTCGTGCACGGCCGAGTTCTGCCGCAAATCGACCGGCGCCAGATGAAAGCCGAAGGTTTCCACCGCCCGCTTCAGCGGCAGCACCCGCGCATCGGCGATCACGCCCGAGCCGTGGCCGGCGAGCGATTCGGCGATGGTGTCGAGGTCGTCGGCCAGTTCGTCCGCCGTGGCATAGGGCGCGGCGTCGGCGTGGTGCGGGGCGCGGGCTGGCGCCTGACCGGTCAGGCTGCGGTAACTGGCGGCGAGGCGACTGTAAATGCCGACCAGCGCACGGCGATAGGGCTCGTCGACGCGGAAGCGGGAATCGTCGCCGGCACGATCGGCGAGATCGTTCAGCGCTGGCGTCACCGCCACCAGCCGGCTCGACATCGCCAGCTCCGCCCCCAGCGCGTGCAGTTCGCGCAGATAGTGCGCAAGCGCGAGTTCGCACTGGGTATCGATCACATAGCCGAGGGTGTCGGCGTTGACGAAGGGGTTGCCGTCGCGATCGCCGCCGATCCACATGCCGACCTTGAAGAACGGAGGCAATTCGGCCACCGTGCGGTCGTGCGCGGCGAGGTGCTGCAACGTGTTGCCGAGCAGGCGCGGCACTTCCGACAGGAAGCTGGCGCGGAAGTACGACAGCGCGTTGTCGATCTCGTCGCGCACGCGCAGCTTGGTCAGGCGCAGCATCGCCGTCTGCCAGAGCTGGAGCACGAGGCGGTGCAGGTCGGCATCGCGGCTGTCGTCGTCGCTGCTCAGCGCCAGCGCGATGTGGCGCTCGGCATCGAGCGTGCTCTGCCGCTTGATCTCGGTCGGGTGCGCGGTCAACGTCGGGCTGATCAGCGCCCGCGCCAGGCAATGCCAGATTTCGTTGCCGGACACGTCGGCCGCTTGCAGATGGGCGAACGCGGCCGCCAGCGAGCCGGGCTGCGCCGCCGAGCCGCTGCGCTTGTGGTGGCGCCGGCGGCGGTTCTGCTGCACATCCTCGGCGATATTGGCAAGGTGCGAGAAGTAGGTGAAAGCGCGTACCACGTCGAGCGATTCTTCGATCGACAGGTCGGCCAGCATCGCCTCCAGCGGCCGGTGCGACGCGCCTTCGCGATGAAAGCGCACCGATTCCTGGCGGATGGTTTCGATCTTGGCGAACGTCTGCTCGCCGCGCTGCGAGCGGATCACCTCGCCGAGCAGGCGGCCCAGCAACCGGGTATCGGCCTTCAGCGGCGCGTCCTTGTCGGATTCGGTGGCGGCTTGCGTGGCGGCGTTTGCCGGGGCGTTGGCGGCGTTCATGCGGCGATTATGCTGCAACGCACAACTACTGCAAACTACCTTTCATTCCACTTCCAAATCAATAGGAGACTAGGCGCGACGACGCAGACAGTGCGTGAGCACGGCAAGGAGGAGCAACAACGTATCGTATTGATTTGGAAGTGGAATCAAGGTCGCTACGGCAGCGCCATGCCGCACTGGTTGACCAGATAGTCGCGCACCGCCGCCCACGAGGTGCGGCTGGCTTCGGGCGGGAAGCCGATGCCGGCGGTCACCGCGCTGCCGGTCATGCCCAACGCGATGCGGGCCAGCAGCAGCGCATCGGTGCTCGCCAGCACCCGGCCGTCGCCGTCGAGATCGTTGCCGCAGGCGCGATAGCCGAACGGGCCGCCGTCGTAGCGGACCGAGCAAAAGTCGTAGTCGCCGTTACCACCGGGGCAGGAGCTACCGACGACGATGCGGCCGTCGGGATAAAGCGCGACGCCGGGCTTCGGCGAGTAGAGGAAGTAGAAGCCGCCGCTGCCGATCGGCGTGATGGCGTAGCCGGTGCCGTTGAACGTGGTGTCGAGCGCGCCTTCCGCCGTGAACCGCTGCACGCAGATGTCGGCGGCGCTGTTGTTGCCGCCGTTGCCGCAACTGCCGGCAACCACGATGCGGCCATCCGGCTGCACGGCGATGGCATACGCCATATTGCCGTAGTTGCCGACCGTCGTCAGCACCTGCCCGCCGCTGCCAAACCCGGTGTCCATGGCGCCGTTGGCGGCAAGGCGCAGCAGGCAGAAATCGCCCTTGAGGAACATGCCGACCGTATGTGCACACTGCCCCGCCAGCAGCAGCTTGCCGTCGGGCTGGATCGCCACCGCCTGCACGCTGCCGGACGCGGTTGCCAGCACCTTGCCGGACTGGCCGAATCCGGTGTCGACGCTGCCGTTGGCCAGCAGCCGCAACGCGCAATAGAGATACACACCGCCATTGCCGCAGGCACCGGCAAGCACAATCTTGCCGTCGCTCTGCACCAGCGCCGCGCTGCCAAAGTCGGCATTCGCGTTCATGTCGGTCACCAGGCTGCCGCTCGCGCTGCCGTTGAATGTGGTGTCGATGGCGCCGTCGGCGGTGAAGCGCTGCACGCAGAAGTCGTAGGTCGCGGCGCCCTGGCAACTGCCGACCACGATGATCTTGCCGTCCGGCTGCAAGGTCATGTTGTAAGGCTGCGTGCTGCCGCTGCCGAGCGCACCACCGAGGGCGACGCCGGCCGCACCGAAGCCGCTGTCGAGCGCGCCGCTACCGGTGTAGCGCAACAGGCAGAACTGCGCTGTGGCAGCCGCCGTACAGCGACCGGCCACGACCAGTTTGCCGTCGCTGCGCAGGGCGGCGCCGACCGGTGCAAATTCCGGTGCGGCAACGTAGGTTGTCCTGATCTGGCCGGTCGCGTTGAAACTGGTGTCAAGCGCCCCGGTCGGCAGGAAGCGGGCGATGCAGACACTCAACACACTGCCGTTGGTGCTGGCGTTGCAGTGACCGACCTGAATGACTTTGCCGTCGGGCTGCAGGAGCAGCGCAATCGCCACATCGTTGCTGTTGCCAAACGAGGTGAGCAGTTTGCCGGCGCCTTGCGCGCTCAGCGTCGCCCACGACGCGTCGAGCGTGCCGGGCTGGCCGGGGGTGGCGGCCGCCAGCGCGGCGATGCCGGCGCAGAGCGCGGCCGCGGTGTATTTGAGTGCGTTCGATGGTGTCGACATCCGGTGTGCTCCTCGCGGACCGGCAACGGCGAATGCGGTTGCCGGGTGCGTTCAAGTATTAGCGCAACGCGGCGGAATCCGGCTCATCGTGCTGCGCCGCTCGCCGCTGCGGGCTTGCGCGCCTGCCGCGCCGTCTTTGCCCGTAAGGCGCCGGTGAAGCCCTTGCTTTGTTTGAATATCTTGCCGAGTTCGGCGATCTCCTCGCGGCGGGCGCTGGTCTTGCGGAAAGCAAAGGCAATGGTGCGCGCCGGACCGCGCGGTGCGAAGCGGCGCGCGTAGAGGGCGGAGCCGGACAGCACGCCGCCGGCGATGGCCAGCTCCGGCAAAAGCGTATGACCGAGACCGCTTTCGACCATATGCGTCAGCGTGATCAGGCTGGTCGCCGACAGCGTGCGATTGGTCTGCGCGCTTTTCAGGCCGCAGGCAGCGATGGCGTGCTCGCGCAGGCAGTGACCGTCTTCCAGCAGCAGCAGTTGTTCCGGCTCGATCTTGTCGATCGGCAGCGGCGACTGCGCCGAGCCGAGCTTGGCGTCGGCGGTGACGAACAGGAATTCGTCGTCGTACAGCGGCAGCGTGTCGACGCCCGCCGGCAGCTCGTAGGGCAGCGCGATCAGTGCCGCGTCCAGCGCGCTGGCGAGCAGACGGTCGAGGCAGACATCGGTCAGGTCTTCGCGCAGAAACAGCTTGAGCTTCGGATATTGCAGGCGTAGCGTCGCCAGCGACGACGGCAGCGCGAACGGCGCGATGGTCGGGATCACGCCGAGCCGGAAATTGCCGGTCAGCGGATGGCGTGCGCTGGCGCACAGCTCAACCAGGTCGTTGGCCTGCGCCACCAGATCGCGCGCCCGCGCCACCACCGCTTCGCCCACGGCGGTGAACGCGACGTGCCGGCGATCGCGTTCGACCAGCGTCACGTCGAGCGTGCTTTCGAGGTCGCGCAGACTGGCCGAAAGCGTGCTCTGGGTGATGAAGCTACGCTCCGCCGCGCGGCCGAAGTGCTGCTCTTCGTGCAGGGCGATCAGGTAGCGCAGTTGTTGCAGGGAGGGCAGTGCAGACATGGGTGGGTGGGATTGCGGTGTAACGCGAAAGCAGCCGGGCGGTGATCGGTCGGTCGGACGACGATTGGTTGCGTCGATTACCGCCGCGATTTTAATTTGCCGCGCAAATCAGTGCCAACCTCCCCGTCATCCCCTTGGTGGCCGCCGCGCCATCGTCCGCGCCGGTCAGTTTAAGCCAGCAGCTTCTCATGAAAAACGCCATTCAGTAAGGGAATGGATGCGAAAAACGTTATAAGTCGACTTCACATCAAAGAAACAAAAAGCCCGCATACAGCGGGCGTTTTTACCGGAAAAACAGCCGAAGCTGTTGCCGTTTTACTGTTTGCGGAAGTCGTCGTGGCAGGCTTTGCAGCTGCCGCCGACAGCGCCGAACTGCTTCTTGAAGCCGGCTTCGTCGCCGGCGTTGGCCAGTTGCGCCAGCTTGGCGACTTCGGCCTGCATGTTTTCACCGGCTTTCTTGAATTCCGCCGGCTTCGACCAGACTTCCGGCTTCGCCTTCGTGTTGCCGACGTTTTCGGTGCCGGCAACGAAGCCTTCCCACGGCATTTTCGACAGCACGACCAGATTGCTCGTGGCGCGCACGGCTTCGTCCTTGTTGAAAGGACGCTCGCCCTTGGCGACAGCGCCGAGCGGGCTGAAATACCAGCCGATCAGCGCCAGCGCCGACTGCCGCTGCTTGACGAACTGCTCCGGTTTCGGTTGCGCCATCGCCGTGGTGGCGAGGGCAGCGGCGCCGGCGGCGATGGCGATTTTGGTCAGGATTTTCATGGGCACTCCAGTAGTGGTTGGGGGTATGTAACTCAGGACTTGAACAATGCGGGCCAGTTGACGGCGATCGCCACCGCGGCGACCGCCAGCGAAAACAGGATGAATCCGAGCGGCATCGAGGCCTTGCGCGAGCCTTCCGCCTCGCGGGCGAGCTCGGGCGGCAAGTCCTTGCGGCCGTGCAGCATCGCGCGCACCAGGTTTTCTTTCTTCACGAACAGGTGGAACAGCACGGCGGCAATGTGCACGCCGGCCAGGATCAGCAGCAGGTCGCCGATCAGCCGGTGGCGGCCCATCAGCTTGATCGAGGCTTCGTCGCTGATGTAGCGCGCCAGCGGGCCGGTGGTGGCGATTTCGTCGTTGCTGAACAGGCCGAGCACGGCTTGCGTCGCCAGCAGCAGCAACAGCGCCAGCACCATCCAGCCGCCCAGCGGGTTGTGGCCGACAACGTATTCATGCGTCTTGCCGAGCATGCCTTTGGCGTAGCCGAGCGTGCGGCCCGGCCCGGCCAGGAACGAGCCGTAGCGCGCATATTCGCCGCCGACGAAGCCCCACAGGATGCGAAACAGCACCAGCGCCAGAATCGCGTAACCGCTCCACATATGCCATTGCACGGCGTTGCCGCCGACCTTGCCGGTGATCACCGAGACGACGAACAGCGTCACCAGCGCCCAGTGAAAGACGCGGACGAAGCCGTCCCACACCGGGGCGGAGATCAAATCGGTGGCGGGCTTGGTCATCGTGCGTGTTCCTTCTCAAAGGCGTCCTGAAGCTGGCTCAGACTCTCGCGCAGGTGTTTCAGTTCACTCTCGCTCAGGCGCCCGAAGGCGCGTTGTAAATGCTGCAGATGCGCCGGAAACACATCCTCGAACAGCAACGTCCCCTTGCGCGTCAGCGACACATGGGCGCGCCGGGCGTCGCTGGCATCGACGCGCCGCGCAATCAGCCCGCGCGCCTCCATCCGGTCCAGCACGCCGGTGAGCGTGCCCTTGGTGATCAGCGTGCGCTCGCCCAGCTCCTTGCAGGTCATGCCCGGCGTGTTGCCGAGCGTGGCGATGACGTCGAACTGCGATTCGGTCAACCCCATCTGGCGCACGTGGGCGCCCGAATAGCGCTCGAACGCCTGGGTGCAACGGATGAGCTGGCGCAAGGTGTACAAAAACTCCGGCTTTGGCTGGCTGCGGTACATTAGTTCGCATTAGAACAATTTTTTCTGCGCGCGGCAAGCACGTTTCCGCGCGTCGATAATTGATCCATGGCAACAAGTAACCCCGCACGCTACTGCTGGCGTGCTGTTTCGCGCAGCGCCGAAGTCTTGCTCGCGGCGCTGATCGCCGCCGTGGCGGCACCGTCGCTGGCCGCCATCCCGGAACCCGTCGCCCAGGCGTTGCGCGAGGCGGGGGTGCCGCCGGCGGCCGCCAGCCTCTATGTGCGCGAGGTCGGCCACGAACAGCCGCTGCTGTCGCACCGCGCCAATATGCCGATGAATCCGGCGTCGACGATGAAGATCGTCACCACGCTGGTCGGCCTTGACGTGCTCGGCCCGCAATACGCGTGGCAAACCGTTTTCGCCAGCAACGGCCGTGTGCAGGGCGGCGTGCTGCAGGGCGCGCTCTACGTCAAGGGCAGCGGTGATCCGAAATTCACCAGCGAAAGCCTGCAGACCGTGATTGCAGCGCTACACGCCCGCGGCGTTCGCGAGATTCGCGGCGATCTGGTCATCGACCGCAGTCGCTTCGCCCGCATCGTGCACGATGCCGCCGCCTTCGACGGCTTGCCGCTGCGGCCCTACAACGTCGGCCCGGACGCGCTGCTGTTCAACTTCAAGTCGGTGGGCTTTCGCCTGACACCGCAGGCGGACGGCACGGTGCGGGTGGTGACCGACGGCGTCGCGCCGGATGGCCTGAGCATCGTCAACACGCTGCGCACCGCGACCGGTGCCTGCCCACAGGACTGGCGCTCGCGCACGCTGCCGGTGTTCGATGACCGCGGCAACGCGGTGACCGCTACCTTCGCCGGCGCCTACGCCACCGACTGCGGCGAGCGCGACTGGTATGTCAGCCTGTTCGATCACAACGGCCTGTTTGCCGGCATGTTCGCGCGCCTGTGGCGCGACGCTGGCGGCACCTGGACCGGCAGCGCCCGCGAAGGCGCCATACCGCGCAATGCCCGCGCCCTGCACACGCACGTGTCGCCACCGCTGGCGACGATGGTCACCGACATCAACAAGTTCAGCAACAACGTGATGGCGCGACAATTGCTGCTGACCATCGACGCCGAGCTGAGCAAGCGCCCGGCGCAGGCCAAGCGCGGCGGCCGCAGCATTCGCGACTGGGCGCAGGCGCGCGGCTTCGACCTGTCCGATTTGGTGATCGAAAATGGCTCCGGCCTGTCGCGGGTGGAGCGTATCTCGGCGCAAAGCCTTGCCGGCTTGCTGGAATATGGCCTCACTGCGCCATTTGCCAGCGATTTTCTGTCGTCGCTGCCGCTCGCGGCCACCGACGGCACGCTGGCCAAACGTTTCGTCAATCAGCTCGCGGAAGGCAACGCCTACCTGAAAACCGGCACCCTGACCGGCGTCAAGGCGCTGGCGGGCTATCTGCTGCTGCCCGACGGCCGGCGCCTGCTGTTCGTCGGCATGGTCAACCACGGCAATGCCGAAGCGGCGCAGAAGGCGCTAGATACCGCAGTCGACTGGGTGTACCTCAGCGAAGCGGCGAAGCTGAAGGCGCTGACGCGTTAATACCTTGTCACGCCGGTGCGGCAACGGAAGCGCGCCGCGGCGATGGTCGCCGGCGGCGCGTTGGCGAGCGGATCAAACTTCGCTAGTTGATCTCACGCTTCTCGGTCAGGCGCAGCCAGCCCTTGATGATGCGATAGACCCACCAGATCCACACCACGCCGAGAATCAGGAAGCCCACCGCCACCAGCGCCAGCACGATGCCGATGCTGGTCCACAGCACGCCCCACCAGAAGGTGCGGATCAGCCACGAGTAGTGGCTCGCCAGATAGGTGCCGACGGCGTCGTCGCGCTTGATATAGGCAACGATCAGCCCGGCGATCGCGAAGATGCCGGTCACCAGCCCGAGCGCATAGAGCGCATAGGTGATGTGGGTGATCTGGATGGTGGATTCGTTCGGCGTGGGGCCGGACGGCGAGGCATTCGCAATCGAGGGAACATCGGACATTTCTTTTTCTCCCGGTGTAGCAGTGTGGGTGTCGAGTCGCCGCCCAGGGTGCTGGCCGGCATCGCTTGTCGGCAATATCGCTATGATTTCCTCCAATTGCAAGCGCCGCTGCTTGCCTGTGCGACAGGAGGCTGCGGCGAACGACAGAACGAACCAGGCCACGACGGAGGGCAGATGTCAGCGCGCATACCGGACGAACAGGACGCCAACCGAATCGTCATCCTCGAAGGCTCGCCTCTGGGCACCCCGATGGCGAAGTCGTTTACCAACATCGATGAGGCGGAAGCCTTCGTGCTGACCCGCGTGCGTGCCAACGCCGCGGTCAACCTGCGCGAACGCATGGAAAAGGCAATTGCCGAGCGCATCGTCAGCGAGGACGGCATCGCCGCCGTGTCCGAAGTCATCGGCGGCAAGCTGGCGTTTTTGCGCGGGCTGGCGCAGGCCTATGCGCCGCGCGTCACCATCGTGCTGCGCCGCTGGGACGACGATGACGACGCGCGCCGCTAGCGCGCTGCTGCTCGTTTCGCTCGCCTTCGCCGGCTGCGCCAGCTTCGACCCGCACAACGTGCTCGGACGCATGATGAAGGCGACCGAGCCACTGCCCGAGCCGCTGCCCGCCGGCATGCGGGCCGCCGCACTGGACGCGGTGTGGCACACGATCAACGAGCGCTACTACCGCGCCGATCTGAACGGCGTCGACTGGCGTGCGGCGCGCGAGCGCTGGCAGCCGGAAATTCTGGGTGCAGCGAGCGACAACGAATTCTGGAAGTTGCTCGACAAAATGACCGGCGAGCTGGCGGATTCGCACACGCGCGTCGAATCGCCCACCATGTTGGAGCGGCAACGCATGATGCGCACGCCGTCGCTCGGTCTCAACTTGCGCCTGCTCGACGGGCGCCTGACTGTGCTCGGCGTACACCCCGAATCCGAAGCCTGGTGGGCGGGCGTTCGCCCAGGCATGTCGGTGGTGCGGATCGACGGCAAGGATGCGCTCGGGCAATGGCGCATATGGGCTGAGGATGCACGCAAGGCCTCTTCGGCGCAGGCGGCGCTGCGGCTGCCCAACCGCGCACTGAACGAACTGGCCGCGCAGCGCAGCTATCGCAAACACGCCACCAAGCCGACACTCGACGGTCTGGCGATGGCGTTCGAGCGCGACGACGGCACGCGCATCGAGACGAGCCTCAAGGCGTGGGGGCTGAGCACCGCGCCGAGCGTGAGCCATCGCACATTGCCCAGCGGCATTGGCTACATTCGCCTCACCTCGTTCAGCGAGGCGCTCAAGGCACCGCTGTTCGCCGCGCTGGCGACGCATGCGGACACACCGGCGCTGATTCTCGATCTGCGCGGCAATGGTGGTGGCTCGGGTGACATGGCCAACACGCTGGTCGGCGCATTTTTGAAACATAAGACCGCGCTTGGCGAGGTGGTCACGCGCACCGGGCAGCCGGTGACGCTGGGCTTTGGCGCCTACAAGGTGATCGAACTCGAGCGCGTGGCGCCGGGCCGCGCTGACGCCTACGCCGGCAAGCTCGCCATCCTGATCGACCACGACAGCGCGAGCGCGTCCGAGCTGACCGCTGCAGCACTGCAATCGGTGGGCCGCGCCACCGTGGTGGGCGAGGTGTCCTGCGGCTGTCTGCTCGGTTTTCTGGGTTATGCCGCGCTGCCGGGCGGCGGCGCACTGGCGTACAGCGAGATCGGGTTCCGCACCGCCAAGGGCGACGTCGTCGAGGGCCGCGGCGTGCTGCCGGACATCGTCGTCGAACGCAACCTGCGCGACTTGCGCCTCGGCCGCGACCGGACACTGGAAGCCGCGCAGACAGAGTTGCTCAAACCTTAGCAGCTTTCCGATGTCATGCGCTAACCAGTGGTTGTTTCCGAGCGATTTAATAGATAGTCGACTTTTAATAAATTCATGCTGTATCGACCGCCATTCGGTCGTTGCACGCAAAAAGCCGATGCATCGATAGCTGCCCGATGGCCGCAATGAATCAGGCTAGCATCGCCCAGAATCCCGCAACATCACGTCTCCGCCACCATGCAATTCGCCGACCGCCTCCAGAACGTCGAAACCTCCGCCATCCGCGAGCTGTTCAAGCTGCTCGGCAAACCCGGCATCATCAGTTTTGCCGGCGGCTTCCCCGACCCGGCGCTGTTCGACGTCGAAGGCGTGCGCATGGCCACCGAGGCCGCGCTCGCCGACAACCCCGGCGCCGTGCTGCAATACGGCGCCACCGAAGGCTTCGGCCCGATGCGCGAGGCGGCGGCTGCCTTCATGCGCAACAAGGGCGCCAGCGTCACGCCCGAGCAATTGATCGTCACCACCGGCAGCCAGCAGGCGCTCGACCTGATCGGCAAGACCATGATCTCGCCCGGCGACAAAGTGATCGTGGAGGCGCCGACCTTCCTCGCAACCATCCAGTGCTTCAAGCTCTACGGCGCCGAGCTGATCACCGCGCCGATCGACGCCGACGGCGTGCAGGCCGACAAGCTCGAGGCACTGATCGACGAACACAAGCCGAAGTTCGTCTACCTGATCCCGACCTTCGGCAACCCGAGCGGCGCCATGCTCTCGCTGGAACGCCGCAAACGCATCCTCGAAGTCGCCGCGCGCACCCAAACGCTGATTGTTGAGGACGACCCCTACGGCGAGCTTTACTTCGGCGCTCCGCCGCCACCGTCGATGCTGGCGCTGAGTGATGGCGTGCCCGGCAGCCGCGACTGGCTTGCGCACTGCGGCAGCATGAGCAAGATCCTGTCGCCGGGCCTGCGCGTCGGCTTCCTGATCGCGCCGCCGGAACTGCTCGCCAAAGCCACCATGTGCAAGCAGTTCAGCGACGCCCACACCAGCAACCTCACGCAGGCCACCGCCGCCAAATATCTCGGCCTCGGCCGCCTCGACGGCGCGCTCGCCAAAGTGCGCGCCACCTATGCCGAGCGCGCCCGCGTGATGGGCGAATGCCTGCGCAAGGAGTTGGGTGACGCGATCGAATTCAACGCCCCGCACGGCGGCATGTTCGTCTGGGCCAGACTCACCGGCGCCGGCGGCAAGGAAAAGAACGCCAACGAATTCGCCAAACGCGCAATCGACAAGCTCGTCGCCTTTGTGCCGGGCGCACCGTTCTTTGCGCGCGATGCCGATGTGTCGACATTGCGGCTATCGTTCGCCACCGCCGATCTGGCGAAGATTGAAGAGGGGATTGCGCGGCTGGGGAAGGCGCTGTAAGACGACGCATTGAATTGCTCGTATAGTGATACCATACGTCGAAAATGGTCGTCTCGTTCGCGCACAAAGGCCTGGAGCGTTACTTCCGGACTGGCAGTAAGTCTGGCATCCAGCCCACTCACGCCGCGCGACTGACGCTTATTCTTTCCTTGCTCGACGTGGCGAAGTCTGCCGACGACCTGAATGTTCCCGGCTTCGGATTGCATCCACTGAAGGGTGACATGAAGGGCTACTTCGCGGTCAAAGTGAGCGGCAACTGGCGACTCATCTTCAAGCAAAAGGGCGACGACATGGAACTCGTCGACTATCTGGACTACCACTGAATTTGACGGAGGCACGCGATGTCGATGCACAACCCCGGTCACCCCGGCGAACTATTGCGCACCTGGATCGAAGGTGCAAATTTGACCGTGACGCAACTCGCTGATCACATTGGCGTAACCCGTGCAACTTTGTCCCGCATCATCAACGGCCATGCGGGTGTGACCGCAGAGATGGACTTGCGCCTGCATCAGGCGCTTGGTACGCGCGAAGGTTTGTGGCTTGACTTGCAGAAACAACGGGATTTGTGGGTTGCCAAGCAAGCGAAGACGCCGCGCATTAAGAGGCTAGTGATGGCTGAAACTGTGGTGGCCTGAAAATCGCGGGACCGGCGTGAATCAATCTGCTAACCAATTCCTGGAAGGCGGATTGCGTTCACATCTGAATCGAGCCGGTTAGCAGCCGAAAGCAGTACGAAGGCGTCTTACTCACCGCCTCGACGCCACCTCATACATGGCATTCCGCTCGCGCGTTCCAACAGCGACGACGATCACAATGACTTCGGCGTCGCGAACTTCGTAGACGAGACGGTACCCGACGCTGCGCAGTTTGATCTTGTAGCGGTCTTTGCTGTCGCTCAGCTTGGCGGCGGGTACTCGGGGATTGTTGAGACGTTCGCTGAGCTTGGCTTTGAATTGCTCGCGCGTGTGATTGTCCAGTTTGCGCCATTCCTTGAGCGCGTCCTCAAGAAA
The DNA here is from genome assembly GCA_027492485.1 of Betaproteobacteria bacterium. GTDB lineage: Bacteria > Pseudomonadota > Gammaproteobacteria > Burkholderiales > Casimicrobiaceae > Casimicrobium. The sequence continues at coordinate 124,905 of JAPUER010000053.1, forward strand.
ACCTAGTTCGTAGCGCATGCGCCGTCCGTTTGTTTACAGGTCGTCGAGCGCTACTTTTACGACGCGCTGCCCCTTACGCGTGTCGGCAATCGCGTTCAACTCGGCGTCTTCGAGCCGTTCAAGCATCACGGCGTAGGCCTTGGCAGGCACACAATAGAACGCCGGCTCATTGCGATTGAGGATCGCAACCGGAAAGCCTTCAAATGCGCGATCAAAGCGGGCAACCCTCGTAGCCGCGATGAGTGACTGACGCCCACCGGCGCCCGCCATGTTGGCGACCGTAAAAAAATAGTGGTAGTGCTTGCCAAGCGGACCGCCCAGCCGCCCGCAGTTCGCCTGGGTGCTGACCGTTCGCGATTCGACGGGCATACTGCGAACGAAACGATGCGGGCGGGTGGCGGGTTGCGCCGCGCGCAGCACGAACCATTCACAGATACCGCGACAATGACCAAACTCCTGCTGCTGCTTTTCTCCGGTCTCAAGTTCGGCAAGATCTTCACCACCGCCGGCACCATGCTGATCTCGGTGGTGGCCTATGCCTTCATCTTCGGCTGGGGCTACGCCGTTGGTTTCGTGGCGTTGATCTTCGTGCATGAGATGGGGCATTACTTCGCGGCACGACATCGTGGTCTCGACGTCGGTGCGCCGACCTTCATTCCCTTCGTTGGCGCCTGGGTGATGCTGAAGGATCTGCCGCACAACGCCGAGACCGAGGCGTTCGTGGGGCTTGGCGGTCCGCTGATCGGCACCGTCGGCGCGCTGGTGGTGTACTTTCTTGCGCGCAGCTACGACAGCACGCTGCTACTGGCGATTTCGTATTCGGGCTTCTTTCTCAATCTGTTCAACATGATTCCGCTGTCGCCGTTCGATGGCGGGCGCATCACGGCGGTGCTGTCGCCGCGCATCTGGTTCCTAGGTGTGCCGGTGCTGCTGGGCTTGTTCGTCTGGCGGCCGAGCCCGATGCTGATCCTGATCGCGCTGATGGCGGCGCCGCAGCTCTGGAAAGCCTGGCAGTACCGCAGCGACAGCGAGGAGGCGCAGACCTACTACGCCGTCTCCGGCGCCACGCGGCTGCAATACGCGACCTACTACATCGTGCTGCTTGCTTTCCTCGCAGTCATGACACACGATGTGCACGAGATGGTGCAGGCAGCGCGCGCGGCAAAAGGCATCTGACCACGCCCGCGCTGCGTTTGCCGCCGCGTCGTCGCTGCACTATGCTCGCAACCGATGCAACGCGTTGCCCATGCTCCCAATCTCGCCATCGCCACGCTGTGGCTCGATGTGCTGACCAGCGACGGCATCGCGGCGACAGTGCAGCGGCAATACCTCGGCGGCGGCATTGGCGAACTGCCGCCGCATCAATGCCTGCCCGAAATCTGGGTAAGCGACGACGCCCAGGCGGCGCGCGCGAAGGGGCTGTTGCGCGATTTGCAAAACCTGCCGCAACGGCGCTGGGCCTGCCGCGCCTGTCACGAAATCGTCGAAGGCGGCTTCGAGTCCTGCTGGAACTGCGGCGCCCCGATGCCGCTGCCGTGAATCAGTCCGGGTCGTCGAGGCCGGTGATCGGCCAGTGCGCCTGCGCGCCCGCCGCACCGGCGTTGAGCGCGTCGAACACCGCGATGGCGCCGTAGGCATCGTTGGCCGCGTAGCTCTGCTGCGCGATGGACAGCGTGGGTAGCGACCAGTTCGATGTGCTCATCCGTTTCGATTTGCTGAACTGCCGCCCGAGCACGATGGCGACCGCGGTCTTGACGCCCACTTCATTGCGGTAGCCCTGCTCGCGAAACCACGCAGTCAGATCGAGCACCGCGCGCAGCGGCGTACCCAGCCGGGCACGGATGTGGCTGCGGTCGGACTTCAGGCCGAAGCCGACCTTCACCGTTGTGCGGCTGCCGAGCAGCGTGGCGATGGCCGTGCGCGATGCCGGGTTGTTCACCTGAAACAGCCATGCCCGATCCGCAGTGGCGAACTGCACGACGTGGGGCCCGGTCGATGCCTCGCCTTTCAGGAAGGTTGGCTTCGATTCGGTGTCGAAACCAACATAGGCGTGTCGCGCAATCTCGGTCGCTGCCTGTGCGCATTCGTCGGCCGTTGCCGGCACCTGAATGCATGCCGGTGCAAGCGGCGCGAACGGCGGCAGTGTCGCGATGTGCTCGGCGGTGGGCGGGAAGGGGCGCGGGCGCATGATGATCGGCCGGGCGCTGCGCTAAGGCACCAGCAATTGCAGGTATGCCTCGATGTCCGGCGCGCTGCTGCGCGCCGCGCCGCCGGCCACGGCACCTGCGACCAGCGCGCCGCCGCGCAGGCCGAGCAGGTAACGCAGGATCAGCACGCCATCGGTGCCGAAGCGATATTGCCCGTCGCCGTCAATGTCGAGCGCCGGGCGGATGCTGTCGAGCCGCGCCTTCACCGCTGCCGGATCGATGAGGGTGGCATCGACGGAAAGCGTGTCGGCGATCAGCGCGTTGCCAGTGAAACCCGCCAGATAGCGGGCGACCAGCAGGCCGTCGGTGGCGGCGTTGTAGATATTTGTTGGAGTGCTTTTGTCGACGTTGAGCGTGGCACCCGGTGCGCCGTCATAGGCGGCCTTCACGTCAATGCGGCCCCAGCCGTAGGTGTTGTTGGGCACCGTGGTGGCAAGGTTGCCGCAATTCACGGCTGCTGAGCGCCGCACGGCGGTCCGCATCAACGCCCGTTTGATTGCGTCGGGATCGCCAATCAAGTCCGGCCGTGCGGACATGAGCAGCGCGGCGGCTCCTGCGACATGCGGTCCAGCCATCGAGGTGCCGCTCGACGAACCGTAGCTGGTGTCGGATGTCCGGGTACTGGAGCGGACCGACACCCCGGGCGCCGAGACATCCGGTTTCAGGCGGCCACTGCCGTCAACCGTGACCGGACCACGGCTCGAGAAGGAAGCGATGGCGTCGCTGGCGCTGGCTCCGTCGGTGGCGCCAACCGACAACACGGCCTCGTAGATTGCTGCCGGGTCGAGCACCGTTGAGCATGCCGCCCCAGCGTTGCCCGCGCTCACCACCACCAGGATGCCGGCCGCCCGTACGCTCTCGACCACCGACTTCAATACGTTGACGTCGGTGCAGCCCTCCGATGGCGGACATCCCCACGAATTGTTGATGACGTGCGGCGCTTTCGACGGATCCGGGTTGGCGTTGGCGAGGTCGGTGGGCGCAATGAACCACTGGAAGCATTCGGCGTAGGTGGCGGGCGTGCCGTTGCCCTGATCCATGTTGCGGCAGCCGATCCATCTAGCGCCCGGCGCGACGCCCACTTGATTGCTGCCGCCGTCGTCGCCAACCATGGTGCCCATCGTGTGGGTGCCATGCCCCTGGTCGTCACACGGTACAACCGAGTTCGCACCACAGGAACCGCCGCCGGAGTGAATGGCGTCGTGCCAGTGGTAGTTGTGATTGGCGGCGATGCCATCCCAGCCGCGATACTTGCCTTTGAGTGCGCTATGGGTCCACCGGTAGCCGGTGTCCTGACCGCCGACGACAATGCCTTGACCGGTGAACCCGGCAGTCCACATTTCGCTGGCGCGAACCCTGGTCACGCCCTGTTCGACAGCAGCGACGGCGGTCGGTGATTCGGCACGCTTCCGGGCCAGGAGCTCTTGCGCCGGCTGCTTCAGCTTCACCGTCGGATTGGCCGACAACCGCGCCACGTCAGCTCGTGCCGCCAGCGCCTCTGCCGTCAACGCGTCCGCCTGCACCAGAATCATGTTGGTGACCCAGAACGACTGATGCAGCACGCCACGCGACGTGAGCCAGCTGCGAAGGTCAGCTTGTGTGGTCTCGGCGTGTTTGCGCAGCGTCTCGTACACCCAGCGACCGCGCTCGGTCTTGTCGGCGATGTCTGCCGCTCCGGAAAGATCGGCCTGCGTCGGCATCTGCACCAGCACCGGCACCGTCGTTTTGTCGAGCAACTGATCGACTACCCAGCCGTCGGCTTTGCCGCGCAGTTGCGGCGATGCAGTGAAGGTAGCGGCCAGCAGCGGTGCGGCAGCCGCCGTTGCCAGCAGCGAGCCGAGCAGGCGCGCGATGCCGGCACGGCACTGCAATCGGATCAATGGCGTATTCAACATGGGAGCGACGGCTGTGTGCAATGCGTTCGACGCGCGGGTGCGGTGTGAGGTTGGCGGAAAGAAATCAGCTGCGAACGTCGGCGACCGGTTCATCGCCAAAGTCAGGCCGCTCAAGATAGCGCAACACGCGAGCCGCCGCGTCGTCGATGCTCAGTAATTGCCCGCTGCGGTGGTACTCCACAAAACGTGCGTGATCGGGAAATGCGTCGGCGTCGGTACCGCGCAGGTGCGTCTGCATGTCGGTGTCGATGATGCCGGGGGCCAGCGAGCAGATTCTGGCGCCGTTCGGATGCGCCGCTTCCTCCAGCGCCACGCAGCGCGAGAAGTGGTCCATGCCCGCCTTGGCGGCGCTGTAGAGCGATTGCGACGCCATCGCGCGGCGGCCGTTGCCGGACGAAATGTTGAGCACGCGGCGCCTGCCCGGCCATCTTGCCGTGCATTGCAGGAACGCAGCCGTCAACTGCATCGGCGCTTCGAGCCCGACCCGAAGCACCAGCGGCACGTCGGCGGCGCGGGTGTCGGCAAGCGGTGCAATGGCCGGCAGCACCGCCGCGTTGTTGATCAGCGTGGCGGTGGCGAACGCCTGGCCGTCGGCCCCGTGCAGCCACTTCCGCAGCCGCGCGGCCGCGACCAGGCCGCCGTCGGCAAAGTCCTGCGACCATTGTTCGAGCGAACACGCCGGTGTGGCGGCGGCAAGGGCCGCGAGGTCGTGGTTGCCGTTGCGCGCGATGCAAACCAGCGAGTGGCCGGGTTGCACCAGTTGTCGCGCCATGCCGAGCCCAAGTCCGCGCGAGGCGCCGGTGATGATGTAGAGGTGATGCCGCATCGCAGAATGGTAGCGTCAGCCGCCGGCCACCGGGTTGGTAACCGGCTACCGATAAGAGTTTGCACTGGAATTCCGCGCGCCACAATGCACAGCCATCGCACCTCATCTCTCCCGGAGCCGGCAATGGAATTCCAATGCGCTCACCGCTGGGTGTTTAGCAGTTGGGGCGGAACGCCTGCCGAGCAGGAAGACGCGCTCGCATCGGCGGTCGGTCACGAGGTGACCATCCGCGTGACGCACTGCGGCATGTGCCACTCCGATCTGCACCTGCAGGCCGGTGGCTTCGGCATGGGCGGCGGCCGCTGGCGTCGGTCAATCGGGCGCTGGACGATCTCGCGCATGGCCGCGTGGTGGGCCGGCTAGTATTGCAGCCGTAGTGTTTCGGCATTGGCCGCCACTGCGGTCGGCAAATACGGCGTTGGGCATTTCGGCGAGGCGCAATTTTCTCGGTGCATTGCTGGCGGCATCGCTGCTACCGGCCTGCGGGCGCAAGCGCGTCGTCGGTCGCCGCATCGCGGCGGGCGCCACCGTGCTGGCGCTTGGCGATTCGCTCACCTTCGGCACCGGCGCTGCGCCGGAGAGCAGCTATCCGAGCGTGCTGGCGCGGCTGACCGGCTGGAACGTGATCAATGCCGGCGTTCCCGGCGACACCTCGGCGCAGGAGCTGGCCCGCTTGCCGGCGCTGATGCAGGAACATTCGCCGCAGCTCGTGCTGGTCAGCATCGGTGGCAACGATTTTCTGCGCCGGATGAACGACGGTGACACCCGCGCCAACATTCGCCGCATCTGCGAGCAAGCGCAGGCCGGCGGCGCCCAGGTGCTGCTGATCGCGGTGCCGGCGTTGAGCGCGGCGGCGCTGCTCGCCGGTTCGCTGTCCGATCACCCGCTGTACGAAGAAATCGCCGATTCGCTGCGCCTGCCGCTGCATGCGAAAGGCTGGTCGACGGTGCTCGCCAATGCCGCGCTGCGCTCCGACCAGATTCACTCCAACGCGCAGGGCTACGAACTGTTTGCCCGTGGCCTGGCCGATGCGGCGCGGACGGCGCAGTTGCTGTGAATGGGACGCGCGTGCGTTGTGTTTGCGGGAAGCACGGAACAAGGCCCCGTTCACCCTGAACGCAGTGAAGGGTTCGACGATTGGATGCGAGTTTCAAACCCTTCGCCTTCGGCTCAGGGCGAACGGTTCACGCTTATGTTCAGCGCTTCCCTAACCGGGCCGTTTGCCTGCATCGCCAGCCGTGCCGATCGTCGCCTGCGTCAGCAGCGCCAGTTCGCTGCCGGTGACGATGCGGATGCTGTTCTTTGCCGCGAATTGGCGGGCGGCATCGCTCGGCGCGTTGAGCGCGATGTAGAGGCCCTGACCGGCGTCGTCGCCAGCGGCCGAGGTCAGGGCCGCCGCCAGTTCGCGCAGCGGTTCGACGCCGTGGCTGGCGGCCTTCCAGCGTTGGTGGCTGAGCAGCGCGCTGCGCCCGCCCTTGCTGACGATCCAGTCGGCGCCCTTGCCGCTGAACCGCGCCACGCTGTAGCCGTCGGCTACATACGCCCGTTCGAGAGTGCCGACGAAATCGCGTCCGGACAGCGCGGCGAGGCGTTGCAGCGTGGCCTCGACCTTGGCCGGGCTGGGCGCCTGCCATTGCCGCCACGCCGCGATCATGCCGATCACGGCGAACGGCAGCCCGGACACTGCGCCAACGGCGGCATAGCGGGCCGGGAACAGGCTGTAACAGGCAAACCCCACCACCGCCGCCACCGCGAAACTGATCCACCACGGCGAGCGCAGCAGCACTGCGAACAGCGAGCGGTCGGACATCTTGGGAAGCGAGAACTGCACAGCGGGCATCCGGTGGTGGGTGGGGAGCGTGTTTGTAGCACGCGGCAGGGGCGTGGCCGGGTCGGGTCGGCTGACTATTGGCTTTTTGCTGAAAGCGCCATTCAAATTGGGCTAAGAACGCGATTTGACGAGAAGTCGACTTTAGGCACTATCTGCCTTCGAGCCCTTATTGGATGGCGTTCATGCCAGAAAGCCATTACCTCTGTTTCCCCGGTTCCGGGTTGAAAGTGGGCTATCGCTACCTATAATTAGCACTCATCAGGGGCGAGTGCTAACAATCGGAATTTCCGCAGTTAGCGCTCGCTACGGTTGCAACCTTCATGCTGGTTGCAAATCGTCCGCCAAGGCCCGATGCGGCTGGCGGATGCCTCCGTTTTCAAAACCGAGAATTGTTCAAGGAGAACTCTTCATGTCACTGAAACTTCGCCCCCTGCACGATCGCGTGATCGTCAAGCGCCTCGAAGAAGAGCGCAAAACCGCCTCCGGCATCGTGATCCCGGACACCGCCACCGAGAAGCCCGATCAGGGTGAAGTGCTCGCCGTCGGCCCCGGCAAGCGCGACGACAGCGGCAAGCAAAACGCGCCGGACGTGAAAGTCGGCGACAAGGTGCTGTTCGGCAAGTACGCCGGGCAGACGGTCAAGGTCGATGGCGATGAACTCTTGGTTATGCGCGAAGAGGACATCATGGCGGTAGTCACCAAGTAACGCAGACGTCCAAGAGCGCACAGCGCGATTGGCAACGACTGCGTCATCCCGGCGGAGGCCGGGATCCAGTGCGTAGACCACGCGCAGCGCATTTGAACTCATTCAAAAGATTCGGAGAAAGAAATGGCAGCTAAAGAAGTTGTATTCGGCGGTGACGCACGTGCCCGCATGGTCGAGGGCGTGAACATCCTCGCCAACGCAGTCAAAGTCACGCTCGGCCCGAAAGGCCGCAACGTGGTGCTCGAGCGCTCGTTCGGCGCCCCGACGGTGACCAAGGACGGCGTCTCGGTCGCGAAAGAAGTCGAGCTCAAGGACAAGCTCCAGAACATGGGCGCACAGATGGTGAAAGAGGTTGCTTCCAAGACCTCCGACAACGCCGGTGACGGCACCACCACCGCGACCGTGCTGGCCCAGGCCATCGTGCGCGAAGGCATGAAGTTCGTCGCCGCCGGCATGAACCCGATGGACTTGAAGCGCGGCATCGACAAGGCGGTCACCGCCCTCGTCGCCGAGCTGAAGAAGGCCTCGAAGCCGACCACCACCAGCAAGGAAATCGCGCAAGTCGGCTCGATCTCGGCCAACAGCGATGACTCGATCGGCAAGATCATTGCCGACGCGATGGAAAAAGTCGGCAAGGAAGGCGTGATCACCGTTGAAGACGGCAAGTCGCTCGACAACGAGCTCGACGTCGTCGAAGGCATGCAGTTCGACCGCGGCTACATCAGCCCCTACTTCATCAACAACCCGGACAAGCAACTGGCGTTGATGGACAACCCCTACATCCTGCTGCACGACAAGAAGGTCTCGAACATTCGCGACCTGCTGCCGACGCTGGAACAGGTGGCCAAGGCCGGTCGTCCGCTCTTGATCATCGCTGAAGAAGTCGATGGCGAAGCGCTGGCAACCCTGGTGGTCAACAACATCCGTGGCATCCTGAAGACCGTTGCCGTCAAGGCGCCGGGCTTTGGCGACCGCCGCAAGGCCATGCTGGAAGACATCGCCATCTTGACCGGTGGCACCGTCATCAGCGACGAAGTCGGCCTCAAGCTCGAAAGTGTCACGCTGGCTGACTTGGGTCAGGCCAAGAAGATCGAAGTGGGCAAGGAAAACACCACGATCATCGACGGTGCCGGCAAGGAAGACACGATCAAGGGCCGTGTTGCCCAGATCCGCAAGCAGATCGAAGAAGCGACCAGCGACTACGACAAAGAGAAGCTGCAAGAGCGCGTGGCCAAGCTGGCCGGCGGTGTTGCGCTGATCAAAGTTGGCGCTGCCACCGAAGTCGAAATGAAGGAAAAGAAAGCCCGTGTCGAAGACGCGCTGCACGCCACCCGTGCCGCCGTTGAAGAAGGCGTGGTTGCTGGTGGTGGCGTTGCGCTGCTGCGTGCCCGCCAATCGGCAGGCGCGATCAAGGGCGACAATCACGATCAGGAAGCCGGTATCAAGCTGGTGTTGAAAGCGATCGAAGCGCCGCTGCGCGAAATCGTTGCCAACGCCGGCGGCGAACCGAGCGTGGTGGTCAACGCGATCCTCGCTGGCAAGGGCAACTACGGCTTCAACGCCGCCAACGACACCTACGGCGACATGATCGAAATGGGCATTCTCGACCCGACCAAGGTCACCCGCACCGCGCTGCAAAACGCCGCCTCGGTCGCCGGCCTGATGCTCACCACCGAAGCCATGATCGCCGAAGCGCCGAAAGACGACGCACCGGCGATGCCTGGCGGCGGCATGGGGGGAATGGGCGGCATGGGTGACATGGGCATGTAAGAACGCGAACATAGCGAGCGTCTGCCGCGTTGCTTTGCGGCTCGTGTACGTTAAGTACACGTCGCCACAAAGCGCCTTGCATCCATCTCGTTCTGTTCGGTTCTGGTTTGTTCCAGCGATCCGTACCAAAACAAAGGCACCTTCGGGTGCCTTTTGTTTTCCCGTCGTCAGCCAAACATAGCCCTGGCCGGGCTAAACTGGGGCGTACTTCCGCCTCCCGCCGACGCTGCCTCATTCCTTGTCGCTTCGCTCATTGTTGGTGTCGCTCGCGGCGACCTGCGGCTTGCTGCCGGCGGCGTTTTCTGTTCCGGTCCGTGTTGGCAATTACCCCCGCCAACCACGGCGGCCGCCGGTGGCAGTACGAAACGCAACAAGCAAGCCGTTTACCCACAACGTACACTCGATAGATGCGCAGGCAGAAGTCACCCCCTCGTCGGCATGCCGAGACAGAGCTCGCGGCGCTGCGGGCCGCGCCGCAGTTGCTCAGCGTCGCCGCGCTGGAGCGTGGCGAGGCCTTGCTGACGGCGTATCACGGCGAATTGTCGGTCGACGAGACCCTCTATGTGCTGCGTCTCTGTGCGTCCGGCTGTCAGGCCGCCGGTCGCTGGCTCGAAGGCTTGCAGTTCGCCCGTCGCGGGATCGATCTGGCGACGCGTGAGCACAAGAGTCGCGACAAGATTCCGCTGCTCGCCATTAGCGGCAATATTCACCTGTTCCTGCACAACTTCCACCTGGCGATCCGCGCCCTGCGCGAGGCAATCGCCATTGCCGAGCAGGAGCAGTTGATCGACGAGCAGGCGAAACTGCTGCAAAGCCTCGGGCCGGTCTATGCCCAACTCGATCTGCACGAAACAGCGCTGGCGTTGTTTCAGCGGGCGCGCACGATGGCGACCGGCAAACCGCTGGCCGCGGTGCGCATTGCTGCGCTCAACAACATGGCGCGCGAATACTGCGCACTGGGCCAATTGGCGGAGGCGGTTGCCGGCATCGATGAGGCGATGGCCGTTGCGCAGACGCCGGGCGCGCACGAATGGATGCCCAATTTGCTGCACACCCGCGCCGAGATTGCGGCCCGCCAGGGCCGCTTCGTGGATGCGTTGGCCGATGCCGACGCGGCCGCGGCACAGTTGCGCAGCCGCCGCAACGTGCATTCCCTGCTGCGGGTGCTGGTCGATAGCGCGTGCTGGCTGGCAGCGTTGCAGCGCTACGACGAGGCTCGCGCCCGCCTCGACGAAGCGGCAATGCTGCCCGCCGATCCCTCGCTGCACACCTTGCGCGAAGGCGCTGCGCTCGCCCGCCTGCAGCTCGAGTACGACAGCGGCGACGCCGGCCGTGCGATGGCCGCGTTGACCGATTTCCTCGCCGCCCGCGCCGATGCCCGGCAGGTGGAGCTGGCAAGCCAGCGCATCGCGGTGCAGTTCGTCGAGGAGGTGGAGCGCACCGAAGCGCGCGGTCGCCGCGAGTCGGCTGCCGTCAACGAACTGACCTTGCGCCTGATCGAAACCCAGGCCGAGGCGCAGAAGATGGCGCGGCAGGTAGCGCGCGACCCGTTGACCGGCGCGCTCAATCGTGCCGCCTTCGAGGCGGCAATGGGAAAGGTCGCCGGCGGTCCGCAGCAACCGGTCGCGCTGATCATGATCGATGTCGACGACTTCCGGGTCATCAACACCGAGCGTGGTCATCTGGCTGGCGACGCGGTGCTGGAGGGCGTGGTCGAGCGGTTGCGGCAGGCATTGCGCGTCAACGATTTGATGGGACGTGCCGGCGATGACGAATTCCTCGTACTGTGTCCCGGCGTTGGTCCGCGCATCGCCGCGGCGATTGCCGCACGGGTACTGGCGAAAGTGGCTGAAAATCCTATCGTTCACGATGGCAACGCGATTGCGGCAACGGTCAGTGTTGGCGTTGCCTGCGCGCACAGCAAGGCGCTGGGCTTGATGCCCTATCTGCTGAAGCGCGTCGAGGCGGCATTGCGGCGGGCCAAACAGGCCGGCAAGAACCGCGCGGTGACGGTGCGGGTCAACGACTGATCGGTAGCGTCCGCAGTGGCAGCCGCATGTGCTTGCGCTACAGCTACATGTAGCATGCTCCGTTCCATCAAGCCCTACCTCATCGCTGGCGCCGCCGTGCCGCTGCCCGACCCGCCCTGACTGCCATGTCTGACCAAAACCCGCTGCGGCCGCTGGTCGTGGATCTCGACGGCACACTCTGTCGCACCGACACGCTGTGGGAGAACTTCTTCGCGGCCTGGCGGTCGTGCTGGTGGCTGCCGCTGGTGGTGCCGCTTTGGCTGTTCGGCGGACGAGCCGCATTCAAGCGGCGCCTGTCCGCGATCGCATTGCCGGATATGGCCAGTTTGCCGTGGAACGTGGCCGTCGCCGATGCCCTGCGATCGGCTCGCGCCGCAGGCCGCATGACTGTGCTGGCAACGGCAGCCGACGAGCGAATTGCCCAGGCCTGCGCGCGTGAGCTTGGCCTGTTCGGCCGGGTGATCGCATCGGACGGCGAACGCAACATGAAGGCCGGCGCCAAGGCGGAACAACTGGTGGCCGCGTTCGGCGAACAAGGGTTCGACTACGTGGGCGATTCGCGCGCCGATCTGTCGGTCTGGCCGCATGCAGCGCAGCGCTATTCGGTGTCGTCACTGTTGCCGGCAGGTGGGCAGCGCCTGGCGGGATCGGAGTCTGCGGGCGGCGCCGGGCGTTGGCTGAAGCTGCTGCGGGTGCGGCACTGGGTGAAGAACGTGCTGGTATTCGTGGCTCCGCTTGCCGCGCACCAGTGGGCGTCGACAGCGGCCTGGCAGGCAACGCTGCTGACATTCGCGGCGTTCTGCGCGGTATGTTCGTCGATCTATGTGGTGAACGACCTGTTCGATCTCGCGTCCGACCGGATGCACCCGAGCAAGCGGCGGCGGCCGCTGGCCGCAGGCGACTTGCAGCTGGCGCCGGCCGCGCTGGTGTCCGCCGTGCTGCTGGTCGCCGGGTTCGCGCTGGCGTGGCTGGCCGGCTGGCCCGCCGTTATGGTGATAGCGGCTTATGTGCTGGTGAATGCGGTCTACACCAGCCGCCTGAAACGCCTGCCGGTGTATGACGTGTTCTGTCTCGCCGGACTCTACACGCTGCGCATCGTTGCCGGCGCAGTAGCCGTCGGCGTGCCGCTGTCGGCGTGGCTGGCGGCGTTTTCGGTGTTTGCGTTCCTGAGTCTCGCGTTGCTCAAACGCGCGGCCGACATCGACCGTCTGGCACCCGACGAAGTGCTGCCCGGTCGCGGTTACAGCGGCCGCGATGCTGCGTTTGTCAATGGCTTCGGCGTCGGCTCCGCAATCGCTGCCTGCCTGGTGCTGGCGCTTTACGTGGCCAGCGACCAGGTCAGCACGCTCTACGGCGATCCGCTGTGGCTGTGGGGCGTGGTGGGCGTCGTACTGCTCTGGCTGGCGCGCATGTGGCGAATGGCAATGGCGGGACTGATGGACGATGACCCGGTGTTGTTCGCCACCCGCGACGTGATATCGTGGGCCTGCGCGCTGGCGACGGGCCTCTGCGTATTGTTGGCGATCTGAAACGTCGTCACGCTAATGCACCGTTCGCGCAGTGAAGAAACTGGCGCGATCAATGCTGCGCACCGTCAGCGCCAATTCCTCGCTGCCCCGTTTCACTTTCAGCGGCACGCGGACACCCGCTTCGCCGCGCGACCACACGGCACGGTAGAACTCCGCCAGCGTTCGCACGCCGACGAGCCCGACCGCGGCGATGATGTCGCCGCGCTCCAGGCCGGCCTGCTCGCCCGGGCCACCGGCTGACAACCGGCCGACGTTGACGCCATCCTCATCCTCGAACGTGGTGATGCCAAGCCAGGGTCGCTGCGCGCCCTTGCGATGCCCGGTTGCGATGAGCTCGTCGAGGATCGGCTGCAGAATGTCCACCGGCACGAACATGTTGCCCGGCACGCCCTTGCCTTTGCCGTCGGCATCACGCACAAACAGCGAGCCGACGCCGACCAGCTTGCCGGAGGGGTCGATCAACGCCGCGCCACCCCAGTCCGCAATCGGCGGAAAGGTGAAAATCGCGCGGTCGAGCAGATATTCCCAGCCTCCCGTGAACTCGCGGCGCGAGGTGACGAAAGCCGGTGCGACGTTGCCGTGTGCGCCGGCGGCAAGCACTGCATCCTTCTCCTTGAGCGCCCCGGCATCGCCAAGCGCGAACGGCTCGCCCTGCGCCGGCGCCAGCAAGCGCACCAGACCGAAACCGGTCTCCTGATCGAAGCCGGCCATTTTGCCGGGCAGTTTGCGGCCTTTGTGATCGGTAATTTCCACTTCATCGGCCTCCATGACCAGATAGCCGATGGTGAGCACGAGGCGCGGCGACAACAGCACGCCGTTGCCCTCGCGCTCGGCGCCGAGTGTGGCGTTGCTGCGGGCGCCCGGGGCCGCCAGCGTGCGCAGCTTGACGACACCGGAGAGCGCTTTCTCGATGACTTCGGCACTCATCCGATCGGAGAATTTTTCGCCGGCGGCGGCAGTTTGCGCCACGGCGACGGGGCTGGCGAATGCCAGCACCATCGCGGCCGCGGCGGCGATCAAAGCGGCAAATCGGCGCATCGTGTCACTCCTTGCGGCAGATGAAAGAGGAAGTCGGGCCGCGGCTTCGGTGCCGCAGGTCCGGTTGTACCCTTCGCGGCGTTCCGCCTGCCTAAAATACTCGCATGAATCAGGCCAACCCCGCAACCACCCCGGCGCCGAGCACGCCTGGCACGCTCGCCGCGCCGGATGTCGCGCGGCAGCCGCGCACGCTGCCGTTCTCGCTATCGCGCGAAGGCAAACGTCTGCGCAACGTCGTCGGCGCCGCCGTCACCGACTTTGGCATGATTGAGGAAGGCGACCGCATCATGGTCTGCCTGTCGGGCGGCAAGGACAGCTATACGCTGCTCGATCTGCTGCTTGCGCTACAGGTCGTGGCGCCGGTCAATTTCGAACTGATTGCCGTCAATCTCGACCAGAAGCAGCCTGACTTTCCGGCCGCGGTGCTGCCGCAATATCTCGAACGCCTGGGCGTCAATTTCCGCATCGTCGAATCCGACACCTACAGCATCGTCAAGCGTGTGCTGGCGGAAGGCAAGACCATGTGCTCGCTGTGTTCGCGTTTGCGCCGCGGCATCCTCTATCGCACGGCGAAAGAGCTTGGCTGCACGAAGATCGCGCTGGGACATCATCGCGAAGACATCCTCGAAACCTTCTTTCTGAACTTCTTCTATGGCGGCAAGCTCAAGGCGATGCCGCCCAAGCTTGTCTCCGACAACGGCGAGCACATCGTGATCCGTCCGCTTGCCTACGTTCGTGAGAAAGACATCGTGAAATACGCTCGGGAGCGCGAGTTTCCGATCATCCCGTGCAACCTCTGCGGCTCGCAGCCGAATCTGCAGCGCGCCGTCGTTGGCCGCATGATCGAGGACTGGGACAAGAAGTTTCCCGGTCGCGTCGAGACCATGTTTCGCAGCCTGCAGAATGTCGTACCGTCGCATCTGGCAGACTCGAAGCTGTTTGATTTTCAGGGGCTGCAAGGCGGCGTCCACGGTCAATCTCCCACCCTTCGTGGCGAGGCGGTCGTTCCCCATGTGCTGGCCCGGTTCGACGGCGGCGATATCGCGTTCGACGTCGACAGCGAGATCGAGACGGCAATGCAGCGCGACGCGGCGGCCGCCACCGCCGGTGCGGCGCTGCCAGTGACACTGCACGGCGTACGCGGCGCATGAGCGCGACCGGCACCAATGTCCGTATCGTGAAAGGTGCCTGTCCGCACGACTGCCCTGACACCTGTGCCCTCGAGTATCACGTCGCCGACGGCAAGCTCATCGAAGTCAAGGGCTCGGCGGCGCACAGCGTGACGGCTGGGGTGCTTTGCACCAAGGTCGCCAAATATCCCCTGCGCACTTACCACCCGGCGCGCATCAGGACGCCGCTCCTGCGCGTCGGCGCCAAAGGCGAGGCGAAGTTCGAGCCGATTTCCTGGGACCGGGCGCTGACCACGATTGCGGCGAAATTCAGAAGCATCATCGCCGAATACGGCGCCGAGGCGATCCTGCCGTACAGCTACGCCGGCAATATGGGCATGCTGCAGTATGGCTCGATGGATCGGCGCTTCTTTCACGCGATCGGCGCCTCCCAGCTCGACCGCACGATCTGCGCCAGCGCCGGTGCGGCCGGTCTGACGGCGAGCCTCGGTTCGCGCCTCGGCACCGATGTCGAAGCCTTCGCGTACAGCGAGCTGATCATCCTCTGGGGCAGCAACCCGATCACGTCCAACCTGCACCTCTGGAACCGCTGCCAGGAGGCGAAGCGTCGCGGCGCGAAGCTGATCGCAATCGATCCCTATCGCTCGCTGTCGGCCGAAAAGTGCCATCAGTGGCTACCCATCAAACCGGGCACTGACGGTGCGCTGGCGCTGGCGATGATGCACGTGCTGATTCGCGACGACCTGCTGGACCACGAGTACATTGCGCGCCACACGCTTGGCTTCGCGCCACTCAGGGAGCGTGTGCTCGACTGGACCCCGGAACGTGCATCGGCGATTTGCGGCATTGCCACCGCGGACATCGAAGCCCTCGCCCGTACCTACGGCCGAACGAAGAAGGCCGCGATCCGTCTGAACTATGGCATGCAGCGGCACGGCGGTGGCGGCATGGCCACACGCACCATCGCCTGCCTGCCGGCGCTGACGGGCGCCTGGCGTGAGGCCAGCGGCGGATTGCAACTGTCCACCTCGGGCGCCTATCCGATGAATCTCGCTTATCTCGAGCGACCGGATCTGATGCCGGTCGTCGCCGGCAGGCTGCCACGCGTGGTGAACATGAATCGGCTCGGCGAAGCACTCGTCACGCGAAATGATCCACCGGTCAAAGCGCTGTTCGTCTACAACTCCAATCCCGGCGCCGTGGCACCGGACGGCAACATGGTGCTGAAGGGGCTTGCGCGCAACGATCTGTTCACCGTCGTGCATGATGTTTTCGTCACCGACACTGCGCGCTACGCCGACGTTGTGCTGCCCGCGACCACGGCGCCCGAGCACGACGACATCAATCGCAGTTACGGTCACTACGACCTGGTCCTCAACCGCCGCGCCATCGATCCGGTGGGCGAGGGCCTGCCCAACACCGAGGTCTTCCGCCGGCTGGCCAGGACGATGGCGCTGAGCGACCCCTGTTTCGATGAAGACGACGAGTCACTGATTCGTCACGCCTTCGACTGGACCCATCCTTCGCTTGCCGGTCAATCCTTCGATGCGCTCGAACGTGATGGCTTTCTGCGCCTGAACTACCCGAAGAAGGACGGCTTCGTGACACCGTTTGCCGACGGCGGTTTCGGCACGCCATCGGGCAAGTGCGAGTTCTATTCGGAGACGCTGGCGAAACGTGGCCTCGACCCGCTGCCGGCCTACGTGCCACCGCACGAAGGCGATGCCAGCGAAATCGCCAGGGAGTTTCCGCTGGCGCTGAACACGCCACCCTTGCGCAATGCCATGAACTCCACCTTCGGCAACATCGACGAACTGATGGCCGGCTACGGTCCACCGACGGTGCAACTGCATCCGCGCGATGCGGCGGCCCGGTCGCTCGCCGACGGGCAACGGGTCCGGGTATGGAACCGCCGCGGCAGCATGCAGCTCGCCACCAGAGTCAGCGAGCACACCCGGCCCGGCGTGGCGACCATCATGTGGGGGCACTGGCGCGATCATCCCGATGTCGACGGCTTCGTCAACGATCTCACCAGCCAGGCGCTGGCCGACATGGGCGGCGGCGCCACGTTCTACGATTGCCGGGTGGAGGTGGCTGCGCTATAAACGCGTTCACCCTCCCCGTTACCCTTCCCGCCGAGTCTTCGCATGCCCTACGCCGCCGCCGGCCTGCATCTGGTCATCGCCATCTTTTTCGCCACTCATGCGATACGCACCGGCCGCCCGTGGTATTGGGTGATGATTCTGCTCTCGTTTCCGCTGCTTGGCAGTCTGTTCTATTTCGTTACCGAGTACCTGCCGGAGATGCGTTATTCGCGCGGTGGCCGCAAGGTGCTGCGTGCAGTGGAGGCGGCGGTCGACCCCAATCGCGCAATCCGCGAAACGGAAACCGAATTCGAGCGTTCGCCCACGGCAGCGAACCGTGCGGCACTCGCCGCTGCCCTGTCGGCAGCCGGTCGCTACGACGAGGCCATTAAACACTACGAGCAATGCGCCAGCGGCAGCTACGTGAAGGACGTGCACTTTGTGCGCAGTCTCGCCGCCACCAATTTGCTGGCCGAACGGTGGTCGGCGGCACGGGTCGGCTATGAACGGCTGTTTGCTCTGGGCATGGATGTGCGGCAGCCGGACGACGACCTTGGTTATGCCTTCGCACTGGCGCGATTGGGCGACAGCGGCGCTGACGCGGCATTTCGACACGCCGTGACGACGGCCAATGGACCGGTTGCGCGCTGCCGCTATGCGCAGTACCTTGACGACGCCGGCCGCCGCGGCGAGGCGCGCAAGCTGTACGAGGAAGTGATCAAGGAGGGTCGCCTCGCGCCGGCGCATACGCGCGATCTGCACAAGGCCTGGTACAAACTTGCGGCCGACGCATTGAAGACGCCGTAAGGATCGGCGCTGCCGTAGCCACCAACGTCGGCAACCGCAACAGCAGGAGCAGCAGCATGGAAAAAGTCATCAAGAGCGACGCCGAGTGGCGCGCTCAACTCACGCCGGAGCAGTACCGGATCACCCGCACGCACGGCACCGAGCCCGCGTTTTGCGGTGGCTTCTGGGACCACGACCGGACAGGCACCTACCATTGCGTGTGCTGCGATCTGCCGCTCTTCGCCAGCGACAGCAAGTTCGATTCCGGCACCGGCTGGCCGAGCTATTTCCGCCCGGTGATTGCCGACCACGTCGCGACGAAGGAAGACAGCAGTTTCGGCATGCGACGCACCGAAGTGCTGTGTGCGCGCTGCGATGCCCACCTCGGCCACGTTTTTCCGGACGGCCCGAAGCCGACCGGGTTGCGCTACTGCATCAATTCGGAAGCGTTGCGCTTTGTCGACGACGGAGTGAACTGACGTCGGTCAGGCAGCCGCGAGCCCGAAGCGGATGCGCCCATCCTCGCCGACCTGGCGGGTGAGCCGTCCGATGCGCCAGCCGTGATTGACGTGGGCGACCGCCTCGGCGATGGCGAAGAAGAGCTGGTGATTGTCGAGCTGACGACGGAACAGCGTGGGGATCAGTTCGGCCGCCGTCTTCGGGCCTGCCGCGACCGCGCCGTAAAGCTCGTTCATGCGGTCTTCATGGTGCGTCTCCAGCGCCTCGACACGCGCCGCGATGCCACGGAACGGAAGTCCGTGCGACGGCAGCACCAGGGTGTCGGGCTCGCAATACTTGAATGCCTGCAACGAGTTCACGTAATCGGTCACCGGGTCTGCCAGCGGCGTGACCGGCCAGACATTGATGTTGGTGGAAATCTTCGGCAACAGCATGTCGCCGCTGATCAGCACTTTCAGTTCCTCGCAGTAAAAACTCAGGTGCTCGGTGGTGTGGCCGTAACCGCCAATCGCCGACCAGAATTTGCCGCCCATTTCGACGGTGTCGCCCGGCGCAATACGATCGCAGCAGGGCGGACGCGTCGGCACGCCGAAGCTGTAGGTGTTGCCGCGGTTGGCGGTGACATCGATCTGCTCCTCGGTCAGTCCGTGCGCGCGGAAAAACGCCGCCAGATTGCTGCGCTGATAGGCGCCGCTGCCTTCGGCCACGCTGTGCGCAGCGAGCAGTTCGGTCAGGCTCATCTCGACGATGATTGCACCCTGGCTGGTCGCGAAATGCTCCGCCAGCCATTGCGCATTGCCCAGATGATCGGGATGATAGTGAGTGACCACAATACGCTTGAGCGGCTTGCCGCCCATCGTTTGCGCGAAATGCTGCTGCCACAGCGCCCGGGTCGCCTCGACACCAAAGCCGGTATCGACCACTGTCCAGCCATCGCGCGGATCGTCCGCGGTCGCCGGCTCCTCGATCAGCCACAGATTGATGTGATCCAGCGCGAACGGCAGTGGCATGCGGATCCACTTGATGCCGGGCGCAATGTCGATGAATTCGCCCGGCGCCGGCGGCGTGGCGTGCGGGAAGGTGAGTGCAGCAGTCATGTGACCGATAGTAGCTGAATCGCGTGTCAATTGACGTTAACGTCAACTTATCGCGGCACGGCGGGGTTGCTTGCCATAAACTTCGTCCATGCCCGAACCCATTGCCGCCGCGCCCGGTGCGCCCACCGCCTCCCGCCGCGAAACCTTCACCATCACCGAGCTCGCCGACGAGTTTGCGCTGACCACACGCGCGATCCGCTTTTACGAAGATCAGGGCCTGCTTTCGCCCGAGCGGCGCGGCACCCGGCGCATTTACACGCTGCGCGAACGTGTCCGGCTGAAGCTGATCCTGCGCGGCAAACGGCTTGGCATGAGCCTCGCCGACATTGCGGAAATCCTCGATCTGTACGACGTTGGCGACAGCGAGCGCCCGCAGTTGCTCAAGTTCCTCGAAGTGCTGGCAGCCCGCCGCACGCTGCTCGAACAGCAGCGCGAGGACATCGACGTGGTGCTGGAAGAAATCGGCGCCATCGAGCGCGACTGCCGCAAGCGGCTCAAGAATTCGACCCGATAGTTACCGTCGATAACGGTATGTAGCGGTGCACGGGTAAATTCAATTGCTTACGTTGACGTAAACGTCAACTTGCGCGCTACAATCCGGTGCCATGATCTCGCCGCAAAAGACCGCCGACATCCTGAACATCTTCAACGCGCAGGGCGCGATGAAGCTGCTGGGCGCGCGGCTGACCGAGATCGACGAAGGCGTTGCCGAGTTCGAGCTGGATTTCCGGCCCGAGCTGTCGCAGCAGAACGGCTTCTTCCATGCCGGTATCGTGTCGACGCTGGTCGATACCGCCGGCGGTTGCGCCGGCAACACCCTGATGGCCGCCGGCAGTGGCGTGCTGACCGTCGAGTTCAAGTTGAACCTGATGGCGCCGGGCGACGGCGAACGGCTGCGCGCCCGCGGCGAGGTGATCAAGGCGGGCCGCACGCTGACGATCACCCAGGGCAAGGTTTGGGTCATGAAAGGCGGCAAGGAGACGCTCTGCGCGCTGATGCAGCAGACGCTGATTGCGATGCCACAGAAGTAGCACCTTGTAGGAGCGGCTTGCCGCGACCTGCTCGTCCGCCATGATGCCGGTCGCGGCGAGCCGCTCCTACAGGAGGCCACCATGCAATTTCCGCAACTCAAATTCAACCTTGGCGAAGACATCGACATGCTGCGCGACAGCGTGCATGCATTCGCGCAGGCCGAGATCGCGCCGCGTGCAGGCGAAATCGATCGCAACAACCAGTTCCCGATGGATCTGTGGAAGAAGATGGGCGATCTCGGCATTCTCGGCATTACGGTGCCCGAGGAGTACGGCGGCGCCGGTCTCGGCTATCTGGCGCACGTGGTGGCGATGGAGGAGATCAGCCGCGCCAGCGGATCGGTCGGCCTCTCCTACGGTGCGCACTCCAATCTGTGCATCAATCAGTTGAAGCTCAATGGCAGCGACGCGCAGAAGAAAAAGTACCTGCCGAAACTGATTTCGGGCGAACATGTGGGTGCGCTCGCGATGAGCGAGCCGGGATCGGGCTCGGACGTGGTGAGCATGAAGCTGCGCGCCGATCACAAGGGCGACCACTATGTGCTGAACGGCAACAAGATGTGGATCACCAACGGCCCGGATGCCGACACGCTGGTCGTCTACGCCAAGACCGATCCGGGCCTCGGTCCGCGCGGCATCACCGCTTTCATCATCGAGAAAAGTTTCCAGGGCTTCTCGACGGCGCAGAAACTCGACAAGCTCGGCATGCGCGGCAGCAACACTTGCGAATTGGTGTTCCAGGATTGCATCGTGCCCGCCGAAAACGTGCTCAAGGAGGTCGGCCGCGGCGTCAACGTGCTCATGAGCGGCCTCGATTACGAGCGCGCGGTGCTCGCCGGCGGCTCGGTCGGCCTGATGGCGGCGGCGCTCGACGTGGTCATTCCCTACGTGCACGAGCGCAAGCAGTTCAACCAGTCGATCGGCGAGTTCCAGCTGATGCAGGGCAAGCTGGCCGACATGTATTCGACCTATTCGATGTGCCGTGCCTACCTGTATGCAGTCGCGCAGGCCTGCGACCGCAACGAGGTCACGCGCAAGGATGCGGCGGGCGTCATCCTGCAATGCGCCGAAAAAGCCACCTGGATGGCCGGCGAAGCCATTCAGGCGCTGGGCGGCAACGGCTACATCAACGAATACCCCACCGGTCGCATCTGGCGCGATGCCAAGCTCTACGAAATCGGCGCCGGCACCAGCGAAATCCGTCGCATGCTGATTGGGCGCGAGCTCTATAACGAGACAAAATAGCGTTTCCAACCGTTTCGACGACCGCCAAGTCGCCCGCGCCGTGCCCGCACCGCATTCCCTTGCCCAGCTCTTTGCCAACAACCGTGCCTGGGTAGACGGCGTCCTGCGCGACGATCCCATGTTTTTCGAGCGCCTGAAGCATCAGCAGGCACCGGAATACCTGTGGATCGGCTGTTCCGATTCGCGGGTACCGGCCAACCAGATCATCGGCCTGCCGCCGGGCGACGTGTTCGTGCATCGCAATGTCGCCAACGTGGTGGCGCACAGCGATCTGAATTGCCTCTCGGTGCTGCATTTCGCCATCGAAATCCTGAAGGTCAAGCACGTGCTGCTGGTCGGGCACTATGGCTGCGGCGGCATCGCGGCGGCCTTCGACGGACTGCGTCTGGGCGTGTCGGACAACTGGCTGCAACATGTGCGCGACACCATCGAGGCGCATCGCGCCAGCCTGCACGCCATTGCCGACCGCGATGCCAAACTGCGCCGGCTCTGCGAGCTGCACGTCGCCGAACAGGTGGTGCATGTGGCACGTACCACCGTGGTGCAGGATGCCTGGCTGCGCGGGCAGACGCTGACCATCCATGGCTGCGTCTACGGCATCGAAGACGGCCTGTTGCGCACGCTGGACATCGATTTGTCGGGCCCGGCGGACGTCGACGTGGTGTCGGCGCGGGCGCTGGACGCCATCGAGTCCCGTGCCGGCGAAGCAATCGCACCCGGCGCGCCGACGCGGGGTGCGGCATGACGCGCAACCACTGGATGCTGTTCGGCTTTTTTCTCGCCATCGCCGGCATGGCCGTCTACGCCGTGGCGCCGCTCGCCGGGCGCTTGCTGGTGTGGCTGGGCGCGGTGCTGGCCTGGCTGGGCATCGCTATCGCCATCGAGCGCAAGCCGTGGCCCGCAGCGGGCCGGCAGTTGTTGCAAGCCATTGTCGGCGCGGCAGCGGTGGCCATTGCGATGAGCGCGACGCGGTTTTCGCTGGCCGGCGTGGGCATCGCCACGTTGCTCGGCGCCGTGATCGGCGCCTTGGCGCCGCGCTGGACGCGATTCTTCATCAAATCATGATCTATCTCTTGTAGGAGCGGCTTGCCGCGACCGCATTTGCATTGGCAGCCGGTGGTCGCGGCAAGCCGCTCCTACAGTGAAACCAACAGGAGTAAGCACCATGTCCGATCCCATCGTCATTGTTAGCGCCGCCCGCACGCCGATGGGCGGCATGCTGGGCGATTTCGCCGCGCTGTCGGCCAGCGATCTCGGCGCTGTCGCGGTGAAGGCGGCCGTCGAGCGTGCCGGATTGAAGCCCGAGCAGGTGGAGGAGGTGATTCTCGGCAACTGCCTGATGGCCGGGCAGGGACAGGCGCCGGCGCGGCAGGCCACGCTGAAGGCGGGGTTGCCGAAAGAAGTGGGCGCGGTGACGCTGACCAAGATGTGCGGCTCGGGCATGAAAGCGGTGATGCTGGCGCATGACGCCATCGTCGCCGGCTCGCGCGAGGTGGTGCTCGCCGGCGGCATGGAATCGATGACCAACGCGCCCTACCTGCTCGCCAAGGGCCGCCAGGGCTATCGCTACGGCCACGCCACGGTGTACGACCACATGGCGCAGGACGGGCTGGAAGACGCCTACGAGCGCGGCAAGGCGATGGGCGTGTTCGCCGAGAGCTGCGCAGCGAAGTACGGTTTCACGCGCGAGCAGCAGGATGCCTACGCCATCGAGTCGCTCAAGCGGGCGCAGGCGGCGATCAACGACGGCTCGTTCAAGTGGGAAATAGCCGCAGTCACGGTGAAGGGCAAGGCGGGCGATACCGAAATCGGCAGCGACGAGCAGCCGCCGAAGGCGAAGCTGGACAAGATCCCGACGCTGAAACCGGCGTTCATCAAGGATGGCACCATCACCGCGGCCAACGCATCGAGCATCTCCGACGGCGCC
The DNA here is from genome assembly GCA_027492485.1 of Betaproteobacteria bacterium. Taxonomy (GTDB): domain Bacteria; phylum Pseudomonadota; class Gammaproteobacteria; order Burkholderiales; family Casimicrobiaceae; genus Casimicrobium. The sequence goes on from JAPUER010000053.1 coordinate 148,496, forward strand.
GCCGCGCTGGTGCTGATGAAGGCGTCGAAGGCCGCGGCGCTGGGCCTGAAGCCGCTGGCGCGCATCGTGGCGCACGCCGAGCACGCGCAGGAGCCGGCGTGGTTTGCCACCGCCCCGGCCGGCGCGATGAAGAAAGTGTTCGCCAAGGCCGGCTGGACGCCTGCCGAGGTCGATCTCTACGAAATCAACGAGGCCTTCGCCAACGTGACGATGGCGGCGATGAAGGAATTCGACCTGCCGCGCGACAAGGTGAACATTCATGGCGGCGCCTGTGCGCTGGGGCATCCGATTGGCGCCTCCGGCGCCCGCATTCTGGTGACGCTGATCGGCGCGCTGCGCAAGACCGGCGGCAAGAAGGGCGTGGCGTCGCTCTGCATTGGCGGCGGCGAAGCCACGGCCGTTGCAATCGAAATGCTCTAGGGAGAAATTCGCGGCACAATGCGGTTTACACCCTCCTCGCGAGGGAAAACCTCAGTCCGCTCACTCCTCACGCCCTCCCATCATGGCCAAAACAGTCCTCATCGTCGGCGCCAATCGCGGCCTCGGTCTCGAATTCGCCAAACAGTACGCAGCCGACGGCTGCAATGTCATCGCCACCTGCCGTCGCCCGGCCGAGGCGGCCGAGTTGCGCCGCGTCGGCGTGACCATCGAAGCGCTCGACACCAGCACCGCGTCGTCGATCGAGGCGCTGGCGAAGAAATTGGCCGACGAATCGATCGACGTCATGATCTGCAACGCCGGCGTCTACGGCCCGCGCAGCGACGGCCTGACCGACATGCCGACGGAAGATTTCGATCTGGTGATGCGCACCAACGTGCTTGGCCCGCTGCGGCTGACGCTTGCCTTTGCGCATAACGTGGCGCGGGCGCGCGGCGCGATGGTCTTCCTGTCGTCGCGCATGGGCTCGATCGGCACCATGAGTTCGTCGTCCGGCATCGCCTACCGCGCCAGCAAGGCGGCGCTGAACGCGGTGGTGAAAGCGACCTCGCTGGAGCTTGGCAAGAAGGGCGTGCGCGTGATGGCGCTGCATCCGGGCTGGGTGCGCACCGACATGGGCGGGCCGCAGGCGTCGCTGACGCCGACCGAGAGTGTCGCCGGCATGCGTCACGTGATCGAGAACGCATCCGACAAGCACGGCGGCTTCTTCGACAACACCGGCGCGACGATTCCCTGGTAGCACCGAAATGGCAGTTCGATAGTGTCAGCTTTTCGCGGAAAACGTTGTTTCTATTGGGTTAGCAGCGTATTTTTATTGAAGGTCGACTTTTGGCTTTTTCATGGCTATGCCCAGATGGAATAAGGCATACAGCAAAAAGGCGTTACCCGTAGCGATGATGACCGAAGCGCCGAACGGCGAACGCCGCAGATGATGGATAGACCGGTAAATGCAGCTTAACGAAGACCAGCGCATGGTGCGCGACAGTGTGCGCGCGTTCGTGCAGGAGCGCATCGCGCCCAAAGCAGCGTTGTGGGACAAGTCACACGAGTTCCCCGCTGCCGAACTGAAAGGCCTGGCCGACCTCGGCTGCTACGGCATCGCCGTGCCCGACGAATACGGCGGCGCGGGCCTCGACTACACGACGCTCGCGATCATCCTCGAAGAAATCGCGGCGGGTGACGGCGGAACAAGCACGGTCGTCTCCGTCAACAACTGCCCCGTCTGCTCAATCATGATGAGCTTCGCGAGCGAGGCGCAGAAGCAAGAGTGGCTGGTGCCGCTGGCGCGCGGCGAGATGCTCGGCGCGTTCTGCCTGACCGAGCCGCACGTCGGCTCCGATGCCTCGGGCCTGCGCACGACGGCGACGCAGGACGGCGATCACTACGTGCTGAACGGCGTCAAGCAGTTCATCACCTCCGGCAAGAACGCCGACGTCGCCATCGTGATGGCGGTGACCGACAAGACGGCCGGCAAGCGCGGCATCAGCGCCTTCATCGTACCGACGAAGACGCCGGGCTACACCGTCGCGCGCATCGAGGACAAGCTCGGCCAGCATTCGAGCGATACCGCGCAGATCCTGTTCGACAACTGCCGCGTGCCGGCCAGCCTGATGATCGGCGAGCCCGGTGCCGGTTACAAGATCGCGCTCGCGGGGCTCGAAGGTGGCCGCATCGGCATCGCCTCGCAAAGCGTGGGCATGGCGCGCGCCGCGTTCGAAGCCGCGCTGCGCTACGCGAAAGAGCGCGAAGCGTTCGGCAAGCCGATCTTCGAACATCAGTCAGTACAGTTCAAGCTCGCCGATATGGCCACGCAAATAGAGGCCGCGCGCCAACTGATCCATCACGCCGCCAGCCTCAAGGACGCCGGCGTGCCCTGCCTCACACAGGCCGCGATGGCCAAGCTCTTCGCCAGCGAAATGGCCGAGCGCGTCTGCTCCGACGCGATCCAGATTCATGGCGGCTACGGCTACGTCACCGATTTCCCGGTCGAGCGCATCTACCGCGACGTGCGCGTCTGCCAGATCTACGAAGGCACCAGCGACATCCAGAAGATTTTGATCGGGCGCGGGTTGGCGTCGGGCGCGCTCGACGCTTGAACGCCTTGCGCAGGTTGATGCCCAGCTTTTGGACGAAGATTGCCGCAGATTTCACGCAGATGACCGCAGATTTTCGTGTGAAATTTTCTAGCGGACACCGCTTCTGGTCACTACCTGTTGCCAAAAAAATCTACGCAAATCCGCGTGAAATCTGCGGTAATCTGCGTCAAAGAAAACGACTACTTGCACAGCCAATCTCATGACAAGCCCGATCGACTTCTACTTCGACTTCTCGTCCCCCTACGGCTACCTCGCGGCCGAAATGATCGAGGAACTCGGTCAGCGCTGCGGGCGCGCGGTGAACTGGCATCCGATCCTGCTCGGCGTCGTGTTCAAGGCGACCGGCGGGCAGCCGTTGACGATGGCGCCGATGAAGGGGCCTTATTCGGAGAAGGACTTCCGGCGCAGCGCGGCGTTTTACGGCATCCCGTACAACGCGCCCAGCGTGTTCCCGATTGCCGGGCAGAACCCGTCGCGCGCCGTGCTCTGGATGCAGAAGAACCATCCCGCCCACGCCAGGAAGTTCACGCTCGAACTGTATCGCGCGTTCTTCCGTGGCGACCGCGACATCAGCAAGCTCGACGTCGTCGGCGACATCGCTGCCGGCCTCGGTTACAGCGCCGACGAGGTGATCGCTGCGACGCAAACCGACGAGATCAAGAACCAGCTCAAGGCCAACGTCGAAGCCGCGATTGCGCGCGGCGTGTTCGGTTCGCCGTTCTTCATCGTCGACGGCGAACCGTTCTGGGGAGCCGATCGATTGCCGATGCTGGAGCAGTGGATCAAACGCGGCGGATGGAAATACTAGGGTCAGCGCATGCCAGTCATCGAATCGAAACTCAATCCACGCGACGCTGCAACGCTCGCATCGACCGTCGCGATGCAAGCACTCGTCGACGACCTGCGCGCCAAGCACGCGGCGGCGGCCCTTGGCGGCGGCGAAGGGCCGCGTGCCAAACACACCTCACGCGGCAAGTTGCTGCCGCGTGATCGCGTCAAGCATTTGCTCGATCCGGGTTCGCCGTTCCTCGAGTTCTCTGCGCTTGCGGCGCATGAGATGTACAACAACGAGTCGCCGGGCGCGGGCATCATTACGGGCATCGGCCGCGTGAGCGGCCGCGAGTGCGTGATCGTCGCCAACGATGCGACCGTCAAGGGCGGCACCTACTACCCGATGACGGTCAAGAAGCATCTGCGCGCGCAGGAGATTGCCGCGCAGAACCGCCTGCCGTGCATCTACCTCGTCGATTCCGGCGGCGCCAACCTGCCCAACCAGGACGAAGTGTTCCCCGACCGCGAGCACTTCGGCCGCATCTTCTACAACCAGGCCACCATGAGCGCGCAGGGCATCGCGCAGATCGCCGTGGTGATGGGCTCATGCACGGCCGGCGGCGCCTATGTGCCCGCGATGAGCGACGAGTCGATCATCGTCAAGAATCAGGGTACGATTTTCCTGGCCGGTCCGCCTCTGGTGAAGGCTGCGACCGGCGAAGTCGTGAGCGCCGAGGACCTCGGCGGCGGCGACGTGCACACGCGGCTGTCGGGCGTCGCCGACCAACTCGCGCAGAACGATCCGCACGCACTGGGCATGGCGCGTCAGGTGGTTGGCCATCTCAACACGGTCAAGCCACAACAGCTCGCGATTACCGAAAGCGTGGAGCCGCTATACGATCCGCATGAACTCTATGGCGTGATCCCCACCGACACCCGCAAGCCCTTCGATGTGCGCGAGGTCATCGCGCGCGTCGTCGACGGCAGCGAGTTCGACGAATTCAAGCCGCGCTACGGCACGACGCTCGTCACCGGCTTTGCGCGCATCTACGGCATGCCGGTCGGCATCATCGCCAACAACGGCGTGCTGTTCTCCGAGTCCGCCCTCAAGGGCGCGCACTTCATCGAGCTTTGTTGTCAGCGCAAGATTCCGCTCGTGTTCCTGCAGAACATCACGGGCTTCATGGTCGGTCGCAAGTACGAGAACGAAGGCATCGCGCGCAACGGCGCCAAGATGGTCACGGCCGTCGCCTGCGCCCAGGTGCCCAAGTTCACGGTAATCATCGGCGGCAGCTTCGGTGCCGGCAACTACGGCATGTGCGGCCGCGCCTATTCGCCGCGCTTCCTCTGGATGTGGCCCAACGCGCGCATCAGCGTGATGGGCGGCGAACAGGCCGCGAGCGTGCTCTCGACCGTGCGCCGCGACAACATCGAGGCCAAGGGCGGTAGTTGGCCGAAAGACGAGGAAGAAGCGTTCAAGGCGCCGATCCGCGACAAGTACGAGCGCGAAGGCCATCCGTACTACGCCACCGCACGCCTGTGGGACGATGGCATCATCGACCCGGCCGACACCCGCCGCGTGCTGGGTCTGGGCCTTTCCGCCAGCTTGAATGCCCCGATTGAAGACACGCGCTTTGGCGTGTTCAGGATGTAGTAGCAAATGCAGACACTGAAGATCGAACGCGATGGGCGTGGTGTGGCGATGGTGGTATTCAACCGCCCCGAAGTGCACAACGCTTTTGATGAAACGATGATCCGTGAGGTGATCGAAGCGTTCCGCGATCTCGGCGACGACGAATCGGTACGCGTGATCATCGTGGCGGCCGAGGGCAAGAGCTTCTGCGCGGGTGCCGACCTCAACTGGATGAAGCGCGCGTCCGAGTACGACGAGGATCAGAACCGCGAGGATGCAGGGGAATTGGCGCTGATGTTGAACGCCATCTACGCCTGCCCGAAGCCGGTGATTGCCCGTGTGCAGGGCAATGCGTTCGGCGGCGGCGTCGGCGTTGTGGCGGCGGCCGACATCGCGATCGGCGTGTCCGACGTGCAGTTCGCGCTGTCCGAGGTGAAGCTGGGCATCATCCCGGCTGTGATCAGCCCCTACGTGATCGAAGCGATCGGTGCGCGCTATGCGCATCGCTACTTCATCACGGCCGAGCGTTTCAGCGGCTCGGAGGCGTATCGCATCGGCCTGCTGCACGATCTCGCCTCGTCCGTCGAGGCGATGGACGAGATGATCGCCGGCCTTTGCACGACGCTGCTCGCCAACGGGCCAAAGGCAATCACGGCGGCAAAGAATCTCATTCAGGCCGTGGCGCAAAAACCCATCGACGACGAGCTGATGGAAGACACCATCGAACGCATCGCCCAGATCCGCTCGACGCCGGAGGCGAAGGAAGGCATCGGGGCCTTCCTGCAAAAGCGCCGACCGACGTGGGTCAAAGACTAATTTCTTTGACGCAGATTAGCGCAGATTTGACACAGATGAGCGCAGATTCAAACCTGACCGAGATTGTGATCGGTGCTGCGTATTCGGTCCACAATGAACTCGGTAACGGGTTTCTGGAAAGTGTCTATCAACGCGCTCTTGCGGTTGAGTTGCAGCGCTTGAGCGTTGAGGTTGAGCTTGAAGTGCCCTTGACGGTGTTCTACCGCGGAATCAACGTGGGGGACTATCGAGCTGATTTACTGGTCGCGAAAGATCTGATCGTTGAAGTGAAGGCAACCGATGCGATTTCGCCTGTTCATGAGCAGCAGTTATTGCACTATCTGTACGCAACTGGGCACCCGCTCGGTCTTCTCGTCAACTTTGGTCGCAGCGTCACGGTGCGGCGAAAACTAGTCTCAAAAAATCTGCGGCAATCTGCGTCAAATCTGCGCTAATCTGCGTCAAAGAAAATGTTCAAAAAAATCCTGATCGCCAACCGCGGCGAAATTGCCGTCCGCGTAGCGCGCACCGCGCGCCGTATGGGCATCCAGACGGTTGCCGTGTTCTCCGAGGCTGATCGCGATGCGATGCATGTCGCCGCCTGCGACGAGGCGTACTGCATCGGCGCCGCCGCGCCGAAGGAATCCTATCTGCGCGGCGACAAGGTGCTCGAAATCGCCAAGCTGACCGGCGCACAGGCAATCCATCCGGGCTATGGCTTCCTGTCCGAGAACGAGGCCTTCGCGCGGCAGTGCGCAGACGCGGGCATCGTGTTCATCGGGCCACCGCCCGCCGCGATCGAGGCGATGGGTCTCAAAGCCGAGTCGAAGCGGCTCATGGAGAAAGCCAACGTGCCGCTGGTGCCGGGCTATCACGGCAGCGACCAGAGCGAGGCGCTGCTCGCGTCCGAGGCGAAGCGAATTGGCTTCCCGGTGCTGATCAAGGCAAGCGCGGGCGGTGGCGGCAAGGGCATGAAAGTCGCCGAGAACGAGGCGGACTTCGCGGCAGCACTGGCGTCGGCCAAGCGCGAGGCGAAAAACTCGTTCGGCGACGACAACGTGCTGATCGAGCGCTATCTGCAGCGCCCGCGTCACATCGAGATCCAGGTCTTCGCCGATGAGCTCGGCCACTGCGTCTATCTGTTCGAACGCGACTGTTCATTGCAGCGCCGCCACCAGAAGGTCGTCGAGGAAGCGCCGGCGCCCGGCATGACCGAGGCGCGTCGCCGCCAGATGGGCGAGGCCGCAGTCGCGGCGGCGCATGCCGTCGGCTACGTCGGCGCCGGCACCGTGGAGTTCATCGCCGAGCACGACTTCGCGACCTCGGGCCGCTTCTACTTCATGGAGATGAATACGCGGCTGCAGGTCGAGCATCCCGTCACCGAGATGATCACGGGACTCGACCTCGTCGAATGGCAGCTGCGCGTCGCCTCGGGCGAACGCCTGCCCAGGCTGCAGAACGAACTGCACATCGACGGCCACGCCTTCGAGGCGCGCGTCTACGCCGAAAATCCGCGCAACCAGTTCCTGCCCGCGATCGGCCCGATCGATCTGCTGCGCACACCTGCCACCAACGCCGACGTGCGCATCGACACCGGCGTGCGCGAGGGCGACGAGATCACCCCGTTCTATGACCCGATGATCGCCAAGCTGGTCGTTCACGGCGAGAACCGCGAACAGGCGCTGCAGCGGCTCGCGCTGGCGCTCGACGATTACGCCGTCGTCGGCTTCAGCAACAACGTCGAGTTCCTGCAACGCGTGGCGCGGCATCCTGCGTTCGCTGCCGGCGAGATCGACACCGGCTTCATCGCGCGGCACGCCGACGCGCTACTGCCGGCGCTACCGGCGCCGAGCGACACCGCGCTGGCGGCCTGCGCGCTCATCGAATGGGCCAACGCACGCGACGCGGCACGCGCGGCTGCACGCCGCGCCGGCGAGGCCTCCTCGCCCTGGGCGATGGCCGATGCGTTCTGGCCCAACCAGCCCGACTGTGATGTCGATTTCGAATACTCGCAAGGCGAGCAGCGCTTCGCCGTCGGCCTGATCGCCGCGGGCGACGGCTATCGCATTCGCATCGGTGAGCGCGAACACGCGGCGCGCGCAGACATCGCGGGCGAGCACGTCACACTGACGCTCGGCGACAGCCAACGCTGGGCCCGCGTGCTGAGTTCGGGCGCGCATCGCGTCGTGTTGCTCGCGGGCGAGCGCTTCGAGTTCGATGCCGTTGACCGCTACGCGCCGCCCGAGTCGGACGACGGTCACGGCGGCCATCTCGTCGCACCGATGCCGGGCGCCGTCGTAAGCGTACTCGTGAAGGTCGACGACGCCGTCAAGAAGGGGCAACCGCTGATCATCATGGAGGCGATGAAGATGGAGCACACCATCGTCGCGCCGTTCGATGGCGTCGTCGAGGCGATCTACTTCGCCGCGAAGGAACAGGTCAAGGAAGGTGCCGAACTGGTCGCGCTCGCAGAATCGGTGTAGGAGCGGCTTGCCGCGACCCCACGTGACTGCACGGAGAGTTGTCGCGGCAAGCCGCTCCTGCAATTAATTTGAATATGAAGATCCTCGTCCAATCCACCGGCCTCGACATCGTGCCCGGCATCATCGCCGAGCTGCGCAAGCTTCAACCGGACTGGGACTACGTTGCCTGGCCGTCCGACGAAGCCTGCGACTATGTCGTGGGCTGGAAGCCGCCGACCGAGCTGTTCGCACGGCAGCCGAAACTCAAGGCCGTCATCAACTACGGTGCCGGTGTCGACGCGATCCTCGCGATGGGCGCCGTGCCGCCGCATCTGCCGATCGTGCGGCTCGAGGACGCGGGTATGGCGCAGCAGATGGCCGAGTACGCCGTCTACGGCGTGATCCATCATCAGCGCCACATGCAGATCTATCTCGAGCAGCAGCGCAGCAAACACTGGCAGCAGCGCGAAGATCGCGGCAACGTTCGCCGTCCAACGGTCGGCGTGTTGGGCCTTGGCGAGATGGGCGGCACCGTTGCCGCACGACTTTCGGTGTTTGGCTACACGGTGCAGGGCTGGTCGCGTTCGAAACGCGAGGTCGCGGGCGTCAAGACCTTCGCGGGCAGCGCCGAACTGCCGGCCTTCCTCGCGGGCACCGATGTGCTCGTGTCGATGCTGCCGCTGACCGAGTCGACGCGAGGCCTGATCAACGCCGCGACGCTCGCGCAGCTGCCGCGCGGCGCCTTTCTCGTCAATGCGGGACGCGGCGGCCATCTGGTCGATGCCGATGTCGTCGCGGCGCTCGACAGCGGCCAGCTCGGCGGCGCCCTGCTCGATGTCTTTCACGAGGAGCCGTTGCCGAAGGATCATCCGTACTGGTCGCACCCCAAGGTGATTGTGACCCCACACATCGCGGCGACGACGCCGATCAAGGACGCCTGCGCCCAGATCGTCGCCAAGATCACGGTCATGGAGCGCGGCGAGCTTGTGTCGGGCATCGTCGATCCCAAAGTGGGCTATTGACCAGACAAGCGAGGACCGCATGAAATATCCAAGCCGCGTCAGCATCGTCGAAGTCGGCGCCCGCGACGGCCTGCAGAACGAGAAGCAGGAAGTCACAGCCGCGGTCAAGATTGAGCTCGTCAATCGCCTGAGCGAAGCCGGGTTCCGCAACGTCGAGGCTGGCTCCTTCGTGTCGCCCAAGTGGGTGCCGCAGATGGCGACCTCGGCCGAGGTCATGGCCGGTATCGCGCGCAAGCCGGGCGTCATCTATTCGGTGCTGACGCCCAACCTGAAGGGCTTCGAGGGTGCGCTGGCGGCGAAAGCCGACGAGGTCGTCATCTTCGGCGCTGCGTCCGAGGCGTTCTCGCAGAAGAACATCAACTGTTCGATTGCCGAGAGCATCGAGCGCTTCCGTCCGGTCGCCGAGGCGGCCAAGGCGCACGGCATGCGCGTGCGCGCGGCAGTGTCCTGCGCGCTCGGCTGCCCGTACCAGGGCGAGGTATCCATCGAGTCGGTCGTCGACTGCGTCAAACGCTTCGCTGACCTCGGCTGCGACGACATCGGCATCGCCGACACCATCGGCGTCGGTACGCCGGCACGCGCCTCGGCCGTGTTCGAAGCCGCCGCCAAGGTTTATCCGCTCAGCCAGATCTCGGGACATTTCCACGACACCTACGGCCAGGCCTGTGCCAACGTGCTCGCCTGTCTCGAACTCGGCGTCAGCACCTTCGACACCTCGGTCGCGGGCCTCGGCGGCTGCCCCTACGCCAAAGGCGCGACCGGCAACGTCGCGACCGAAGACGTGCTCTACATGCTGCACGGCATGGGCATCGAGACCGGCATCGACCTCGACCTTGTCTGCGACGCCGGCCAGTTCATCTCGCAGGCCCTGGGCCGCGCGCCGCACTCGCGCGTAAACCGCGCGCTGGCGGCGAAGCGGGCGGGGTAGCTTCCGGGCGCCACCCACTACTGACGTCATTCCGGCGAAAGCCGGAATCCAGAACGTGCCCAAACAACCGTGTGTCTATCTGCTCACAAGCGGCCAAAATGGCACGCTCTACACCGGTGTCACCGCGGATCTCGTCGCACGTGTATATCAGCATCGCGAGGGGCTAGTCGACGGATTCAGCAAGCGCTATCGCGTGAGCCGACTCGTCTGGTACGAGATGCATGCCGACATGCCGGCCGCGATTGCCCGCGAGAAGGCCATAAAGGAATGGAAGCGAGCCTGGAAGGTCGAACTCATCGAGACAAGCAATCAGTTCTGGCGGGACTTGTACGATGATCTGGTTTAGCCACCCTCTGGATACCGGCTTTCGCCGGTATGACGCCCTCGGTTAAGTTTCTGCAAACACTCATGTGGATCGACAGCCATTGCCACCTCGACGCCCATGACTTCGACGCCGACCGCGACGAGGTCGTGGCGCAGTCGCGCGCAGCGGGCGTCGAGGCGATCGTCAATCTGCCGGGACACGTCGATCACTTCGAACAGGCGAAGGCCACGCGCGAGCGCTATGGTTGCCTGACCGGCTATGGCATTCATCCGATGTGGGTAGCCGGCCCGTCGGGACATTCGACGCGCGACGACATCGGAGTGCTGCGCGCTTGGGTCGAGCGCGAGAAGCCCGATCTGATCGGCGAGATCGGGCTCGATTTCTTCATCCCGGACTTCGATCAACCCGAGCAGGAGTGGTTCTTTGCCGAGCAGCTGAAAATCGCTCGCGACTTCGACCTGCCGGTATCACTGCATGTGCGGCGTAGTCAGGATCAGATTCTCAAGCACCTGCGCCGCGTCCGCGTGCGCGGCGGATTCGCGCATGCCTTCAACGGCAGCGCGCAGCAGGCGGCGGAATTCGTGAAGCTCGGTTTCTGTCTGGGCTTTGGCGGCACCGCGACCTTCCCGCAAGCACAGCGCGTGCGCGCGCTGCTGCGCGAGGTGCCGCTCGACAATGTCGTCGTCGAAACCGATGCGCCGGACCTGCCGCCGTCGTTTCTGGGAACGATGGGCTCGCGGGTGCGGAACAGTCCGGCATTTCTGCCGCGCATCGGGGAGCTTCTGGCCGCAGTGCGCGGGATAGCGGTCGATGAATTTGCCGCCAGGACCACGGCGAATGTGTGGCGAACACTGGGCGCCACGGCTGGCAGAGGCGGGGGAGGGTGAGGTGAGCTTCCGGCATCTGCTGACGCCCGGCGAACCGCAGCCCGTGGAGTCGCCCTGCGTGAAGATATGCGTGATCGAAGACGATGGCTTGTGCGTTGGCTGCGCCCGCACGCTCGACGAAATTGCCCGTTGGTCGCAGATGACGCCGCAGGAACGCCGAACGCTGATGGCGCAATTGCCCGCACGGCGAAGGGAACGCGGGCGTCTGTGACTTCTCCGGGCAAAGGGTTCGCTCGCCTCCCTTAGTAAGGTGCCAAAGCCGACGGCAGCAGCCTGTCGAGGCGCCGTGCCGTGTTATGACTGTACGCACATCAGCTTTTGCGTCTGAACGACCGTTCAAAGCGGGCGATAGGCTGATTTCCATGAAAGTCGACTTAGCCAAAAAACTGGCGCTGACCAGCTACTGAACTGCGCAGAGGCGCCAAAGCTGTACGTCGCTTCGTGTCGCGTCGATCGCGCAGATTCGGGAAATAAAAAAGGGCGCCAAAGCGCCCTTTTTCGATCGATCGATTCGGTTAGAAGCGATGGATCAGGCCGATGGCCGGGGTGTTGAGCTTGCCGCCGGTTTCGTTCTTCATCGACGAGAAGTACGCGTAGAACTGCGTGCGCTTCGAGAAGGTGTAGTCGTAAACGAGCGAAACGTGCTTGCCGCCACCGATCGACCAGCGGCTCACGAGTTGAGCAGCCGTCGGTGCCGTGTAGCCAACCGGCGGGGTCCAAGCCCAAGCAGCGCCATTGTCGCGCTGGCTGTACTGAACGCCGATGTTGTGCGCGCCCAGCGGAACCTGAGCAGCGACGTCGAAGTACTTCATCTTCAACGTGCCGGTCGACAGTTTGTAGCTGGACACATCGTAGGAGCCGTCGATGCGAGCGACGCCGAAGTTGTAACGACCGTAAACGCGGAACGCGTTTTGGTCATGCGCACCGGTCGTGACGCCAGCGAGACCGCCGAAGTCTTTATGCAGCGCGTAGGTTGCGCCCAAGGTGACCGGACCGTTCGAATAGATGACAGCCGTGTCCCACAAACGTGCCTTCGGCGACGCTGCCTGCTCTTCGATCATCGAGTACATGGTGCGCAGCGTGAAACCGCCGAGATTCGGGGTTGCATAGCTGACGGCATTGGCCGAACGCGCATCGAAGTGACCGGTGTTGTTAGCGCCCGAGACGCCGCCGCGACCGTAGTTGGTGAACAGTTGGTTGAAGCCGAAGCCAGGACCACCCGACACACCGTTGTTGCGGTTTTGCGCACCGGTCGAACCGATGTTCTGGTGAGCCAGACCAAGCACGTCGTCGTACGGCGTCAGACCGTAGCCGAACTTGATTTCACCCCAGCCCGGGTTACCGAGGCCCACCCACGATTCGCGTCCCCACATCACGCCGCCACCGAGGCTGCCGTCGTCGGAGCCGAAGCTGTTTTCGAGCAGGAACATGGCGTACAAACCGCCGCCCAGTTCCTCGCGACCACGGAAACCGAAGCGCGACGAGTTGGCAGTCATGCGATTGATCGTCGCACCGCTACCGCCTTTGCCGATAGCCGTGTTCGGGTCTTGCGTGCCGCGGTTCGATTCGATCGACGTGTTGATGTAGCCGTACAGCGTGACGTTTGCCGTCTGCGCTTGGGCGGCAGCAGCTGCGCACGCAGCGGCTACAGCAAGAGCGGTTTTCGAAAATTTCATGAAATTACCCTTACGAATATTTGGTGTTGAACTCGGCGATCTCACACGAGCAGCGATGGTGTTGCCACCGCCGCTCTAGTCAGATCGCGGTTACAACGAGGCGATTAGAACTTGTGCTTGACGCCAACGCCGAGCAGGCTGGCGGTCATGCCGTTCGCCGCTGCGGTCGACCACGAAGTGTTACCGTCAGCTACGCAGACCAAGCCCTTGTTCTTGCACTGGTAGTAAACGCCGTAGACTTCGGTGCGCTTCGAGAAGTCGTATTCGCCCAACAGACCAAAGGCCTGGGCCTTGGCGCTGCCCGACTTGCTTTGAGCCAGTTGCAGACCAACGCGAGCCGAGCCGAAGGGAACCGTCACGCTGCCGACCAACGGCTTCGTCTTGACGCCGGCGGCCGACTTGTTCTCGATGTAGGTCAGACCAGCGTAGGCAACGCCGAAGTTGTAGGTAGCGCCGACGATGAACTGCTTGTCCGACGCGGAGGCGGCCGCGTTCTTCTGATCGCTGAAGCCGACGCCAACGTACACCGGGCCGTTTTTGTACTCGATGTTGCCGCCAAGCGTGCGGCCGCCCGACGACGTACCGGCAACCTCACCCAGCGCCCAGGCGAGCGATGCGGTCAGGCCGCCCATGTTCGGGGTTTTGTAGTAAACCTGATTGTTCTGGCGCAGCGTGTTGGCGTAGAAACCGCCCATGTTGGCAACCGCCGACCAGCCGTTCAGGCAGCCGCCGAACGAGTCGTCCGAGTTGCACATCACCCAGAAGTTCGGCGAGTAGTCGCGACCCATCTGGATCGAGCCGAAGCCGCCGGACAGGCCGACGTAGGCACGACGACCGAACAGCAGACCGCCTTGACCCAGCGAACCGTTGTCAACGTTGAAGCCGTTTTCGAGGTTGAAGAAGGCGTTCAGTCCGCCGCCAAGGCTTTCCGAGCCACGCAGGCCCCAACGCGAACCAGAGATACCGCCCGACACGAGGCCCGCGGTGGAAACCTTGTTGGCAGCCGCTGCCGCCGTGGTGGTACCTTGGCTGCCGCGCTCCGACGCCAGATAGGTGTCGATGATGCCGTACAGCGTGACGTTCGCGGTTTGCGCCGAAGCGGCACCGGCTGCGATCGCGCTCACTGCCAAAGCAACGAGTTTCTTGTTCATAAGAGTCTCTCCTCAGATATTGACGGTCGACATCGCATCTCGCCGCACATTCATGCTTGAGGAATTGATGCCAACAATTTTTCTTCCAACGTAATCTCGGAAGCTGCTTTAATTCTGCCAAATTGGCTGGTTTCGACCAACCTTCTGACCGGTCGTGCGGTATTTCGCCATGGCCGAAATGTTGTCAATTTGCAACAAGGCGACGCCGCGACGCCGACGCGGCCCGACGTCTCTCATTGCTCGAATTTTACTTCGTAAATTATTGAATTGAAAGAGCTTTTCTTGTCTCTGCCCGTCATCGCCACCGCCTGTTCCGGACTCGCATTTGCGATCTGCATGGCGATATTGCACGGCCGCGTGACGAGCCCCTACAGCGTTCCGGGTGAGCGCTCACTTCATGGCCGGCCGGTCGCACGAGGGGGCGGGTTGGGCATCGCGGCCGCAACGCTCTTCGGGCTGGTCAGCCTCGCCGCCCCTTGGCAGGCGACGGTTGCCGTTATGTTGGTGTGGATGGTTTCTGCTTGGGACGATTGGAGCGACGCGTCGCCGGGATTGCGTCTTGCGATCCATGCATTGGCGGCCACCCTCGTTGCGGTCGCTTGGGGCGACCAGGAACTATCGCTAATTGCAACAATTTTTCTCGTAATTGCGTCGATTTGGTCGATAAATTTGTTCAATTTTATGGACGGAGCCGATGGGTTGGCAGCCACGGCCGCGGTCATTGGCGGGCTTGCACTGGCGACATTTGCGGCCTTCCTGCCGTTGCCAGACCGAATCGCGACTGTTCTGTTGGTGGGTCTGGGCGTCGTTGTCGCCGCCTCCGCCTTGGGCTTCCTGCCGATGAATTTGCCGCCGGCCCGTCTTTTCATGGGCGACGGTGGCTCGACGGTGCTGGGGTTGACGCTTGCAGCGGCAAGCATCAAGGGCATCACGGAGGGGGTGTGGACCGTTGCATTGCCTCTCGCGGTTTTCATGCCGCTATGGGCCGACGCAACCTACACGCTGCTGCGGCGCCTGATGACGGGGCACAACCCATTGCGCCCGCACCGGGAACATCTGTATCAGCGTTTGACCCTGGCCGGGCTGGGGCATCGCGGCGTGCTGCTATGGATCATCGGATGGATGTTGCTTTCGGTGGCCGTTGCTTATTTCGCCCACCGGATGCCGCGTTCGCTGGCAGTCGTTGCCGTACTCGCGTACGGCTGCTTCTACCTGGTTCTCACCGAGTGGACGTTGCGGCGACAGCCGAATCTGTTGATGAACCCCCGCGCCTTCCTCGCGTTACTATATGACGTGGCGGCCGCAGCCAGTGCCTGGGCGCTGTTGTTCTGGGCAAGGTTCAACTTCAACATCGACAGCGCGGAATTCACCGCAGGCGACGTTGTGCGCAGCCTTGCCTTTGTGATCCCGGTGCATGCGCTGGTGTTTGTCGGCCTTGGTCTGTATGAAGGGCTGTGGCGTTTCGCCAGCATGGCCGACCTGCGGCGGATTGTGCTCGGTGCCTTCACCGCCGCCGCCTGCACGGCGGTGCTGTTCGTTATCGTGCGACCGGACAGCTTCATCTGGCCGCGCTCCGTGCTGTTGCTGCAGCCGGCGTTGCTGATTCTGTTGATGGGCGGCGCGCGTTTCGCCTACCGCAGCTGGAAAGAGCACCGCCTGTACGGGCTCGCCGCCGCGCAGGGCGAGCCGGTGCTGGTGCTCGGCGCCGGCGCGGCGGGTGCCCGACTGGTTAGCGAGCTGGCGCGATCTGATACCTGGCAGGTCGTTGCCCTGCTCGACGACGACATGACCAAAGTTGGCGCGCGAGTGCATGACACGCCGGTCGTCGGCCGGCTGGCGCAGGCGGAGGACGTTGCCCGCCGCTTTGGCGCACGCCACGCCATCATTGCGATGCCGAACACGACGCACGAAGCGCGGCGCCGCGCCGTCGAGATCGCGGCAAGCGCCGGGCTCAGCGTGCTGACGGTGCCGTCATACGACGAGTTACTGTCTGATGAGTCACCGCTCGGCAAGCTGCGCGCAATCGAACTCGAAGACTTGCTGGGACGCGACCCGGTGGTGCTGGACAACACCGGTCTGGCGGGCTGGATTTCGGGGCGTACCGTACTGGTCACCGGCGCCGGCGGCTCGATCGGGACCGAACTGTGCAACCAGGTCGCGCGTTTCCATCCGGGGCGCCTGGTGATGGTGGACATCTCGGAATTCGCCTCGCACGTGGTCAGCGAACACATCGCGGCCAAACTGCCGCGCGAACGTATCGAGGTGTATGTCGGCAACGCCCGCAATCGCGACCGCATGCTGGAGATTTTCGAGCGCGAGCGCCCGCATATCGTCTTTCACGCCGCCGCCTACAAGCATGTGCCGCTCACCGAATCGGTCAATGCGTGGGAAGCCGTGCGCAACAACGTGCTCGGGACGTTGGTGACTGCGGAGTGCGCCCGCGCGGTGGCGACCGAAAAATTTGTGCTCGTCTCGACGGACAAGGCGGTGCGGCCGTCGAGCATCATGGGGGCAAGCAAACGCCTGGCAGAGCTGGCGATCATGAGCCTGCCGGAAACACCGACGCAATTTGTGGGTGTGCGATTCGGCAACGTGCTCGGCAGCAACGGCAGCGTCATCCCGAAGTTCCGCGAACAGATTGCAAACGGCGGCCCGGTGACCGTCACCCATCCGGAAATGACGCGCTATTTCATGTCCATTCCGGAGGCCGCACAGCTCGTGCTCCAGGCCGGGCTCATGGCAGAACCGCGGTCCTTGTTTGTGCTTGACATGGGGCAACCGGTCCTGATTGTCGACCTCGCGCGTGAACTGATCCGCCTGGCGCGGGGCGCGACCCACGCCATACCGATCGTGTTTACCGGCCTGCGGCCTGGCGAAAAGATGCACGAGGAACTGACCGGCGACGGCGAGCACTTTCTTCCCACCGCGCATGCCAAAGTGCGCCGTGTGGTCGCGGGACAGGCCGCCGCCGTCGACGTCGACAGTCTGCTGCGATGGCTCGATCAGCCTACGCCGGATGATGTTCGCGGCGAATTGAAGCGCTGGGTGGTCGACTTCAACCCGCCTGCGCCGCCAGCAGTTTCGAATACGCCCCACCCGCAGTCGCCAGTGTGAGGTGACTGCCGCGTTCGACGACGCGCCCGTTTTCGAACACAAAAATTTCATCGGCGTCACGAATGCTGCTGAGCCGATGCGCCACCTGCACGACGGTGTGCCCGTCGCCAAGCACCCGCAGCGAATCTTGCACCGTCTTCTCCGACTCGCTGTCGAGTGCGGAGGTCGCCTCGTCAAAAAGAATGATCGCGGCCTGCTTGTACAGCGCCCGGGCGATGGCGATGCGCTGGCGTTGCCCGCCCGACAGCAACCCGCCGCCTTCGCCGACCTGCGTCTCGTAGCCAGCGGGCAGCTGATTGACAAAGACATCGGCGCCGGCCGCCGTGGCCGCCCAATGCACACGGCTGTTGTCCACGGCAGCGGGTTCGACGCCGAAAGCGACGTTGGCGGTGACGGAGTCGTTGACCAGCAAAACGTCCTGCGATACCAGCGCCAGGTTGTCGCGCACTGAGCGCAAACCGAGCGCGGCCAGCGGCTGGTCATCGATCAGCACGGCTCCTGCCTGCGGCGCGTAAAAGCCGGCGAGCAACGCCATCGCCGTGCTCTTGCCGCTCCCCGAGGCGCCGACAAAGGCGACTCGTCGGCCTGCCTCGATGTGAAATGAAGCGTCGGTCAGTGCGTCCGTGTCGCGCCCCGGATAACGCAGCGTCACCGCATCAAAGCGGATGTCGCCACGCAGCCGCGGCGACTGGCCGCGCGCTGCCAGCGACTCCGCCGGTTGATCGAGCACGGAAAAGACGCTGGCCGCCGCCGCGAGGCCGCGCTGTAACACCGCGTTGACCGAGGACAGGCTTTTGACCGGCGGCAGCAGCGAAAGCAGCGCTGTAAAAAACACGAAAAAATCGCCGGCCGTCATCGCCTGACGCTGACCCTCCTGAATGGCCAGCGCCACGATCCCGGCAATGGCGACCGACACCACGACGTGCATCAGCGGCGCACTCGCTGCGTTGGCGGTTTCCTGCTTCATGATGGTGCGGCGCACGGCGTTGGCGCGCAGCGAAAACGCGCGCAGCACCTGTTCGAACGCCGAGTAGATCTTGATCGAACGTTGATTGCTCAGGCCCTCGTCGGTAAAGCGAGCCAGCTCTCCCATCTGCGATTGCAGCGCGACGCTTGCCGCGCGCAGGCGGCGGGTCATGGCGCGCACGACGACGGCGACCACCGGAGCAATGACAAAGACGCCAAGTGTCAGCTTCCAGCTTACCGACGCCATCATGGTCACCGCCACGATCAGCTTCAGCGAATCCTGCACCAGCGTGGTCAGCGCCTGACTGGTGACGGCGCCGATCTGCTGCGTGTCATAGGTGATCTTCGAGGTCAACTCAGCCGACGAATGACGGTCAAAGAAGCCGACCGGCAGCCGCAGCAGATGGGCGAAGGTGGTCTGGCGCAGATCGAACACTACGCGGCTGGCCACCCAGTGCAGCGCGAGATCGCCGACAAAGTTGGCGACGCTACGCACGGCGAACAGCGCCACCAGCAGCGCAGGGAACCAGAGAATGGGGATGGCCTGCAAGGTTGCGGTGACCGGACTCAGGAACCCCTTCGCCAGTGCGCTCTGGCTCACCAGGCCGGTCGCGGCGTTTGCCGTGGCAGCGGTGTCGACGACGAAGGCGCGGTCGAGAATCTGCGAAAAGGCGACCTGGATCAGGGGCTCCACCAGCGACACCGCCGCCAGCATCAGCATGCCGGCCAGCAGGCGGCCGCGGTAGGGGCGCGCATACGACAGCAGCCGTCGGTAGCGCTGCCAGTCGGAGTGGTTCGACGTCATGGGCAAATTGTTGCATGCCGCTGATAAACTGAGCGCCGAAGCAAGGTTCTCGCTGGCCGGCGGATTTCGCAGCCGCCATCGGGTGAAACGGGAAAGCGGTGAATCGTGTCAGTCACGAACAACCCGCTACTGCCCCCGCAACGGTAAGTCGCATCAAAGCCGGTTGTCTTGACGGGTCGAATCCGATCCGGCGACGCCACTGGGAGTCCGCTCCCGGGAAGGCACAACCACAAAGCGGCGACGAGTCCGGAGACCGGCCTGGCTTTGCCGTCGCCTCCCTCGGGTGGCGGATCGTTGCCCACTGTGCGGGGATGCGCGGTGCCGGGCGCAAGCACCGTCATCGACGATCGCCTGACCCGTGCCACCTGAACCTCGCGAGCGGGCCTCCAATTGCCCAGGCGGAGGGCCTGGCTGGTCAGGATCGTCATGCAATCAGAAACTCACTCACCCACAGCCGTTGGCGCCGTCGCGACCAGTGGTCGCCGCGCAACACCGCTCGCGCTGGCCACCGGATTGGCGCTCGGCGCCATCGTGGCGCCAGCCACCACTGCCAGCGCCCAGTCTGCCCCGCAACCGCAGAGCAAGCTGGATCGCGTCGTCGTCACCGCCACGCGGATGCCCGAGGACATCGTCGCCACGATGCGCGACATCTCGGTGCTGGACGGCGCCAGCCTGCGCGAGGCCGGTGTGGTCGACTTGCCGGATGCACTGCGCCTGTTGCCCGGCGTCGAGATGTCGACGACCGGCCCTGGCGCCACGCCCTCCATCTTTTTGCGCGGCGCCAATAGCAACCAGACGCTGCTGCTGGTCGACGGCCAGCGCGTTTCCTCGTCCTTCAGCGGACTCTCGGCGCTACAGCACATCAGTGTCGACCAGATCGAGCGCATCGAAGTGCTGCGCGGCCCGGCGGCCAGCCTGTATGGCGCCGATGCGGTAGGCGGTGTGATCCAGATTTTCACCCGCCGCGACCGTGGCGTGGGCGTGCGCGCGGCGGCCGGAGAATGGCGGTCGCACCAGTTGAGCGTCAATGCCGGTCTTGGCGATGCCGGCAATGGGCTGACCGTGACGGCGGCACAGAGTGCGAGCCGGGGCTACAACGCGATCGTCAATACGGCCGACTACAGCTACAACCCGGACCGCGACGGCTATCGCTTCAACACCGTTCAACTTGGCGGCAACTGGTCCCCCACCGCGGCGCTGAAGTTCGGGCTGAGCGCCCTCGAGACTCGCGGCAATGCCCAG
This sequence comes from Betaproteobacteria bacterium, assembly GCA_027492485.1. Classification (GTDB taxonomy): domain Bacteria; phylum Pseudomonadota; class Gammaproteobacteria; order Burkholderiales; family Casimicrobiaceae; genus Casimicrobium. The sequence goes on from JAPUER010000053.1 coordinate 168,807, forward strand.
TACGATGGCGACGCGAGCCACGACGATCGCATCCGTTCGGTGCTCAACAACGTCGCGGCGACCGCCGAGTTTTCGCCGTCGACGCAGTGGTCAAGTTTGTTGCGACTCGGCGTAGCGACCGACAAATCCCGTTTCGACTCTGCTTATCCGGGTGACTACCGAACGCGCAACGAGCAGTTCGGCTGGCAGAACAACTTTCGAGTCGGCGCCGGCTTCAACCTGCTGGGTGCGCTTGAGTGGCGCCGCGAGGCGGTCCGCGGCAGCGATCTGCTGCCGGTCACGACCCGGCGGACAACCAGCGTATTGCTCGGCGGCGACTGGTCCGCCGATGCCCTGCGCGCCAACGCCACGGTACGCGTCGACGACAGCAGTCAATATGGCACCCGCAGCACCGTCAGCGGCAGCGTCGGCTATCGCCTGACGCCGCAGTGGCGGGCGGTGCTGAGCGCCGGCAACAGTTTCAAGGCGCCGACATTCAACGATCTGTATTACCCCGGATATGCCAATCCCCATCTCAAACCGGAGCGTGGCCAGAACGTCGAGCTTGCGTTGCGCTGGTCGGCCGCCGGGTCGAGCGCCTCGCTGACGGCGTACCAGAACAACGTCCGCGACCTGATCCAGTTCGAGTGCGATGCAAATTACAACTGTGCACCGCAAAATGTGGCGAAGGCGCGGCTGCGCGGCGTCACGATTGCCGGCGCGATGCCGCTTGGCCCGCTTCGTGTCGATGGCAATGTCGATATTGCCGATCCGCGCAACACATCGAGCGACGGCCTGCTGGCTCGCCGCGCCCGCGAGCATGGTGCCTTGAAGCTGAGCGGCGCCGTCCTTGGTGTCACGGCTGGGGTGGAACTGCTCGCCTCCGGCAAGCGTTTCGACAACGCTGCCAACAGTCGCGTGCTGCCTGGCTACGCCGTGCTCAACCTGTACGCATCGAAGCCGGTGTGGCCTGGCGTGCGTCTGGGGGTGCGGATCGAAAATGCGACCGACCGTGATTACCAGTTGGCTTACGGCTACGCGACTGGCGGTCGTCGTGCCTGGCTGACGCTCGCGGTCGACCGCTAGCCGGCGAACGCGCATGCACGCCAACGGGCGACTCACCGGTGTCATGGCGGCTGCGCTGCGCGGCCTTGCCTGCATTGCCATGACGGTTGCTGCGCTCGCCTGCGCCGGCACGCCGCAACGTATCGTCAGTTTGGCGCCGCATGCCACCGAGCTGCTGTTCGCTGCCGGGGCGGGCGACCGCGTCGTCGCGGTGAGCGAATCGTGCGACTTCCCCGAGGCGGCGCGACGTCTGCCGAAAGTCAGCGGTTATCGCGGCACCAATGTCGAGGCGGTGATCGCGCTCAAGCCCGACCTTGTCGTCGCCTGGCCCAGCGGCAACCGCGCCGCCGATCTCGATGCGTTGCGACGGCTGGGCATTCGCGTCTATGACAGCGAGCTCGACACGCTCGCCGGCATTGCGGCAGAGGTGCGGCGCTTCAGCGAATGGGCGGGCAGCGAGCAGAGCCGCCGCCACGCGCTGCAGCAGGCGGACGAGGCCACGGCGCAGTTGGCGTCCCTGCAGCATCGCTACAGCGCAACGCGACGGGTTCGCGTGTTCTACCAGTTGGCTGCCGGCCGCCTGTTCACGCTGTCGGACCGGCATGTGGTGGGCGAGGCGCTCGCCGTCTGCGGTGCCGACAATGTGTTCGGACGCATGCAACTGCCGGCACCGGAGGTGTCGCGGGAGGCGGTGCTGGCGGCAAAGCCCGACGCGGTACTGGTGGCGGATGCGGCGTCGCTGGCGGCGGTTCGCGAGCAGTGGACGGCGGCCCACCTGTTCGCGGCTGGCGCGGCCAGCACGCGCGTGCTCGGCGTCGACGGCGAACGGCTGCATCGACCGACGTTGCGTACCTTCGCCGCCGTGCAGTCCCTCTGCGAAGCAATCGACCGCGTGCGGCAGACGCTCCACTGAACGCGGCGCGTTGCTTCGTTAACATTCGTCCCGTCTGCCCGCGAGGGAGGACCGAACGATATGAGCAAAGCCTTCACCAAAGAAGATTCCGATGCCCCGGACGACGAAGACGACATCGTCCTGCCGCCGTTGCCGGCCGGGACCAGGAATTACATGACGCCGGGCGGCCACGGCCGCCTGAAAGCGGAGCTTGAACGGCTCACCACGGTCGAGCGGCCGGAGGTGACGCGCATCGTCTCCTGGGCCGCCAGCAACGGCGACCGCAGCGAGAATGGCGACTATTTGTACGGCAAGCGACGGCTGCGCGAAATCGACCGCCGCACACGCTATCTGATCAAGCGGCTCGACGACGCCGAGGTCGTTGATCCGTCGACGCGCGACACCGATCAGGTCTTTTTCGGGGCGACGGTGACGGTCGCCAATCAGCATGGCGTCGAGCGCACGATCGCAATCGTCGGTCTCGACGAGGTCGACCCGCAGCGCGGTTACGTGAGCTGGATCAGCCCCATTGCCCGGGCGCTGACCAAGGCGCGCGAAGGCGATGTCGTCACCCTGCGCACGCCGGCCGGCGTCGAGGAACTGGAAATCCTCGCCGTCGTGTACAAACCGCTCGACACGCACCTGACGCCGAGCCATATCCAGCTGACGGCGGAAGCGGCCGATAAACGGCATGCACAAACGCCGCCGGCTTGATATAGTTGACGGATGCGCCCGAACTCCTCGCTCGAAGCCCTCGAATCCGTGCTCAAAGACGCGATGCAGCGCCTGAAAGTGCTGACCGAGGAAAACACGCGCCTGCGTGGCGAGTTGGCCGACAAGAGCGAGCGCATGCGTAGCGCCGGCAATAAGCTTCGCGTGGTGGCGGAGCGGCTGCCGAAGCCGGCCGAAGAAACGGCCCAGAATTCGCCCCAGGCGCAGCAGCCGCCGCAGATCAAGGTGGCATGAGCACCACGCTCGAAGCCACCATTCACGGACGTACCTTTCGCCTCGCTGCACCGGATGCCGAAGCCCGGGCGCTGGCCGAGGCCATTGCGGTCGTCGAGGCCGAATGCGCGCTGATCGCACAGAAACAACCCACGGCAGAAATCGAGCGCGTGCTGCTGCTCGCGGCGCTTGAACTCGCTGCCCGGCAACCGGCCGGCGATCTCGATGCCGGCGTTGAAAGCCGACTGGCGGCGATGACGGCCAACTTGCGTCGCGCGCTGGCCGATAGTCGCCCCGGCTGACCGCTTCGATTGCGCGCCGCTTGCGCGTTGATCGTGCGCAAAAGGTCGGCGACAAGCGTAGAATCAACCTTGCTCCTGCGCTGTGCGTTGCGGTCGAAAATTTCTTTGAACCAATGCGCTTGTCGCGAGGACGCCTCTGCTACTGTGGCCGTGTGCGCGGCTCTTCGCGAGTGCTTCGGCGCTTGCGTCGCCAGCTGTACCTGGTAGTCATGGTGGAGGCATCCGAATCTTGAACCCCGGTTCAAGATGACGGCCGTGACGGCATGTGCGGGAGTCTTCGAATTCACGACGGGGAGATGCGATCTCCCCGTTTTCTTTGGAGGGTCGGATGCGCTACTGGCTGATGAAATCGGAACCGAACGAATACGGCATCGACGATCTCGCGCGCGATGGCCAGAGCTCGTGGTTCGGCGTGCGCAACTACCAGGCACGCAACTTCATGCGCGACGACATGAAAGTCGGCGATCTGGCATTTTTCTATCACTCCAGTTGCCCCGAGCCCGGCATTGCCGGCGTGTGCAAGATTGCGACCGCCGCCGCGCCGGACGTGACGCAATTCGACAAGAAAAACCCGCACTACGATCCGAAGTCGAAACCCGAAAATCCGCTCTGGGTGTGCGTTGACGTGGCGTTCGTCAAAAAAATCGAGCTGATCCCGCTCGCCGCGCTGCGTGCAGCGCCGGAACTGGCCGACATGCGCATCCTGCAGCGCGGCAACCGGTTGTCGATTACGCCGGTATCCGCTGCTGAGTGGAACTACATCGGCAAGACGCTGGCGAAGGCGGTGAAGTAAGAACTTGGGGAAGCCAAGCGGCATTCCGTTCGCCCTGAGCGTAGCGTCCTTCGCAGGCTCAGGATGATCGGAGGGTCTGATGCCATAGCGGGTCAAACCCTTCGCTACGCTCAGGGTGAACGGTAGACGGGGGTCGCGAATTGTGGAAGCCCCGGCAGTCGCTGTTTCCCTGAAAAACTGCACGCGGAAATCGGTTCCCTCTCAGCCTCCTGTCAGCGCCGCCGCGTAGACTTGCTGCGTCGCATCAAACCTGTTCGCCGCTCGCCTGTGCGGCGCTGTCTCATGGAATACATCAACGCCTGGTTCTTCGGCTACCTCGCGCTCGGCGTGCTGGTCGGCTTTCTCGCCGGGCTGCTCGGCATTGGCGGCGGCATGACGATGGTGCCGATCCTCGCCATCATGTTCCCGGCGCAGGGCTTTCCGTTCGAGACCAAGATGCAGGTGATTCTTGCCACCTCGATGGCGACCATCATGTTTACGTCGATCTCGTCGGTGCGCGCGCATCACGCACGCGGCGCCGTGCACTGGCGGGCGCTGTGGGCGATGGCGCCGGGCATCCTGGTCGGCAGCCTGATCGGCACGCGGGTGGTGGCGATGCTGTCGACGGTGTTTCTGGCGGTGTTTTTCACCTGCTTTTTGTTCTACACCGGCACCCAGATGCTGCTCAACTTCAAGCCGAAAGCATCGCGCACGCTGCCCGGTACGGCTGGGCTGTTCGTGGCCGGCATGGTGGTGGGTTTTATCTCGGCGATGGTCGGTGCCGGCGGCGGCTTTTTCTCGGTGCCCTTCCTGTCCTGGTGCAACGTGCCGGTGCATACCGCGATCGGCACCTCGGCGGCGCTGGGCTTCCCGATTGCGGTGTTCACCACCATCGGCAACGTGATGAACGGCTGGAACGTGCCCAATGTGCCGCAGCCCTCGCTCGGCTACATCTATCTGCCGGCGCTGGTCGGCATCTCGATCACCAGCGTGCTGGTCGCGCCCTACGGCGCGCGGCTGTCGCACACGCTGCCGGTGGCAACCCTCAAGCGCATCTTCGCCGTGCTGCTCTACGTGCTCGGCCTGCGCATGCTGTGGGGCGTGCTGGTGGCGTAGGTGTCCGCGCCGTAGCGGCGGAGATGACGCGTTTTCGCGCGCCGACCGCAGGGTGTAGGCGACGGCTCGACGTCGCTGGTATCGGAACGCTGCAAGCACGGTCAAGCCCTCGCCTTCATCTCGCTCAGGCACGGCGTCAACCTGGCGTCGCTGCCGTCGATTGCGGCGCAGCAATCGCGGGCCGGTACGCCGCTTCCGGTGAAGCAACTTTTGCTTCCAACGCTTGTTCAGTATGGGCATTATGCCGAAAACCGCAAAAGTCGACTTTTGCAAAAAGCATCGTATTCGCCCAATTCAAATGCGCGTCTGACCCAAAAGCCATACCGGTCACGGCTACACTCCGGCGAATGATTTGCTTGTCTCCCGCCCCGTGAACACCCGCGCCCCGAGCTTTCCGCAATTGCCGATCAAGCTGGTCGTCGGTCTCGGCAATCCGGGGCCGGAGTACGAGCGCACGCGGCACAACGCCGGCTTCTGGTTTGCCGAGGATGTGGCGCACGAAATCGGCGGCAGTTTCGCCAGCGAGTCCAAATTCTTCGGCCAGCTCGCGCGTGGCGCCGGCGCGCAGGCGGACGTGCGGGTGCTGAAGCCGATGAAGTACATGAACCTCTCCGGCCAGAGCGTGGCGGCGGTGGCGAAGTTCTTCGACATCGCGACCGACGAAATACTGGTTGCCCACGACGAGCTCGATCTGCCCGCCGGCGACGTCAAGCTCAAGTTCGGCGGCGGCCACGCCGGGCACAACGGCCTGCGCGACATTCAGGCCAAACTCGGCAGCGGCGACTACTGGCGGCTGCGCATCGGCATCGGCCATCCGCGCGACAGCCTGAACCCGCAGCAGCCGGTCGCCGACTGGGTGCTGCAACGGCCCCGTCGCGACGAACAGGACGCCATCGAAATCGCGATCGAACGGGCGCTCGCGCAGTGGCGCCTGCTCGCCGCCGGTGACCTTGAAGGCGCCATCAAGCATCTGCATACCAAACCGAAACCGCCGAAGCCCGAAAAACCGGCCGCGACCGCCGACGGCAACGGCAGCGTCGGCAAAGGCGCGGCATGAATTCGCTCGCCACCGCCGCCGCGCTGCTTGCCGCCGCCGTCCTGCTGGTGCCGCTGTCCAAGAAACTGGGCCTGGGCTCGGTACTTGGCTATCTGTTTGCCGGCGTCGTGATCGGCCCCTCGGTGATCGGCGTCGTGCACGAGCCGGAAACCATCCTGCACACCGCCGAGCTGGGCGTCACGCTGCTGATGTTCATCATCGGGCTCGAGCTGCAACGCGAGCGGCTGTGGGCGCTGCGCCGCTCGATCTTCGGCGTCGGCGCAATGCATCTGCTGGTCTGCGCCGCCGCGCTGGCGGCGCTGGCGTACTGGGCCAATCTGCGCCCGGCGGGCGCGCTGATCGTCGGCATCGCGCTGGCGATGACGTCCACGGCGTTTGCGCTGCCGGCGCTCGCCGAGCGCGGCGAGATGGACAGTGCGCACGGCCGCGAGACGTTTTCGGTGCTGCTGTTTCAGGATCTGAGCGTGATTCCGGTGTTGGCGCTGGTCGGCGTGCTCGGTGCGGCAACCCGCGGTGATGCGCAAACCCAGGCGATCGGCTGGCCGGCGCTGGCCGCGGTGATCGGCGTGGTGCTGCTCGGGCGGCCGCTGCTGTCGCTGATGTTCAAGTTCGCGCTGAAGTGCGGCTCGCACGAGATATTCACCGCCGCCGCGCTGTTGACCACCATCGGCCTCGCCTGGCTGATGACCGCCGTCGGGCTGTCGTCGACGCTGGGCGCGTTTCTCGCCGGCGTGCTGCTCGCCGATTCGCAATTCCGGCACGAACTGGAAGCGAGCATCGAGCCGTTCGAATCATTGCTGCTTGGCCTCTTTTTCATGGCCGTCGGCATGGGCGTCAATCTCGATCTGCTCAAGCGCGCGCCGTTGGCAATGTTCGGCCTGGCGCTGGCGATCCTGCTGATCAAGGCCGTGATGTTCTATCTCGCGCGCCGCTTGCTCACCGGCGCGCCGGACCGCCTGGCGCGGCCGACCGCCATTGCGCTCGCGGTCGGCGGCGAGTTCGCCTTCGTGCTGCTGACCGCGGCGCAGTCGGCGAAGCTGATTTCTGCCGAAGAAGGCGAAGTCCTCGCGCTCGCGGTGGCCCTGACGATGGTGCTGGCGCCGCTTCTGTGGCTGGTCAACGACCGCGTCATCGCGCGCTGGTTTGCCGGCAACGACGAACCGCCACCGTTCGACCGCATCGACGACCCCGGCACCCCGGTCATCATCGCCGGCTATGGCCGCGTGGGGCAGATCGTCGGCCGCCTGCTGAACCTGCGCAACATCAAGTTCACCGCCGTTGACGCCAGCCCCGATCACGTCGATTCGATCCGCCGCTTCGGCAACAAGATTTACTACGGCGACGCCACCCGGCTCGACCTGCTGCGCGCCGCCAAGATCGAACAGGCGCAACTGTTGGTCGTCTGCGTCGACAACATGGCCGCTTCGCTCGACATCGTCAAGCTGGTGCAGCGCAACTTTCCGAACGTGAAAATCCTCGCCCGCGCCCGCAACCGCGTGCACCTGATGGAGTTGCGCGATCTCGGCATCGAGGCGCCGATTCGCGAAACCTTCGCCGGCAGCGTCGAGCTGGCGCGCGAGGTGCTGGCCGAGCTCGGCGATTCCCCGGAACGCATCGAGCGGCTGGTCACCACCTTCGTCGCCCACGATCAGGAGCTGCTCGATCGCGCGCAGGCGGTGTTCCGCGATGAAGACAAACTGATCGCGCTGGCCAAGTCCTCGCGCGCCGAACTCGACAGCATTCTGCGCGGCGACGCCGAGGTCGACGGCCGCAGCGACCGGCTGGCACCCGAACAACAGACCGTGGAGGAACTTGCAGGTGAAAAACAGACTGGCTAGCGCGGTGGCGCTAACGGCGGGCATCCTGCTCGCCGGATGCGCGACACCGGCGCTCGATTTGCAGGCGCATCGCGGCGGCCGCGGGCTGGCGCCCGAGAACACGCTGACCGCGTTCTCGAACGCGCTGGAGATTGGCGTCAGCACGCTGGAGCTCGACGTCGGCATCAGCAAAGACGGCGCGATGGTGATCTCGCACGATCGTTATCTGAACCCCGACATCACGCGCGACGCCAGCGGCGCATTCCTGACCGAACGCGGGCCGGTGATCGCCACCGTCAGCCTGGCGGAACTGCAACGCTACGACGTCGGCCGCATCAAGCCGGGCAGCAACTACGGCAAGAGCTTCGCCAGCCAGCAGGGCAGCGACGGCGAACGGGTGCCGACGCTCGCCGCGCTGTTCGATCTGGTGGCGAAACGAGGCGCCGACGTGCGCTTCAACATCGAAACCAAGATCTCGCCCAACGCGGTGGCCGACACGCTGGCGCCGGAGCCCTTCGTGCGCGCGCTGATCGCCGAGGTGCGCAAGGCCGGGCTGGCGCGGCGGGTGACGATCCAGTCGTTCGACTGGCGCACCCTGCAGATCGCGCAGAAGGAAGCGCCGGACATCGTCACCGTGTATCTGACCAGCCAGCAGGGAGCGGGCGACACGGTGCAGGCGGGCAAAGCGGGCATGTCGCCGTGGCTCGCCGGGTTCGATGTCGACGACTACGGCGGCTCGCTGCCGAAACTGGTGAAGGCCGCCGGCGGCACGGTATGGTCGCCGAACTACCGCGACCTCAGCGAGGCGCTGCTGCGCGAATCGCACGCGCTCGGGCTCAAGGTGGTGCCGTGGACGGTCAACGACGACGCCGACCTGGGCCGGCTGATCGACTGGCAGGTCGACGGCATCATCACCGACTATCCCGACCGCCTGCGTGCGCTGATGCAGGCGCGCGGACTACCGTTGCCGGCGCGCTATCCGGCGCCGCGCTAGGGAAGCGCTGACCGTTCACCCTGAACGCAGTGAAGGGTTTGACGATTGGATAGGGATTTCAGACCCTTCGCCGACGGCTCAGGGTGAACGGCATCTACTCATTCAGCCTTTCCCTAGGGGTCTGGGCGGCAGCTACTTCTTCATCCGCGCCCGGATGGCCGGCAGCAGTTTCCCGTCGATGTCTTCTTCGCCCAGCGCGTAGGCGACGAACTTGTCGCCTTCGTAGAGGCTGAAACTTGGGTAGCCCTTGATCTTGCCGTCGGTTTCGTTCTTCACGCGCGGCCACAGCCACTGCTGCTCGGGCTTGAAGTCCGCTTCCTTGAACGGCATCGCCAGGCTCGGCTTTTTCACCACCATGTAGCGCACGGCCTTGCCTTCCGGGCTCTTGAGGAATTTCGCCTCGCCGCCGGAGCCGATGACCGAGCCTTCCCACCAGGTGCACCAGCGGCAGTCTTTCGCCGACCAGTAGACGACGGTCAGCGGCTCACCGGCCGCGAAAGCGCTGTTGGCGACGACGCCGGCCAGCAGGCCGAGCGCGACGGCGAACTTGCGTTTCATGCCAGCAGCTTCTTGACCAGCGCGACGTAAGCGGCCATCGCGCCGTCGTTGCCGGTGCCTTTCTTCGCCGCCCAGGCGTCGAATTTGGCGCGGCCGACCGGGTCCATGATGCCGGGGCGGCGGCCGGTGGCGTCGCCCTCGGTGCCCTGTTTGTACAGCGCGTAGAGCTCGAGCAGCGTGTTGTTGTCGGGCTTTTCTGTCAGCGTCTTGACGTCCGCCTGCGCTTTTTCGAAATCGTCCTTGATTGCCATGACGGCAGCCTCCTGAAGGGTTGGGTGTTGCGGCTATTATTGGTCCGGCAAGCATACTCCAGCGAGCCGCGCACCGCGCGGCTGCTGGCGCACCGGCGAAGGAGGAGAAGTCGTGGCCAGAGAGAAGATGAGCAGCGTCGATACGGCGTGGCTGCACATGGATTCCACCACCAATCTGATGATGATTGTGGGGGTCATGACGTTTGCTACGCCACTGAGTCTGGCGCGTTTGAAGACTTTGCTCGAAGGCCGGCTGCTGGTCTATCCGCGCTTCCGGCAGTACGTGGTCGACGACGGCATGACGGCGCACTGGGTCGACGACGCGGCATTCGACCTCGACGCCCATGTGCGCCGGGTACGGTTGCCGGGCGCCGGCGGCGAGCGCGAATTGCAGTCGATGGTGGCCGATCTCGCCAGCGAACGCCTCGATAAGGGCAAGCCGCTGTGGCAGATGCACGTCATCGAGAACTACAACGGCGGCTCGGCGCTGATCACCCGCATCCACCACTGCATCGCCGACGGCATCGCGCTGATCGGCGTGTTGCTCAACATGACCGACGAAGACCCGAACGCGCCGGACACGCCGCGGGTGGTCCCCGGCCTCGGCAAATCGAAGGTCAAGAAATTCAACAAGGGCGCGGCCGGCAGCGCCAGCATCTTCTCGGCGCTGGGACCGGTCGGCGAGCAGTTGCAGGGCTTGCTGGCGCCGGCCATGCAGGCCCTGGCACCGGTGGCCGGCATCGCACAACAGGCGTTCGAGCAGCTTGGCCCGCTGAAGGCGCCGCTCGAAAACGCGCTGGAAACCGCAATGGACGAGGGCGTGCGCATTGGCAGCACGGTGGTCGCCAAGTACAACCGCTGGGTCGACAACCCGGCCGAGGCGATGGACACCGCAAAGATGGTCGGCGGCTTCGCGCAGGAGCTGGCCTATCTAGCCACCATGCCCAACGACAGCAAGACGCGGCTCAAGGGCACGCCGGGCACCGTCAAATGCGTGGCGTGGAGCGAGCCGATCAGTCTGGAGCGGGTCAAGGACGTCGGCTACGTGCTCGGCTGTTCGGTCAACGACGTGCTGCTGGCGTCGGTGGCGGGCGCCATTCGCGGCCATCTGGTCGAACGCGGCGACGCGGTGGCGCCGGATGCGCTGCTACGCGCCTTCGTGCCGGTCAATCTGCGGCTGCCGGGCAAGGAGTACAAGCTCGGCAACCAGTTCGGTCTGGTCGGGCTGGAGCTGCCGATCGGCGAGGCCAATCCGGTGGCGCGGGTGTTCGAGGTGCGCCGGCGCATGAACGGACTCAAGAACGGCTATCAGGCCGCCGTCAGCATGGCGCTGCTCGGCGTCGTCGGCTATCTGCCGAAGGCGGTGCAGCGGCAGGCGCTGGCTTTGCTCTCCGACAAAGGCACGGCGGTGATGACCAACGTGCCCGGTCCCGCTAAACCACTCTATCTGGCCGGCAGCAAGATCGTGCAGAACATGTTCTGGGTGCCGCAGAGCGGCAACATCGGCGTGGGTGTGTCCATCCTGTCTTACGCCGGCGGCGTGCAGTTCGGCCTGATCACCGACCGCAAACTGTGCCCGGACCCGGAAGACATCATTCGCCGCTTCGAGCCGGAATTCGACAAGCTGATCACCTCGCTGATGTGGTGCGAGAACGGTTACGTCGGTGCCGACGCCCGCGCCTTCGATGCCATGTTCGACGCCCGGGCGGCGGCGGCGGCAGCCGGGAACTCGGCCGTGCCGGCCAAGCCGCGCGCCTCGAAACGCCTGCCCGCAAAGCGCCGCAAGGCGGCGGTCACGACGGCGTAGCAGCGGGCGACCCCGGAGATTACGGGCAACAACTTTTTGCCGCAATGCGTTGATTGATATGGCGCGGCGGCAGATATTGTAGAAAGTCGACTTTTCGCCAAATTGGCCATCCCGGCCCGGTTTCAATGCGTAAAACGCTGCTAGCTGTTAGCCGTTCGCCGCTACTCGCGCGACGCGACGTAGTGCTGCATGCGCGGCTTCAGCGGCGTGGCGACCAGCGAGGCGTGCAGGTCGCGCAGATCGGCCTCGCCGGTGTTGGTTTGCAGCATCGCCTTCAACTGCGCGTAGGCCTTCGGCGGCAGTTTGGCGTTGCTCGCCGCGATTTCGTCGATGCGCCGCGACCAGGTCACCTCGTCGGCAATCTCGGTGATGAACTGCTGCGCCAGCGCCTGTTCGGCGCCGATCACCAGCGCGTCGCGCAGGAACACGAAGGCGCGCTCCGCCCCCACGCGCTGCGCCGTGCGCCGGGTGCCGAGCGCGAGGCCCATGCGCCAGCCCGGCATGCGGAAGCGCGTGCCCGCCGTCGCCAGCCGGTAGTCGCAGGCGCAGGCAAGATCGAACCCGGCCCCGAAGGCGCCGCCGTGGATCAGCGCGACGGTGGCGAAGGGGGCGTAGTAAAGCGCCTGCAGCATGCGCTCCAGCGCCATCAGGCGCGGAATCAGCGTGTCGTCGCTTTCGGCAGCCAGACCGGACAGATCGAAACCGCCGCAAAAATTGCGACCGTTGCCGCGCAGCGTGAGCAGCGTGGTGCCGTCGGCGCGGGCGGTGTCGATGGCCGCTTGCAGCGCTGCGACCAGCGGCGCGGCCAGCGAGTTGGCCTTGTCCGGCCGGTTCAGCGTGAGGTGGGTGTGCGTGCCGTGGCGGGCAAGTCGCAGAACGTCGCCGGCGGTTTCGTTCATCGCGCCGCGATCCATGCGCCGGCGTTCGAATAGCCCGACACGAAGGGCTTGACCTGTCCCGTCGCCGCGTCCCACACGCTGCGCGTCACGCGGCCGATGTCGGCGCCATAGACGTGGATGCTGATCGACGGCGCATCGGCCTGCGCATTGCTCACCGCATGCCAGTCGCCGATCGTCGGCGACACCCGATCCACCGCGCCGCGCGGCAGCCGGTGCGTGTGCTGGCAGTGCATCGGCGCCGCGTCCGGTGCCGGAAATTCCTCGCAGCGCTCCTCGCCGCGCAGCACGCCCACCAGTCCCCATACGGTGTGGTTGTGCACCGGCGTGCCCTGCCCCGGCCCCCAGACGAAGCTCTGCACGCTGTAGCGTCCGGCCGGATCGGCGTACAGCAGATACTGCTGATACTTCTCCGGCTTCGGCGCGGCGTATTCGGCGGGCAGCCAGTCGTCGTGCGCGATCAGCGCGCGCAGCGCCGCTTCGCCCTCGTCAAGCACGGTCGGCTCATGCGACGTCCGCGTCACCAGCGCGTCCATCGCATCGAGAAACTGCGTGAATCGTTGCCTATTCATGCCCCGATTGTAGGAGCGGCTTGCCGCGACCCGACAGGAGCGCACGGCGGCGCGGTCGCGGGCGACCCCGCCGACCGCGTTGCGGGGCGGGCGCTGCCCTTCGGGCCCAAAACCCCCCTCTGGGCGGTCTGCCGCAGGGGGA
>JAPUER010000053.1:181981-186618 GCA_027492485.1 Betaproteobacteria bacterium
CAACTGGGTTTATTGGTGGCTTTTCCCGGCCCGTTTGTTTGGTGCGGCTGGCCGCCCCCCGACTGGCGCGCCCGGGGGCGGGGTCGCGGAACGCCGCTCCTACAGCGTTGCGGGCGGCGCGCTGCCCTTCGGCCACAACACCCACATCTGCGCGTTCTGCCGCATGCGGCCGGCCTGTTCGCCCGCCTTGTGCCCCGTGCCCCAGTAAAAATCGGCGCGCACCACGCCGCGAATGGCGCCGCCGGTATCCTGCGCAAACAGCAGCCGGTTCAGCGGCACCAGCGCATTCGGATACGTCGTCGCCAGCCACACCGGCGCTCCGAGCGGGATGAAGCGGGTATCCACCGCCAGCGAGCGCTCGGCTGTCAGCGGCACGCCCAGCGAGCCCAGTGGCCCGGCCGGTTTGGCGTCGATCTCGCGAAAGAAAACGTAGCTCGCGTTCTCGTTGAGCAGCGCCGTGGCACGGTCGGGATTGCGCGCAATCCAGCCCTTGATGCCCTGCATGCTCGCCTCTTCGAGCTTGAGTTCGCCGCGATCGACCAGAATGCGGCCGACGCCGCGGAACGGGTGCCCGTTCTGGTCGGCGTAGCCCACGCGCATGCGGCTGCCATCGGCCAGCTCGATCAGGCCGGAGCCCTGAATCTGCAGGAAGAACGCCTCGACCGTATCGTCGACCCAGGCCAGCGGTTTGAGATTCGTCGTGGCGGTCAGCGCATTCACATCGATCTGCGCACGATCGAAATACGGCACCACGCGTTTGCCCTGGGGCGTGTCGATCAGGCGTCCGCGCACGCGTTTGCCTTTGAGTTCGGGGTAGAGATCGCCCAGTTCGACCACCAGCAGATCGTCGGGGCGTTGATAGAGCGGCACGTTGAAGCGCGAGGTCTTGCTGCGCGAGCCTTTCAGCAGCGGCTCGTAGTAACCGGTGATGAGCCCGCGGTCTTCACTGTCGGCGCGCGTCAGCCGGTACGGCACGAACTCGCTTTCGATGAACGTCCGCTGCGCCGCCACGTTGCCATCGAACGGAAAGCGCGAACAGGCGCCGATCCACTCCGCTTTGCTGCGCAGGCCCTTGCAGTTTTCGGCGAAAGCGACGCGCACGTCGCGCAGGTCGTCGGCCTTCCAGCCCGGCAGGTCGGCGAACGGCGCTTGAGTCCAGCGCGCTTTCGGTTCGAGGGCTGCCGGGGTTGGCGCTACCGGCGGCGCTGGCGTCGCGGCGGGCGTTGGCGTTGAGGCCACGGGTGTCGGTGCGGCGGGCGGCGTCGGCGCGGTGACGGGTGGCGTCGCGCAGCCGGCGAGCCAGAGCATCCCTACAATGCTGGCAGCCAACGACAATGCACGCAGAGACGGGTTTTTCGGCATGATCGAAAGTGGATTCTGGATTTTCCTGGTGGAGACGCTGGGCATCGGCTGCATGTTTGTAGCGCTCATCTGGTGGGTCGTGCGCGGCAGCGATTCACGGCACCGCAAGCTCGCCGAGCACGATGCCAAGGCTGCTGCCGACGCGGTGAACGAAAAGGCGTCGGACGACAGGCAATAGCGGGGCTCAGTGCAGCACCCGCTTCGCCGACAGTACGAACTTCGGAATCGGGGCCTCGAATTTCACGCCGTCCTCCGCGACAAACTGATAGCTGCCCTGCATGGTGCCTACCGGCGTCCTGAACTGCGAGCCGCTGGTGTATTCGTAGCTTTCGCCCGGCGCCAACTTCGGCTGCTGGCCGACCACACCGGCGCCGCGCACTTCTTCCACCTTGCCGTTGGCATCGGTAATCACCCAATGCCGTGACAGCAACTGCACCGCGACCTCGCCGACGTTCTCGATGCGGATGTGATACGCAAAGACGTATTGATCGTTGGCCGGATCGCTCTGATCGGCCAAGTAAAATGGGGTCGGATCAACCTTGATGCTATAGCGGTTCACTGCGGCAGTGTCTTTCGATGTGACTGGCAGGGCAACCGCAAGCGCCCGTTCGCGCTGAGGCATCGCCGAAGCGTTTGATGCAAACCCTTCGCCGTTGGCTCAGGGTGAACGGTATTGAATGTCGTGCTGGCCAGTGATTCCATGGAAATCAAATTGTCTCGCAACTACCGCATCGCGCCATCCATTCTTTCCGCCGACTTTGCGCGCCTCGGCGATGAGGTGCGCGCCGTGATCGCGGCGGGCGCCGATCTCATTCACTTCGACGTGATGGACAATCATTACGTTCCCAACCTGACCATCGGTCCGATGGTGTGCAGCGCCATCAAGCCGCATGTGGGTGATACACCGATCGACGTGCACCTGATGGTAAAGCCGGTCGACGCCATCATCCCCGAGTTCGCCAAGGCCGGCGCCGGCATCATCAGCTTCCATCCCGAGGCGAGTGAGCACATCGACCGCACCATCGCGCTGATCCGTGACTGCGGCTGCAAGCCCGGCCTCGTGTTCAACCCAGCCACGCCACTCTCTTATCTCGACTACACACTCGACAAGCTCGATCTGGTGCTGCTGATGAGCGTGAACCCCGGCTTCGGCGGGCAGAAATTCATCGATGGTGTGCTGCCGAAGATTGCCGAAGTGCGCCGCCGCATCGACGCCAGCGGGCGGGAAGTGCTGCTCGAAGTCGACGGCGGCATCAAGGCCGACAACATCGCCAAAGTCGCCGCCGCAGGCGCTGACACCTTTGTGGCGGGCAGCGCGATCTATGGTGCAAAAGATTATTCTGCCGCGATCGCGGAGATGCGTGCCGCGCTATCGCCAGTCAAGTAGCGAAGCAATCACCGACAGCGAGTCGCGCACCCGCACGTCACCGTCATTCCCGCGAAGGCGGAAACCCGACCGCTCGATGTCAGCGGGCGCTGCCAGATAGTGTCGTCACGGAATATTCAACCAGAGCACGAGACAGCGAATCTGCACGGCGGCAAGAAATGAGCAAAGGCGCTTGGCATAGTGCGTAGCAACCCCTCGCCAAAGCTACGCTTCACCGCGCGTGTCCAGCCATGCAACTGGTTGGCGTTCAAGCCATGTTCGCGCGCAACCCTCGCCACCGAGGCACCGGGCGCCGTCGCAATCAGCCGGGCCTTCGCTTCCCGCCGATACACCGTACGTCCGTCATCCTTACTCCCCGCTATCAAAGCCTCTCGGCTCACCACCGTCCACATCGCACTCGTCGCTTCCATCCTCGCCTTGCCGTCTTCGCTCATCTTCTAGACCTACGTGTCCACGTACCTACCTACGTGGACACGTAGTCTGTCAATTCACGAAAACCTACGATACAACGGGGCTGATCGGACGCTTACGATCGAACAGGCATTTCGCGACACCAAGAGCGCGCGCTTTGGTTTGGGTTTCGAGCACAGCCGCAGCCGCACGATCGAGCGCTTGGCAGTGCTGGCGCTCATCGCCAGTTTGGTCGCCTTTGTGCTGCACCTGATCGGGCAATGCGCGATCAATCTCTCCCTGCAGTACGCGTTGCAGTTGACCAACCGAAAGACGCGCGCCGAGATATCGGTGATTCGCATCGGTCAACTATTGCTGCAAACCGATCAAGCCAGCTTCACTCATTCACAGTTGCGCGAGGTCTGGCAGGCTTGGCCTCGACCTCATCCTGCGCTTCAGATTTGATCCTAAATATTCGTGGGAAAACCTCAGAGCCTGACCCCTTTAATCCGCTTTTTTAAATAGACCGACGCTAACCGGTGTCGGCGCAAACGTAGGGTATCCAGTCAGGAGTTCCATTCGCTCACGATAACTCGACCCTGGCCCCTTTGATTCCTTCTTTCCTCGCCCATTTGAAATGGGGCTCCTGGCCAAAAGCTGTTAAGTAAAAACGCGAAGCGCGAACGGGATAGAACCCAGCAACCAACCAACGGAAACACCCCACGCAACTCCGCGCCATCGTCGCTTACGCCACGGGAGAAACGTGAACGCCCCCATGAGAAAGATGCCGGATAAAAAAGCGGCATAAAACGTCCACTCGGACCACAGGTAACCTACGAGCGCCGCCGCCATCGCGGCGACTGCAATTGCAAGCCAAACTTCCATCTGGTCAACGCGTTGCCAAATCGAAGCGCCGCTCATCGCTTCTTCTCCGGTTGACCAGCGACACCACCGGGAAACAGCGCCTCAACCATACCGTGTCCGTTCTCGACAGCACGGGTGAAATCACCGATGAAGGCCGCTGGCCCGAAACCAGTAAAAATCCCGGTTACTGCACGGCCTGTGACGAACCACTTCATCCAACCATCTTGATTGTCATGAAGAAATTTTTGAGCCTCAGTTGTTACTGAGGCGGAAACGAGTTTTCTGAACTCAGGATCGTCACGAAGTTTTCGCGCAAATGAATCTGCCGCCTCACCCTCTTGGTTAAAGCGCAGACGTTCTTCTTCGCCCATTAGACCAGTGCCGCGACCGATGAAACGAAATGCGTTGCCCGTTCCCGTCACCACTGAGAACATCCCTTCGCCCATAGCCTTTAGCTTGTCTCCGAAATCGCACCCTCCATGACCGCAATGATTAAAGAGATAGTCAAACGCCCCAGAAACCGCCCCAGCCTCACAAGAGCCCTTGCCGATGTAGCTACCGACGCAACCCGCCGCCATGCGTCCAGCGAGTCCTGCTGCGAAGTTGCCCTCAGTCAACCCAGAAATCACCGGCC
>JAPUER010000054.1:0-44576 GCA_027492485.1 Betaproteobacteria bacterium
CTACCCTCGCACCTCATCTCGCCGATTTCGACGGCTTGTTCAGCGTTGCCCTAACTACCGCGCAGCATTACGCGAGCGGGACACCCACGCAAAAGCAACCAACAACATCAGCATCAGCGCGCCCAGCGTGGCGGTGCTCAGCGATGGCACTGCCGGCGGCGGTGCCAGCTCGGCCGCGCCGAACTGGAAGCCCACGCCGTCCTGCCCGCCAGGGACGCTGTAGAGATTAAAGACGATGTCGTTGTAGCTGCCGGAGAAACGGATGACGGCGCAAGCACGTGCGGTCGTATTCCAACAGCCTTCCGAGAGGACAATGTCGTTATTCACGAGGTTGGCGCCGATCGTCTGGGCGGTCGCGTTGATTGCCGCCGCGGAGTTCCCGGTAATCGAGGTCACGGCCGGGGAGCCGCTACGTGTGCGCGTGGGCGAAACGTCCACCGCTGAATTGTCCATGCTGTAAACCAGCATCACGGGATCCTGGACCGCCTTCCCAAAGTGAACCGTTACGCGGTACGGCGACGCCGCAGTCGAGGCCCCTGGAGAGGTAATCACGATCTGCGGATTGCCCCGGGCGGTCGCCGGGTAAATGGCTGCCGGCGTAAGCCCGGTCGTATTGGGTGTCGGCGCGTTGTCCCAGATGTCGTAAGCGTTGTATGGCGGATTGATACTCGGCGCCACCTGCAGATTGGAAGTGGCTCCGCTGATCGTAACGGTCGTGGACAGCAGCGTCCCGTTCAGTACCGACGTGTTGCCGCTATTCGGCAGCTGCACAAACGACTGCGCGGACGCCATCGATCCCGCGCCCAGTAGCGTGGCAATCGCCAAAACACGGGCGCATGAATCGGCGCGAAACTCGCCCCGTAATATTGCGGAAAAAATCGACGCCATAAGTAAACCCTCGATGCAAGTTGATTGTGATAGCCGCGTTTATCGCCGCACACCGGCAGCGCGGAAGGACGAAAACGGCACTGGCTTTGTGCATCCAATGGTAATCTGCGCACGATCTCGATATCGTGCGTGAGGCAACAAAAAACGAACTTGTTGTCGCCAATACCTCGCCAAACTGGCGTCGACGCGTGCATCATGACCTTGTCATCGGAACATTCATATTCTTGCGTACGGATTACGCGGGTAGCGCGCGAGCACTTGTTACGCGGGCGAGGCGAACTGTGACCTGACTGAATTGGCAATCGCCAACGCACTGGTCAGGCCGGGCGACTCGATGCCGAAAAGATTGACCAGCCCGCGCATGCCGTGCGCGTTCGGGCCCACGATCGCAAAGTCGGCCGCCGGCTCGTCCGGCCCGGAAATCTTGGGCCGGATGCCCGCGTAGCCGGCCTGCAGGGCGCCATCGGGCAGCGCCGGCCAGTATTTGCGTACCTCGGCATAGAAGGCATCGCCGCGCCGCGGATCGACCACCAGATCGTCGGCGGACGCAACCCATTCGACATCGGGCCCGAACTTGGCCTGCCCGCCGAGATCAATCGTCAGGTGTACACCGAGCCCCGCGTGTTGCGGCACCGGATAAATCAAACGACTGAACGGCGAACGACCGGCCAGCGTGAAGTAATTGCCCTTGGCAAAAAACTGCCGCGGGACGTGCGCGGCGCGCAGGCCGGCGGTATTCGCCGCCAGCGTCGGTGCACCATGACCCGCCGCATTGACCACGCGGTCGGCCAGCAGCTCGGTGCCGTCCGCCGTGCGCACCACAATGCCGTCGCGCGTGAAGGCGAGCGCCGCCACCGGCGTGTTGAAGGCGACCAGCCCGCCGGCGTTTTCAAGGTCGCCCTGCAGCGCCAGCATCAGCGCATGGCTGTCGACGATGCCGGTGCTCGGCGAGTGCACGGCGGCGACGCAGGTGAGCGCCGGCTCCAGCGCGCGCGCCTCGGCCGCTGTCAGGCGCACGAGGTCATCGACGCCGTTGGCGGCGGCTTTCGCGATGATGCCGTCGATCTGCGCGACTTCATCCGCCGCCGTTGCCACCAGCAATTTGCCGCAACGCCGATGCGCAATGCCACGCGCGTCGCAATAGCGGTAGAGCAGCGCCTTACCCTCGACGCAGAACTTCGCCTTCAACGACCCCGCCGGGTAGTAGATACCGGCGTGAATCACTTCGCTGTTGCGCGAACTGGTGCCGGTGCCGATGGCATCGGCCGCTTCCAGCACCATCACCTCGCGCCCCGCAAGCGCCAGTTCCCGCGCAGCCGCAAGGCCAACAACGCCGGCACCAACGATGACAGTATCGACACGATCCATGATTACGCTCCTGCGAGTCTTCCCCGCCCGGCAGGGGAGACGTCGGCAGCGCACTGCTGCTGGCGTGCCGCAAGCGTCTGGCGAATCGCGAACATCACACCCTCCAGATTGTGTAGAACGTCGGCATTGCCGAACCGCATCACCTCGATGCCGAGCGATCGCAAGTATGCCGTTCGCGCCGCGTCGTAAGCCTGCGCGGACGCATCGTCATGTGTCGCGCCGTCGACTTCGATGGCGAGCCTGGCAGCGGCGCAATAGAAGTCGACGATGTAGTGTCCAACCGGTCGCTGCCGGCGGAAGTGCGACTCGATCGATCGCAAACCGTCGAACCACAAGCGGCGCTCCGCTGGCGTCATGGTGCGGCGTAGCGTCCTCGCATTGGCGATGAGATGGCGAGCATAGGTCTTCTCCCGCATGATCCGGCTATCGTAACTCGCTACGACCTCTGCGCCGCTTCGCTACGCGGCAACCCCTCCGCCGCTTCGCGGCACCTCCCCTGCTTCGCAGGGGAGGCATCCGAAGTGAAAGTCGCCCCTGCGGCAGCAGGGGAGATGTCG
Source organism: Betaproteobacteria bacterium (assembly GCA_027492485.1). Lineage (GTDB taxonomy): Bacteria > Pseudomonadota > Gammaproteobacteria > Burkholderiales > Casimicrobiaceae > Casimicrobium. The sequence goes on from JAPUER010000054.1 coordinate 2,814, forward strand.
GCGCAGCCGACAGAGGGGTAGACGGCGTGGCGACGATCGGGGGCGTGTCACCGCCGCGACCCCTCCGCCGCTTCGCGGCACCTCCCCTGCTTCGCAGGGGAGGCATCCGAAGTGAAAGTCGTCCCGGCGGCAGCAGGGGAGACTTCCTAGCGAATGACCTCAAGGCCACCCATGTAAGGCCGCAGCGCTTCGGGCACCGTGATCGAGCCGTCGGCGTTCTGGTAGTTCTCCAGGATCGCCACCAGCGTGCGGCCGACCGCGAGGCCCGAGCCGTTCAGCGTGTGCACCGGTTCGTTCTTGCCTGCGGCGTTCTTGAAGCGGGCGCCCATGCGCCGCGCCTGGAACGCCTCGCAATTCGAGCAGCTCGAAATTTCACGATAGGTATTCTGCGCCGGCAGCCAGACTTCGAGATCGTAAGTCTTGGTCGCGCCGAAGCCCATGTCGCCGGTGCACAGCAGCATCACGCGGTACGGCAGCCCGAGCTTCTGCAGGATCTTCTCGGCGTTGCCGGTCATCTCCTCGAGCATCGCGTTCGATTCCTCGGGTTTGCAGATGTAGACCATCTCGACCTTGTCGAATTGATGCTGGCGGATCATGCCGCGGGTGTCGCGGCCATAGCTGCCGGCCTCCGAGCGGAAGCAGGGCGTGTGTGCCGTCAGCCGCAGCGGCAGCTTGGCGGCGTCGACCATCTCGCCGCGTACCAAATTCGTAAGCGAAACTTCGGCGGTTGGGATAAGGTAGCGATTGTCCGGTTCTGAGCCGACAATACTGTCGACTAGCCATTGCCCATTTTGCGGCGGCGCATTCATGATCAGCGTCACACCCATTGGCACTCTGAACAAGTCTTCCTCAAACTTCGGCAACTGCCCGGTCCCTGTCATCGTGTCCTTGTTCACGATGTAGGGCACGTAGCACTCGGTGAAGCCGTGCTCGTTGACGTGGGTGTCGAGCATGAAGGCCGCGAGCGCGCGGTGCAGGCGCGCGAGCTGGCCCTTCATGACCGTGAAGCGCGCGCCCGACAGCTTGACGCCGGCCTCGAAGTCGAGCTGGGCACCGGCGTTCGACGCCAGCGCTTCGCCGAGCGCGACGTGGTCCTTGACCTCGTGGTCGAACGCCTTGGGCGTGCCCCAGCGCCGTTGCTCGACGTTATCGTCGCTGTCCTTGCCCATCGGGACCGTCGTCTGCGGCAGGTTGGGGATAGTCATCAGCAGTGCGTTGACCTTGTCCTGAATCGCGGCGAGCGCGACCTCGTTCGCCTTGACCTTGTCGGGCAGCGCGGCGACCTCGGCGAGCAACTGCTGCGCCTTGGCCTCATCCTTGGCTGCCTTAGCCTGGCCGACGGCCTTGCTCAGCGTGTTGCGCTGCTGCTGCAGGTCCTGCGTCTGGATCTGCAACGCCTTGCGTTCGGCTTCGAGCGCTTCGAACGCGGGGATGTCGATCTGGTAGTGGCGCGCCTTCATGCGTTCGGCCGTGGCCGCGAGGTCGGTGCGCAGGAGATTGATGTCGAACATGATGTTTCTCGTGATGAATCGGGAAGTTGGGTACGTGGCGAGCGTGACGGCGCGATGGCGCAGGCACGCGGCGGCGAAGACGGGAGAAAGAAGGATGTCCCGCCTAGCGGGAACTGGAGGAGCGGCTGAAAGCGCCCTGATGCACGAACGCGCCCACGCGGTGCGCGGCGGGCGGCATCGCTTGCAGGGGGAGGTTGACCAACACGTTCATGCCGCGTAGTTTACCTGCTGGCGACAACGGTTGCACCTTTCCCCATGAGCATGCAGGACGACACCGGAACAGCGGCGAGCGCCGAAGGATTCCCACCTAACCCGCAGGTTGCGGCGGGCTCGACCCGTTTTGCGCTGGCCATCCGGGCTTCGCCGATTCACCGTTACGGCGTGTACGCCGTGGAACCCATCGCGGCCGGCGAGCGCGTGATCGAGTATCGCGGTGAACGCATCTCTTACTGGGAAGCCGCGCGCCGCAGCGGGCGGGCGCTGATCTATCTGTTCTGGGCGGCACCGGGGCGCATCATCGACGGCGCCGTCGGCGGCAGTGGCGCCGAATTCATCAATCACAGTTGCGAGCCCAATCTCGTCGCCGACATCGTCGATGGGCATGTGTATTTCGCAAGCCTGCGCAACATCGCCGCCGGCGAAGAGTTGCTGCTCGACTACAAGGTGCAGGGCCACGACGAAGCCATTCCCTGCCGCTGCGGCGCGCCTTCGTGCCGCGGTTACCTCAACGCGGTGTGAGCGATCTCTATTGCGATTTCCCAAAGCCATGACAAAAAACTTGACGCAGATTAGCGCAGATTCGACGCGGATTGCCGCAGATTTCTTTCGCCGGCGGACGGATGACCTTGCCACTCGGGCAACCTGAGAAAATCGGCGCGAATCTGCGTCGAATCTGCGTCGAATCTGCGTCGAATCTGCGCTAATCTGCGTCAAGAAATCGTTCCTGATATCCGAACCACTTGCTATTCGCAGCCTGTCATGTAGTTTTGGAAACATCAATTAGTCCAGACCAGACAGATCACGCCGGCTGCGATGAGGCCAGCATAGGCAACCCGGCGAACCACATCGCCTTCATCCAGCAATTTGGCTCCGAAAAAAGCGGCGATCATCATCGACACCTCGCGCGCCGGGGCGACGTGCGAAACCGGCGCCAGCTTCATCGCAAACAGCACGGCGATGTAGCCGATCGGGCCGAGCGTCGCCACCGTCACGATCTGCGGCCAGTATTGCCGCCACTGCGAGCGCACTTCGCCTGGCTCGCGCCACGCCCGTCGCGCCAGCACGGCGGCAGTCAACAGGTTGCCGCAAATGTCCACGACGAACGGCGACATCAGCAGATAGCGCACCGCCCAGCCATCGATCACCGTGTAGCCGGCCACGAAGGCACCTGCGATCAAACCCCACAACACGCCGCGAAGATCGACACCGCCCCGATGCGCCGAGAACCACGCTCGTCCGCCCGAAATCGCCAGCACGCCGACCACAATCAACAGCAGACCAAGCAACGCCAGCAAGCTGGGCTTTTCACCCAGCAGCAACACCGCCGCAGTGAACGAAAGCAACGGGCCGGAGCCGCGCGCGATCGGATAGACCACGGAAAAATCGGCCACCCGGTACGCTGTTTGCCGCGCGGCGTTGTAGCCAAAGTGCACGACCGCGCTGGCCGCGCACGCGACCGCTTCGCGCCAGCCGAAGGTCACCGGCGTCGTCGCCAGAATCCACAGCACGACCGGTGCGTAAAGCATCGCGGCGAGCACGGCCGACAGCCACATGAAGTGCGTCGCGTGCGCGGCCCGTTTGGCGGCGAGGTTCCAGGTGGCGTGCAGCAGCGCGGCGCCGAGCACCAGCGCGAGGGCGGTCAGCGGCATGCGCCCCTAACCTGCGCCTTCGACCGGGCGCAGCGCACTCTCATGCCAGCCGCCCAGCACCCGGCGCGACAGCGCGCCCATCAGCAGAAACAGCACCACGCCGGTTGCTGCAATCAGCGTCAGCGCGGCGAACATGCGCGGAATGTTGAGCTGATAACCCGCCTGCAGGATCTGATACGCGAGCCCGGTGCCGGTGCCGCCGGTGCCGGCGACGAACTCCGCGACCACGGCGCCAATCAGCGCGAGGCCCGAGGCAATGCGCAGGCCGCCGAAAAAATACGGCAACGCACTCGGCACCCGCAGGCGGACAAGCGTCTGCCAGCGCGTCGCCCGGTTCATGCGGAACAGGCTGGCGAGTCCGGGGTTCACGCTGCGCAGGCCGAGCGTGGTGTTGGCGATGACCGGAAAGATGGCCACGATGGTGGCGCAGATCACCAGCGACAGCGTCGGGCTCCGTACCCAGATGATGATCAGCGGCGCGATGGCAACGATGGGCGTCACCTGCAGCAGTACCGCATAGGGAAAGAACGCCGTTTCGACCCAGCGGCTCTGCACGAAGGCGAACGCGATGGCAACGCCCAACAGCACCGAACATAGCAGGCTCAGCAAGGTGACTTTGAGCGTGACCAGCAACGCGCCGCCCAGCAGCGGCCAGTCGGCCACCAGCGTCTTGACGACCAGCAGCGGGCTGGGCACCAGAAAGGGCGGAATGTCGAACGCGGTCACCCACCCCTGCCACAGCGCGAGCACGATCGCGCCGACGATGACCGCCGGCAGTACGCGCCGCAAGGCGTTCATGCCAGCGCCTCGTCGGCGTTACTGGACGCGGCGAGCAGGGCATCCTGCAGGCGTTTCGCGTATGCGGCAAACTCGGTCGCTACGCGAAAGGCGTCATTGCGCGCTGCGGCGGGCGTTACCGCGATCTGATCCACCACCCGGCCCGGCCGCGCCGCCATCACGATCACGCGGTCGGACAGATACACCGCTTCGTGGATCGAATGGGTGACGAACAAGACCGTGAGGTTGCGCTCGCGGCGCAGGCGCAGCAATTCGTCGTCGAGCCGGTTGCGCGTGATTTCGTCGAGCGCGCCGAACGGTTCGTCCATGAGGAGCAGCGTCGGCTCGGTGACCAGGCTGCGCGCGATCGACGCTCGCATCTGCATACCGCCCGATAGTTCGCGCGGCCAGACGTGGCCGAATTGGCCGAGGCCAACCAGTTTCAGCGCGTCGGCAACGCGTGCATCCGCCGCGTCGCGCGCGCTGCCTGCAAGGTCGAGCGGCAGGCGCACATTCGCCGCCACGCTCGCCCAGGGCATCAGCGTCGCTTCCTGAAACACGAACGACACGCGCTCGCCGGTGCCGACCTGCACCTGCCCGGATGACGGCGCCAGCAGCCCCGCCACCATGTTGAGCAGCGTGCTCTTGCCGCAGCCGGACGGGCCGAGCAGGGTCACGAATTCGCCCGCCGCGACCGTCAAGTCAACCGGTAACAGGGCGCGGACGCCGTTGGCGTAAGTCTTTTCGGCGGCACGGATCTCGATGGCGGCGAGCCTGGCCCCTCTCCCTTGAGGGGAGAGGGGTGGGGGAGAGGGTGATGGTGGCATGACAACTACATTGGCAACAACGCCAACCAACCCCCTCTCCCTGGCCCTCTCCCACGAGGGGAGAGGGAACCCATCACGGCATCACCTTCGCGTCCTTGACGAATTTGTCGGTCCACGCGTCGTTGAACTTCACTTTCGTGGTGTCGATGAGCTTGTTGGCGACCATCATGTCCCAGGTCTGCTTCATGCGCGCTTCGGTGATGATGCCGATGCCCAGTTTGGCGGCATCGCCGCCGTCGACGATGCCCATCTCCTTCATCTTCGACAGGCCGTAGGCGAGCAGTTCGTCGGTCATCGCCGGGTTGTCCTTCTTGATCAGTGCATTGCCCGGCGCCGGATTCTTCAGGTAGCTCTTCCAGCCTTCCATCGTCGCCTTGACGAAGGCTTCGACCATCTTCGGGTTGGCGTCGATGGTCTTCTTGAGCAGAGTGATGGTCTCGGTGTAGGGCGGATAGCCGAGGTCGGCGAGCAGGAAGACCCTGGCGTCCTTGATGCCGGCCTTCTGTACGGCCAGCGTCTCCGACGTGAGGTAGCCCTGCTGCGCCATGTTCTTGTTGGCAACGAAGGGCTGCACGTTGAAGGTATACGGCCGCGTCTGCTCGTCCTTGAAGCCGTATTTCGCCTTCGCCCACGGCCACCAGTTGGTCTGGCCGTCGGTGGAGACGAGCATTGTTTTCGATTTCAGATCGGCGAAGGTCTTCACGTCGTTGTGTGCGATGACGACGATCGGGTCTTTCTGGAAAAAAGTGCCGACGCTCACCGCCTGCACGCCCTGCTCCCAGGCCTTGTAGTTCTGGATGTCGAAACCCATGAAGATGTCGACCTGCCCGGCGGCGAGCAATTGCAGGCCGTTGACCTGCGGGCCACCCATCTTGACCGTGACGTCGAGACCGTACTTCTTGTAGGTGCCTTCGGCGACGGCCTGATAGAGTCCGCCGTGCTCGGCCTGGGCGAACCAGTTGCTCTGGAAGGTGACTTTTTGTTGCGCCCAGGCAGTGAGCGGGAGGGCGCTGGCGAGGGAAGCGACGAGCGTCGCTGCCGCTTTTGACATGGTTGAGCGGTCGAACATGGCATCTCCAGATGCGTTGATTGCGATAGTGGCCCCGATTATCGCCGCGATGACGCAAAGAACGCATCACTTGCGTCTCAACCAGCAGCGGTCGGCGTCGCGAACCGCGAGCGTCGCCGCGGAAACAACTTTTGTACGAAACCGTTTATTTATATGGGCTCAATGCGATATTTGCTACTAAGTCGACTTTTTGACAAATCGTCATTTTTGCCCAATGCGAATGCCGCTTTTCGATACAAGTTGTAGCCAATTGAGGCACTGACGATGCGTATGATTCGGCCATGAATTCCACCGTTGACAATCCGCATCAATCCTGGGGAAAGCGGCTGCTGGCCTTCCTGCTCTGGGGGCTGCTGGCGGCCATTTTCGGCCTCTGCGGCTGGTATTTCATGCTGCGGCCGGTGGTCACCGCCGTGGGCAACTGGTCGCTGGCGCGCGACTACCAGAGCGTGCAGGGCGAAGTGGTGCCGCATACGGGCGAGGACGGCAACGGTTCGTTCACCTGGTACGGCGTGCGCTACGCGAGCGGCGGGCGCACTTACGAGACCAGCCGCCTGTCGGTGCTGGAGGACGAGGCAATCGACGAGCCCTACAACGAGACCGTGTTCAAGCGGCTGGAGCAGGCCAAATCGTCGGGGCAGACGGTAGAGGTCTGGGTCAGCCCGCGCATTGCCGACGTTGCGCTGCTGTCGCGCGATCTGCCGCTCGGCCGCCTGTGGCCGAAAGCATTCGCCGGTCTCGGTTTCGCCGTCTTCGCACTGGCAGGCCTGGCGGGGATGGTTGGCGCGTTTACCCGTTTCGCCTGGTACCGGCAGCTGCTAGACGCGGCGCCGCTGTGGGGTTTCGCGGCGGCGTGGTGCGGCTTCGTCTTTCCATTCATGGTGCTGATGCTGGGCGAGAGCAGTATCGAGTGGGTGCCGGTAATCGTCATCGGGCTGTTCGCGCTGGTCGGCGTGCTGCTGATGCTGGCGGCGATCGGCGCCACGCTTGGCCGCGCCACCGGTAATGGCAGCATCCTGCAAACCGGCGTCAAGCTCAGTGCCGAGTCGCTGGCCACCAGCTACGGCAAGAACAAACAGAAGGCCGTCAAAGGCCAGGTCAAGCGCGGCGGCGTCGGCGGCCGCGGCGACAATTTCGACAAGAACTGACACGGCCGGCGCAGACTGCGCATTCCCGGCCGCAAGCGCGGGCACGAACGCGCTCGCCTCTTCATGCCCACGTCGGGTGCGACGGCAAGTCGTAGCCTACGGGCGATTAGCTGCTGCAGGAAAGCATCGAACAGCCCGCCTTCGTACGCGCCCAATCCGGTCGCTTTTCGGCGAAGCGCTCGCGGCCGGGCTGTTCGTCGTAGGGCCTGCGCAGCACGTCGAGCAGTTCGCGGACGGGCGCGTAGTCGCCCGCGTGGGCGGCGTCGATCGTCTGCTGCGCGAGGTAGTTGCGCAGCACGTACTTCGGGTTGCTGCGGTTCATTCGCGTCACGCGTTCGGCACGCAAATCGGGCGAAGCGTGTTGCCGCGCCGTCAATGCGGCATAGCGATCGAACCATGCGTGCCACGCGGCGCGGGCATCCTGCCACTCGGCCTCGGCGTAGAAGGCGTCGCGCAGCGCATCCACCGTCGTTGCGGCGGCGAGCGAGCGGAAGAAGATCGTCATGTCGATCTCGTGCTGCACAAGCAACGAAAACGCCGCGTCGATCACCGCTTCGTTTTCGACAGCATCGTCGGCATGACCGCCATCGTCACGCAGTCCGAACTTGTCGCGGAAGATGCGATTCACCTCGATCGCATAAGTGCGCTCGAACTGCCTCAGCGCGTCGGCCAGCGCCTCGGGCGTGGGGCCACCGAGCGTGGCCAGCGCATCGCCCAGGCGTCCCAGATTCCATTGCGCGATACCGGGCTGACGGCCGAACGCGTAGCGTTTGCCCTGCGCGTCGGTGGTGTTTGGCGTCCAGCCCGGATCGAAATCGTCGACCCAGCCATACGGACCGTAGTCGATAGTGAGGCCAAGGATAGACATATTGTCGGTGTTCATCACGCCATGTACAAAACCCACGCGCATCCACTGCGCCACGAGTCTGGCAGTGCGTTCGCACACGTCGGCATACCACGCGACGATGCGTTCGTTGTCGTCCGCGTGCGCTACGGCAATCTGCGGAAAGTAGTGCGCGATCGTGTAGTCGAGCAACTGCCGCAGCAGGGCCAATTCGCCGCGCGAGGCGAACAGTTCGAAGTGTCCGAAGCGCAGAAAGCTCGGCGCCACGCGGCAGACGATGGCGCCGGGCTCCATCGCCGCATTGCCGTCGTAGAACATATCGCGCTCGACCCGATCGCCGGTGAGCACCAGCGACAGCGCCCGCGTGGTCGAAACACCGAGATGATGCATTGCTTCCGAACACAGAAATTCGCGGATCGACGAGCGCAGCACTGCGCGGCCGTCGGAGCGTCGCGAGTACGGCGTCGGGCCGGCGCCTTTGAGTTGCAGCTCGTAGCGCTCGCCGATGTGCGGACCGGATTGCGTCACCGCCTCGCCGAGCAAAATCGCGCGCCCGTCGCCCAGTTGCCCGGCCCAGTTGCCGAACTGATGACCGGCGTAGGCGGTGGCGTAAGTCTCCATGCCCGGCAGCAAACCGTTGCCGGCGAGCGCGTCCACCAGTTGCGGCGAATGCATCTGCACATCCGAGAGGCCGAGCATCGCGGCAACCTCCGGCGAATACGCGACCAACTGCGGCGCCGCCACCCGCGCCGGCTCCACCCGCGACCAGAACGCACCATGCACCTGCCGCGAATGGTTACGCGGATTCGGATCGCCGGGCAGGGTACGCAGGAAACGGTTGTCGAAGGTGAGCATGAATCTTTACTTGGGGGCAAACTTTGCCGATCACAGTATCACTTCGTGCGACCGTGCGTAGCATCGTCACTTACCCGGCGCGGAGGTATCGCATCTGTCAGCAAATAGCGCGAAACTCCGTCATCGCCGGATAGGAGGTAATTCAGGCGCCGGGAGAACCCGTCCGCAACCGCGCATGAATCACTCTGCCATCCTCCACTTCATCGCCGGGCTGGGCGCGATCGCGCTCACTGGTTGTGCCGGGACGGTCGTTGTCGAGTTTGACTTGGCACCGGGCGTGACGCGCCACACGGCGGCTGGCACGTCGATCGTGGAGACGGCCGATGCGTTCAGCGCACCGCCATTGCCGGCCGGGATTTCGGTGGCGTTTCCGGCGCCACGCTATCGCGGCAACGGTTTCGCCTGGTCCATCGGCGTCAGCGCCTATGGCATCGGTGGCAGCTTCATCAACCAGCGACCGCAAGTGCTGTGCCTTCGTTTCGATCAGGCACATATCGCATCAAACCACCACCCCGCCGACATTCCGCTGCGCGTTCGCCACATGCGACTGAACGCAAACGAGCGAACCGAATCCACGGGGTCCAACCGGCCAGAGTGGCGCACCGTTCACCTGCCTTCGCCACTCTGCTTTGCCCCGAATGCGGCAACCAGCTTCGTGGTTTGGCCGGTGCTGCGCGAACTCTATCCGAACGCACACATGTTCAACGTGCAATGGCCCGAGAGACGCCCGGAGCTGACCGAAACGGGCGTGGGTCAGTGGTTCCGGATAACCCTGCCCATCGAATCGGGGGAAACGCGCGAAACCATCGAACTCACGCTGACAGCCATGAACAGCCGGGCACGGGTAAGTTACTACTGAGCGGCCGCATCAAACCAGCAACGCATTCACCCGCTTCACATACGCAGCCGAATCGTCGGGCATGCGGCGAAGCGCACGACTGCCCAACGTGGACGCGGCGTCTGTTCCGTTTGCTCAATCAATTCGGCAACAACGGCAAGCCGAGCTGCTTCAGAAATTCATTGTGTTTCGCTGTTGCGCTGCGAATTTCGCCATCAATCCGCACCAGGTCAGCATGCACGGCCGCCAAATCAACCTCCGCCTCGGCCTGCGCGGTGCTGACGTAGCGCGAGATATTCAGGTTGTAGTCGTTGTCCGCGATCTCCTTCATCGAGACGCGGCGGGCGTAGCGATCCGCTTCCTTACGGTATTGGTACGTGTCGACGATGCGGGCGATGTGCGCCTCGGACAACTGGTTCTGGCGCTTGCCCTTTTCAAACTGCTCCGCAGCGTTGATGAACAGCACGTCGTCCGGCTTCTTGCACTTCTTCAGGACAAGAATGCAGACCGGAATGCCTGTTGAATAAAACAGATTGGCCGGCAACCCGATCACCGTGTCGATATGGCCATCGGCCAGCAGCTTGCGGCGAATGCGATCTTCGGCGCCGCCACGGAACAACACGCCGTGCGGCAGGATGATCGCCATCACGCCGTCGTCCTTGAGGTAATGCAGCCCATGCAGCAGGAACGCGAAGTCCGCCGCGCTTTTGGGCGCGATGCCGTGGTTCTTGAAGCGCATGTCTTCGCTGATGGCATCGTTCGGCTCCCAGCGGTAGCTGAACGGTGGATTCGCCACCACCGCGTCGAACTGCGGCCGTTTCGCCGGGTTGGTTTCGCGCAAGAAGTCCCAGGCATTGGTGAGCGTGTCGCCGTGGTAAATCTCGAACTCGGTGTCCTTCACCCCGTGCAGCAGCATGTTCATGCGCGCCAGGTTGTAGGTGGTGACGTTGTATTCCTGCCCGTAAATCTTGCCGATGCTGCCGCGTGCATCCTTCACGCGATGCCGCACGTTGAGCAGCAGCGATCCCGAGCCGCACGCGAAGTCGAATACGCTTTCCAGTTTTTTGCGCGGGCCCGTTTCAGGCGCCTGCCCGTCGAGCGTGACGATGGCCGAGAGAATGCCCGAAATCTGCTGTGGCGTGTAGAACTCGCCCGCCTTCTTGCCCGAACCCGCCGCAAATTGCCCAATCAAATACTCGTAGGCATCGCCCAGCGTATCGGTGTCGGTGGAGAACAGCGCCATGCCGCGCGCCAGCTCCGAAATGATCGAGCACAGCTTGGCGTTGCGATCCTCATATTTGCGCCCCAGCTTGTCCGACGCCAGATTGATTTCCGAGAACAGCCCCTGGAAGTTGCTCTGGAACGACTCTTCCTCGATGTACTTGAAGCCTTTTTGCAGGGTGTCGAGCAGTTCGCCATCCTGAAATCTCGCCCGCTGTACGATGCTGCCCCAAAGGAATTGAGGCTTGATGACGTAGTGCACCTTGCGGCGCATTTGCTTCTCAAAATCCGCGATGTCGTCGAGGTTCGCCTCGTACCAAAGCTGCAATGGCGTGGATACGGACGCATCGATCTCAGCCGGGTAGTCCTTGCCCAGCTCCTTCTGCGCCGCCTGTTCGTAGTTGTCCGACAGGTAGCGCAGGAACAGGAACGACAGCATGTAGTCGCGGAAGTCGTCCGCGTTCATCGCGCCGCGCAGTTGATCGGCAATCGCCCACAGCGTTTTGCCCAGTTGCTTTTGGTCTTGTTCAGTCATTTTTTCGGGCGGCTCTTGAGGGTGGTTTCCAGCGCTTTGAGCTCGGCATCGTCCTGCGCGTCGGCCTGCCGGGTCTCGTCCTGCTTGCGGCGCTGGTCGTAGTCGAGATACAGCGTGGTTGTGGTGCTTTCCATTTGCGCGTGGCTCACGCGGCCCGCGTGCGTGAGCACCGGAAAGCCGTTGCTGCCGATGATCTGGTCCACGTTCTGCCGCCAGAAGCTCATGCGGATTTCCTCGCGCCGCTTGGTGCGCAGCTCGGCGGTTTCCAGAAAGATCACCACCAGACGGTTCAGCGTGTCGATCTCGTCGGCGTTGAGGTAATTCTTGGCGACCAGAATGTCCTGCTTGCGCACCTTGGCGCCCTGCCAGTGCGAGAGTCCAAAGTGACGGTCGGCCGGGTTGGCGCGGGCCGTGATCAACTCCGCCGCCGTCTGCTGCGTCACGGCGTAGAGCAGCAGGTTTTGCACCGTGGCAAAAAAAGTTTGCGTCGTCTGATCGGTCTTGTCGTAGTCGCTGGAAAGCGCAAACAAGTCCCGCACCTTCTGGTAGAAGCGCTTCTCCGAGGCGCGGATGTCCCGGATGCGGGCCAGCATCTCGTCGAAGTAATCCGGGCGACCATCCGGATTCTTCAGGCGCTCGTCGTCGAGCACGAAGCCCTTGAGCAAATACTCCTTGAGCACCGTGCTCGCCCAGCGCCGGAACTGCACGCCACGCGGCGAGCGCACGCGGTAGCCCACGGCCAAAATGGCGTCGAGGTTGTAGAGCGCCACTTTGCGCTGCACCGCTCGCGCACCCTCGGTTTGAACTGTCAAGGATTCCTTGACAGTTGCCGCCGGGTCCAGCTCGCCGTCCTGGAACAGGTTTTTCAGGTGCAGCGAAATGTTCTGCTTGGTGGCATCAAACAGCTCGGCCATCTCCAACTGCGTGAGCCAGACCGTCTGCTGCTCGGCCCGCAGCTTGACCTGGGTTCGACCATCTTCGGTGGTGTAGAGGATCAGCTCGCTCATGCCTCATTCACCTCCCATGGAGGGGTGCCCCGAAGGGGCGGGGTGGTCATCCATCGCCGGGAAGAGCTGCTGCATGAGCCCAATCTTGTAACCCTTCAATGCATCAAGACTCTCCGACTCAATGGAGATGCGTGCATCCAAAGCAGACAGGCAATCGGCGATGCGCTCCTGCTCCTGTGCGTCAGGTTGTGGGAGAGGAATACTTGCGAAGTCTTGGTAGTACAGTCGCAACCGATCCTCGGTCAGACCACGGGAATGCGAAGTAAACAGCCGCAACATATGAGGCAACTTGAAGAGGTGCCCGTAGAACGGTGCGTGCACGTCCGTTTGTGGTGACAGCACGACATACGCGGGGCTCACCATACATCCCTCAAATGCAACACCGCATGCCCCCTGCCACATGCGCATCATGTTGTAAGCAATGTCGTACCGGTACGCTCTTTTGTTGCCTGTGGCTTCTGCAATGTCATCAATTCGGCGATCCAGCGTGGACCGTTTCACCAGCCCCTCCGTCATCGTCACCGAATAGATGGGCAGCGAATCGTCGCCCCTCTCTGAGCGGTTGGCGAAGAGGGTTCCGGCCTTCACTTGCGCCCACTGCGGCGCATCGCGAAACTCGGGGAAGCGGAGGCGGGGGAGTGTTTCGCCTTCGCGGGGGAAGAGCTGCTGCATCAGGCCGCGCTTGTAGGTCTTCAAGGCCTCGACTTTCCTCTCCTGCGCGGCAATCAGCTCGTCCAGCGAGGTCAGGCAGTCGGCGATTTTTTGTTGTTCGGCTGCGGGCGGCGTCGGCACCGGCATCCGCATGAAGGCACCAGTGGTGATGCTCATTCGGTCGTGCCTGGCACCGGTACTGGCTGCACTCCGAACATATGAGTGCCACCCGGTTGTTCTGAAGAAATGCTCGTAGAAATCAGTCTTCGCTGCCGAAAAACGGAAGACGGTGTAGAGCGGTGACATTACGCCTTTGCCAATGTTGTTCCGCGAAATCGGACCAACGGGCGCAGCCACGGAAGTTCGTGGGTTGTAGACGTAGTCACCAGCGTCAACGATGTAGTAGCCATCAACTTTGCCCGCAGTCGCGACATCGCGTTCGAAGTAATCTCGTTGGTCTAGGACTCCATACTCGGCGGAGTTAGTCAGGACTCGTATTACTTCGCCGTCGGTGTTCTTCACGGTGACACGCTCGGCAATTCCTTCAAGCGGCGTCGTTTCCCAGCCCGGAGCGTTGTGAAACTCCGGAAACCGCAACCTCGGCACCACAGTGCGCTTTCCCCTACGCATCGCCATCCAGCGTATCGGGTTTCTGCAAAGCCTTTTTGTCGGCCGAGGCCAAACGGCGCTCCACTTTTTTCACGTCTTCAGCAGCGGGTAGGCTTTCCGGACGAATGCCGCGATTGAGCAGGGTTTGGCGAACCGCCTGGTTGTTGGTGACGTGCTCGCTGGAGATGTCCCGCTCAGTGTGCAACTGTTGCGTGTGCGCGTTGTGAATGGTGATTTCGGTAGCGAAGTCCTTTGCCTTCAGGATGATCGTTGGCGCGAAGTCGGCCAGCGGGCGACTGTCAGGCACACGCCATTGGGCCTTCATCGCCTGCGTACTCTTGCCAAAGAGCGCGTGATCGCCCTTGCTGCGGATCAGGGCGAAGTCTCTATTGCCACCAGTCTGCTCGACGATAACGCTGGAGAGTTCTTTTTCAGTATCGGTGAGTTTCCTGCGCGCAGTGAGCCGCTCTGCATCCAGCAGCCGTTGTTCAATCAGCTCGGCGCGACGAGTTTGAATTGCGAAGTAAGTTTGCGCAAAGGCGACTTCCTGCTTGGACGAATCGCTGTTCTGCGCGACGAGATAGCTCGCGTAGCGGGTGAGCATGACATCGCTGATTTCGCGTTGACTACCCGAGCCCAGGTCGACCATTTTCCCGACGTCGGCAAAATGGTCGGCAACTGCGTGGCCGGAGAGTTCGCAAGCGGTTTTGGCCTTGGTGATGACCTGCGAAAAGTTGTCCCATTTGGCATAGCCCAGAAGATGCTGCAAGTCACGCGCGAGCCAGTATTCGACGCCATTCTCGGTTTGCTGGGCATGGCCCTCGAACGTACCGGTGAGCAGTTGAATCTGATTCTTTTCCATCGCCCTAATCCTCATAGGCCCTGAGGCCGGAAATATCCCGGCCAGCAGCACGTTTTTTCAGCATTGGCATCAATTCGCCCATCAAGGCCAGCTCCTTCTGCGTGCGAGCCTTCCAGCCCAGCGCCAGCGGGGCGAGCAGTTCGGTGAGTTGCTCGCCGTCGAAGATGCGGCGCTCCAGCACGGTATCCACAAAGCCTTGCAGCGCGGTGGCGGGCAGGCCGTGGCGGGCGGCGACGTCGTTCAATTCGCGCGCAGCCTTGACTGCCTTGAATTGCTCATAGCCCGCACGGATGGCCCGCTCGTCCAGACCTTCGCCCGCCTTGAGGCTCATGACGTACTCGGTAATGTCGTCGCGCTCGTCGATGAATTTGGCATCGGACGCGATGAGGGCCACCAGTTGCTCGCGGCTCATGCTGGCGCGGCCGGCCTTCTTGCTGGAGAAGTCGGCCATGAGCTTCATGATGTAGTCGTAGTCGATGGTGGCGGAGGCGAACAGCACGAATTCGAAATCGAGCTGGTCCATCTGCCCGCCCTGCTCGCCCGGTGCGGCGCCCGGCCCAGTGTGCTGGGCGCGCAGGCGCTGCGCGGTTTCGAGGTATCGGCCGCGATAGGCGAGCAGCTCGTCCTTGGGCAGGATGGTTTGGATGGCGGCTTGGTCGTCGGGCGTGAGATCGGTGTACTGGTCAAGCTGGGTTTGCAGCCGCTGGATCTTCTTGAACGCTTCGATGAAGCCGGCGCGTGCTTCGTCGCCACGCAGTTGCGCCACGTCCGCGGGCGTGCCGGTGAGCCCGTGCGCCTGCATGAAGCCTTGCAGGGCGAGCTTCGCCTCCTGCAATTTGCCGATGACCACCGGTGCCTTGTCGACCAGCCAGATTTCACGCGCCGCATCCTCCTTCGCGCCGGAGAAGAGCGCAATGGCTTCGTCCACGGCGCTTTGCTGGCCGCGGAAGTCAAGAATGTTGCCGTAAGGCTTGGTGTCGTTCAGCACGCGGTTGGTGCGGCTGAATGCCTGGATCAGCCCGTGGTGCTTGAGATTTTTGTCGACGTAGAGCGTGTTGAGGTATTTGCTGTCGAAGCCGGTGAGCAGCATGTCGACCACGATGGTGATGTCGATCTTGTGCTGTGGCGCACCGGGACTGGCCTTGCGCAAATCGGCCTCGGGCCATTGCTGGTCCTTGATGCGCTGCTGCACGTCTTTGTAGTACTCGTCGAACTCTTCAATGCGGTGATTGGTGCCGAAGCGGGTGTTGTAGTCAGCGATGATTTGCTTGAGCGCCGCCTTCTTGCTGTCCGGGTCGTGCTGGTTGTCCTCCTGCTCCTGCGGCAGGTCCTCCTGAAGCTGCCGCACATCCGCGCTCACATCGCCCGGCGGCGAGAACACGGCAGTGACGTTGAGCGGCACAAACGTCTCGTCGGTCTGCTGCTTTTCGGCCTGCGCGGTTTTGAAGAGGGCAGCGTACTCGATGGCATCGTTGATCGAGGCCGTAGCGAAGATGGCGTTGAATTTGCGACTGCCGGTGGCAGCGTCGTGCTTGGCGAGGATGGCGTCGACAATGGCGCGCTTGGCAAGGGTTTCGCCGGGCTTCGGTGCGTTCTTGCCGTCTGGCTTGAAAAAATCGACGTGAAACCGCAGGACGTTCTGATCCTCAATGGCGTGAGTGATGGTGTACTCGTGCAGTGACTGCTGAAACAGATCCTGCGTGGTTTTCAGCGTTTGGCTTTCGCCGCTGATTTGTTTGTAGGTGGCGTTGGTTTCAAAGATGGGCGTGCCGGTGAAGCCGAAGAGTTGCGCCCTGGGGAAGGCCTCTTTGATCGCCTGATGGTTCTGGCCGAACTGCGAGCGGTGACATTCGTCGAAGATGAAGACGATGCGCTTGTCTTTCAGCGCATCGAGTTGCTCGGCGTAGGTGGCGAGGCCGCGTCGTTCGCGATTTTTGTTGCGCTTGCTGTTTTCGTCCAGTGCGAGACCAAGTTTCTGGATGGTGCAGACGATGACCTTGTCCGCCGCGTCGTCGGACAGCATGCGCCGCACCAACTCGGCGGTGTTGGTGTTGCTTTCGACGCAGCCTTCCTGAAAGCGGTTGAATTCTTCGCGCGTCTGGCGGTCGAGGTCTTTGCGGTCCACCACAAACAGGCATTTCTCGATCGCCGGATTGGCCTTGAGCAGTGTGGATGCCTTGAAGCTGGTGAGCGTTTTGCCGCTGCCGGTGGTGTGCCAGACGTAGCCATTGCCGCTGTTTTCATCGATGCACTTGATGATGTTCTTGACGGCATAAATCTGGTAGGGCCGCATCATCAGGAGCTTTTGCTCGCTGGCGACGAGCACCATGTAGCGGCTGATCATCTGGCCGAGCGTGCATTTGGCGAGAAAGGCATCAGCGAATTCGTCGAGGCCACCAATCTTCCGGTTATCGGGTGCGGCGAATTGGTAGATCGGCAAAAAGCGCTCGTCGGCGTTGAAGCTGAAATGCCGCTGATTGTTGTTGGCGAAGTAGTACGTCGAGCTCCGGTTGCTGACGACAAACACCTGCATGAAGCACAGCAGGGTGCGGGTGAAGCCGTTGCCGGGGTCGTTCTTGTATTCGACGATCTGCTCGATGGCGCGGCGCGGGTTGATGCCGAGCGTCTTGAGTTCGATCTGCACCGCCGGCACACCGTTGATCAACAGCACCACATCAAAACGATGGTGGCTGTAGTCTGTATTGATGCGCAGCTGATTGACGACCTCGAACGTGTTCTTGCACCAGTCGTCGATATTGACCAGCGTGTAGTTCAGCGGGGTGCCGTCTTCGCGGATAAAGCTGTTGCGCGTGCGCAGGGTTTGCGCGGCGGTGAAGACGTCGGGCGTAACAATTTCTTCTAGCAGGCGCTCGAATTCCGCATCGGTGAGCTTGACGCGGTTCAGCGCCTCGACCTTTTCGCGGAAATTGCGCTCCAGCGTGGCGCGGTCGCGTATGTCGGGCCGGTAGGCGTACTTGAGCGCTTCGAGCTTCTCGATGAGGTCGTCTTCTACACCGCGTTCGGAGAGAATCATCGGCGCCGACTCATGGCTTGCAAGCAATGCGACCGCTTGCGCGGACAAAGCGTCGCGCGGTGGCGCGCAACAACCCGTCAAGTGGATATTTGAGTGGCAACAAGTTCATCGGCGGCGCCCACAGGCTAAGCACATTGCGTACATCTGCCGATTCTATGGCGGTGTCGCGCCGCAGTATCCGGGCGCCGCTGGTCGCGGCGACCTGTGGGCGCGAGCTTGATCGCGCTTGTTCCCGGAGGAACGCGGTCGAGCCCGCGTCTACAGACTATTGAGATTTCCCAAATTGGCGACAAGACCCCGTTCGCCCTGAGCGAAGCGAAGGGTTTGACCACCTCTAGCATCAAACCCTTCGCTTCGCTCAGGGCGAACGGTGGAGGGGTGTCGCGAATTATGAAAACCTCAATAAGCGACCAGCGTTGAGCTACACCAGCAACGCATTCACCCGCTTCACATAAGCCGCCGGATCGTCGGGCAGGCCGCCCTCCGCCAGCATCGCCTGGTCGAACAGGATGTGCGCGAGATCGCTGAAGCGTGCGTCGTCGCTGGCCGCCGCTTCGAGTTTCTTCACCAATGGGTGTTCGGCGTTGACTTCGAGGATCGGCTTCGCATCGGGCACGGTTTGCCCGACCTGCTTCAACATGCGCGCCATCTGGGTGGACATGCCGCCGTCTTCGACGACCAGGCAGGCAGCGGAATCGACGAGACGGGTGGTGACACGCACGTCGGTGGCCTTGTCCTTGAGCGCCTCTTTCAATTTGTCGAGCACCGGCTTGAACGATTCGGCGGCGGCTTCGGCGGCCTTTTTCTCCGCCTCGTCCTGCAGTTTGCCCAGGTCCACCGCGCCCTTGGCGACCGATTGCAGCGGCGTGCCATCGAAGTCGTAGAGGAACTGCAGCGCCCATTCGTCGACGCGATCGGTCATCAGCAGCACCTCGATGCCCTTCTTGCGGAAGACTTCGAGTTGCGGACTATTGCGGGCGGCGGCGAGGGTGTCGGCGGTGATGTAGTAGATCGCCTCCTGGCCCTCCTTCATGCGCGCCTTGTAGTCGGCGAGCGAGGTCATTTCTCCGGGCAGGACGGTGACCGGATCGGCACCTTCCTTGCCATCGCGCGAAACACCGGAGGAGGCAAAGCGCAGCAGTTTCGACAGACGTTCGCGATTGGCGAAGTCTTCACCCAGGCCCTCCTTGAGTACGGCGCCGAATTCCTTGTAGAAATCGGCGTATTTCGCTTTCTCCGCGTCGTCGCCGCTCGTTGCCAGATCGTCGAGCATGGTCAGAACGCGGCGCGTATTGCCCTCGCGGATCGCTTTCACGTCGCGGCTTTCCTGCAGCAGTTCGCGCGAGACGTTGAGCGGCAGATCGGCCGAATCGACCACGCCCTTGACGAAGCGCAGGTAGACGGGCATCAGCGCTTCGGCGTCGTCCATGATGAAGACGCGCTTGACGTAGAGCTTGAGGCCGGCCTTCTTGTCGCGGTTCCACAAGTCCTGCGGCGCCTTGCTCGGGATGTAGAGCAGTTGCGTGTATTCGGTCGCGCCTTCGACCTTGTTGTGGCTCCACGCCAGCGGCGCCTCGGTGTCGTAGCTGATCTGTTTGTAGAAGTCGATGTACTGCTCGGCAGTGATGTCCTTCTTCGGCCGCGTCCACAGCGCGCTGGCCTTGTTGACGGTTTCCCATTCGTCGCGGACGACGTTTTCCTTCTTGTCGGCGTCCCACTCTTCCTTCTGCATCAGGATAGGCAGCGAGATGTGGTCGGAATATTTGCCGATGATGGACTTCAGCCGCCAGGCGTTCGCATATTCGAGCGCGTCGTCGCGCAGGTGCAGCGTGACGCTGGTGCCGCGCTGCTCGCGCGTGATGGTTTCCACCTCGAATTCGCCGGTGCCGCCGCTCACCCAGCGCACCCCTTGGTCGGCCTTGAGGCCGGCGCGGCGCGATTCCACCGTGATCTTGTCGGCGACGATGAAACCGGAATAAAAGCCGACGCCGAACTGGCCGATCAACGCGCCCTGCTCTTTCGCGTCGGCCTTTTGCGAGGCTTCCAGCTTGCTGACGAAGTCGCGGGTGCCGCTCTTGGCGATGGTGCCCAGATTGTCGATCGCTTCCTGCTGCGACAGGCCGATGCCGTTGTCGGCGATGGTGATGGTTTTGGCGTCGTGGTCGAAGGCAACGCGCACCTCAAGGTTCGGCTGGTCTTCCCACAGCGCCGGATTCGCCAGCGCTTCGTAGCGCAGCTTGTCGCAGGCGTCGGAGGCGTTGGAGATCAGCTCGCGCAGGAAGATTTCCTTGTTGGAGTACAGCGAATGGGTGACGAGGTGCAGCAGTTGCGCGACTTCGGCCTGGAAGGAGAGGGTTTGCTTGCTCATGATCGTTATCGACGGAGCAGCAATCTGCTGCCCCATAAGTTGGTCGGTGTTGTCACGCGGAGATGGGGGCGATACCCGCGCGTTCAAGCGGGCATGGCGCGACCTGTCAGCGCCTATTCCGTCGCCGTCTCCAGCACGCGCTCACGCGCCCGGGCGCGCTCGGAGATCACCATGTAGAGGCCAGCCGCCACCAGCAGGGCGATGCCCGCCCACGCCAGAGCGTTCGGGATTTCGCCCCACACGGCGAAGCCGATGCTCAGCGCGGCCAGCAGTCCGGAGTAGCGGAACGGCACAATCACCGACACGTCACCGGCGCGCATCCCGCGGATGAGCAGCATGTAGCCGCTGCTCAAAAACAGCGACGCGGCGGCCAGCATCGCGAGCTGCGGCACGGTGACCGGCTTCCACTCCTGCACGATCGCCAGCAGCGCCCCGGCAGTCGTCACCGCGATGGCAGTGCCGATGGTGATCAGGATCGACGGCGTATCGGGGTTGATCCGGCGTGTGTACAAATCGCGGCAAGCCACGAAAAACGTGCTCAGCAGGCACACCAGCGAGTAGCCGTTGAACCCCTCGCCGCGCGGCTGCACGATCAACAGTACGCCGACGAAACCAATCGCGATCACCAGCCAGCGCATGGCACCGATACGCTCGCCGAGCCAGAGCACCGAGAGCAGCGAAATGCAAAGCGGCGCCGCCATGTTGATGGCGGTGGCGTTGGCCAATGGCAGGTGGAACAGCGCGGTGAGAAACGTCATCGTCGCCACGGCGTCGAGCACCGAGCGCGTCACCACCGGGCGATGCAGCAAATCCCGGAGCCGCGCGTCCGGCCCACGCACCAGCCCCATCCACCAGGCACCGGCAAACAGGAACACGATCGCAAACACACCGCGGATCACGATGATCTGCCCGCCCGGCAACGACTGGCTCGCATACTTCACGAAAGCATCGTTGATGACGAAGGACGTCATGGCGCCAATCATGGCGAGGATGCCGCGGCGGTTGGCCGCGGCCTGAATCGACAAAGTCATTGCGGGAATGTGGCCTTCTTACTTCTTGCTATTACGTTCGCGCAGAACATCCAGCTTTTCCTTGATTTTGGCTTCCATGCCGCGGTCGACCGGCGCATAGAAGCGCTGCGCTTTCATGTCGTCCGGGAAGTAGGCTTCGCCCGCCGCAAAGCCACCTTCCTCGTCATGAGCATAGCGGTAGCCTTCGCCATAGCCCAGGTTCTTCATAAGTTTGGTCGGCGCGTTGCGCAGCCGCAGCGGAACGGGGCGGGTGCCGCTCTCGGCGGCGGCGGTGCGCGCCTTCTTGTACGCGACGTACACCGCGTTGCTTTTGGCTGCGACCGCGAGGAACACGCAGGCCTCGGCGAGCGCGAGTTCGCCCTCGGGCGAGCCGAGTCGCTCGAACGCGGCGACGGCGGCCAGCGTGATGTCCAGTGCCCGCGGGTCGGCGAGGCCGATGTCCTCGCTGGCCATGCGGATCATGCGGCGGCCCACATAGAGCGGGTCGGCGCCGCCTTCGAGCATGCGGCAGAACCAGTACAGCGCGGCATCCGGGTCGCTGCCGCGCACGCTCTTGTGCAGCGCGCTGATGAGGTCGTAGAACTGCTCGCCGCCCTTGTCGAAGCGCGCCCGCGCCCGCGTCAGCGCGCCTTTGACGAATTCGGCGCCGATCTGCCCGACCTTGCCGGCGCGCGCGGCGGCGTCGAGTTGCTCGATGGAATTGAGGAAGCGGCGACCGTCGCCGTCGGCATAGTCGATCAGCAATTGCCCGGCGTCGGCGTCGAGCGTGTAGGGTGCCTCGAGCGCCGCCAGCGCGCGGACGAGCAGCGTGCGCAGCGCGTCGCCGTCGAGCGCTTCCAGCACATAGACCTGCGCCCGCGACAGCAGCGCGGAGTTGACCTCGAACGACGGGTTCTCGGTGGTGGCACCGATGAAGGTGAACAGGCCCGATTCGACGTGCGGCAGAAAGGCGTCCTGCTGGCTCTTGTTGAAGCGGTGCACCTCGTCGACGAACATGATGGTGCGGCGACCGAACTGCTCGCGCGTCATCTGCGCGCGCTCGACGGCCTCGCGGATGTCCTTGATGCCGGCCATGACGGCGGACAGCGCGATCATCTCGGCGTCGAAGGCATCGGCGAGCAGCCGCGCCAGCGTCGTTTTGCCGACGCCGGGCGGCCCCCAGAAGATCATCGAATGCGGCACCCCGGCCTTGATCGCATTGGCCAGCGGCTTGCCCTCGCCGAGCAGGTGACGCTGGCCGACGACTTCGGCAATGGTCTTCGGGCGCAGTCGTTCGGCCAGCGGCGCCGATGAGGTGGTGGCGGACATGACGCTATCGTAGCAAGCGCCCTTGTCCTGCCGGGCACAAACAGCAGGCGCCGTCAAGCATTCAGCTTCTTGCCGTAACGGCCGTTGAATGGGAAGAATTCGCAGAAAACAATGAAAGTCGACTTCCTTTCAAAATGCGATATCTGCCCATAAAAACTGCGTATCTTGCCAAAAAGCTGATGATTACTGTTTCAGGATATCGGCGCCCTTTGGCGGCGTGAACGTGAACGCGTCGGCGCCGGGTTTGCCGTTCTTCGCCAGATCGCCAAAACGGATCGTGTTGAGGTTCTGCAGCGCGTCGCGCCAGGTCAGCTCCTTTGGTTGCAAGGCAACCATCGCCACGCGCAGATCGGCGACGGCGGCGTCGGCCTTCTTTGCCTTCGCCTCGACGTAACCGATCGAACCGGTCGGTTCCAGCGCTTTCAGATCGAACAGTTTGTCCGCCGCCGCCGGATCGAGCAGCAGCGCGAGCGGCTGTTCGTTCACGGTGTCGCCCAGTTTGCGGATCGTGACCTGATTCAAATCCTCGTCGTACAGCCATACCGTCGTGCCGTCGCTGACGATGGTCTGCTTGTACGGTTTCTCGTAGACGAAGCGGAATTTGCCGGGCCGCGCAATGGCAAAGGTGCCCGCCGACTGCCGACTGACGCGACCGGACTTGTCGCGCACCTCCTGCGTGAAGCTGCCCGCCAGCGATTGCAGGTCGCGCGTGTAGGCGCGGAAGTCGGTGAGCGCATTGGCCGGCGTCTGCGCGCGCGTCGCATCCGCCGCAAACGCCGACACCGCGAGCATGCCAACAGCAAAAAATATCTTCATCGCCAATCCGTCACTCATCGCTGCTCACCGTTCACTGCTCACTCTTGGGCGCCAGCACCTCGCGCTTGCCCATTGCATTGGGGCGGCTCACGATGCCGGCCTGCTCCATCGCCTCGATCAGCCGCGCGGCGCCGTTGTAGCCGATGCGCAAGCGGCGCTGCACGTAGCTGATGCTGGCCTGCCGGCTTTCGACCACCGCTGCGACGGCCTCGTCGAAGCGCGGATCTTTTTCACCGTCGTTCGACCCGCCGCCGTTGATTTCGTTCAGCGTGTCGGCGTCGGTGCCTTCGAGCACGCCCTCGATGTACTGCGCCGGCGCCTGCGCCTTCCAGTGCTCGACCACGCGATGCACCTCGTCGTCGGTCACGAAGGCGCCGTGCACGCGGTTCGGTACGCCGGTGCCGCCCAGCATGTAGAGCATGTCGCCGCGGCCCAGCAGCGCCTCGGCGCCCATCTGGTCGAGAATCGTGCGGCTATCGATCTTGCTCGCCACCTGGAACGCGATGCGCGTCGGCACATTGGCCTTGATCAGGCCGGTGATCACGTCAACCGACGGCCGCTGCGTCGCAAGCACCAAATGAATGCCCGCCGCGCGCGCCTTCTGCGCGAGCCGGGCGATGAGCTCCTCGATCTTCTTGCCGGCGACCATCATCAGGTCGGCGAGCTCGTCGATCACCACCACGATGAACGGCAGCTCTTCGAGCGGCTCGGGCTGGTCGGGTGTCAGCGAGAACGGATTGGTCAGCGGCATGCCGCGCGCCTGGGCGTCGCGCACCTTCTGGTTGAAGCTCGACAGCTGGCGCACGCCGGCATGCGAGAGCAGGCGATAGCGCCGCTCCATCTCGTTGACGCACCAGTTGAGACCGTTCGCCGCCAGCTTCATGTCGGTCACCACGGGGCAAAGCAAATGCGGAATGCCTTCGTAGATCGAGAGCTCGAGCATCTTCGGGTCGATCAGCATCAGGCGCACCTGGCGTGGCTCGGCCTTGTAGAGCAGCGACAGGATCATCTGGTTGATGCCCACCGATTTGCCCGAACCGGTGGTGCCCGCGACCAGACAGTGCGGCATGCGGCCGAGGTCGGCGACGACCGGGCGGCCGGCAATGTCCTTGCCGAGGCCCATCGTGAGCAGGCTCGACGAATCGTTGTACACCGCGCTGCCGAGGATCTCGATCAGGCCCACCGACTGCCGCTGCGGATTGGGCACTTCGAGGCCCATGCAGGATTTGCCGGGGATCGTCTCGACGACGCGGATGCTCATCACGCTCATCGCACGAGCAAGATCCTTGGCCAGATTCACGATCGAATTGCCCTTGACGCCGACGTCGGGCTCGATCTCGTAGCGCGTGATCACCGGGCCGGGATAGGCCGCGAGCACCTTGACCGGCACGTTGAACTCGGCCAGCTTGCGCTCGATCAGGCGCGAGGTGAATTCGAGCGTCTCGGCCGAGACGACCGGCTGGTCCTTCGGCAACGGCTCCAGCAGCGCCAGTTGCGGCAGGGTCGAATCCGGCATGTCGCTGAACAATGCCGTCTGCTTTTCGCGTTCGACGCGCTCGGAGAGCACCACCGGCTCCACCGCCTCCACGATGCGGATCGGCTCGTGCTCCTCGATGCGTTTGCTTTCCTCGCGGACATAGAGATCGCGCAACTCCACCTCGGGCGCGGCGATCTCGAAATCGCGCTGAATCTCGCGCGTCTCCTCGCGCTTCGCCCGCCAGCCGGCCAGGCCGTCGAGCAGCAGACCGCCAACGCGCTCGCTCAGATCAAGCCACGGAATCGCAAAGGCGAGCGTCACCGCGACAAAGATCAGCACGATCAGCAGCAGCGTCGCCGGCACAAAGCCCACCAGTTTGAGCAGTGGAAAACCGACGCTTTGCCCGAGCGCACCCCCGGCCCCTTGCGGCAGCCCGGCAAACCAGCGATGCATCGCAAGCGCTTCCAGCGCGCCGCTGCAAGCGATGAGCAAGACGAGCCCACCGAGGCGCCACGGCAACGCCAATGCCGGCGTCCAATCGCCGCCGTCGCCGCCATCGTCACGCTGCGGATGAAATAGCGACACGCGCGGCCGGGCGCGCCAGATCGCGAGCGCCGCAAACACAAGCAGCCACCAGGAGGTGGCGCCGAACGCGAAATACGCGATATCGCTCGACCACGCGCCGGGCGAGCCGAGCCAGTTGCGCACAATGGCGGCCCGTCCGCTGGTCGACCATGCCGGATCGGCCGACTGATAGCTCAACAATGCCAGCGCGGCGGCAACCCACCCCGTCAACAACAACAACCACACGATCCAGCGGCGCAACGCCTCCAGCCGCGCCGACGCCGGCGACGCGGTGCGCACTGCGCGGGCGCCCCGGTTGCGACGATTGGCCGGCGGCCGCTGCAGCAAACTCTTCAGTCGTTCCAACATCGGTCCATTTTATTTGGCGGCGCAACAGGGCAGCGGCCCCGGCATCGCAGCATGCGGCGCTCTTGCCTGCGACAACAAAAAAGGCGCCGTGCTCGCGCAGGACGCCTTTTTTTGGAGTATCCGGCTTCGGGCCGACGCAGGATCAGTGTTTGGTCGCCAGCGCGGACTTCTGCGACGCGAAGTACGCCGCCAGATTCTCGATGTCCTGCTTGCTCAACGCTTTGGCAAAGCCGCCCATGATGGCGTTGCCGCGTTCGCCGGACTTGTAGTCGCGCAGGGCTTTCGCGAGGTAATCAGGGTACTGGCCCGCCAGCCGGGGATTATTCGGGTCGGTGCTGTTGCCGTCGGCCTGATGGCAGGCAGCGCACACTTCCTTGGCCTTAGCGGCACCGGCCGCCACGTCGGCAGCCTGCACGCCGGCAATGGCCGCGATCGCGATCAAGGCAGCAATGAGCTTGTTCATCATTTGGCCTCCGCGTAGTAGGCGGCCAAATCGGCCATGTCTTTCTCCGACAGGCTGGCGGCGATGCCACGCATGCTTGGGTGCTTGCGCTCACCCGACTTGTAGGCCTTCAGGGCACTGACGAAATACGTCGAATGCTGGCCGGCAATCTTGGGCACGTGGTAGACCTCGGGATAGGCCGTGCGCCAGCCTTCAATGCCGTGGCAACCCTGGCACATCTGGATTTTCTGGGCGCCCGCTTTGGCGTCCCCCTGAGTCGGCGCCTGGGCCGCCGCGCCCCCGGCGCCGAGCGAAAATACCGCTCCGGCGACCACGCTGACGATCAACGCAATGCGTTTCATGGCAATTTTGGACAAGTTATGGTTTTAGAGGTAATCCAGTCGATTATAAAGGGCTTTGCGTTAACGCAAGATGCAGTGACGCCAGATGAAACTTTTGGGCAGAGTCTTGCGCTCGCCGGCACCGACATCAACTAACATCTGTCTTCATCAAATTTTTGGGCAGCACGGAGCCTTCCTGCCATGAGCGAAAACATCACCCACGTTACCGACGCCACCTTCAGCGACGACGTACTCAAGTCCGAGACGCCCGTTCTGGTTGATTTCTGGGCCGAGTGGTGTGGACCGTGCAAGATGATTGCACCGGTACTGGAAGAAGTGGCCGTGTCGCACGCCGGCAAAATCAAGATCGCCAAGGTCGATGTCGACGACAACCGCGAAGTCGCCGCGAAATACGGTATCCGCGGCATTCCGACGCTGCTGCTGTTCAAGAACGGCGAGCTGGCAGCCCAAAAAGTCGGCGCCCTGTCCAAGGCGCAGTTGACCGCCTTTGTTGACAGCAACGTCTAAGCCCGTCACAATTCGTCCCCAGTAGCGCCCCGCTGTCCTGGCGGGGCCAAATTCCCCAAATAAAACAAGATCTTCAGCGCTCCGGCGCCAGTCTGTTCACACATTTACTTTCGCGAGCCCGCTCCGCATGTTCATCGCGTTGAGCCGCTCATTTCGCCGCCCGAGGGTGGCAAATCTCTCCCTACAGCATGAATCTCGCTGAACTCAAAGCCAAATCCGCCGCCGAACTGCTCGAAATCGCCACTGCGAACGAGCTCGAAAACGCCAACCGTTTCCGTAAACATGACCTGATCTTCGCGCTGCTCAAGCAGCAGGCCAAGAAGGGCGAAAGCATCCGCGGCTCCGGCGTGCTCGAAGTCCTGCCCGACGGCTTCGGCTTCCTGCGCTCGCCCGAGGCGAGCTACCTGGCCGGTACCGACGACATCTACATCTCGCCGTCGCAGATCCGCCGCTTCAATCTGCACACCGGCGACTCGATCGACGGTGAAATCCGCACCCCGAAAGAAGGTGAGCGCTACTTCGCGCTGACCAAGCTCGACAGCGTCAACGGCCTGCCGCCCGAAGCCGGCAAGAACAAGGTGCTGTTCGAAAACCTGACGCCGCTGTTCCCCGACGAGCCGCTCAAGCTCGAGCGCGACATCAAGGCCGAAGAAAACATCACCGGCCGCGTGATCGACATCGTGGCCCCGATCGGCAAGGGCCAGCGTGGCCTGCTCGTGGCACCGCCGAAATCCGGCAAAACGGTCATGCTGCAACACGTCGCACATGCGATCGCCAGCAATCACCCGGACGTGGTGCTGATCGTGCTGCTGATCGACGAACGCCCCGAGGAAGTGACTGACATGCAGCGCACGGTGCGCGGCGAAGTCGTCGCCTCCACCTTCGACGAACCCGCGACGCGCCACGTGCAGGTCGCCGAGATGGTGATCGAAAAGGCCAAGCGCTTGGTCGAACACAAGAAGGACGTCGTGATCCTGCTCGACTCGATCACTCGCCTCGCCCGCGCCTACAACACCGTGATGCCGTCGAGCGGCAAGGTGCTGACCGGCGGTGTCGAGGCCAACGCCCTGCAACGCCCCAAGCGCTTCTTCGGCGCCGCGCGCAACATCGAGGAAGGCGGCAGCCTGACCATCATCGCCACCGCGCTGATCGACACCGGCAGTCGCATGGACGACGTGATCTACGAAGAGTTCAAGGGCACCGGCAACATGGAAATCCACATGGATCGCCGCATGGCCGAGAAGCGCGTCTACCCGGCCATCAACATCGGCCGCTCGGGCACCCGCCGCGAAGAGCTGCTGCTGGAGCCAAGCGTGCTGCAAAAGACCTGGATCCTGCGCAAGCTGTTCTCGGAAATGGACGAGATCGAAGCGATGGAAAAGCTCCAGAAGCACATGCGCGAAACGAAGAACAACAAGGAGTTCTTCGACGCCATGACCCGCGCCCGCTAGTGCCGATGACGGCGTCGCGCGGTCTTTGGTATTGATTCGCTAACGTTTATCGCCGCCGGATTTTCGCGGCAGCGAGGCCAGGGCCTCCTCGGCCCGCTGGACCCCGGTTTTCAGCAGTTGCAGCATTTCACCGCTGTCGCGCTGGATCATGTCCTCGATCTGCGGAAGCAGGCGATTTGCCTCGCGGAACCCTGCCACCGCTTCCGTCAGCAAGCGCGTGCATTCGTTCGCGGCAGGTGCACTGGCGCCCGCACACAGCCTTAGCTTTACCTCGGCGGCCAACGCGGCCAAACCGACCTTGACCGCGACCCCCTGACGTTCGGCGGCGAGGCTGGCGGGCAGCGTCGCCGCCTCGGCCATCGTCGCCTGCACCAGCGCGTACAGCGCGACCGGGTCAGTCCGGGCCGACAGCTCCATCTCGATTTCGGCCATCGCGGCAGCCACCGAATTGAGCTTCGCCTGCGCCAGATCGGGTTCCACCCTGGCCAGCGCCTGCGCATGTTCTCGCGCCTGCCGGAACGCCTTGCGGGCGCCCTCGATATCACCGGCTTCGCGGGCCAGTTGGGCGGCTATCGACGTGGCGAAGGCAAGGTTGGCGAGATTGCGCACCTGTCCCGGACGCGCCTGATTCAGCATGTCGAACCCGCGTACCGCCTCGTCGCTCAACTGCTTTGCCATCGCCTTCGCGACCTCCGGCGGTGCGTGCTCCGAGGCAACCATGGCGGCATAGAGCGTGGTGATCGCGTGCTTGTCGTCGGCGTCGAAGCGTGCCTCTGCATCGAGGCTGCGTTGCGCCAGCTTGCGATGAATGCCCAGCGCCTCCTGGGCAAGCGCCCATCGCTCGGCCGACGGCACCTCGACCGCGCCGCGCCGGGCCGCTTCGATCAGGGCATCCGCTCGCGCCACTTGCACGGATTCGTCGCTGGCATGGTTCGTCGTTGCCCGTGCCAGCGCGACCACCGACACATGCTGCGCGCTCGCCGCCGGCACGTCGCCGGCATTCACCAGCGCCCCGGCAAGGTCGGTGCGAGCCAACAGTTCGAGGCGTATTCGCGCCGCGGCGTCGGCGCCGTTCGCGGCAGCCCGCTCGATCAGCGCCAGTGCGCGCTGCAACAGCGCCGCCTGCGACTTTGCATTGGCGAGATCGCGCGATTGCACTTTGGCGAGATTGATGAAACCCTTGGCCGCTTCCAGCGCCAGCGCCGGATCCGCTGCCGAATCTTTCGCCAGCGCCGACAGATACTCGGTGCCGGTGTCCATCATTTCCCGCTGCACGGCCCGGGTGCCGGGAATCTCCTGCAACTGGTTGAAGAACTTGAAAATGAAGCCGTTGACCAGGGTGCGCACATCGGCAAAGTGACGCTCCGCGCGTGCCTGCGCCAGCCGCGCCTCGCGCGCCTGCCAGGCGGTGGCGGCGATGCCGCCAATCAGGCCGACTACGGCCAGCACCGCGAAGCCCACGGCCCAGCGATTGCGCGAGACGAATCTGCTGGTGCGATAGCCGAAGCTGTCCGATCGGGCCCGCACCGGCAGGCGGCCACGGTAGCGGCGCACATCGTCGGCAAGCTGCTCGGCCGACGCGTAACGGCGCTCCGGCTCCTTGCGCAGCGCCATCAGCACGATGTTGTCGAGGTCGCCGCGCACGCCCTTGCGAAGGCGGCGCAAAGCCGCAGCAGGCAACGCGGGCGCCGCGCCGCCGCTGACCAGCGTCGGCGTCAGTGCATTGCTTGGAACGTCGGGATTGCGCTCGCAGATTTCACGCGCCAGTTCCAGCGGTTGCGTCGATTTCGAGCGATAGGGCGAGGTTCCGGTCAGCAACTCGTAGAGCACGACGCCAAGCGCGTAGATGTCGGTGGCAGTGGTGACTGGCTCGCCGCGCACCTGCTCGGGGCTCGCGTAGGCGGGCGTCATGACCTGTTGGGTGACCAGCGCGGTGCCGGTGTCGGGCTCGATCAGTTTGGCGATCCCGAAATCGAGCAGCTTGACCACGCCGTCGCGCGTCACCAGGATATTGCCGGGCTTCAGGTCGCGATGCACCACCAGGCGCTGATGCGCGAATTGCACGGCCGAGCAGACGGCCTCGAACAGCGTCAGCCGCTGCGCGAGCGTCAGCGCATGCGATTGCGCGTACTGCGTAATCGGCTCGCCGTCGACGTACTCCATCACGAAGTACGGCAGCCCCTCCGCAGTGCTGCCGCCGTCCAGCAGTCGCGCAATGTTGGGGTGGTCGAGGCTGGCCAGAATCTGCCGCTCGGCGACGAAACGTTCAATCACATCGGGCCGCTCGCGACCATCCCGGACCAGCTTGATCGCCACGTCCTTGCGGTAGGCATCGTCGGCGCGCACCGCCTTGTACACCGCACCCATACCGCCGCGGGCAATCTCGGCGACGATTTCCCAGGCACCGAGGCGGCGACCGAGCCACGACACTTCGGGCGCTTCCGGCACCCGGGCGAGCGCGTCGCGCACGCGTTGCGCAACCTGGGTGCGCTCCAGCGTGTGCGCGTCGCCATCGGCGAGGCGCAGGAACTGCTCGACCTCGGCGCGCAGTGCCGCATCGTCGCCGCAGGCGGCGTCGACCTGCGTGCGCCGCCGCGCCGGATCGGCGACCTCGAGCGCGTCGGCCACGATATCGCTGACGCGCTGCCAGCGTGCGCGCTCGGCCTCCGGCACCACATCCGCCGGTTGCGCGGCGGTCGGCGGCTCACTCGTCACGGCTGGACGCGATTTCGCGTTGCAGGAACAGTCGCGCCACCGCCCAGTCGCGCTTGACGGTGGCGACCGAGAGACCGAGCACATCGGCGGTCGCTTCGATCGACAGATCGCCGAAGAAGCGCAGGTGCACGACGTCGGCCTGGCGCGGACTCAGCGCCTGCAACCGCAGCAGCGCCCGGTCGAGCGCGATGAAGTCCATCTCCTGCGCCAGCGCAGCGGCGGTGGCGTCCGCCTCGCGCGCCGCGAACTGGCGGCTTGCCTGTCCCTCGAAGCCGGTCAGCGTGCGATCCAGCCGCGTGACGTGCACATCGCCGCCGCGTTTCGCCGCGCGCCGGGCCCGCGCGTGATCGACCAGCACATGCCGCATGATGCGCGCCGCAAGGCGGAAAAAGTGGGCACGGTCGCGTGGCGTCAGACCGGTCGCCTCGCACATGCGGGCGTAGGCCTCGTTGACCAGCGCCGTGCTTTGCAGCGTGTGATCGGCCCGTTCGTGGCGCAACTGGGCGCGTGCCACACGCTTGAGGGCGGCGTAGACCTGCGGCGTCAGTTCGTCGACAACGGCTTGGGCCGTCGTGTCGTCCCCCGACGCAAAACGGGCCAGCGGTTCGGCCAGCGCGGTGGCCGAATCGACCATGGCGTCCAGCAGCCCCACCAGTGGCGGCTCGGCGGTCGACGTACTCGGAGTCTGCATGGGGTCAGTATATGGAAGCGAATAGCAATTCATGCCGCCGGCATGAGCCAGTATGGCCGCCAGCACGCTGGAGATGACTGTGTAGACCCTTTTCAGGAGCGCAACATGACATCGCCATCGATCCGTACCGCCCGGTTCGCCCTATACGCCCTATGCATCGCGCTCGCCGGTCCGGTCACGCTGGGCGTGCCGGTCGCGGCGTTCGCGGACTGGGACGCGGCAGCCGAGGCGCGTGACGAAGCCCGCCGCAAGGCCGCACGGGAAGCCGCTGCCAGGCAGGCAGCCGAGGCGCAGGCGCGCAAAGCCGCCGCCCAGGCGGAAGCCAACAAACGCATGGCGGACGACTATCGCAAACGCTACGGCGAACGCGCCAGGGGCATGAGCGATGAGCAAGTGCTCACTGTAGGCCGCCAGTGGGACGCCGAGAAGTCCGCCCAGGGGATGCGCGACGTTGCCGAGGCGATCAAAAAACTGCCGCCCGAGCAACGCGCGATGGCGGAGCAGATGATGAAACAGGCGGCGCAGCAAAAATAGCGCCGTCACCGGCGATACAGCTTTTTGTCGAAAAGCCCAGCGCTTATGGGCTTGGCCGCGGTTTTTATCAAAAGTCGACCCCGGGTACGCCCACTTGGCCAAAATGCAGGCCGGACCGGCTCCCGACATCCGGTCGGCGCCTGCAAACGAACGGGTTCGTCAGCGCAGTCGCTTCAGCCGCGCCGCGTACCGGTAAATCGCGGCAGCCACTCCGCCCAGAAATCCACGCAGGCCCGAATCTTCGGCAGCCGGTGCCGCTCGGGAAGCATCATTGCGTAGACCGGTACCACCTGCTGGTCGGTGAACGCGGCGAGCACTTCGATCAAATCACCTCGTTGCACCAGCGGCGCCGCGATGAGGTCGTGCACGCGACAGATACCGAGGCCCGCCAGCGCCATTTGCTGCGTGATGGCGGTGCTGCTGGCGCGCAACTGGCCGTGCGTCGGCCGCACGACGGTCTTGCCGTCGATCACGAACGGCCAGTCGTTGAGGCGCGGCGCCGTGCTGGTGGTGATGATGCGATGCCTGGCCAGATCGTCGGGATGCTTCGGCCTGCCATGCTTTTTGAGATAGGCCGGGCTGGCGTACAAACGACGACCGTGGCTGCCAATCTGCCGCGCGATGACCTCCTCGGTCTGAGTGCTGCCGGTGCGGATGGCGATATCGATGCCGTCGCGGCTCATGTCGACCAGCGCGTCGCTGACCTGCAGATCGATGGTCAGCCCCGGATGCCGGGCCACCAGTTCCGGCAGGCTGGGCACCAGCACATGCTGCGCCATGTTGGCGCTGACCGCTACACGCACGACGCCACGCACCTGGCGGGCGCGCGAGGTGAACTCGCCGTCGAGTTCGTCCAGCGTCTGCGCGATGTTACGGCAGTAGCCGAGAAACACTTCGCCTTCGGCCGTCAACGACAGTCCATGCGTCGTCCGGCGCAGGAGTTGCACGCCGCAATGCGCTTCCAGCTGGTTCATCGTCCGCGATATCTGGCTCACCGCCACGTCGCGTTCGCGTGCCACCGCCGACAGCGTACCCAGCTCCGCCACGCGGACAAACAGTCGCAAATCATCGAGATTCATGCTCAGCTCAGCCCTGCTCTGCTTTTGCAGAAATTGCAAAAGCGAATTGCACCACAAAGTGTTTCCGGTTGCGCGGCGGCGACCTATTGTTCATGCCATCGCCGATGCCCGCGGCATGCACCTCGGGCATCGGTCCCAAGCATCAACACAGGAGCAATGCCATGTCTTACTACCCGATCCCGCCTTATGCCGAACGGCTGCCATTCCATCGCGAATTCTGGCGTGCCGTTTCGGCGTGGTTTCGTCGCCCGACAAAGCCACAAGTCTGCGGAGGCGAGTGATGCCGCTGGTAACGCTGACCACCTGCAAGTCACACACACTGGAAATGAAGTCGGCCGTGCTCGATGCCATCCATGCAGCGCTGGTCAGCATAGGCGTGCCATCTGCCGACCGCTTTCAGCGTGTGATCGAACTTTCGCCCGACAACGTGCGTATCGACGACCGCTACCCCGACGTCGCCGGGACGCGTGGCGATAACTTTCTGCTGATCGAAATCCTGTGGTCTGTTGGGCGCAGCGTGAAGGTCAAACGCGCGCTGCTGACTGACTTGATGACCCGGTTGGCCGGCGTCGGTGTCGACACCGAGCAGGTGATGGTGGTGTTCAAGGAGACCGGCTGGGAGAACTGGTCATTCGCGGGCGGGCGCTTGCTGCACGCGTAGTGGCGCAGCCTAAGCACCGCGAAACACGAAGTACACCGCGCCGAGCAGACAAAGTCCCGCCCACAGAAAATCCAGCTTCACCGGCTGGTTCATGTAGTACACCGCGAACGGCACAAACACCGCAAGCGTGATCACTTCCTGCATGATCTTCAGTTGCGCGATCGAGAATTCGGTCGCGCCAATCCGGTTCGCCGGCACCTGCAGCAGGTATTCGAACAGCGCGATGCCCCAGCTCACCAGCGCGGCGATCCACCAGGGTTTGCTGGCCAGATTCTTCAGATGACCGTACCAGGCGAAGGTCATGAACACGTTGGACAGGATCAGCAAAGCAGCCGTTTGCAGGGAAATCGGAATCGTCATTTCGTGAACCCGTCGAACTTGCGCGAACGCGACAGTCTAGCTGTGCTACGGTTACTGCAGGAAGCGCGCCGGTGCCGGCTACTGCCTGCACAAGCGGCGACTACATGCGAGGATCAAGAGGGGAGAACTCGTGAAATCGTTCGATGACTGGCTCATCCGGATCAACCGCTGGGCGGTGCAATGGATCCTGGCCGCGATGGCAATCATGGTGTTCGCCAACGTGGTGCTGCGCTTCCTGACCGACAACTCGATCCTGTGGGTCGAGGAGTTGTCGCGCTATCTGATGATCTGGCTCACCTTCATCGGTGCCGGCCTTGTGCTGCGCTATGGTGGCCATATCGGCATCGAGAATCTTCAGGAAAAACTTCCGGGAATGGCACGTACGATTCGCATCATCATCTTTGCGCTGATGCTCGCGTTCTTCGTCTTCATGTTCGTTGTCGGCGTCCGCTACGCCATGTTTACCTGGGGCCAGACGACGCCGGTGATGGACATCCCGGTCGGTGCGGTCTATCTGGCGATGCCAATTGGCTTTGCGCTGCTGATCCTGCACGCGCTGATCATGATGCGCGGCTGGATCAACGATCGCGCGGTGCTGGCCGATCAGGATTTCGACGCCGACGCGGCGGCCTCGGTATGATCACCGTCCTCTTTGTTGCCTGTATCGTGCTGCTTGCGCTCGGCGTGCCGGTGGCGTTCGCGCTCGGTGGCAGCACGCTGCTGGCGATTCTCTGGCAGGGCAGCATCCCGCTGATCGCGCTGCCCAAGTACGTGTTCAGCGGCATCGACATCTTCGCGCTGATGGCGGTGCCGTTCTTCATTCTCGCGGCTGAGCTGATGACCGGCGGCGCCCTGTCGGAGGTGTTGCTGCGTTTCGCCACGCAGTTCGTCGGGCGCTTCCGCGGCGGTCTTGGTCATACCAATATCCTGACGCTGACGTTCTTCTCGGGCATCAGCGGATCGGCGCTGGCCGACGCGGCCGGCCCCGGCGCCATCATGATCCGCATGATGCGCAAGGACGGCTACTCGCCCGAGTACGCGGCGGCGCTGACGGCGGCCACGTCGATACTCGGGCCCATCATTCCGCCTTCGATCAGCATGATCGTCTACGCCCTGGCCTACCCCGAGGTCAATCCGGTCGGTCTGATGCTCGCCGGCGTGGCGCCGGGCATCATGATCGCCATCGCGATGGCCGCGATCAATCACTACATCTCGGTGAAGCGCGGCTATCAGGGATCGGGCTATCGGCCTTCGATGCGCGAATACTGGACCAACACCTGGAAGGCGCTGCCGGCGCTGGCGATGCCCGTGCTCATTCTTGGCGGCATTGCTTCGGGTGCGTTCACGCCGACCGAGGCATCGGTGGTGGCGGTTTTCTACGCACTGTTTGCCGGCCGCGTGATCTATCGCTCACTGATGTGGGACAAGATTCCCGGCATTCTCGCGCGCTCGGCGCTGATGACGGCGTCGGTGCTGATCATCGTTGCCATGTCGGCCGCGTTTGCCTGGGTATTGACGGTGTCGCGGGTGCCGCAGAATCTTTCGGCGTGGGTGGTCAGCATGGAGCTTTCACCGCTGGCTTTCATGTTTGCGGTGAATGTGTTGCTGCTGCTGTTTGGCATCTTCATCGAGCCGCTGCCGGGCATTCTAGTGCTGGTGCCCATCCTGGCGCCGCTGGCGCACGCGCTCGGCATCAACGATCTGCAGTTCGCCATCGTGGTGATCGTGAACCTGACCATGGGCATGATCACGCCACCGGTCGGCGGCCTGTTGTTCGTCACGACGATCGTCGCCAGGGTAACCTTGTCGGGAATGACGCGGGAGTTGTGGATATTCCTTTGGGCGCAACTCCTCTGTCTGGCACTGTTGTCGACGGTGCCGTGGATCTCGCTGGTGGTGCCCAACCTGTTTGGCTACAAGTAACGCGCTCGGGTCGCGGAACAAGAAAAAGGCCGCATCGTGCGGCCTTTTTCACGCGTGTGCTTTCCGCTATTTGAAGTTGCGGATGCGATCGAGATTGGCCTGGCCGAATTGCTTGGCGAAGTCAGCGTAGACCGGCGCCAACGCCGCCTGGAATTTGCTGCGGTCGACGTTGTCGACAACCTGCATGCCTTTCGAACGAAGATCGGCGACGGCGGACTTTTCGTCGGCATCGACGCGGGCCCGGTTGGCCTTCACGCCGTCCTTCGCCGCGTCGAGGAAGGCCTGCTTGTCGGCGGCCGAGAGCTTGTCGAACTGGGCCTTGTTCATCAGGAACACTGCGGGCGAATAGACGTGGCCGGTCAGCGACAGGTGTTTCTGCACCTGCTCGAACTTGGCCGCGGTTATCACCGACAGCGGATTCTCCTGGCCATCGACCGTGCCCTGCTGCAGGGCGGTGAACACTTCGGTGAACGCCATCGGCGTGGGATTGATGCCGAACCCTTTGTAGGCCTGAATGTGTACCGGGTTCTCCATCGTGCGCATCTTGAGGCCGCGCAGATCGTCGGGGCCGTTGACGGCACGCTTGCTGTTGGTCATATGACGGAAGCCGTTCTCGCCCCAGGCCAGCGCCTTGAGCCCCTTGGCTTCAAATTTGGCGAGCATTTCCTGACCGATCGGTCCGTCCAGCACGGCACGCGCATGCGCATAGTCACGGAACAGGAATGGCACATCGAGAATTTTCACTTCGGGAACGAAATTCGGGATCGGGCCGGTGGACGTGAAGGTCAGCTCCTGGGTGCCCAGTTGCGTCGCCTCCACCGACTCACGCTCGGCACCCAGCGCGCCCGAGTAGAACGTCTGGATCTTGTAGCGACCGCCGGTACGTTGCTCCACCGATTTGGCAAAGGCGTCGATCGCGGCGCCCTGATGCGAATTCTGTGCAATCGAAATGCTGATTTTCATCGGCGTTTGCGCCGTGGCCGAGGCCAGCAGCAACAGCGCAAGCGAAGCGGCGGCGGCCGCGCGAAGCGTCGTGATTCGGGTCATGGGGTCTCCTTGCGTGTGAAACTGTCTGTCGCGGTCCGCTACAGCGGGTTGGGTGTCGCCGCTGCGCTGCTTGCGCTGCTTGCGCAGTCGGTCGGACCGGCGCGTGGTTTGATGCGGGCAATCTAGCACAGGCGCGTGGCCGGGAGTCGGCTGCGAGTTGCCAGACGGCACTAGACGCGGAGAAACAACTTTTCTGCGAACTGCGCACGAACAATGGGCTAGGGGCATAAAAAACGTCGAAGTCGACTTTGCGAAATTTCTCGCATTTTGCCCAGATTGGATGCGCACTTTCACGAAAAGCTGCTGCCGCCGCCGGTGCGCCAACCGATTTCCGCGTCAGGCGTTCGCCGTCGACCACTCCCGTGCCAGCATGGCATACACAAAGGTGTCGCGTATGGCGCCGTGATGGTCGCGGCATTCGCCACGCAGGTGGGCTTCACGGGTAAAACCGGCGCGCTCGGCCAGACGCCAGCTCGGCTCATTCAGCACGTCGATCGTGCCCCAGACGCGATTGGCACCAATGTGCGCGAACGCCAGCTTGCAGCAGAGGCGGATCGCCTCGGTCGCGATGCCCTGGCCGCGTGCGCTCTTGCGTAGAAACCAGCCAATCTCGAGCGACGGCACGGTCCAGTCGAAGCCGTGAAATCCGGTGCCGCCATACAGCGTCTGCCCGTCTTTCGAGAAGATACCCATGATCAGCGCGTCGCGCGTGAGCCACTTGCCGGCCATGTTGCGGACGTAGGATTCCGCTTCGGCCGCGGACTTGTGCTGCGTCGCGGGCCAGGCCATCCACTGGTCGAGATCGGCGCGATCCTCCTCCAGCGCAGCAAAGAAGCGCGCTCCGTCGCCCGGCGCATAGGGCCGCAGCACAAGCTTTTCACCCTCAAGCCGCAGCGGCAGGTCGAGCAGGCGGGGCTGATCGATGGCCGGCATCACTCGTCCCCTTTGCCGCCAACGGCGAGGTCGGCGCCAGCCTTCAGCGAGGCCTCGATGAAGCCATCGAGATCGCCGTCGAGGACGGCCTGTGTGTTGCCCACCTCGTAGCCGGTGCGCAAGTCCTTGATGCGCGACTGGTCGAGCACGTAGCTGCGGATCTGGTGGCCCCAGCCGATGTCGCTCTTGGTGTCTTCCAGTTTCTGCTGCGCTTCCATGCGTTTGCGCAGCTCGTGCTCGTATAGGCGGGAGCGCAGGCGCTTCCAGGCGACGTCGCGGTTGGTGTGCTGGCTGCGACCGTCCTGACATTGCACGACGATGCCGGTCGGGATGTGGGTCAGGCGAACCGCAGAGTCGGTCTTGTTGATGTGCTGACCGCCGGCACCGCTGGCGCGGAAGGTGTCGGTGCGCACGTCCGCCGGATTGATGTCGATCTCGATCGAATCGTCAACCTCGGGATACACAAAAACGGAAGCGAACGAGGTATGCCGACGAGCATTGCTGTCGAACGGGCTCTTGCGCACCAGCCGGTGGATGCCAGTCTCGGTGCGCAGATAGCCGTAGGCATAGTCGCCGGAAATCTTGATCGACGCACTCTTCAGGCCGGCGACATCGCCCTCCGATTCGTCCTGCACCTCGACCTTGAAGCCCTTGCGCTCGCCGTAGCGGCAGTACATGCGGAACAGCATCTGCGCCCAGTCCTGCGCCTCGGTGCCACCGGAGCCGGCGTTGATGTCGAGGAAGCAGTTCGATTCGTCCTGCTCGCCGGAGAACATGCGCTTGAATTCGAGGTCGGCAAGGATCGCGGTGATCTTGTCGACGTCGGCCTTGACGCTCAACAGCGTCGCTTCGTCGCCTTCCAGTTCCGCCAGTTCCAGCAATTCGGCAGCGCCTTGCGATTCGGCGGTCAGCGTGTCGATACTTTCGATCACGCCATCGATCAAACGTTTTTCGCGGCCCAACTCACGAGCGCGGTTGGCGTCGTCCCAGACTTTCGGATCTTCGAGTTCGGCGTTCAGTTCCAGCAGGCGTTGCGACTTCCTGTCGTACTCAAAGTAACCCCCGAAGTTCGACTACCTTGCCGCGCGCGGCAGCAATGGCGGGTTTCAGTTCGGCGATGAGGTCGGCGGAATTCATGAGGTAAACCAATTGGGAGTAGCGGCGAATTTTAGGCCAGAGGCCGCAGGAGGCTGAGGCCGACTGGCGATAGCGCCCGTCGGCACAAATAAAAACGGCGTGCAATTGCTTGCACGCCGTGGTCA
The DNA here is from genome assembly GCA_027492485.1 of Betaproteobacteria bacterium. Lineage (GTDB taxonomy): Bacteria > Pseudomonadota > Gammaproteobacteria > Burkholderiales > Casimicrobiaceae > Casimicrobium. The sequence goes on from JAPUER010000054.1 coordinate 42,370, forward strand.
GGTCAGGCCGCGCTACGCGCGGCGACCGTGGCGTTCGCGGCGACGCAGGGCGGCAATTGCGACGAGCATGAGCGCAAGCGCGATCATCCAGGTCGGTGTCACCGGTACCACAAGCAACGGCGGGAAGTCGTTCGGTGTCGGGACTTCCGGATCGCAACGCGGACACACCGGCGGGTACAACGCGTTGTTGGACGCATCCTCGGCCACGACGCTCGACGGCGGCACGGCGACGCCAACTGAAGTGTAACTATGACCCGGGTTCGGCCCGATACTGGTGCCCGATGCGTATGCCGTGTTCAACACACGATTCGGCACCGCGGCCGTCGACGGGTAAATCACTTGCACCGAGAACGTGATGACGCAGGACTGGCCCGGCTGCATCGTGTCGTTACCGCTCAGCAGACGGAAGTCGGTCAGTCCGTTGAACGACGTACCCGGGGTGCAGGCCGACGGTTGCGCCAGCGCAGGGGCGGAGGTGACGGAAACCACAGGATTGCCGGCCGCGAACGTGATGCCGAGGTTATCGGTCACCTGCACATTCGGGATCGTCGTCGGCCCGGTGTTGGTCACCTCGACACGGTAGTTGATCGCGAATGCGGTGTCGCCAAGTCTGAGCGTCGCGCTGCTGGATTTCACGACGTCGATGAAATACACAGGCGGCATCGGCGCACAGGCATCCTTTGCCGTCGCGCTACCGCCGGACGGCGTCAGCGTGGCACGGTTCAGCAGGCCCGTGTTGGTGGCGCTTCCGGTGGTCAACGAGCAATCCATCGACGTTGCAGTGACCGTCTGCGGTGCGAGCGTGAACGTCGCGACGATGGTGTAGCTGTGGGCGCCGCCAATTGCGATCGGGGTCGCAGCCGGAGCAATCGTCCACGGACCGCTGCCGCTCAGCGTCGCCGGACAGGCTGCCGCGCCGGCACCGCTAGCGGTACACGTCGCCGACGTCAACGTTGCACCATCGCCAAACAACGGTGTGTCAAGCAGTGCGTACGTCGACGCCGTGCCGCCGATGTTGTTCACATCGATGCGGTAGGTGATGCGGTACTGGTTGAGCGTCCCTGTCGACGTTGGGCCGGCGGTGACGATCTTGGTGTGCGTCACGTTGGGCGGTAGCGGCACGCAAGCGTCCACGTTGATCGGAGTGCCGCCGTTCACCGAGAGTCCGGCACGATTCAGCAGACCGGTGTTGGTCGTACTACCGGTGGTCAGCGAACAGTCGCTGCCGTCCACCGTGACCGTACCCGGCGCCACGTCGAAGGTGACCGTGATGGCATAGGTGTGGGTTCCGCCCGTGGCGATCGACGTGCCCGTCGCCGCAACCGTCCAGGCCGGCGCCGGGACACCCGTCACCCCGGCACAGCTGGCCGCGCCGGCACCGGTCGGCGTACAGCTGGCACCTACCACCGTCGTGCCGGCGCCGAACAGTGGCGTATCGAGCAACTGATAGTTGCCGGCGGTGCCACCGTTGTTGGTGACCGTCAACGTGTAGCTCACCGTGTAGCGGTTCGGCGTGCCCGCCACCGCCGTCGGGCCGGAGGCGACCGACTTGGTATGCACAATCACTGGCGGCAACGGCGTGCAGACATCCCGATCAACACCGCTGAGCCCCGTCGGCGTCAGCGTGCCGCGGTTAAGCAACCCGCTGTTGGTCGTGCTACCCGTCGTCAGCGAGCAATCGCTGCTATCCGCAGTAACCGTCGCGGGGTTGATGTCGAATGTCACGGTCAGCGTGTAAGTTTGCGCCCCGCCCGCGTCAATGGTGGTGCCGGCACTAGCGACGGTCCACGGACCGGTGCCGGTAACCGATGCACCGCATGCTGCTGCCCCTGTGCCGGACGCGGTGCACGACGCACCAACGATGGTGGCCCCCGTCCCGAAGAGCGGCGTATCGGTCAACGCGTAGCTCATGGTGGTGCCTCCCGTGTTGGTAACGGTCAGGACATAGGCCTGCGTGTAACGATTCGCCGTCGCCGTTGCGGTCGGGCCGCCAACCAGCGCCTTGCTGTGCACCAGATTTCCAGGGGCATTGCGACAGGCATTGGCTGAACTGGTCGCACCGCTATTCGGAACAACCGTTGTCGCGTTGTTAAGACCGCCCGGGTTGGTCGTTGGGTTGGTGCTCGGGCAGAGCGCTGAACCCACCGTCCCGGTCGCCGCGTTGGTCACCGTGTACGGTACCGTCACCGTGTAGGTGTGGCTCGCAC
>JAPUER010000054.1:44676-45244 GCA_027492485.1 Betaproteobacteria bacterium
GTACACCGATGGGTTCGCTCCCACCGCACTGGTGAACGTCTTCGCCACCGTGATGTTCGGTGTGTTCGGCGTCACGTTTCGACAGACGTTCACCGTGCTCGCGATGCCGCTATTCGGCGTCACCGTCGTGGCGTTGTTCAAGCCACCCACGCTCGTCGTCGTCGCGCTCGCCGGACACAGCGCGCTGCCCGCCGTCTGCGTCGCCGCGTTGGTCACCGTGTACGGTACCGTCACCGTGTAGGTGTGGCTCGCACCCCCGGCTATGGCGGTGCCCGCCGCCGCCAACGTGTACGGCGCCGCTCCCGTGCAGTTCGGCGTGCCGCCGGCCGCCGGGGCCGTCGTGTTCGCACACGTGACCGTCCCCGTGGTGATCCCGCTGCCCAGCAGCGGCGTGTCCGTCAGCGTGTAGCTGCCCGCGCCGCCACTGTTGCTCACCGTGATCTGGTACACCGATGGGTTCGCTCCCACCGCACTGGTGAACGTCTTCGCCACCGTGATGACCGGTGGATTAGCCGCCAGCGTGTTGGTCACCGTCGTCGCCACCGTACCGCCCGCGGTGAGCGCCGCC
>JAPUER010000054.1:45344-53081 GCA_027492485.1 Betaproteobacteria bacterium
AGGCCCACCCGTCACCGCCTTGGTCACCGTCACCGTGCCTGGATTGGTCGCCAGCGTGTTGGTCACCGTCGTCGCCACCGTACCGCCCGCGGTGAGCGCCGCCGGATTCGGTGTCGCTGTCTGCGGCAGCGCGTTCGTCCAGCTGTAACCCGTCGGCGCCGTCGGTCGACTCGTCTCCGTAACCACGCAACTGTTTGGCGTCGGTATTCCCGTGAAGCTGCCCCCTGTCTGCACACCAGCGGTCGATACTGCCAACGTCGCCGTCGTTGTCGCCGGGTTGCCCGAGGCACAGCTGATGCTCAAACCATAGTCGCCTGCCGGCACTCCGCCAGGCCCACCCGTCACCGCCTTGGTCACCGTCACCGTGCCTGGATTGGTCGCCAGCCGGTTTCCAACCGCAACGCTTGGCGTACTGCCGGCCGTTAGCGTGAGCGGCAACGTGCCGATTGTGGGTGGGTTGACCCAACTGTAGCCGCTTGGCGCCCCAGGAACCGACTGCTCCGTCACGGCGCAATTGGTTGACCCTGCCGGCACGTTGATCGTCGTCGAACCCGTCGTCGCGGGCACCGCAAGGGTGATCGCTCCGTTGTACGTAGCCGTCGGCGTGGAGCAGGAAATCCTGAAGCTGTACGTTCCTGGCGCCCCGTTCGCAGGTGCGCCGGTGACCGTCTTGTTGATAGTCACCGGTACTTGCGCCGGGTTCACACACGCCGTTGACGTGTCGGGTTGATTATTGCCAGTCTGCGATACACCTGGCGGAAGGGTTGCGGTTGCACTATTACAGACCGCGCCGGTCGCCCCTGCGCCGATCGTCGCGTTGATCGTATAGGTGGCAACCGCGCCATTCTTCAGACTTACCGTCGTGCTGATGGGGCTCCCGCTTCCGGACGCCGAACCACAGGCATTGGTGCCGGCGCCGCTACCTGCATTGGTGATGGCGCAGGACCACCCCTGAAAGGTGACGTTCGCCGGTGCCGTATCCGCAAACGGCGCATTGAAAACAGGTGATGGTCCGTAATTGGTCACGGTTACCGTGTAGACCACGGCGGTCGCCGTGCCCGGCGTGTAATTGGCAATATTGATTGCCTTGGTCGTGCCAATGTCCGCGATGAAACTCGGGAAAGCGAACGCCAGCACCACGTCCTGCGCATTGTTCGATTCCTGCGCGTAACCGGCCGGCAGCGATTCATAACCTTGATTGGTAATCCAGCCGTCCGCAACGCCATTCACCGAAATGGGGTTCAGATCGTAGGCGTTTGCCGCGATCGTCGCGTTGATCGTGAACGTTGCCGTGGCGCCCGGCTTCAGCGAAACCGCAACACCGGTTGACGAATTCGGCGTGATCGGCAATGCGGCGGAACCATAAACCGTTGCCGGGAATGGGGGCAAGGAGCCGGCAGTTAACGGCTGAATGCTGCCAGAGCCACTCAAGGGGGCACCGGCCGTTGCGCCAATCCAGCAGTTATTGGTTCCTGTGGCACCCGTGCCCGCCGCCGTGATGGCGCAGGACCATGAATTAAACGTCACCCCCGGCGGAGCAATATCGACGACGGGCGCTTTGTCGACAAATTGACCGGTAACCGAATTGTTGGTCACCGTCACCGTGTAAGTGACGTTCGTCGCCACGCCGACGGTGTACTGCGTTGGCGTCAGTGTCTTGACAATCTGCAGGTCCGCCTGCTGCGCATGGGCTGATTGCGCAAAGACAGCGAGCATTGATGCGGCGCCGGCCAGCGTTGCGGCTCGCCGCATGCGGGTTGCCCAACGTTGTGCGCCGCTCAGCCGCGTCCGCAGCGCCTGCGCCACGGTAACTGCGGAACTACTGATCGAATTCGATGTCATGCTTGCAATTCCCCTGAAGTCGATTGACATCGCCGAATGACGCTCCGTCAACCTAACTTCCAAACGCAGAACGTGATGGCCGCAACGGCGATCACACTGAGTCGCATTATGCACACTTTTTACGCCGTGCAAATGGCGATTTTTCCTTTAATTACAAGGACTTATGACATTCGCATAGAAACCACCTCGTGTCGCCGTTGAATTGCTCCGACAACGAAGCGTTGAACTCAAATGGCATACCGAACCGGGGATACCGGATGGAAGCAGTGCACGGCGCACCGGGGCTGCTTGCAAACACCATTCAGGTTGTTGGGCAGTAGCCTGCAATGGTGAATTCCGGTTCGCACTGGCGCTGACCTGGTGGCGACCTGAAACACGCACCCGCAATTCTTCGTCCGGGCGCCATGCGACGAGCGGCGATCGCTGTGCTCTTTTGCGCAACCGTATCGGACGCGACGCGTAGCATTGACACGATGCTTGCGACCCCCGATGATTTTCTGCCGACCGTCGAGCAGCGTGCCGCTGAGGCGCCACGCGACGCAGTGCGGCTGTACTTTCGTGGCAGCGAGCTCTGTGTCGACGACGCGGGAGCCCTGCCAGCGACCCCGCATCACCCCGTCGTCCAGCGGGAGCTTCTGATCGGCATCTGGCGACATCGTGCGGTGTACGCCTGCACCATCATCCCTTCGCGGAGTGCGTCAACGGAGCACAGATTTTCGGGCCTGCGCGCATTGTTTGCGTCCATGCCTACCGAGTGGATTGCGATCGCGGGCCGAGCCATGCAGATGCTGGAATGGGATCGAACCCATCGCTACTGCGGTGCCTGCGCGACCCCCACGCTGCGCGCCGACGGTGGCCGCGCGTGCCGTTGCCCGGCATGCGGATTCACTGCGTATCCGCGCATCTCTCCCGCGATGATGTGTCTGGTCACGCGGGGAGAACATGTGCTGCTGGCGCGCAATGTGGCATTCCCGCCTGGCCGATTCAGCGCGCTGGCCGGATTTCTCGAAGTCGGCGAAAGCATTGAAGACGCCATCGCCCGTGAGGTACGCGAGGAGGTCGGCGTCGAAGTTCGCAACCCGCAATATTTCGCATCGCAATCGTGGCCATTCCCGAATTCGCTCATGATTGCGTTTACCGCCGAGTACGCGAGCGGCGAGTTGCGACCCAACGGCACTGAAATCGCGGAAGCCGATTGGTTTGATCATGAGTCGTTGCCGCAATTGCCGCCGCGCGTCTCAATTGCGCGGGCACTGATCGACGACACAGTACGGCAGATTCGCAACAAAGTGGCGTGACCGGCGGCGGTCTCCAGACCGCACGCCAAGGCACCATAACGTCCACAAACCATTTCCCGTCTAAAATTTCAGGGCTATTTAGGGATTTGCCATGTCGACACTACTTCGCCGCACTTCTTTGTCTCGCCCCCTGCTTGCAGCGGTCGTCGCTGCGGCAATCGGTGTCGGCGCCGCGTTTGGTCAAAACGCCGAACTGCAGGACATCAACCGCCTGCTGAAAGCCGGGCAAACCCAGCAGGCGCTCGACCGCGTTAATACCTACCTCTCTACCAAGCCCAAGGACGCCGTAGGTCGCTTCATGCGTGGCTTGGCGCAAGCGGAACTGGGCAAGACCAACGACGCGATCATGACCTTCCAGTCGCTGACCGAGGACTATCCGGAACTGCCGGAGCCATACAACAATCTCGCCGTGCTCTACAGTTCCAAGGGACAATTCGAGAAAGCGCGTGTGGCGCTGGAATTGGCGATCCAGACGCACCCCAGCTATTCGACTGCGCACGAAAACCTGGGCGACATCTACGCCAAACTCGCCAGCCAGGCCTATGACCGTGCGTTGCAGTTGGACAAGGGCAACGGTACCGTCGCGACCAAGCTGAATCTGGTGCGCGACCTGTTCTCGACCAATCCGAAGGCAAACACCGCGCCACGCGCAATGGCCAGCGCCGCATCGCTGCCGGCCGCAACGCCTCCGCCGCCGGTGATCGCCAACGGCGTCGCAGCGACAGCCAAGTCGCCGCCGCCCGCCGTCGCTGCGGCAACGGTGCCGCCTGCCGTCGCTGCCGCGCCCGCCGCCACCAAGGCACCAGCGGCACCGGCGCCCGCGACACCAGCACCGGCGCCGGTCGCCGCCGACAACAACGCCGAGGTGCTCGCCGTCGTCAACAAGTGGGCGAAAGACTGGGCGTCGCGCAATCCCGATGGCTATCTCGCGGCCTATTCGCCCAATTTCAAACCCGAAGACGGCGTGTCGCGCGCCACGTGGAGCGCCGCCCGCCGCGAGCGCATCACCACACCGCGCAAGATCAAGGTCGAACTGCTTGGCACCAGCGTGCAGATGGTGTCAGCCACCGAGGCGCGGGTGACGTTCCGGCAGGCTTACTCGTCCGATACCCTGCAAACCCGGTCGCGCAAGACGCTGACGCTGGCCAGGGAAGGTTCGCGCTGGCTCATCACGCGCGAGCGCGTGGGCTAGATTCGGGTGGCAATGGGTTCCCTGTTTTCTTCCCGATCGTCCTGCGACGGCAGTGCGCTGTCGTTGGCTCGCGGTCGACATGCCGTCACTGGTCGTTGGCGAGCCGTGGTGCGCACCAGCGTCAAGGCTACGCTGGTCGGCGCGCTGCTGCTGGTGCCACCCGGCGTCATGGGCGGCGCCGGGTTCGGCTATAGCGACGCGGAAACGCTGCTGCTCAAAGCACTACGCGAAATCCGCTTCGCCCAGCTTGATCTCGCGCGGCAGACCATTGCGCAATTGCTGGATCGTTACCCCAACTTCCGTCTTGCCCATCTGGTGCAAGGCGACCTCTGGCTCGCCAAGGCGCGGCCGCTGCAAAGCGTCGGCAACGCGCCGCAGCCGATCGACCAGTTGCAGGGCCTGCGCGCGGAAGCAGCAGCCCGCGTTCGTCGCGAGGCCGATGCGGTTCGCGCCGATCAGGTGCCGACCAATTTCTGGCGCCTGCCGCCAACGCAACAGTTCGCGCTGGCAGTCGACGTCGAAAAGTCGCGCCTGTATGTGCTGGAAAATCAGGGTGGACGCTTGGTCCGGGTGGCCGACTTTTACGCCACGGTCGGCAAGGCCGGCGGCGGCAAGGCGCGCGAAGGCGACCAGCGCACGCCGCTCGGCGCCTACGTGCTGCAGGGCGCCATCGCCCGCGACAAGCTCACCGACTTTTACGGTGCGGGCGCCTTTCCGCTCGACTACCCGAACGTCTGGGACAAACGGCAGGGACGCAACGGCTATGGCATCTGGCTGCACGGTGTACCGGCCGACACCTATTCCCGCGCGCCGCGGGCTAGCGACGGTTGCGTGGTCGTCTCCAATCCCGATCTCAAGCTCATCGAGAAGTTCGTCGCGCCCGGTCGTACCTCTTTCATGATCGCGACGTCGATCGACTGGGTCGACGCCGACACGGCCGGCAAGAGCGCGCAGGGTCTGCTCACCGCCGTCGAACGCTGGCGTAGCGACTGGCAGGCGCTCGACACGCCGCGCTACCTGCAGCACTATGCCGCCAATTTCACCAGCGACACGCAGCGATTGGCCGAGTGGCGCGAGCAGAAAACCGCTGTCAATGCGGCCAAAACCTGGGCGAAGATCGAGCTTGGCAATCTCTCGGCGGTGCAATATCCCGGCGAGAAAGACCTTGCCATTGTCACCTTCGACCAGAACTACCAGAGCAGCAATCTGAGCGGTCAGACCCGCAAACGCCAGCTCTGGCAACGCATCGATGGCCGCTGGCAAATCATCTACGAAGGCTCGGCCTAAGCCGCCTTCGCGTCTTCAACCCCACGTCAAAGCAATACAGTCATGAAAAAACTGCTCCAACTCGCAGTGGCCGGTTTCGCCGCGCTCACGCTGCTCGGCACCAGCGCGCACGCCCAGGACAAACCGCGTGTCGAAATGAAAACCAGCCAGGGCACGATGGTGATCGAGCTCGATCCCGCCGCGGCGCCGAAAACGGTCGCCAACTTCCTTGAGTACGTGAAGTCCGGCCAGTACGACGGCCTGATCTTTCACCGCGTCATCAAGGGCTTCATGATTCAGGGCGGTGGCCACGCCGCCGATCTGAGCGAGAAAGCAACGCGCGCCCCGATCCAGAACGAGGCTGAAATGGCACTCAAGGCCGGCCTCAAGAACGACCGTGGCACCATCGCCATGGCGCGCAAGGGCGACCCGCATTCCGCCACGGCGCAGTTCTTCATCAATCACGGCAACAATGAAATGCTCAACTTCCCGAGCCGTGACGGCTGGGGCTACGTCGCCTTCGGTCGGGTCGTCAGCGGACTCGACGTGCTCGACAAGATTGCCGAATTGCCCACCGCACCCAAGGGCATGCACCAGAACGTGCCGCAAACGACGGTCACCATCGACAAAGTCACCCTGCTCGGAAAGAAATAACGCCCATGGCACACGTCAAATTCAGCACCAATCACGGCGAATTCACCCTCGATATCGACGAGGCCAATGCGCCCAACACGGCAGCAAACTTCCTGCAATACGTGCGCGACGGCCACTACGACAACACGATCTTCCATCGCGTCATTGGCGGCTTCATGATCCAGGGTGGCGGCTTCGAGCCTGGCATGAAGCAGAAGGCCGGCCGCGCCCCGATCGAGCACGAAGGCGAAACCACCAGCAAGGCCGGCCTGAAGAACGCCAAGTACACGGTGGCGATGGCGCGCACCAACGATCCGCATTCCGGCTCGTCGCAGTTCTTCATCAACGTCGCCGACAACGCCTTCCTTGACTTCAAGGCGCCATCCGGCAATTCATGGGGCTACACGGTGTTCGGCAAGGTGGCTTCGGGTAGCGACGTCGTCGACAAAATCAAGGACGTGCGTACCGGCAATGCCGGCTTCCATCAGAACGTCCCGGTGGATGACGTGGTCGTCAGCAAGGCCACGATCGTCTGACCACGCTGGCGCTGCCAGTGCATCGCGCGCGCGCTGAGTCGCCCAAAGCCGATCGCCGCGTCCGCGCGATCGGCTGAGTACCGCGACTCATGCGCGCGTTCTTCATTTCCGACCTGCATCTCGACGAACGCGACGCCGCCACGCAGGCGCGCTTCGAGGCCTTCATGCGCGACGACGCTCCGGGCGCGGCGCGTCTGTACGTCCTTGGCGATCTGCTTCACGTCTGGCTCGGCGACGCGCTGCTTGCGCGCGATGCCTACGCAAGCGACGTCTGCGCCCGCTTCCGCCAATTGGCTGCGGGCGGCACTCGGGTATTCATTGCCCGCGGCAATCGCGACTTCATGATCGGAGAAACCTTCGCCCGCGCTTGCAGCGCCGAGTTGCTGGCGCCGGAAACCGTCATCACGCTGGGACGGCATCGCGTGCTGCTGATGCACGGTGACGAGCTGTGCAGCGACGATGTGTCGTACCAGCGCGCCCGGCGCGTGCTGCGTTCGTCGGCATTTCGCGCGTTCGGCAACTGCCTGCCGCGCTTGGTGCGCGAAGCGATCGCGCGCCGTCTGCGGCGCGCAAGCGACGCGCACAAGGCAATGACCGCCATGAGCATCATGGACGCCAACATCCACACCATCGAGGACGCCATGCGACGGCACGGCGTCGACTGCCTGATTCACGGACACACGCATCGCCCCGCGCATCACACCCTGCCGGACGGCCGCCAACGCTGGGTGCTTTCCGATTGGCAGCAGGACTACGGCTATCTGGCCTGGGAGGCCGACCACTTCGCCGTTCACCCCTGGCCGGCCAGCAAGACGGCACCCGCCTCGCTATAATCGGAACGCGTTGGGGGGGTAGCTCAGCTGGGAGAGCGCCGCGTTCGCAATGCGGAGGTCGGGAGTTCGATCCTCCTCCTCTCCACCAAAATTTAACGCCCAACCCTTCTCGGTTGGGCGTTTCCATTTCTGCTTCC
>JAPUER010000055.1 GCA_027492485.1 Betaproteobacteria bacterium
GCCGCCTTCATACCCCACCCCAACCCTCCCCGGCGAGCGGGGAGGGAGTCGCGAAGATGCGCGTATCAAGAAAAGATGTAACGCGGCACGGGCCGCGCGACGCCCCGTTGCGCCACGCTCGCGCCGGCTCAACTGAGCAGGTGTTCCTTCAGATTGAACGGTTTGCCGACGGCGTCGAACGAGAACTGCGCGAAGTTGTCGGCGTTGTGCACGCGCTGCCAGGGCACCAGCGCGTCGTAGCCGGGCTTGTGGCGATAGCCGTAGTCGTCGACCTGCACGCCGGTCTGTCCGGTGGGGCCGACGAAGTGCGCCAGCTCGTGAATCAGCACATAGGCGAAGGCATCCTGCTTCATCGTCTGCATCTTCGGACACAGATAGACCGAACCGCGCGGTATGCCCTGATAGGTCTTGTTGCGCTCGCCGAGCTCGTAGCCGCCGGCGAAGGTGAAGGCGAAGGCGCCCTCGTTGCTGCCGACCGGCTCGTCTGCGAGCAGGATCATGCCCATCGGAATGTGCCCGATCGCCGTTTCCATGCCGACGTAGATGCGGTTCAACCAGTCGAGCTGCGCGCTCCAGTCGGGGAAGCGGTCGACCTGGAAGTGCTTCACCACCTTGTTCCAGCTCGCCTCGCCGAAGCCGACGAAACCGCCGCCGCCGTTGAGCTTGAAGGTGCGCGCCGCGCTGATCGTCGAGCGCGAGATGTTGATGATGGAGAGCGTGCGCGGGATGTGCTGCATCATCTCGGCCGGCAGGCTGCCGTAGGTGCTGGTCACGCCGGCGAGCCGCTCGTCGGTGCGCAGGCCGACGTCGACCACGCCGTCCGCCTTGCCGATGCCGAACTGCTTGCGCTGAAAGGCCGAGATGGCGCCGGCGGTCTTGGGTCCGACGATGCCGTCGACCACCAGCTTCGGGCTGGGGCCGCCTTCGATCGGCGGAAAGCGGTTCAACGCTTCCTGCACCTTCTTCACGTCGTCGGGGAAGTTGCGGCAGCGCGACGCCGATCCGACCGCCGCCTTCAGCCCGAGACCTTTGCCGCTGCCGCCACCGGACAGCGCGACCGGTTTGCAGCCGGCCAACCCGCAAAACGCGAACGAATCCATAACCTACCCCGCTGGATGAATCGAAACCGGCTGCCGGAGCGCATTGCCGGGCAAGGAAGAAGACGGAACGCTGGCAGCGGCTGCGACAGGGCCGTCAGTCGGGTGTCAACAAAGGGCCGTATCGTCGCGTTGATAGCCATGCATCATTCCCGTGCGCAGCTTCGGTTAAACTCGCGCCCGTTTGTCATCAAGGATTCGTCATGAAGAAATTTGCCCTGTTTGTTGCCGCCGCGCTGTCGCCGGTGGCGTTCGTCAACGTTGCCCACGCCGATGCGGCGCTGGCGCAAGCCAAAGGCTGCACCGCCTGCCACCAGGTCGACAAGAAGGTCGTCGGCCCGGCGTACAACGCGGTTGCCGCGTGCTACGCCGAAAAGGATGCCAAGAAGCTGGCGGCGACCAAGGAAAAGCTGGTCAAGCACGTCAAGGCAGGCGGCGCCGGCACCTGGGGCCCGGTGCCGATGCCGGCGCATCCGCAAGTCGCCGATGCCGACATCGCCAAGATCGTCGACTGGGTGATGAGCCAAAAGCCGGGTGACTGCCCGAAAGAGTTCAAGAAGGGCTAATCCCTTCTCGCGGCTCTGACCCGCCAACCCGCTGATCGGCAACGACAGCGGGTTTTTTGTTGCCTGCTGCGTTGCTGCCTCGTGGCATCAATATCGTATTTAACGATTACAGAATATATTTTTAATCGTTGGACTCGATCAAAGGATCGTCCTATCGTTCATCCTGTCTTATCGAACACATGTACAGGAGAGTGCCATGACGACCGAAAGCAAATGCCCCTTCCACGCCGGCGGCGCCCGTGCCACGCATGGCGTGCAGTCCAACGCCGACTGGTGGCCCAACCAGCTCAACCTCGCCATCCTGCACCAGCATCAGCCGGTGTCCAATCCGATGGATGCCGGTTTCGACTACGCCGAAGCGTTCAAAAAGCTCGATTTCGCCGCGCTGAAGAAAGACCTCGCTGCGCTGATGACCGATTCGCAGGACTGGTGGCCGGCCGACTACGGTCACTACGGCGGCCTGTTCGTCCGCATGTCCTGGCACAGCGCCGGCACCTACCGCACGGCGGACGGCCGCGGCGGCGCCAACACTGGCAACCAGCGCTTCGCGCCGGTCAATAGCTGGCCGGACAACGGCAACCTCGACAAGGCGCGGCGTCTGCTGTGGCCGGTCAAGCAGAAGTACGGCAACGCCATCTCCTGGGCCGATCTGTTCATCCTCGCCGGCAACGTCGCGATGGAGACGATGGGCTTCAAGACCTTCGGCTTTGGCGGCGGTCGCGCCGACATCTGGGCGCCGGAAGAAGACGTCTACTGGGGCGCCGAGAAGCAATGGCTCGCCACCAGCGACACGCCGGACAGCCGCTATAGCGCGGACCGCACTGCGCGCACGCTGGAAAATCCGCTCGCCGCCGTGCAGATGGGCCTGATCTACGTGAACCCGGAAGGCCCGGACGGCAACCCCGACCCGATCGCGTCCGGTCGCGACGTGCGCGAGACCTTCGGCCGCATGGCGATGAACGACTACGAGACCGTGGCGCTGGTCGCCGGCGGCCATACCTTCGGTAAGGCGCACGGCGCCGGCGATCCGGCGCTGGTCGGCCCGGAGCCGGAAGCCGCGCCGCTGCAGGAGATGGGCCTCGGCTGGATCAACAAACTCGGCACCGGCAAGGGCGACGACACCACCACCAGCGGCATCGAAGGCGCCTGGAAGCCCAACCCGACGACCTGGGACATGGGCTACTTCACCACGCTGTTCAAGTACGACTGGGAGCTGGTCAAGAGCCCGGCCGGCGCCAAGCAGTGGCGGGCGATGAACGTGGCGCCCGAGGACATGATCCCGGATGCGCACGACCCGTCGAAGAAGCACGCGCCGATGATGACCACCGCCGATCTGTCGCTCAAGTTCGATCCGGCCTACGAAAAGATTTCGCGGCACTTCCTCGCCAATCCGGCCGAATTCGCCGATGCCTACGCCCGCGCCTGGTTCAAACTGACCCACCGCGACATGGGGCCGAAGGTGCGCTACCTCGGCCCGGAAGTGCCGGCCGAAAACCTGATCTGGCAAGACCCGCTGCCGGCCGTCACGCATGCGTTGATCGACGGCAACGACGCCACCGCGCTGAAGGCGAAAGTGCTGGCCAGCGGCCTGACCGTGGCCGAACTGGTGGCCACCGCCTGGGCCTCGGCCTCGACCTTCCGCGGCAGCGATCTGCGCGGCGGTGCCAACGGCGCCCGCATCCGTCTGGCGCCGCAGAAGGATTGGGAAGTCAATCAGCCGGCGCAGCTTGCCAAAGTGCTGGCCGCGCTGGAAGGCATCCAGCGCGAGTTCAACGCCAAAGCCACCGGCGGCAAGCAGCTGTCGCTGGCCGACCTGATCGTGCTGGCGGGTAACGCCGCCGTCGAAGCGGCGGCGAAGGCGGCCGGCCACACCGTCACCGTGCCGTTCACGCCGGGCCGCAGCGACGCCACGGCGGAGCAGACCGACGCCGAATCGTTCGCCGCGCTGGAACCGCAGGCCGATGGCTTCCGCAACTACCGGAAGGCCGCATACAGCGTCTCGCCGGAAGCGATGCTGGTCGACCGCGCGCAACTGCTCACGCTGTCGGCGCCGGAGATGACGGTGCTGGTCGGCGGTCTGCGCGTGCTCGGCGCCAATTACGGCGGCAGCAAGGCGGGCGTGTTCACCACGCGTCCGGGCCAACTGAGCAACGACTTCTTCGTCAATCTGGTCGACATGTCGACGCAGTGGCAGCCGACCGGCGACAACGCCTACGAGGGCCGCGACCGCAAGACCGGCGCCGTGAAGTGGACGGCCACCCGCGTCGATCTGGTGTTCGGCTCCAACTCGCAACTGCGCGCCATCGCCGAGGTGTATGCGCAGAACGATGGCGGCGCCAAGTTCGTGCGCGACTTCGTGGCCGCCTGGACCAAGGTGACGATGCTCGACCGCTTCGATCTGCCGCGCCGTTAACGTAGTTTCGCTACGGCGACCCGGCGCCCCGACGATACCCGCCTCGCGGCAACGTGAGGCGGGCTTTTTTGCGCGCCGTGCCCAAACTACAAAAAACTACCGATCGCGCTCGTTGCTGACTGTCAGACCGTGCGAAACGCAACATCTTTTCGCTGCAATGACCACTGCATGGGGGCGACAAGGCATAAATCGTCAATGTCGACTATTGGCAAAAATTGGCGCTACGCCCAGTTGCAATGGGCATCAAAGCAAAAAGCCGTTGATGAAAATGCTGCGTTGCCGCGAAGCATTTGGCATCGGCATCCGCTCATGCCGATGACGCATGAAGCCGCCATGTAGCCCGCCGTAGCCGCCGGCTAAAATCGTAATCCCCGTCGCGCAGCCACCCGCCAGCGTGCCGGCAGCCCGCGCAAGGCCCAACCGACCTCCTGTTTGCGGCGACCCGTTTTCTTTTCCGTCGCAACCCAGTCTTTCGCTTCTTTTCTTCATGAATCAGCCCGAAACGCTCGCCACTTTGCAAGCCTCCGTGCAGGCCCCTGCCTACGTCAAGAACATCCGCCTGCTCGCCTGGGTGCGCGAAATGGCCGCCCTCACGCAGCCGGCCGACATCCACTGGTGCGACGGCAGCGCCGACGAGTACGACCGGCTGTGCGCCGGGCTGGTCAAGGCCGGCACCTTCAAAAAACTGAACGAAGCGAAGCGCCCGAATTCCTTCCTCGCCTGCAGCGACCCGTCCGACGTCGCCCGCGTCGAGGACCGCACCTTCATCTGCTGCGAGAAGAAGGAAAACGCCGGCCCCACCAACAACTGGATGGCGCCGGCCGAAATGCGCGCGACGTTGAATCCGCTGTTCAAGGGCGCGATGGCCGGCCGCACCATGTACGTGGTGCCGTTCTCGATGGGGCCGCTCGGCTCGCCGATCGCGCACATCGGCGTCGAGCTGTCCGATTCGGCCTACGTCGCGGTGAACATGAAGATCATGACCCGCATGGGCCGCGGCGCGATCGAAGTGCTCGGCGAAAGCGGTGAATTCGTGCCCTGCGTGCACACCGTCGGCGCGCCGCTGGCTGCCGGCCAGAAGGATGTCGCCTGGCCGTGCAACAAGACGAAGTACATCGTGCACTTCCCGGAAACGCGCGAAATCTGGAGCTACGGCTCCGGCTACGGCGGCAACGCGCTGCTCGGCAAGAAGTGTTTCGCGCTGCGCATCGCGTCGAACATGGGCCTGCGCGACGGCTGGCTGGCCGAACACATGCTGATCCTGGGTGTCACCAACCCGCAAGGCAAGAAGTACCACGTCGCCGCCGCCTTCCCGTCGGCCTGCGGCAAGACCAACTTCGCGATGCTGATCCCGCCGAAAGGTTTCGAGGGCTGGAAAGTCACCACCATCGGCGACGACATCGCCTGGATCAAGCCCGGCAAGGATGGCCGTCTGTACGCCATCAACCCCGAGGCCGGCTACTTCGGCGTGGCGCCGGGCACCAACAAATCGTCCAACGCCAACTGCATGGCCTCGGTGCAGGGCAACACCATCTTCACCAACGTCGCGCTGACCGACGACGGCGACGTATGGTGGGAGGGCATGACCAAGGAGGCCCCGGCGCATCTGATCGACTGGCAGGGCAAGGACTGGACGCCGGAGATTGCCAAACAAACCGGCGCCAAGGCCGCCCATCCCAATTCGCGTTTCACCGTCGCTGCCACCAATAACCCGGCGCTCGACAGCGAATGGGACAACCCGGCCGGCGTGGCGATCGACGCCTTCATCTTCGGCGGCCGCCGCAGCACCACGGTGCCGCTGGTCACCGAGGCGCGCGACTGGGTGGAAGGCGTCTACATGGCCGCGACCATGGGCTCGGAGACGACCGCCGCCGCCGCCGGCCAGCAGGGCGTGGTGCGCCGCGATCCGTTCGCGATGCTGCCGTTTGCCGGCTACAACATGGCGGAATACTTCGGCCACTGGTTGAAGCTCGGCGAGCGCCTTGCTGCTTCCGGCGCCAAGCTGCCGAAGATCTTCACCGTCAACTGGTTCCGCAAGGACGCCGACGGCAAATTCGTCTGGCCGGGCTTCGGCGACAACATGCGCGTGATGGCCTGGATGCTGGAGCGCGTCGAAGGCAAAGGGCAGGGCGAGGAGCACGTGTTCGGCATCACCCCGCGCTACAGCGACATCCACTGGCACGGCCTCGATTTCAGCGAAGCGCAATACCAGAGCGTCACCAGCATCGACCACAGCGCGTGGGCCGAAGAAATGAAGCTGCACGAAGACCTGTTCGAGCAGCTCGCCCACAACCTGCCGCCTGAACTGCCGGCCACCAAAGCGAAGATTCAGGCGCGACTGGGCGCCTGAGCGGGCGGGACCGTGGCGACGATCCCGGCCCCGATTTTGCCCTGCAACGTTGCCGGGCAGCGACGTAGCACGTTGTCCTCCCGCGGATATCAATCGTGCCGGCGTGTCACGCAACGCGGCCGCGTTGACGCTTGGATAAATGGCGGCAAACCGCAAGCATCCATGTGCAGCTGACGCTCGCCGGGAGTTGCGCTACGGGCCCCATTTGCGGGAGTACGTCAGTGCGGTCCGTTAATCGCCGAACGCGCAAACCGGAAACATGAACTCATGCCGTTTCCGAATCGCACCCATCTACGATGCCACTAGCATGACTCGCGTCGCAACTCAGCCGCGGCGTCGCGCTGCCGACACGCGCAGTCGACGACGCGATGATCCGGAAATTCACGCCGATCCATCATGCTGCATCTGACCCTGCTCGGACAATTCGCGGCCGCAATCGACGGCCATGCCATCACGCATTGGCCGCGCAAGAGCGCGCTGCTGTTGCTGCAGTTGCTGGCCATTGCGCCGGAACATCGAATTACTCGTAACGAGGCAGCGCAGGCGCTGGCACACGATACCGACGATGAGCAGTTGCGCCAGGTGAGCGATGCGCTCTACGCGTTGCGCTCGCGGACCGCGACTGGCCCGGAGGCCGCCAAGCTGGGCGACTATGTTGGCGCATCCTCCGATGCCATATGGCTCGACACAACTGGTCGCCCGATCGAGATCGATCTGGTCAGGTTCGAACAAGCCGCGAACGAGGCGCTTGCTGCCGACGCACGATCGCGTTTACCGTTGCTCGAAGCAGCGACAGCGCAGTTTGGTGGCCCGCTGTTAAGTGGCGTGCTGCCTGCTCTCGAATCGGCCGTGGCCCCCATGCGCATGCACGTGGAGCAGCTTTACCTCGGTTGCGCACGTGCGCTGGTCGGCGAGTACATGCAGCTCGGGCAGGGTGAGCGCGTTATCGTTGCGCTGCAAAACGTGTTGCGGATCGTGCCCAGCGACGAGGAGAGTCACCGCCAACTGATCGAGCTATACGCAACGCTGGGCCGTTATCACGAAGCCGAACAACAGTTGCAACTCTGCCGCGCGGTACTCGCGCGCGAGCTTGGCCTGAAACCCTCAGCGGCGACGATCGAGTCGATCCGCGTCGCCCGGGAGCGCCGCCTGGCGGGACAGCAAGCCGTAGCGCGACCGGACATTGCGGTCGGTGCGGCACCCGAGCCGCGGCAGAGCTACACGCCGCCCAGATCGCTGGTACAGCTTATCGGCCGCGCCGCTGACGTCGAGCATCTCGTGAACCAACTGGGTTCGGCGCAAGCGCCGGCCCTGCTGACACTCTGCGGTATCGGTGGCGTCGGCAAGACGCAGTTGGCTCTGGAGGTTGCGCGTCGGCTGGCGAAAGCGCGCAAGCATGGCACCGCAGTAGTGGATCTCACGCACGCTTCGGACGCGGGCGAGGTGGCGCGCACGGTGGCGATTGCGCTCGGCATCAAGCGAACCGACAACAGGTCATGGGCGGAGCGGTTGCAGCAGCACCTTGCGCCGCTTGATCTGCTTCTGGTGCTCGACAACTTCGAGCACGTGCACCGCGCGGCCCCCTGGCTTGCTTCGTTGCTCGAGCAGTCGCCGGCGCTGAACGTGCTCTGTACGTCGCGCTATCCGTTGTTGTTGCGCGGCGAGCAGGTGTTCGATGTGGAACCATTGGTCACGCAGCACGCGACTGTCGCCCCCGAGCCTGGCAACGAAGCGAAGCCGAGCGATGCGGCGGCTCTGTTTTTGCGGGCAGCCCATACACTGCGGGTGCAAGCGGTGGACGCGGCGCGCGACCTGCCGTTGATCGAACAGTTGTGCCGGCGACTGGACGGCTTGCCGTTGGCCATTGAGTTGGCCGCAGCGCGAGCCACCGTGATTGGCGTCGGACCGTTGCTCGACGAGTTGCGCACGACGCACGTGGCGCTGCACAATCCGTTGCGCGACGCGGCGCCGCGCCACACGTCGTTGCAGGACTTGCTGCAATCCACCTGTGCGATTCTCGACCACGACAGCAAGATCGCTCTGGGCTACGCGGCGCACTTCGAAGCGGGCTTCACGCTGAGGCAGCTTGCCGACAGTGGCTTGTTTACCGCGGCCGAAAGTGAACGCATCCTCGCGCGCTTGATCGAGGCGCGCATCGTCAGCGTCGATATGGCCAAGCGCGCAGACCTTCAAGCGGAGCCGGTGCCACGCTTCCGGCTGTTCGAAACCATACGTTCTTACGCGCGCTACTCGGCCTGGATGGAAGAGGAGGAGCGCCAGCGCACTACCAAGGCCTTTGTCGATGCCTGGTACCGATTTGCGCGACGGGTTAGCGATAGTCGACACACTCCTGCGGAACGAGAAAATTTCGACCAAGTCGAGCGTGAGTTCGAAAACATCGCGGGCGCGATTCGCTTGGCAGCGCGCGTTGACCGCTCGCTCGCCAGTGGGTTGATTGCTCACCTCTTCCGTGCCTGCCAGCGACGCGGTTATCTGTATGACGCGATCGGATGGATCGAAGACGGTAGTTTGCTTGACGACAGCGACGAAATTACGTCGGAAAGTACGGCGCTTCGCCTCGCCGCCTGCGTACTGTACGCCGGGGTGGGCCGCTACCCGCTGTCGCAACGTTATGGCGAACAAGCGCTTGCGCGCGTGACGGCATCGAGTGCGGACGAGGTATCGATCCATGTGGCGCTGGCCCACACCTGCTTGCTGCAAAGCGAATGGCCCGCCGGAGCCATGTATGCGCGGCGAGGGCTGACCTCGGCGCTGGCGATATGCGATGAGCGTGGGGAGCTCGACGCCCGCATTCTGTTGTCGATGCTGGATCATCGATCCGGGCGTTACGGGGAGGCGCAGACGCATGCTGCCCGCGCACGCGACATTTGCGTCCGCCGTGGCATCGAGATGCCGCATCGGCTCGTCGGTACGCTTGCGCTGAGCAAGCGCTTCGCGGGCGATATCGGTGGTGCGGCCACGCTTTACGAGGCGACGGCAGCGCGATGTCGCGAGCAACGCGACTGGCGCGCCAAGGTGATGATGAAACTGGATCAATCGGAGTGCGATTTGCTCGCACTGAACCTTCCGCGTGCACGGGAGTCGCTGCTGCGCGTAGAAGGGTTGTGTGCGACACATCGCATCAACATGATTCTCTGCATGTTGCACCAGCAATGGGGTGTGTACCGCCTATTGAATGAGGAGCCGCACGCGGCGGTCGAGGCGTTGAATCTGAGCATGGAGATCATGCCGCCGGGCTCGCACCTTGAGCAGTCCGACATCACGCTGCTGTGGCTAGTCCACGCTCATTTGGCAGCAGGCAACCCCGACGCCGCATATCGGGCCGCGGTGCGGTTGACGTCGCCGCAGACGAAAATCCGACGGTACATGGAGCCCTTTGCGGTGGATACGGTTGCGTCGACGTTTGCCGTGACGGACGCTTCGGCGGCAGCGGCGTTGCGCAATGCCGCGAACCGATTGCGTGAGCGCGATGGCTTGGTTATAACGCCCGCTGAAGAGAGGCTACTGAACATCGCCGGGGCGCGACCATTGGGGGCTCGGCTGGAGGCGGAACCCCGCCATGTCAGGTGGTCGCCGGCGCAACTGCTGGATGGCGCAATTGCACTTTGTCACGAGGCGTTGTTGAATGCACGTGCGGGCTATTCAACAACGCCAATGTCGTGAACGTGTCGCAAGGACTTGCGTGGTAAGTACGCACACGGCACCTACGCCGTGTGCGCATCGATGACGTATTGACGCGAGCTACCGCCAAGGAATGACAATGTGCCCGCGACACAGAGAACTCGGACCTGTATTCGCATCGGGCCGGGCGAGTGCTGAACAAAAGTCGTATTTCGTTCACCCTGAGCTTGCGTCGGACGCCCCGTCTGCGGTGAACGGGGACTTGTCCAGCACTTTCTTAGCAGGCCCAGGTCGTCAGCACTGCGTTCGGAACGCTAATTTGCAAGCAACGGTTCTGCGAGGCGGCATTTAGAGCTGCGGCCTTAAATTCCCATGGACTGTGGCTGGCGCAGTTGCGGTAGAAACTCTGTGCCGCCCAATCGTTGCTAATAAGATCGCTCCAAGCACGGCACGTCGACGCTACTGCGTACAGAGACGGCGAAGTCCATTCCGCGATTCGTTTGGTTTCCGCGCGATTGAGCCGGATCTGTGGCTTGGTGCCGTTGAACAAACTGGCCTTTGTCCCGTCCGTACCGGCCATCGCGATCATGACTCCGGATGCGTCGAAAAGCATGACGCCATCGGCGCCAATCACGTTACCGTCGGCATCGATGCGGGCGACGAGATTGCCGCGGGTGTCATACGTGCTGCCGTCCGGAGCAATCGAGCCAACGAATGCGCCGTTGGCGTCGAACAGCGTGGCGAACGACTCACTCATACCCGGATCCGTTGAGACCGGGCCTTGCGGGTTGGCGATTTGCGCGTTGCTTGGAACGCCCATGGATGCCAACGAATTCGGTTGTGCGGTGGCGAAAGTTGCGGACACGATCAGGCTAACGCTCGTAGCCAGGGTCCGCACGATGATGTGTTTCATATTAGCTCTCGAAATTTGAATGGAAAATGTGGTTGAGTGACCGATGACTCGTAACCATGCTGGACACTCGAGTAGCGCGATGCTTTGCGCTGGAGTTCACCGACGTATCGCCGCTCAATGCGTAGCGATGTGGGCGGCAACGGGCGATGCGCCGACCCCGAGGCGGGGCCAGAGCGGCCCGACCTCGATGCTCGGCAGTGCTGACTAGAGGAAGAAGGCCAGAACCTTCGCGATGATTTTCGCCCAAGATTCCGGAACGCCCGCGGCGACTAGCGCTACCGTGATGCCGTTCTGTGAGAACGAGTTCACCGCGTCCATCCCCGCGACGACGGCGTTGATGTGGTCCATGTACCAGAGGTAGGCGCGTTGGCTGGCGGCCTTAAGCGCGGCCTTGAATGCCGACGACTTGAGAATCGCTTTTGCTAGCCATGTCTTCCAGCTCTTTTGCTGGTCCGGCGCACTGGCTTCCCCAGGATGCGTGGCGCTTGCATCGATGTAAATGTTTTGAAGCTCGGCGAATTGCCCCTCGTCGAGCGCGTCGATGCTTTGGTCGAGCAGTTGGCTGACGGCCACATCGTCCAGCGTTACTTCAACGGCGGTATTGACCTGTTGCGCCGCGGAACGCTGCGCCAGGCCGGTAGCAAACGCTGTGTTCATGCCGATGCAGGCGATTAGAAGCGTCGCAATCGCAGCCCGTCCGCGACGGAACGGACGGTTGCTCGAACCAGACGGGGACGCAGTGAAGTTCGTATTCATGTGGCGTTACTCCATTGATTTGTTAGATTGCGTGATGGCGATCGCTCGCGAGCGCCACCGCCAGCCGTGATCTGGCTGACGTTGACGTTGTACGGGTGCGCCCTCGCAGCGCTCTCGCAAGCTCTCGCAGAGCGAAGGGAGCGGCCGACAGACGAGACGGGCGGCCCGCCAAAACAGCTACAAGCGCGTGTGCCGCATTGCGCCGATCATGCGCGACCCAGTGACAAGAGAAAGTTCCGCGCCACCCAATCCTCATCGTGATACGTGTTGAGATAACGCTCGCCCGAATCGCAGATCAGCGTCAGCAGCGAACCCTGTTCGCCGCGCGCCTGCATATCGCTGGCCAGTTGCAGCATCGCGTGAAAACTGGTGCCGGTCGACGGCCCCACCTTGCGGCCGAGGCGATGCGAGAGATCGCGCATGGCAGCGATCGAATCGCGGTCGCTGACGGTGATCAGTTCGTCCACCAGCTCGCGGATGAAGCTCGGCTCGACGCGCGGGCGCCCGATGCCTTCGATGCGCGAGCCGCTCGATGTCAGCGTTGCATCCCCCGTGCGCCAGTAGTCGCCGAACACCGAGCCCGCCGGGTCGGACACGCACAGCCGCGTGGCATGCCGGTGATAGCGCACGTAGCGGCCGATGGTGGCGCTGGTGCCGCCGGTGCCGGCGCCGACCACGATCCAGCGCGGCACCGGATGCGGCTCGTGCGCCATCTGGGTAAACATGCTGTCGGCGATGTTGTTGTTGCCGCGCCAGTCGGTGGCGCGCTCGGCGTAGGTGAACTGGTCCATGTAGTGGCCGCCGGTCTCGCGGGCGAGCTGGCGCGAGGCGTCGTACACCTCGGCGGCGCGTTCGACGAAGTGGCAGCGGCCACCATAGAACTCGATCTGCGCGATCTTCTCGGCCGAGGTGCTGCGCGGCATCACGGCGATGAAGGGCAGGCCCAGCAGCCGCGCGAAATACGCCTCGCTGACGGCGGTGGAGCCGCTCGACGCCTCGATCACCGTTTGCCCCTCGCCCAGCCAGCCGTTGCACAGAGCGTAGAGAAACAGCGAGCGCGCCAGCCGGTGCTTCAGGCTGCCGGTCGGGTGGGTCGATTCATCCTTGAAGTAGAAGTCGATGCCGGCATCGGCGAAGCCGGCGATCGGCAGCGCGATCAGGTGGGTGTCGGCGGAGCGCTGGAAGTCGGCTTCGATGCGGCCAACGGCCTGCGCCAACCAGTCGCTGCGGGAGGAGGGCAAGGATTTCGACATGCTGTCGGGCCGCGTGCAATAATGGTTTGCAAGCGTAACAGCCGCTCTGGCGCGGCTGCCGCCGCCCTTCCGCGTTGACAGGCTTCCGATCATGTGCCGACTGCTCGCCTATTCCGGCGACCCGATTTTTCTCGAAGACCTTGTCTGCAAGCCCGAGCATTCGCTGGTGCGGCAGTCGATGCAGGCCGAGGAGGCGAAGCTCACCACCAACGGCGATGGCTTTGGCCTCGGCTGGTACACCGGCTTTGCCGACCGCCCGGAACCGGGCGTCTATCGCGAGGTGACGCCGGCGTGGAGCGACGAGAATCTGCTGGCGCTGTGTGCCGCCGTGCGCTCGCCGCTGTTCTTCGCCCATGTGCGGGCGACCACCGGCACCGCCGTGGCGCGGCAGAACTGCCACCCGTTCCACTACCGGCGCTGGCTGTTCATCCACAACGGCCAGATTGGCGACTACGCAAGAATTCGCCGGCGCATGGAAGCGCTGCTGCCCGACGAGCTTTACGCGGCGCGCAAGGGCGCCACCGATTCCGAGCTGATGTTTCTGCTCGCGGTGAATCACATCCTGCAGGGCGCGGCGCCGATCGAGGCGGTGGCGACCATGCTCGGCGATGTGCGCCACATGATGGGCGAGGCGGGCGCGGTGGCGCCGCTGCGTTTTGCGGCGGCGCTGGCCGACGGCGACAGCATCTACGCCTTCCGTTATTCGAGCGATGCGCGGCCGCCGACGCTGTACGTCAATCGTTGCGGCCACGGCACCATCGTCGCGTCGGAGCCGCTGCAGGATCGCGCCAATCCCTGTTGCCCGGAGTGGATTGCCGTGGCGCCGGATAGTGCCGTCGTGGTGCGCGGCGCCGAGGTCGCGCAGCATGCGCTGGCGGTGACGAACCCGGACGTACGACGGGCGGCCTGACGCCATTTCCCGATCGACACGATACGGCTTTTTGCGCAAAGCGCTATTTGATATGGGCTCGCAGCGAAAAAACGCCGATGTCGACTTTCGCAAAAATTCGTCGCTAGCCCCGATGCAATAAGGCAAATCGGCAAAAAGTCGTTGCTGACGGAGATTCGTCGTCAGAGAAACGCCGAGCAAATGGAGCCGTTCGCCCTGAGCGAAGCGAAGGGTCTAACAATTGGATGCAGGGTTCGGACCCTTCGCCTGCGGCTCAGGGAGAACGGGGCATCGCTCAGCCTTTCTTAGCCGAGCGCTGCCAGTGCCGCCGGGTCGAAGCCGACGACCAGCGTATCGCCGGCGACGACCACCGGGCGCTTGATCGTGCTCGGGTACGCGAGCATCACGGCGACGGCCGTTTCCGCATCGCTCACCGACTGCTTGGTCACCTCGTCCAACCCGCGCCAGGTGGTGCCCTTGCGGTTGAGCAGCGTCTGCCACCCCTTCGCCGCCACCCAGCGCCGCAGCGGCGCTTCCGGCACGCCCTGCTTCTTGTAGTCGTGAAAGGCGTAGGCCAGCCGCCGTTCGTCGAGCAGGCTGCGCGCCTTCTTCACGCTATCGCAGTTGGCAATGCCGTAAACGGTTGTCGTCATCCGTCCTTCGTCTTTCGTCCTGACGGCGCAGCCGTTACCATCAAATCACCCGCTTGCGGATCTGCGTCACGATGGTTTCGATGATGATCACCACGATGAAGATGGTGAACAGGATCAGCGCCACGCGCTCCCACTGGATCAAGTCGATCGCGGCGTTAAGCGCCATGCCGATGCCGCCGGCGCCGACCAGACCGAGTACGGCGGATTCGCGCACGTTGATGTCCCAGCGGAACAGCGCAATCGACCAGAAGGTGGGCGTCACCTGCGGCCAGTAGCCCATCAGGATCTGCTGCATGCGCGTCGCGCCGGCCGCCTGTAGCGCCTCGATGCTGCCGCGATTGGCTTCCTCGACGCCCTCGGAGAACATCTTGCCGATGAAGCCGATGGAGTGGAAGGCGATGGCCAGCGCGCCGGCCAGCGGACCGGGGCCGAACATCGCCACGAAGAACAGCGCCCAGATCAGGGTCGAGATCGAGCGCGTCGCGATCAGGATGAAGCGCGCGACCGCGTTCAGCCATAGCACCGGCGTCGCGTTGCGGGCTGCGAGGAAACCAACCGGAATACCCATCAGCAAGCCGAGGATGGTCGCCAGCGCCGCGATGTGCAGCGTCTCGACCAGGGCGGGCCAGACCACGGGCCAGAAATGCGCCCAGTCGATCGGCCACATCCGCGCGCCCATGTCGACGACCTGCTCGGGCGCGTCGTACAGGAATTCGGGAATGATCTCGATCGTCTTCAACGCCCACGCCACCGCCGCGACCATGACGAAGAAGACCGCGAAACGCGCCAGCCGCTGCGCCGGCGTGAAACGCTCCCAGCGCTGCATCTCGGCCGTTGCCGACATCTCCGCCGCGCTCACCGGAACACCCGCTTGACGTAGATCTGCAGCACTTCGCCGATCATCACCAGCCCGATGATCGCGAGAATGATGCCGGCGACAAAGTTGTAGTCGAAGCGCTGGAACGCCGAGAACAGCGTGCCACCGATGCCGCCGGCGCCGACCACGCCGACCATCGTCGAATTGCGCAGATTGCTGTCGGTTTCGTAGGCGACGAAGCCGATGAAGCGGTTGATCACCTGCGGCACCACGCCGAACACGATCACATTCATGAACGAGGCGCCGGTGGCGCGCACCGCTTCGATCTGCTTCTTCGAGATTTCCTCGATCGCCTCGGCGAGCAGTTTGCCGACGAAGCCGATGCTGGCGAAGGTGAGCGCGATGATGCCCGCCAGCGCACCGAAGCCGACCGCCTTGACCGCGATGATGGCCACGATGACCGGATGAAACGAACGGCAGAAGATGATCACCAGCCGCGCCGCCCAGCTGACGCCGGCCGGCATCAGATTGCGCGCCGCCAGCACCGCGATCGGGATTGCCAGCGCGGTGCCGATCAGCGACGACAGGAAGGCGATCTGCAGCGACTCCAGCAGGCCGGGCACGATGTCCGTCTCGGTGAAATTGGGCGGGAAGAACCCGGCAAGGAAGCGCACGCCATGCCCAAGGCCCTGCTGCACGCGCTCCAGCGACAGTCCGAGTGTGGCCGCTGCGTAGACCAGATAGGCGAACATCGCCACCCAGGCGAGACGTTTGCCGAGCGAAGGCGCAAAGAAGTCGGCGCGGGTGACGGCGTTAGCGTTCATGTCGCCAGCCAGTCTTCGCCGCCGTAGATCTTCTTCAGGATGTCGCCGTCGAGTCCGTCGGGCACGCCGTCGTACACCACCAACCCGCCGCTCATGCCGATCACGCGCTCGGCGTAGCGTTTGCCAAGCTCGACCTGATGGATATTGATCATCACCGGGATGTTGTTCTCGGCGGCAAGGTCGCGCATCAACTCCATGATTTCGACCGAGGTCTTCGGGTCGAGCGAGGACGTGGGCTCGTCGGCGAGCAGCAGGCCGGGGCTCTGCATCACCGCGCGGGCAATGCCCACGCGCTGGCGCTGGCCGCCGGACAGCTCATCGGCGCGACGGTTGGCGAAATCGGCAAGCCCCACGCGCTGCAACAGCGCAAAGGCTTTCTGGATGTCGGCATCGTCGAATTTGCGCCGCCACGCCGTCCACGCGCTGACGTAACCGAGACGGCCCGAGAGCACGTTCTCCATCACCGTCAGTCGTTCGACCAGGTTGTACTCCTGAAACACCATGCCGATGCGACGGCGCGCTTCACGCAGGGGTTGGCCGGAAAGTTTCGCCAGATCCTGTCCTTCGAACAGAATCTCGCCCGACGTCGGGTTGACCAGACGGTTGATGCAGCGGATCAGTGTCGACTTGCCGGTGCCGGAAGGGCCGATGATGGCGGTGATGCCGCGGCCTTCGATGTCAAGCGAGATGTCCTTGAGAACCGGCTTGCCGGGGACGTATTCCTTGACCAGATGCTTGATGGAGAGGGTGCTCATGTGGTTGCTTCGCAAGGACGAAAGACGAATGACGAATGTCGGGAACGGTTTCGTTCCTCGGCAACGCTTTCGTCACTCGTCCTTCGTCATTCGTCCTGTGTGCGAAGCACACGCCTACTTCTTCTTTGCCGCTGCCGCCGCTTCGCGCTCGCTTTCCTTGACGTAGGCTGCCTTGCCGAAGCTTTCGCCGCCGGCGGCGGCCACTTCGCGCACCGGCGCCCAGGTGGTCTTGTAGTTGATCGGGAAGAAGCGGTCGGCACCGTCGAACGCCTTCTGCATCTCGGGCGTGAAGCGATAGTCGTAGAAGCAGGAGAGCACCTTGTCGGCCAGCTTCGGTTCCAGATCGTGCGCGTAGGCGAAGCTCGAGGTCGGGAACTTCTTGCTGCGGTAGATCACGCGGAAATCGCTTTCCTTGATCTGGCCGCGCCGGGCCATGCGCTCGAACACGTCGGAGGCGACCGGGGCGGCGTCGTAGTCGCCCTTCTGCACGCCGAGCACCGAGGAGTCATGCTTGCCGGAGTAGACGACCGTGTAGTCCTTCTCGGGCGTGATGCCTTCTTTCGGGAACAGCGCCCGCGGCGCCATGTTGCCCGAGTTCGACGACGGCGAGGTGTGCGCCACCTTCTTGCCCTTGAGGTCGGTCAGCTTCTGCAGATTGCTGGACGCCTTCACCAGCATGATCAGGTTGTAGCCCTGAAAGTCTTTCTCGTAGCCCTTCACCGCAAACGGGATCGCGCCGGCCACGTTCACCGCGAAGGCGGTCGGCCCGGTCGAGAAGCCTGCCACGTGCAGGCGGCCGGAGCGCATCGCCTCGATCTCGGCAGCGTTGTTCTGCACCTGGAAGAACACCACCTTCTTGCCGGTGCAGGCGGCGAGGTGCTGGGTGAACGGCGAAAAGATCTTTTCGTAAACGGCCGGATCTTCCACCGGCGTGTAGGCCCAGACCAGCGTGGACGGGTTCTTCCACTTCTTCTGGTCCTTCGGCAGATCGGCGACCAGATCGCCGTTCTCGTCGCAATAGTTGACGTCGAGCTCACCGCGGTTCTTGCACGCGGCCTGCGACCAGGCGCTGCTGGACACCAGTGCGAAACCGGCGAGCAGCGTCGCCGACAGCAATACTTTTTTCATCAGACTACTCCTTACTTCTTCTTGGCATTTTCTTTGTCGAATTGCGCCCGGTTATACGGCGTTCCCGACGCCACGGCAACCGCGCGTACCAGTTCCCAATCCTTCTTGTAATTCACCGGCAGGAAGCGGTCGTCGCCAAGGAATTCCTTCTGCAATTCCACCGAGAATTTGTAGTCGAAGAAGCACTTCTTCACCTTGTCGGCGAGCGCCGGCGTGAGGTCGTGCGAATGCGCGAACGCCGAGGTCGGGAAGGTGCCGCTGCGATAGATGATGCGCACGTCGTCGGCCTTCATCTGGCCGCGCATCACCCAGCGGTCGTAGATGTCGCTGGTGATCGGCGCCGCGTCGTAGTCGCCCTTGAGCACACCGGCCAGCGACTGGTCATGCTTGCCCGAGAACACGATGTTGTAATCCTTGCCCGGCGTGATGCCCTCCTTCGGGAACAGCGCCAGCGGCGCCAGATGGCCGGAGTTGGACGACGGCGAGGTGTGCGCCACCTTCTTGCCCTTGAGATCGGCAATGCTGCGGATCGGGCTGTCCTTCTTGACCACCACGACCTGACGGTACAGCCGCGGGCCATCCTTGTTGCCCTTGATGGCGAACGGCACGGCGCCGGCGAGATTCACCGCGAAGCCGGTTTCGCCGGAGGCCAGCCCGGCCACATGCAGGCGCCCCGAGCGCATCGCCTCGATTTGCGCCGCGTTGCTCTGCACCGAGTAGTAGACGACCTTTTTCTGCGTGCAGGCGGCGAGGTAGTCGGTAAAGCCCTTGAACAGGTTCTGGTACACGGCCGGGTCTTCGATCGGCGTGTAGGCGAAGACCAGCGTGTTCGGGTCTTTCCACTTGCTTTTGTCTTTCGGCGGCTCGGCAACCAGGTCGCCGTTTTCGTCGCAGTAATTGGTGTCGAGTTCGCCGCGATTCTTGCAATCGTCGGCGGCTCGGGCGTTGTTGGAACCGAGCGTCATCGCCACCAGCAACGTTGCAGCGAACGTTGCGGCGACCGCGCCGGCGTAGCTTCTGAAAACCATTGTTGTTTCCTCCTTGCAGCAGACGCCTATTGTAGGAAGGCGCTGCGCCGCCCGCGTCCGTAGAATCCCTGCCATCGACATTGTCCGCGCCGCACGCGGCAACCCGCATGTCTGCAACCGTGCCCCCACTCTCCGTCATCGTGCTCGCCGCCGGCCGCGGCACCCGCATGAAATCGTCGCTGCCGAAGGTGTTGCAACCGCTGGCCGGCCGACCGCTGCTTGCGCATTCGCTGGCCAGCGTGGCGACGCTACGGTCGGCGCAGACCGTGGTGGTGGTCGGGCACGGCGCCGAACAGGTGCGCGCCGCTTTCCCCGCCGCTGCCGTGAGCTGGGCGCTGCAAAGCCCGCAGAACGGCACCGGTCACGCCGCCGCCGTCGGCCTGGCGCCGGTGACGGACGATGGCGTCACGCTGCTGCTGACCGGCGACACGCCGCTGATCCGCAGCGAAACGCTGGCGGCGCTGGTTGCGCTGGTCGACGCGCAGACGTTTGCGCTCTTGACCTGCGTGGTTGCCGATGTCGCCGGCTACGGCCGCATCGTGCGCAATGCGGCGGGCGAGGTGGTGAAGATTGTCGAACACAAGGACGCGCTGGCGGCCAACGATCAGGCGGTGCTGGCGATTCACGAGATGAACACCGGCATCATGGCGGCGCCGACGGCGTGGCTGCGCGGCGCGCTGGCGCGTCTGACGCCGCACAACGCGCAGGGCGAGCTGTACCTGACCGACGTCATCGCGATGGCGGCGGTCGATGGCCTGCGGGTGGCGACCGCGCAACCGGCGGACGAGCGCGAGATCGCGGGCGTCAACGACAAGCTTCAACTGGCCGCGCTGGAACGCGCGGTGCAATGGGCGGAGGCGCAACGGCTGCTGGCGGCCGGCGTCACGCTCGCCGACCCCGCGCGCATCGACGTGCGCGGCACGCTCGCCTGCGGCAGCGACGTGTTCATCGACGTCGGCTGCGTGTTCGAGGGCGCGGTGACGCTCGGCGACAACGTGCGCATCGGCCCCAACTGCGTGCTGCGCGATGCGACGCTGGGCGCCGGCAGCGTGGTGCATCCGATGAGCCATCTGGAAGGCTGCACCGTGGGCGAGGGCGTGCTGATCGGCCCCTTCGCGCGGCTGCGGCCGGGCGCGACGCTGGCCGACGAGGTGCACATCGGCAATTTCGTCGAGGTGAAGAATTCGACGCTGGCGAAAGGCGCCAAGGCCAACCACCTCGCCTACCTCGGCGACGCCACGGTGGGCGAGCGCGTCAATTACGGCGCCGGCTCGATCACCGCCAACTACGACGGCGCCAACAAGCACCGCACAGTGATCGAGGCCGACGTGCACGTCGGCAGCAACTGCGTGCTGGTGGCGCCGGTGACCATCGGCGCCGGCGGCACCGTGGGCGGCGGCAGCACGGTGACCAAGAACGCGCCACCCGGCGCGCTGACTGTGGCGCGCGGCAAACCGGTGACGATCCCGAACTGGAAACGGCCACAGAAGAAGCGCTGATTCCATTGCCAAATCAATACGATACGTCGTTGCTCCTCCTTGCCGTGCTCACGCACTGTCTGCGTCGTCGCGCCTTGTCTCCTATTGATTTGGCAATGGAATGAGTCGACCCGTCTGTCTTACTTGCCGGGCCGGCTGAAGCGGAATTGACCCATCGGATTGGCCGCGTGAAATGAGTCCATCTTGCCCCAGCTTTCGGCAAGGCCTACGCCACCGATGTTGTCGGCCTGCGCGGCGACCACCAAGCGTTCGCTGTCCCAGGTATCGCCCGGCTCCCACACCTGCTTGCGGACGTCCGTCAACGGGTTGAATTTTTCGCCGGCTGGCAGAAAGTTGGCCGCGGTGCCGCCGGCCTCGCCGTGCTGGATGGGGCGGTAGCCGGGCGGATAGCCGGCCTTCTCGAAGGCCTTGTTCCAGAAGGCGCCGACCTCGGCGTTGTCACCGCCCTTCCACGGAATGCCCTTCGGCCCGACGTTCATGCCGGGTGGCGCGAACGCGCCGGACGGCAATTGTTTCTGGATCAACACCACGTCGAGATCGGAGACATAGGCCGCGCCCTTGCTGTCGACCAGAATCAGGAAGCCGTCGGTCTCCACCAGAAAGTGTTCGGCTGCCTGCCCGGCGTCGGTCAGGCCAAACACTTTGTGCGCGCCCGGCGCAATGCCGTAGACCGCGTCCACCTTGCCGCCGCCGCGGGCGATCCAGCCGGGATTGAAGCCGGGCGGCAGCTTGACCGAACGCAGCGCATCGCGAACGCCATGCATCTTGCGGTAGCCCACCAGCCCGCGCAGGTAGCCGCCCACCTTGAGCGACTTGGCCTTGATCCAGAGCGGCTTCGACAGGGTGCGCACGCCGACGCGCGCGGCCCAGCTCAGCCACTCCACGCGCTCCGGGTTGCAGGCACGGATCACGATGTAGTAGCCCTGCTGCGCAAATTCGCGCAGCACATCGACCTCTTTCGGCAGAAAACCCACCTGCGCCCAGTCTTTCGGGTCGAGGCGACGGATCCAGCCTTCGTTGCGCAGCAGTTTGGCGCCGGTGCTGACGCGCTTGATGATGCCGGCGAGCCCCGCCTCGGCCACCATGCGCGAGCGCTGGATGGCGATTTTCGACTGCGTGAGCCAGTCGTTGAGCACCTTGATCTCGGAGAGCAGGGCATCCATGCGGGCAACGATCCGGGTGTTGCGTGCCGCCTGCGCAACTTTGCCCAGAATCGGAATGGCGCCGGCGAGATTGAGCGCGCAGCCGAGATAGTCGCCGCGGGTAGATGCCTCCACCGCACCGAGCAACGACAAGCCGCCGGTGGGGTCGAAGATCGCAGCGACGTTGATGCCAAGGCTGATGGCCAGCTTCTTCATCTCCTCGTTGCGTTCCTCGCAATACTGGCGAATCCACGACATCAGCACTCCGGTTGCCACCGGATACCAGTGCGCACGCAGGCCCACGGCGGCGCGCGGGCCGTTGTCGAAGCCGAGCGCCTTGGCCCACGCTGCACCGACCTGAAACTGGTTCTGCAACATGCGCGGTTCCATCACGATCATCGGCGGAAACGACAGATTGGAGAGCTTGAACGCCGCCTCATTGCTGCCGGCAGGGGTGAAATCCCACTGTGTCATCTGGGCGATGCCTTGCCCCCAGCTGCCGCGCGTGCCGGCGAACTTCGCGAAGTTCATCCCCGGCTCTTCGTTGATCAGTTTCCACTGGTTATCACTGGTGATCAGCAGGATGGCGGAGCGCCCCTGCAGCCGTACTTCGGCGTAAAAATAATCGGCCATGCCCATGCCCTCCGGCGGTTTCACGCACCGGGAAACCGGTGTCGTGATGGAGTAGACGGCATTGTCGGCCGCTGGCGTCGGGCTGGTGCAGGGCAGGGGGTTACGGTTTGTTACACCACTGCGAAATCGTCCTGGCGCGTGGGGTTTGCCGGCGGCGTCCAGGCGTCTCGCGCCACCGGAAAGGAGATCATCTTTTTGAGCAAAGCGCCCGTCGGACGCGGCATACGTGGCAAAAACGCGAGATGTCGACTTTGCCCAATTTGTAGTCGGTTACCTTTGCCGATGCGGGTTGAAGGCAATAAGCTGTACCCAAGCGGAACCGCCGCGAGAGGGTCGCCGTTGCCGCCGCAGACACCCTTTCTGGCCGCTCAGAAGCGGTCAAAGCGCCGCGCCCGCCAGGGCGTCAGCAGCATGCCGGCAACCGTCTGCCACTGCGGTGCGCGCAGCGCGTCGAGGCCGCTGTCGCGCGCGGGCAATTGCGGCTGCCGGAAAGTGCCGAACAGATGGTCCCACAGCGAGAGCACCTGACCGTAGTTGCTGTTGGTCAGCGCCGGCTCCGGGTCGTGATGCATCCAGTGCGCGGCTGGCGTGACAATCAGCCAGCCGATCCAGCGTTGCCAGCGGGTGACGGCCGCAGGCGTCCAGCCGATGGCGGCATGATGCAGATGCGAAGTGACGACGCCGCACAGATCGCGCACGATCAGCGACTCGATTGGCGCGCCGATGGCGAACGTCAGCAGCACGCGCACGGTCAGCGACGCCACGTAGAACAGCGGATGCTGGCGCAGCGACGTCGAGACATCGAGCTTCGGGTCGGAGTGATGCACCGCGTGCAGCAACCACAGCGGCCGCCACTGGTGGCTGAGCCGGTGCAATACATAGTCGCTGAAGTCCGCCAGCAGGAAGCCGACCGCAAATGCCAGCCAGTAGGGCGTGGGCCAGAGATTGAGCAGTCCGAGCCGATAGGTCCGGGCGGCGTCGGACAGCGGCACCAGCAAGGTGGTGCTGAGCAGGCTGACCACGATCAGGAACAGCGCCCAGAGCGCAAGGTTGCGCAGCAGATGCGTGAGCCGCTCCCGTGCCGACCAGCCATGTCGCGGCCACAGAGTCTCCGCCAGCGCGGTCACGGCAAAACCGCCGAACAGCGCTATCAGGCCAACAGTTTCGAGCGTCACAAACCTCCCCGGTGATCGGCGGCCTTGCCGCCGCCGACAGTATGCCTTGCCGGTGCCGGCAGATGCGTCGTAAACTTGCGTGGGATTCAGACATTTCTTGAGGGCAGCAATATGAGGTTCGGTTTTGGCAAAGTTTTGGCGCTGCTCGCTGCGGCGTTTTGCTTGAGCAACGCCGCCGTTGCCGGCGCGCCCGTCGGTGCGTACGCCAGCACCCAGACAAGCGCCGTCCAGAACCTGGTGCCGGGCCAGACCTACACCGTGGACGTGAGTATCGGCGCCCAAGGCGCTTCCGGCTTAACGTTCGACCAGATTACGCTCAATCCCAACCTGGCGTCGCAGTTCCAGATCGTCGGTGGCACCTGCAACACGACGAGCCAGTTCACGGCGCCGACCACCTGCACGGTGCTGGTTCGTTTCATCGGCAATCAGCCCGGCGCCGCTACGGCCAATCTGATGATGGGTTGCACGGCATTTACCGCAGCGGTCGGTGGCTATGCCATCAATTGCAACCTGGGCAGCGGTCCCGGCGTGGTCGGCACTATGGCGCGCTTCGCCGGCACCGGTGTCGCCGCGGTGGTCGACGCGCTTGGGCGCGAAGGGCTGACGCTTCTCGCGGCTGCGTTGTTTGCCCTGACCGCCTTCGTCAGCCTGCGCCGCCGCGCCTGATTTTCCGCGCTACTTCCACGCCGACAGAAACGCCAGCAGCACCTTCGCCGAGTTATCGGCGGCGAGCTTGAAGAAAGTTTCGATCTCGTTCTCGCCCTTGCCGCCGCCCGCCAGGTCGCTCAGGCTGCGGAAGGCGATGTAGGGCACACCGTTGGCGTAGGCCACCATCGCGGTGGCCGCGGTCTCCATGTCGAGCACGCTGGCGCCGAAGGTCTTGAAGGTGTACTCGCGAAACGCCGCATTGTCGACGAAGGCCTGACCGGACACGCCGTTGCCGCCGACCACCAGATGCGGTTTTGTCGCCAGGCATTTCTGCGCTGCGTCGCAATCTGCCAGCGGCACGTCACGCAGCGTGCGCGCCAGCGCCAGCAGCTTCGCGTCCGCCTCGAACCAGAACTTCTTTTCCTCGCCTGGTGTGGCCTTCGAGCGCACCCCGACGGGCCGCGGAAACAGCATGCCGAAGTTGGCCAGTTTCGCGTCGTCCATCCACTGCGGCGGGGCAAATTTGCCCGGCGTTTCCTCGCGCGCGGCGAGGACTTCCAGATACTGGCCCCAGCGCTCGGCCACCACCACGTCGCCGATGTTGAGCGCCGGATTGACGCCGCCGGCGATGCCGCTGAACACGATGTGCGTCACGTTGAAACGGTCGAGCGCGAGCTGTGTGTTCATCGCCGCATTGACCATGCTGATGCCGCTCAGGAACAGCAGCACGCGTTTGCCGCGCAGTTTGCCGGTGGTGAACTCGACGCCATTCACCCGGTAACCACGCCTGCCGGTCACGTTGTTCAGTAGCGTCGCCAGTTCCGGCGCGAACGCCGAGATGATGGCGATGCGCGGCGTGCGGTCGATCACGCCCGGCGGGCGCTCGATGTGGGTGGCGCCGACGGCGGCATGGCCGCCAGCCAGCAGGGTCAGCGTGACAAACAGTAGAGCGAAAAACTGGCGCATGGTGGTACGGTAGGTGGCTGCGGCGAGAGTTGCCAGCAGCCAAAGCCTAGCGCAGTGGCCGGACCGACGCTACCGCGTGGCGGGCGTATCCGGCGGTTTCGGCGCCGTCTTGTTCAACGAAATCATCGCCACGCCGGCCAGCACCAGCGCGGCGCCGAGCAATTGCAGCAGCGACACCTGTTCGCCAAGAAAGATGGCGCCGAGGAAGATGGTGATCACCGGGCCGACGGTGCCGATCATCGAGGCATCGCTGGCGCCGATACGTTTCAGCGCCTCGGCCATCATCCACACCGGGGCGGCGGTCGAGAAAATCGCCAGCCCCACGCCGTAAAGGTAGATCGTTGGCGGCAGATTCAGCGCGCTGAGCGGGCGCATGATGAAGAACTGCGCCATGACGAACGCGGTTGCGACCAGCATCATGTAGGCGGTGAAGCGCGTGCTGCCGATACGCCGGGTGAGGCCGGTGCCGACCATCATGTAGATCGCGTAACAAAGCGCGGAGAGGAACACCAGCACGGTGCCGGTGATCAGCGCGCCGGTGTCGCTGGTGACGACCAGATCGTGCCAGTACGCCAGCGCCAGCCCCGCATACGACACCAGCAACGCCAGCGCCACCCGCCCGCCGATGTGCTTGCGCAGGAACAGTGCCGACAGCACCACCACAATGGTCGGATTGGTGAACAGGATCAGCCGCTCCAGCCCGGCGCTGATGAACTGCAGGCCCCAGAAGTCGAGAAAACTCGACAGGTAGTAGCCGATGAAGCCGAGCAGCACGACGAAGCCCCAGTCGCGGCGCGACAGCGGTTGCCGCGGCGCGTTGCCACCGCTTTTGTCGCGCGTTCCCAGCCAGGCCATGAACAGGAAGAACGGCAGCGAGAACAGCATGCGGATCGCCAGCAGCGTCACCGCGTCCAGCCCCGGATGCGCGGCGTAGGCGAGTTTGATGAAAATGGCTTTGGCAGCGAAGCCGAACTGCGCGGCGGCGGCGAACAGCGCGCCGGCAGAGACTGCCGATTTGAAGGATGACACCCTTGCATTCTAGGCCGCCGATATTGCGCTCACGCGCCTGCACACCCGTTCGATAATCACATCGATGCAATTATCGAAATACATGTCGAGGCGTACCATCGGCATCGCCGCGGCGATCGTCACGGTCGCCATCTGGACCAGCTTCATCATCATCGCACGCGCGATGGCGCACAAGACGCTCACGCCGTTCGATATCGCATTCGTGCGTATGGTCGGCGCCGGAATCGTGATGCTGCCGTGGGGCTGGTGGTGGGTACGTCGCGCACGCGAACGCGGTGAGCCCGGCGCGGCGCAGATGTGGCTCGGCCTGTCGCCCTATCCGTGGCGACTCACGGCCATCGCCGGAACCTTCGCCGCGCTGCTCTACGCGAGCTTCGCTTACAGTGGCTTTCTGTTCGCGCCCGCAGCGCACGCATCGGTGTTGATGCCAGGCATGTTGCCGTTGTGGACCACATTGATCGCGCTGGTCGTGATCGGCACGCCAGTCACGGGACGACGCTGGGTCGGCCTCGTGCTCATCATCGGCGGCGGCCTGCTGGTCGGCGGCAGCAGCCTGTTCAGCGCGTTCAATGGCGGCGACGTGTGGAAAGGCGACGTGCTGTTCCTCGCCTCATCCTTCGTGTGGAGCACCTACACCGTGATCGCGCGCAAGCACGCGATGGCCGCGATCCCGGCGACGATTGCGGTGTGTGTATTCGCCATGTTCACCTTCGTGCCGGTGTACGCGCTGCTCGCATGGACGGGCGCGGTCGTGAGCCATCTGCGCGAAGCGCCGTGGAGCGAGATCGTGTTTCAGGCGTTCGTGCAGGGCATCGGCTCGGTGGTGATCTCCGGCATCACCTTCGTGCGCATGGTCGAAACTTTCGGCCCAATCCGCTCCACGATGATCACGGCTGTCGTGCCCGGCCTGTCGGCACTCGGCGCAGTGATGTTTCTTGGCGAACCGCTGTACTGGAACCTGTTACTCGGCCTTGCGTTGGTGACGGTCGGGATCGTGTTTGGCGTGAAGCCGGTAACGTCTGCGCCGCTGTCCGGCAACGCGTTGCCGACACGATAGGTCGGGCATCACCGCTTCGCACGTGCTTTCGCGGGCCAGACGCGAAGTGCGCAATGCTTGGCCGCGTGCGTGAAGTCCTTGTCTGTGGTGAGCAGGATCAGATCGTGCCGGATGGCAAGTTGCGCAAGCAGCGCATCGATGGTGCCGATTTGCACACCCGCCTGCCGACACGCAGTTCGCAACGCCGCAGCGCCGATATGATCATCCCGATCCGGCTGGAGCAGAGGCAATGCGGCGAAGCGCTCGATGATTTGAGTCTGCGCTTTGGCTCCCGAGAAGCCTTGCAACAGCTCCTGAAGCACGAGCCCGGTGGTTACTACGACGTCCGCTCCGAACAAAGCTTCTTTGAGCTCCTGCACTTCTGGTTCAGTGGCGTCGACATCTCGACGCAATGCCAAAGACCAGACGCTGGTATCAACGAGCAACGTCATTTGTGACGAGACCGCTCAGCCTTGTAGTCGAATGACTGCTCCCACTCAAGTTTGCCGAGCAGATCGGCGACGCGCCTTTGCTCGCGGCGGGCGATGAACTCCTGCAACGCTTTGGTCACTGCCGCTTTTTTTGTCCGCTCACCGCTCACCTGAACTGCGCGGTTGAGAAGGGTCGGGTCAATTGCGAGATTCGTAGCCATGTGTAACTCCTTGTGCGGGAGTCTACACATTTGTCGCGTTATGAGCGACCCGGTTTGGACGTTGGGCGCCAAGGCTCAGCCGCCAACGCATTGATGCGCGCTTCGTCAAGGCGAGCCAGCCGCCCCTTCTCGAAGATTGTCGCTCCGATACGGGAGTAGAACTTCTTGCCTCTATCATTGGCGGCCGAAACAACCCAATCGACGCGCGCACAGCCCGCTGCCTTGGCTACCGCGCACAGTTGTCGCACCAGCGCTTCGCCGACGCCTTTGCCGCGATGTGCTTCGTAAACAAAGAGGTCGTCCATCCACAGGCCAGGCCTGGATATGAAGCTCGAGAAGATTGCGTAGTAAGTCGCTATTCCGACGAGCTCGCCGTCGAGTTCCGCGACCAGCGCATGCGCTTGCGGGCGATCAGAAAAAAGCGCCTGACGAAGTGATTCGGTGGTTGCAACCATTGAAGCCAGAGCTCCATCGAACTCGGCTTTGGCTCGAATGAGGGAGAGCAGCTCGGGCAATTCAGTGTCTCGGAGCGGGCGAACAATCAAAGAGTCTCCTTTAAGGTCCCGCGTGATTCATGCATCACGGAGAGTCTAACTTTTTGAACCTGATTGGCGCTTCGCTCTTTCAGCGCCTGATGTAGACTCTCATCCGTGGGTTAATCGCAGAACCCATTCGCTACGCAAAACTTCGCGTTGCGCTGACGGTGTCCCGTCCAATCTGCAAAACTTTCATTCGAAAGGTTTTCGATGGACACCGCTACACCCCAAGCCTTGTCCACCTCGCCCACTGATTCGTCGCGCCTGATCGGCACAACGGGAGCACCGCTTTTTGTTGACGTGCGAATGGCAGAAGACTTCGCCGCGAGCGACTACTTCATTCCCGGCGCGATCCGCTGGGACTATGACGCCAATCAGCTTGAGCCGCCCGAAATCAAAGGCGCGACCAGCGCGGTCGCCTATTGCGTCAAGGGGCTGCACGTGGGCATCACGGGCGCTGAAAAACTGAGTGCACCAAATCGCAGTGCGACTTTCCTCGAAGGCGGCCTGCGGCAATGGATGGAAACTGGCGCGCCACGCGTGAAGAAGCGCCTTGATCTTGGCGTCACGGGCGAGTCGGTCAGTCGCTGGGTCACGCGCGCGAGACCGAAGATTGACCGCATCGCCTGCCCCTGGCTCGTTTGCCGTTTCATCGATCCGCGCGCCGAGTTTTTCTATGTGCCGACTAGTGAAGTGTTCGCCTTCGCCAAGGTCAACGACGCAGTTGCCTATGACATTCCCGGCGCACCGATTGAGCACGCGGGGCCGCTCTGCTCGTTCGACAATTTCCTGCGCGCATTCGAGCTCACGAGCCCCGCGCTCGAGCGCCTGGCTACCATCGTGCGCGGCGCGGATACCGATGCGCACAATCTCGCACCGCAAAGCGCGGGCCTGCTCGCGATCTCGCTCGGTTTCTCGAAGAATATTGTCGACGATTACGCCATGCTGGACGCCATGATGCCGGTGTACGACGCGCTCTATCGCTGGTGCATCGACGCTGTCGATGCGAACGACGAAAAGCACAACTGGAAACCGGCATGAGCGAAGGTACAGACACATCAAAAGCCCCCGCCATGCCCAGCCTCGGCGAGGCACTACGCTTCTGGCTCAAGCTCGGCTTCATCTCGTTCGGCGGCCCGGCCGGGCAGATCGCCATCATGCGACAGGAACTCGTCGAACGCCATCGCTGGATCAGCGAGAAGCGCTTCCTGCACGCGCTCAACTACTGCATGCTGCTGCCCGGCCCGGAGGCGCAGCAGCTCGCCACCTACATCGGCTGGCTCATGCACCGCACCTGGGGCGGCATCATCGCGGGTGGCCTCTTCGTGTTGCCCGGCGCGCTGATCATGATGGGCCTCGCGTGGGGCTATCTCACGTTCGGGCAGACCAGCTTCATGCAGGCCGTGCTCTGGGGCATCAAGCCGGCCGTGGTTGCGCTGGTGCTGTTCGCGGTGTATCGCATCGCGAGCAAATCGCTCAACCACGCGGTGTGGTGGGTGCTGGCGGTCGGTGCCTTCGTTGCAGTCAGCTTTCTGAAGATCGGCTTTCCGTGGGTCGTCGCGGTCGCTGCGGTGGTCGGCTGGATTACGGGGGAGTTGCGCCCGAAATGGATCACCGGCGGACATGGTGATGGCAAGGCAAAAAAGCATGCGCCTGCCGTGATTGACGACGACACACCGTCGCCGCCGCATGCGCGCTTCTCGCTGAAGCATTCGCTGTTGCTGATCGCGACATTCGTCGCCCTGGGCGCAGGTGTTTACGCCGTGTTGCTGAACAAGGTGCTGGTCGACATGGCGGAATTTTTTACCTCTGCTGCGCTGGTAACGTTCGGCGGCGCCTACGCCGTGCTGCCCTACGTAACGCAGGCGGCCGTAGAGAAATATCAGTGGCTCACGACGGCGCAAATGATGGACGGCCTCGCGCTGGGCGAGACGACACCCGGTCCGCTGATCCTGATCCTCACCTTCGTCGGCTATCTCGGTGGCGTCAAGAACGCGGTGGCCAGCTCACCACTCGCGAGCGGCTTGCTGGCAGGCGCGGTCGTCACGTTCTTCACGTTCTTGCCGAGCTTCATGATGATCTTCGCCGGCGCACCGTTTATCGAAAGCACCCGTCGTTCGCTGAAGCTGCAGGCACCGTTGACCGGGATCACCGCGGCAGTCGTAGGGGTGATTGCGTCGCTTGGGGTCTTCTTCGCGCAGCACACGTTCTGGCCGCGGGGGCTGGGCGAACGACTTGACTGGTGGTCGCTACTGGTTGCAGTTGCAGCTCTGCTCGCTTTCATACGATTCAAGCGCGGACCGATGGAAACGATCTTCGTCTGCGGCCTTATCGGCCTGGTCATCCACCAATTTGCTTAAAGCGCGAACGCCAAGCTACGCCGCCGGCCACTGTACCCAGCCGAAGGCGCCGGCAGCAAGGATCAGCACGCCGAACGCGATGCGATACCAGGCGAAGACGCGCAGCGAATGCGTTGCCACAAAGCCGATCAGCCAGCGGATCACGACCAGTGCCACGATGAACGAGACCACCAGCCCGACGGCGAAGTTCGGAATATCCGCCGCCGATAGCAGGGCGCGGTCCCTCCATAGCGAATACAGGCTCGCTGCCGCCAGCGTGGGCACGCCGAGGAAGAACGAGAACTCGGTGGCGACGTTGCGCGAGAGGCCGAACAGCATGCCGCCGATCAGCGTGGAGCCCGAGCGCGACATACCGGGAAACAGCCCGAAGCACTGCGCAAAACCCACCTTCACCGCGTCCAGCGTGGTCATGTCGTCGACATCGCGCACCCGTGCGTTGACCGCGCGGTCGGCCAGCATCGAGGGCCGCTCGACCCAGAAAATTACCAGCGCGCCGATGATCGACGCCGCGGCCACGCCGTAGGGATTGAACAGGACTGCCTTGATGTATTTGTTGAGCAGCAGCCCAAGCACCGCTACCGGCAGGAAGGCCACCAACAAATTCCACAGAAAGCGTTGCGCGTTGCTGATCCGCGTGACGCCCTTGATCGCGCCGTTGAAACGTTCGCGATAGGCCCACACCACGGCAAAGATGGCGCCGATCTGGATCGCGATCTCGAACACTTTGCCGCGCTCGTCATGAACGCCCAGCAGCGAGCCGGCAACGATCAGGTGGCCGGTGCTGGAGATGGGAAGGAACTCGGTTGCACCTTCGACGATACCCATGATCGTCGCATCGAACAGATTCAATTGCCGTTTCCCTAGTTCGCAGGAACACAAAAGCTGACGCCTTCGCCGTCCCACCCGAGCGCCACGAATGCGTTGTAGGTGGCGACGGCTGTGGTGTAGCGATGATTCGGATCGTCGGGGAAGCGCACGTTGCCGCGGAACAAGCGATAGACCGGCAGCAACCCGCTGGCGCAGGAACCGCCGACGCCCGACACCAGCGGCACCAGTACGTAGGAATCGATGCCTTCGTTCTGCGGCAAGCCAGGCGCGGTGCTTTGCGTCGGATTGAGGTTGTTCAGCGCCGCGACGTCGCTGTCGAGCACTGCATAGAAATGGCTACCGCGTGTGTTGCCACGTGCGACGCGGTCGAAGTAGAACCGCGTGAGACTGTGGCCACCGGCGGGCAGCACGGTGTAGACCGGGAAGCTCGCGCCGGTGCGGGACCACCCGCTGATCGTGTCGAGCAGCGTCTTTTCACTGTCGCGCGACGTCATGAAGTAGTAGTCGAGCGGGGCGTAGTAGTACTCCACCATCGCCCGTGTCGACGGCGTGTTGCCGGCAGTGCTGGTGACGCCGTTGCCGGTCAGCGCGACCGTTGCCGTACTACTGCTTGCGTTGTGTGTAAAAACCAGGCTGCCGGTGCGCGCGCCGGTCGCCTTCGGCGCAAAGCGGACCGTCGCGCCGCAGCGGCCGCCGGGACCGATCGGTGTCGCGGCCGCGCAGGTGGTGGCGATCAGAATGAAATCGTCGCCGGTCAGG
Organism: Betaproteobacteria bacterium; assembly: GCA_027492485.1. GTDB lineage: Bacteria > Pseudomonadota > Gammaproteobacteria > Burkholderiales > Casimicrobiaceae > Casimicrobium. The sequence continues at coordinate 32,348 of JAPUER010000055.1, forward strand.
GCGACGTCGGAAACGGTCAATAGAGCGCCGCCGGTATTGATGATGGCGACGGTTTGCGTGTTGCTGACGTTGTTGACCACGGTGTCGGCAAAGTTGAGCGTGGTCGAGCTCAGTGCAACCGTGGTGTCGCTCGGCTGCGGCGCTACTTCGCCATAGAGCGCGCGGCAGCCGGCGATGTCGTCGGCCGTCAGTGCGGCCAGACCGGAGTAGCTGGTCGACGGGTCCGGCGTCGTGTTGGGGCCGGACATGACGGTGTTTTCGACATTCGAGTGCTTCAGCCCGAGCATGTGCCCGACCTCGTGTACCAGCACGGTGTCGAGGTTGGCGGCGTTGAGCGCGACGCTGAGCTGCATGTCGCTCTCATCGAGCGTCGGCAGTGCCGCCGATGCGCTGCTGGCGCTGACCCACGTCTGTCCAGCGATGCCGCTATCGAGCGTGCTCCAGACAATGGCGTTGACGCTGTCGCGGGTACCGTTGGTGGCGAGGCTGGCGCCGTTGCTGGTGGTGCCGTCGTACACGAAGGTAATGGCGCAAACGGCGGACCATTTGCCCATGGCCGCGCGAATCGACGTCAGCGCCGCGTCCGCCGAGGTAGCGGCGGCGGTCGGCCGGTTGCTGTCGTTGTAACGCCAGCGGATGGTCTTGCCGCTCCAGCCGTTCCAGCCGTAAGTGAGGTACTTCGGGCCGTCGCCCTCGGCGACGACGTGGAAGTCGGTGGCGGCCGCGGCGTCGGTCGCCGCTGCCGCCGCGGGCGGGCCGCAGGCGAGGATCGCCGCGCAGATTGCGACTGTGGCAATGGCGGCAATGCGACTGCGGGCAAAGAGTCCTGCAAGGAGGCGGCTGGTCATGGCGTGCTCGGTACGAAAGAAGTTTCGACCGCCCCCCGGTCTGCCCGTTCGGTCGCCGTCCGATTTTAGCGACCGCGTCTCCGGATCAGCCGAACAGACCGCCCTTGCCGCCGCCCATAGCGCCCTTGAGCACGCTGCCGAGGACGTTCTGCATCATGTCGCCGGAGTGTTGCTCCGGCACCTGACCGCCGGGGGTCATGCCGTCGAGCACGTGCGGCAGCACCTGCGCCAGCAGGCCGCCCAGTTGGTCCTGACCGACGCCCGCCTGCGCCAGCACGTCGCCGATGCTGCCGCCGGACGGATGTTGCGGCGATGCGCCACCGAGCACCTGACCGAGCAGGCCGCCGAGATCGCCGCCGCCCATGCCGGCCTGCTGCTGGCCCTGGGCGCCGCCCATCATGCCGCCGAGCACCTTCATCAAATCGCCGCCATCCACCGGCAGATTTTGGCCGGTGCCCTGCCAGGAATCGGCCTGCTGGCCGAGGCCGCCCTGGCGCAGCATGTCGAGCAGACCGCCGACGCCGCCGGCCTGCTGGATCAGGCCACCGATCAGGTTGCCCATCACATCCTGTTGTCCACCGCCACCGCCGCGACTGTTCAGCACGGCACCCAAAACACCATCAAGCAAGCCCATCGTTTTTCCTTTCGCTAACAGTTGTCGGCAACACGCGACGCCCGGTCATCAAGATGGCGGCACGCTATCACAGCAGCGCCGCTGTCGCCAGCCCGCGAACTCTGATTCAACGCCGCCGGTCGCTGCAACGCAGTCGTCAGGCTGGCTGTTGACCGGACGCGCAACTGCAATCGTCGCCGCCGGCGACATCTGCGGTCTCGCGGGCGGTGAGCAGGTCGCACAGTCGGTCCAGATGCGGGTCGTCGAGGCCGGCGGCGCGCAGCGCGGCGGCGGTCTGGCAGAGGTAGTCGGCGCCGGAGCCGTAGTGGCCACGGCAGGTGGCGAGCTTTTCGACGACCACCTCGTCGGGCAGGCGCCCGGCGTAGGCGCTCGACGAATGATTCATGACAAAGCCGATGGCGCGCACCGGTCCGTCCTCGGTCCGGGCGTTCAGCCAGCGGGCGTGATAGCTGCCGCCAAACATTTCGCGGCGCCAGAGCAGGGTCAGCTCCTTGTGCGCCTCGGCGGCGGCAAGGCGATACAGCATGCCGCGGCAGGCGCCGCCGCGATCCAGTGCCAGCACCAGACCGGGATTCTCCGGCGTGCCGCGATAGACGCTGCTCCACAGGCAGAAACGGCGGTGATAGCCGCGCACGGTGGCCGGCAGCCGGCCGCGATGCTCCATGCAAGGGTTCCAGATCAGCGAGCCGTAGCCGAAGACGAAGATGTCCGATGCACCATCCCAGTCGGCAAGCATGGCGTCGAGCGAGGCGGCCAGCGCGTCGTCGCACAGAATCTTGCCCGCCAGCGGCGAATTTTTGATCGCTTCGCGCGAGCGATTGTTCTCGATGGCTTCGCGCGTGATGCCGGTGAAGCTCACGGTACGGCGGTCGAACGATTCTTCGGTGCCCATGACGCCGCTATTGCCTGTTGCGCGGCTAGGCCGCGTGATACGAGGTCACGCGCTCCACTTCGTTTTTGCTGCCGAGGATCACGCTGACCCGCTCGTGCAGCTTGCCGGGCCGCACATCGAGGATGCGCTGGTGGCCGTTGGTGGCGGCGCCGCCGGCCTGTTCGACGATGAAGCTCATTGGGTTCGCCTCGTACATCAGGCGCAGCTTGCCGGGTTTGTCCGGCTCGCGCTTGTCGCGCGGGTACATGAAAATGCCGCCGCGGGTGAGGATGCGGTGCACGTCGGCCACCATCGAGGCCACCCAGCGCATGTTGAAGTCCTTGCCGCGCGGCCCCTCCTTGCCGGCCAGCAGTTCGTCGATGTAGCGCTTGACCGGCGGCTCCCAGTGCCGCATGTTGCTCATGTTGATGGCAAACTCTTTGGTGTCTTCCGGGATCGTCATGTCCGACTGCGTCAGCACCCAGGAGCCCATTTCGCGGTCGAGCGTGAAGCAGTGCACGCCGGTGCCGACGGTCAACACCAAAAGCGTGGTCGGGCCGTACACCGCATAGCCCGCCGCCACCTGCGAGGTGCCGGCCAGCAGAAAGGATTTTTCGGTCACCGGCCCCAGTTCATCGGCGGATTTCAGCACCGAGAAGATGGTGCCGATCGAGACGTTGACGTCGATGTTCGACGAACCGTCGAGCGGATCGAACAGCAGCAGGTATTCGCCCTTCGGGTAACGGTTGGGGATCTCGTGGAAAGTCTCCATCTCCTCGCTCGCCATGCCGGCGAGGTGGCCGCCCCATTCGTTGGCCTCCATCAGGATTTCGTTGGAGATGACGTCGAGCTTTTTCTGCGTCTCGCCCTGCACGTTCTCGGTGCCGGCGCTGCCCAGCACATTGGCCAGCGCGCCCTTGCCGACGTTCACCGCGATGGCCTTGCAGGCGCGGGCGACGACCTCGATCAACAGCCGCAGTTCCGGTTTGATGGCGCGCGCCGAGCGCTGCTGTTCAACGAGAAACTGGGTGAGCGTGGTGCGGCGCATGAGGCAGTGTCACGGGAGTCGGCGGGAGTGAAAATTGTACTGCGCCCGACAACAGCTATCAGGCCGTAATGGTTGCCGAATGGTCGATACAGGCCAATTCAGCACCAAGTCGACAATGCGACAAATCGCACGGTAACGACCAGTGGGCGTTCGTTGCGGCATAAAAGCTGTTAGCGCGTACCGGCTGTCGACCGCCCCGTCTACCGGCACTCATCGCGCGCCGCCGTCGCCCGCTCCAGCGCCGTCAGAAAGCGCAGCGCATGCGCCCGCGTCGCCGCCGCAGCGACCGATGTGCCGCACATCTCAAGCGACGGCTGCAAACTGCTGCATACGGCGGGCCGCGCCGGATCGCCGAAGATGCGGCAACGGTTGGCCGCGTCGAGCTGCACGCAGCGCACGCCGGCCGGCTTGCCGAGCGGCATGCCCGGAATCGGCGACGAAATCGACGGCGCGATGCAGCAGGCGCCGCAGCCGGGACGACAGTTCACGGCCGGACGCAGCGGCGGCTTACGGTGCCAGCCGCTCGATATGCCAGCCGCCGAACTGGCGCATGTAGACCAGCCGGTCGTGCAGCCGCGATTGCCGGCCCTGCCAGAACTCCACGCGCTCCGGCACGATCAGATAGCCGCCCCAGTGTGCCGGCCGCGGCGGGCCGCCGGGCAGGATGCCGTAGCGCGCGGTGGCGGCGGCGACGCGCGCCATCAGCGCCTCGCGGCTGCCGATCGGCTCGCTCTGCGGCGAGGCATGGGCGCCGATGCGCGAGGCCAGCGGGCGCGATTTGTAATACGCGTCGGATTCCGCCTCGGACACCTTCTCGACGTGGCCTTCGATGCGCACTTGACGTTCCAGCTCGACCCAATGAAAGGTCAGCGCCGCCCATTGCGTCTCGCCCAGCTCGCGGCCCTTGCGGCTTTCGTAATTGCTGTAGAAGACGAAGCCGCGTTCGTCGCAGCCCTTGAGTAGCACGATGCGTGCGGAGGGCCGCCCCTGCGCGCTCACGGTGGCCAGATTCATCGCCGTCGGCTCCGGCAGTTCGGCCTTGATCGCCTCGTCCATCCACTTGTTGAACTGGGTCGTCGGGTCGGCGGCCAGATCGCGCTTGCCAAGCGAGGCGAGCTTGTAGTCCTTGCGGAGATCGGCGAGAGAGCTCATGGTGGCGTCCAATGTTCGATGCGCGAGGCGCGTGCTAAGATCGTGTGTATTGTTGCACACACTTTCGATGGAGTTTTTGATGCGACTCAACGATCTCCCGGCGACAGAAAAAAAGCGTGTCAACGTGACGCTGTCCTCGCAACTGGTGGAGGACGCCAAGGCGCTCGGCATCAACGTGTCGCAATCTGCCGAAGAAGGCCTGCAGCTCAAGGTCAAGCAGGCGAAAGAGGCGCAGTGGCTGGAAGAAAACCGCGAAGCCCTGCTAGCGCACAACGAATGGGTGCGCAAACACGGCACATTTGGCGACCGGCTGCGCACCTGGAAGAAAAAACATGCCGCAGTTTGATGTCTACCGGCTGCCGCGTGACTTCGCCCCGTTCACGCACGCCGTCAACATGCAGTCCGATCTTGTGCTCGGTTTGCCCACTCGAGTGTGCCTGCCGCTGGCACCGTTGCGACAAACGCATCCGCCGGCGACACGGTTGAATCCGGTGGTGGAGCTTGACGGCGAGAAGCTCTTCGTGATGACCCAACACATCGAGGCAATCCCGACCGAACTGCTCAAGCGCCCGGTGGCCAGTCTCGCGCTGCAGCGTTTCTCGCTCACTTCCGCCGTCGATTTTTTGTTTCAAGGCATCTGATGACCAGTAGATTTCAGGGAACCGATTCCTACATCACCACACCCGACCTGCTGCTCGCGGTCAACGCGGCGATCACGCTGAAACGCCCGCTGCTGGTGAAGGGCGAGCCCGGCACCGGCAAGACGCTGCTGGCCGAGGAGGTCGCCCGCGCGCTCGGCTGGCCGCTCTTGCAATGGCACATCAAAAGCACCACCAAGGCGCAGCAGGGCCTCTACGAATACGACGCCGTCAGCCGTCTGCGCGATTCGCAGCTTGGCGAGGAAAAGGTGCGCGACATCGCCAACTACATCAAGCACGGCGTGCTGTGGGATGCGTTTGCGAGCGACACGCCGACCGTGGTGCTGATCGACGAGATCGACAAGGCCGACATCGAATTCCCCAACGATCTGCTGCGCGAACTCGACCGCATGACCTTCGACGTCTACGAGACGCACCAGAGCATCGTCGCCAAACACCGCCCGCTGTTCATCATCACCAGCAACAACGAAAAGGACTTGCCCGACGCCTTCCTGCGCCGCTGCTTCTTCCACTACATCAAGTTCCCCAGCAAGGAGACGATGAAGCAGATCGTCGACGTGCACTATCCCGGCATCAAGCAGGAGCTGGTCAGCGCCGCGCTGGAAGCCTTCTTCGACCTGCGCGAACTGCCGGGGCTCAAGAAGAAGCCCTCAACCAGCGAACTGATCGACTGGATCAAGCTGCTGCTCGCCGAAGACGTCGATCCCGCCGTGCTGCGCGAGAAAGATCAGCGCAAGGTGCTGGCGCCGCTATACGGCGCGGTGCTCAAGAATGAGCAGGATACGGAGTTGTTCCAGAAGCTGCTTTTCATGGCGCGGCGGGGGTAGCGGTTGGGCGCAATGCTGACGGTTCCGCCGCATGCGTTGCAACAGGCCGGGCGCGGGCAAGCGGACAGGACCGTCAGGGCAGCAGCGCCCAAAATCCCGTGGGCTGACCGCCAAACAGCGCCAACGCGCCTGCGCCCACACTCGCCAGCAGGAAGTAGCCACCGGCCAGACCGGTGTGCGCTAACTGCTGATTGACGTCGCCCTTGTGGCCGACATAGGCCGTGACCAGACACCACAACCCGAGCAGCACGCTGGCCGTGCGCACCGGATAACCCAACACCACCATCACGCCGCCGACCAGCTCGCAAAACCCGACCAGATAGGCGAGAAACGCGGCATCCGGTAGCCCCATGCCGCGCAGCACCGGCACCAATTTGGCCTCGCCGCCGCGCAATTTCATGATGCCCCAGATGATGAAGGGCAAGCCCAAAAACAGACGCGCCACTGCCAAACCTTCGTTGCCCATGGTCATGGTCTCCTCGTTGTTTCCGGATGCCGCCACATCATACCCGGCACGTAGAGTGCGTTTTGACGCATCTCGTAACGGTGTTGCGGCTGCGAATGACACGTCGACACCTTAGCGCGAATTCGCCGCGGCACAATGCGCCGCATGAACGCTTTCGCCGACGCCATCCGTTTCGCCCAATCGCACGAAGTGCCGTGGCCGCGTGACCCGCATACGGTGCCGGCGCCGGGGCAGGTGCCGTTTGGTGTGCATCATGGCGATCCGCCGCCGTGGAATGTGCTGCGCGGGCCGGTGCATGGGCGCGGTGGCGTGTCGGGTGTGGTGCTGCAACGGGGCAAAGAGATCGCCGTCTGGGGCGAGCCGGATCGTGCCGATCAGACGTTCAGCGTGGCCAAAACTTACTTAGCTTTGCTGGCGGGCGTCGCCAATGCGCGCGGGCTGCTGCCTGACGTCGATGAACCGGTCGTCGCCCGCGTGCCCGGTATTGGCTTTGATTCAGCGCATAACCGCAACATCACTTGGGCGCATTTGCTGGAACAGACCAGCGAATGGGAAGGCTCCTGCTTCGGTTTGCCGGACACCGTGGATCGCTACCGCACGGTGTCGCATGATCCGCGCCCGCCGGCAGGCGTGAAAGGCGATGCGCGGCCGTTGCAGGCGCCGGGCAGCTACTGGGAATACAACGATGTCCGCATCAACCAGTTGTCGCTGGCGTTGTTGCATTTGTTCCGACAGCCGTTGCCGGACGTGTTTCTGCAATCGATCCTGCAGCCGCTCGGCGGTGGCGAAGGCTTTCGCTGGGAGGGCTACGACGACGCATGGACAAACATCGTTGCCAGCGACGGGGTGACGCGCCGCATGCAGAGCGTGCCCGGCGGTACCCACTGGGGCGGCGGCGTGTCGATCGGCGCGCGCGATCAGGCGCGGATTGCCGAGTGGATGCGCTGCGGAGGGCTTCAGCGTGACGAACAAATCGTCTCCAAGCAGTGGCTGGCGCGGATGACCGAACCCTGCGCCATCGCGCCGTTTTACGGCTGGCTGACCTGGCTCAACCGCGACGGCCGCAATTTCCCCGGTGCCTCAACGTCTGCGAGCTTCATGATCGGCGCCGGCGGCCACTACATCTGGATCGAGCCGGCGCACGACGCGGTGGTGGTGGTCCGCTGGCTGGATTCGGCGCACGCGTCCGGCTTCATTGAGCGCATGGCGGCGGCGCTTGGCATGCCGTGACCGGCTGGCGCTGCCGCGACCGGTGTCGCCCCGGACGCTTCACGTGTGACGGGCCACCTACAATGCTCCTCCCGTTCAAAGGAGAACTCCGATGCGCTTGCCAACCTCTGTTTTTGGCGTCTTTCCGGTCGTGCTGGCATGGGCATTGGCCGGTTGCGCGCCGCTGGTGACGCAGAGCCCCGGCGGCAAGCTGTCGCCGGTGAATGCGGTGGCGATGGACGGCAACGATCGCGTGATCCTGAAGGGCGCCGACGTGGTGGCCTACTTCACGCAGAACGCCTACAAGCAAGGCAATCCGGCGATCAAGAGCAGCTACGAGAACGTGACGTTCTACTTCTCGTCGGCCGAGCACAAGGCGCTGTTCGACCGCGAGCCCACCCGCTATCTGCCCGAATACGGCGGTTATTGTGCCAACGGCATCGTCTACGCGATTCCGTGGGGCGGCGACGCCGATACCTGGCGCATGTTCGACGGCAAGCTCTACATCTTTGGCGGTGCCGGCTCGCGCGATGCCTTCCTGCTCGACGTGCCGCGCAACCGCCAGTTGGCCGACAAATACTGGAACGGGGAGGTGCAAGGCAGCAATGCATTCGCCCAGCGCACGCTGCGCACCACGATCAACCGCGTCGCCCACTACAAGTCCGGCGCCGAGCTTGCCGCCGAGGTGGCGGCGGCCAGAAAGTAGGCATTGGCTTTTTGCCGAAAAGCGCTGTCGCATATGGGCTGAGCGGCCGTTTTTATAGATAGTCGACTTCTTGGAATTTAGGTCTCAAGCCCACATGCGGCGTCCGTTGCATCGGAAAGTTGCTGCTTGCCGGACGCTCGCGGCGCAGCGATTGACGGCGGCGGCATGAACTCGGCGGCCTTCGCGCAGTTGCTGTTGCTCGGCGCCTTGTGGGGCGCGGCGTTCATGTTCATGCGCGTCGCCGTTCCCGAATTCGGCGCGTTTTCGATGGCGGCGGCGCGCGTTGGGCTCGCCTGTCTGATCATGCTGGCCATCGTCGCCGCGCTGCGGCAGACGCTGGCGTTCGGCCGCCGCTGGAAGACCTATCTCGCCGTCGGCGCGGTCAACACCGCGATTCCCTTCATCGCCTACAGCTTCGCCGCGCAGCACATTCCGGCCGGTTATAGCGCGATCGCCAATTCGACGACGCCGGTGTGGAGCGCGCTGATCGCCTGGCTCTGGTTCAAGGAAAGCCTGGGCGCGCTGAAGTGGCTCGGCATCGCCTTCGCCTTTGCCGGCGTGCTGGTGCTGGTCGGCCTGCAGCCATTGGCGCTGACGCCGCTCGCGATCGTCGGTATGCTGGCCGCCGTGCTGGCCGCCAGCATGTACGCCACCGCCGGCTTTCTGATCAAGCATTTCCTCACCGACGACGGGCCGAACCCCGAGGTGTCGCAGGTGGCGTCTGCCACCGGCATGGTGTGGGGCGCCACCGTGTGGCTGTTGCTGCCGGGTATCGCGCTGGCGCCGGCCGCCATGCCGTCGGTCAAGGCCTGGGGCGCCGTGCTCGCGCTGTCGGTGTTCTGCACGGTGGCGGGCTACGTGCTGTTCTTTCACCTGATCAAGACCGTCGGCCCGCAGCGCGCGTCCAGCGTCGCCTTCCTGTTTCCGGCCTTCGCCGCGTTCTGGGGCTGGCTGGTGCTCGGCGAGGCGATCACTTTCAACGTCGTGGCCGGCATGATCTGCGTGCTGTCCGGCACCGCGCTGGTGTCGATGGGCGGCGCCGCGCAGGGGCCGACCACGGCGTGGGAGCGGCTGCGCGACCATGTGTTGCTGCCGCTGGCGTTTGCGCTGTCGCCGATGTTCGTCCGCCGCCGCCTGGTGGCGTGGATCCGCGGCAATCCCGACGTGTTCCGGTTGGAAAGCGCCGCGCTGCTGGCCGGCATTCGCGAACGCATGCCGGCGGCCGATGCCGAAGCGGTAATCGACGCCGAAGCGGTAATCGACGCCGAAGCGGCGGCCGCCGACCTGCGCTTCACCCGCGTCGCCGATTACGCCGATCTCTGGGTGTCGCTGACCCGCAGCGACCGCTGGATGGCGAAGCATCTGCGCGTCGAGGCGCCGGCCACGCTCGCCGCGCCGGGGCTGTTCGTCACCTTTCACTATGGCGGCGGCTGGTGGTTGACGCGCTATCTGCGCACGCTCGGCCTGCCGATCTCGATCGTCATGCAGCGCGGCCCCGATGCCGGCAACTGGTCAGAGCGCATCCTGCTCTGGTTCGGCACGCTGCGCATGAAGACCATCGAGCGCGTTTGCGGCGCGCCGCTGATCTATACCGACTGGGGCGGCGCCGCGCGCGGCGTGCTGAAGGCGTGGAAGGACGGCAACAGCGTGCTGGCGCTGATCGACTTGCCGCCGCCGCTGGTCGATCGGTCGGCGCCGGTGAATTTTCTTGGCGCGACGGCGTATTTTCCGCCGAGCCTGATCGAGCTGGCGCATCGCCAGCAGCGACCGCTGCACGTCTTCATCGGGCAGTGGAATCGCGACACTTTGCAGCCGGAATTGAAGGTGGTATCGCTCGCCACCACCGGCGCCGACGCCTCGTTGCAGGCCGCCGTCACGCTGCTCGACGACGCCCTGCGCCAGCGGCCGGGCGCCTGGCACGGTTGGGGCGACGTCGGGCTCTACTTTCAGCGACCCGGCGGCTGACGGCCGTCGCCCGATTGGCTAGACCAGGCGCTCGATCTTGCGGCGGCGCCATACCAAATGGTAGTAAAGCGTTTGCAGTATCAGCATGCTGGCAAAGGTCACCGGATAGGCCATCCATACGCCGTTGAGCCCGCACTGCGCGCTGAGCAGCCATGCCGACGGCACCTCGACCAGCATGATGCAGGCCACCGAAATCAACGCCGGCACCAGCACCGCGCCGCTGGCCCGCATGACGCCGCTGACCACCGTGGCAAAACCATAAAGCACGATGCTCCACAGCATGATGTGCAGCAGTGTCTGCGCCATCTCGACGACCGGCTCGGCGGTGATGAACATCGCCACCAGATGGCGCGAGAACAGGTAACCTAGCAGCACCAGAGTGCCGGTGATGCACACATTCATCAGTAGCCCCGTGCGCATGATGTTGCGCAGACGATCGACGTGACCGCCGCCGATGGCCTGGGCGCCGAGGATGGACGCCGTGATCGCGATCGACAGCGCCGGAAACTGCACGTAGTTCACCACCTGATTGACGGCGCCGTTGGCCGCCGTGGCATCGGCGCCGTAGCGGTTGACCATCGCCAGCAGCACGATTTCGGCGACCGAGATCACCACCATCTGCACGCCGGTCGGCAGGCCGATGCGAACGATCAGCCTGAGAATCGCCGGCTGCACGCGCAACGCCCGCAGCAGTTCGCCGTCCGGCGCCAGCTGGTGTCGTCGGCGCAGCAGGTAGATCGCCAGAAAGGCCAGCGCCACCACGAACGCGACGATCGACGCGGCCGCCGCGCTGGTCACGCCGAGCAGCGGCAAGCCAAGCCAGCCGCGGATGAATGCCGGCGTCAGCAGGCAGGAGGTGGTGGTCGAAATCGCCAGCGCGATCAGCGGCGTCACCGTATCGCCAACACCGCGCAACAACTGCGTGTAGAGGATGAACACCAGCAGGCCGGGCATCGCCAGCATCATGGTGCGGGCGTAGCCGAGCGCGTCGGGCAGGATGTTGGCGGGCGTGCCGAGCAGGCGCAGCATGTGGTCGGTGAAGATGCCGCCGAACAGCGCGACGACGACACCCAGTCCGAGCCCAAGCGCCAGCGCGTTGCCGGCGATCACCTTCACCTTGTGCGATTCCCCGGCGCCCCAGGCCTGGCCGATCAGTACCGAGCCGCCGGAGCCGATGCCGATCACCAGCGCGATGGCGAAAAAGATTACCGGGAACGACGCGGCCGCCGCCGCCAGCGCGGTGGTGCCGAGCATCTGCCCGATGAAGATGCCGTTGATGGTGCCGGACAGCGATTGCAGGATGTTGGCCACAATCATCGGCCCAAGGAACGCCAGAAACACCCGCCACAGCGGGCGCTGCGTCGGCGGTGGTGCGCTGGCGCCGGCGCCGACGCTGGCAGCGGCTGCGGGCTTCATGCCGCTGCCTCGGCGCTCGCCGGCATAAACACTGTCGCCGCGAGCTGCTGCACATGGGCTCGGACGTCGGCGGGCCAGCCTGCGATGCAGGCCGCGAACGCCTCGCCGCGACGCCCGAACAACGCGCGCAACGCCTCTTCGCACTGCGGCAGGTCGCCGGCCATCGCGTTGATGAAGCGGTAGGTCCGTGCCTGTGCGTCGCGCGTTGCGTCGGGGCCTTCCTGACGCCTTCGCGCCTCCAGTACCAGGCGCCGCAGCGTGACCGAGGCCCCGCCGGGCTGCTGCGCCAGCCATTGCCATTGGCTGGGCAGCAGCGTCACCTCACGCGCCACCACGCCCAGCGGCGGCCGCCCGCGGCTGCGCGCCACACCGGCGCGGGTACCGCTTGCGGTGGCCGGCGGACAGAGAGTGCGGCGGGCGACCTCATCGGCGCTGCCACGCAGGTCAAGCTCGACCAACTGCGCGTCGCGATCGAAAACCAGCGGTGCGGCCGCTGTCGGGTGCTGCTGCTGCCAGATGGCGGCGGCGCGGGCAACGTCCGGCAGCGCGCCGTGGGCGAGCTTGCGATTGGCGGCAAACGCGCTATACGCGGCTGGCGTATCGGCGCCTGGTGGGTTGCTGTGGTTTGCATTCATCGGTGGTAGCTTTTTACCCGGATTAAAATAATTGTCAAATTTATCCGGGTAAAAATAAGCGACGCCAGTCCGCGCCGAGCGTCGTGGTTACCGTGGTTTATTTGCGAACAAGCGCCAGATCACAGGCATTACCGTCGGCACGGACACACGGTTGACTCAGGTCAACGTGACGCGGCGATACTGGTCGCACACTCGATTGTTTTGTTGTCAAGGAGCCCGCATGGCCAGTCGCCGCCCCACCTCTCCCGCATCGCGCAAGCTCGCCGTGGCCCACACATCGGCTGCACCAACCCGGCGGCCGCGACCGTCGGCGCGTCGCGTTGCGCTTGGCGATACCGCGCCGCGCCTGCAACCCGCCGCGCTCGAACATTACGCTGCCCGTGAAGCGGAGAAGGCGGCGGAAGGCGCGCAACTGGCGGCCGTGCAATCGGTGCTGGACAGCAAGCAGCATGGTCGCGACAAGGCGAAAGCGTTGCGCGCCCTGCTGGACGGCGCTTCCAGCGATGACTTGAAGGCCATTCGCCGGCGGCTGCTGGGTGCCGACCTCGAAGGCGCCAGGATTGCCAAGGAGAACCCGGACGAGGAGCTGGCCGACAACTGGCGCGACGGCGGTTATCCCTACAAGAACCTGATGCTGCGGCGCAACTACGAGCAGCAGAAGTACCGCCTGCAGATGGAACTGCTGAAATTGCAGGCGTGGGTCAAGACGACCGGGCAGCGGGTGGTGATTCTGTTCGAAGGCCGCGATGCTGCCGGCAAGGGCGGCACCATCAAGCGCTTCATGGAGCATCTCAATCCTCGCGGTGCGCGCGTGGTGGCGCTCGAAAAGCCGACGCCGACCGAGGCCGGGCAGTGGTACTTCCAGCGCTACGTGCAGCATCTGCCGACCGCCGGCGAGATCGTTCTGTTCGACCGCTCCTGGTACAACCGCGCCGGCGTCGAGCGGGTGATGGGCTTTTGCTCCAACGCGCAGTACGACGAATTCATGCGGCAGACGCCGGAGTTCGAACGCAATCTGGTTCGCAGCGGCATTCATCTGTTCAAGTTCTGGTTCTCGGTCAGCCGCAAGGAGCAGCGCCGCCGCTTCAAGGAGCGCGAGAGCCACCCGCTCAAGCAATGGAAGCTGTCGCCGATCGACAAGGCCTCGCTCGACAAATGGGACGACTACACGCGGGCGAAAGAGGCGATGTTCTTCGACACCGACACCGCCGATTCGCCGTGGACCGTCATCAAGAGCGATTGCAAGAAGCGCGCGCGGCTGAACGCGATGCGCTACGTGCTGGGTAAACTGCCGTACTCCAACAAAGACCCGGAGACCATCGGCAAGATCGACAGCCTGATCGTCGGCCGTGCCCACGTGGTGTACGAACGCGGCGAAAAGACATCGCCGGCCACGCCGACTGTCGAATAGGGATCGACCCCGCAGCGCGGAGCGGTTCTAGCGCTGCGGCGATCGGTCGGGACCGGCGGACCGTTGTCCGTTGCCGGATGCGCCGTCGGCCCCGTCCTGGCGCTGCTGCACGACTTCGCGGCGCAGCGCCGCCACCTCCTCGCGCACGTGGCGGATTTCGCGCATCAGTTCGAGCTCGATGGCGCGCTCCTCGGTGTGCACGTCCTTTTCCACGAACAACGCCGAGACCGATGCCGTGACCAGCGACAGCACCGCCAGTCCGAGCAGCACGACGACGACGGCGAAGGCGCGCGACGCGTAGGTCGACGGCACCATGTCGCCGTAGCCGACGGTCGCGGCGGTGGTGAACGCCAGCCACAGGCCATCGGCCAACGTATGCACGCGCGGGTCCAGCGCCCAGAAGCCAAAGCCGCCGACCAGCAGAATCAGCATCGAAATAATCAGCGAGTAAATGACGCCGCGGCGAACGAGAAAGCGGCGGCGAAGCTGATGGCGTGAAGGCATGACGGCGAGACGCGGAAACGGCAGGCGGCCAAGATACTGCCACCCGCCGGCGATGGATTGACTTGCATCAAGCGGGCGCAACGCCTGCCACGCGCCGCGTATCATCGCAGCGACAATCACCATAATCGGCCGCTGTGCCCCGCGCCAGCGCGCCGTCCATCATCATGAAGCTCGCGCTGCTTTCCGACATTCACGCCAACCTGCAGGCGTTCGACGCCTGTCTCGCCGATGCAGCTGCGCGCGGCGCCACGCAGTTCGCCTTTCTCGGCGATCTGGTCGGCTATGGCGCGGATCCGGGACCGGTGGTGGAGCGGGTGATGACGATGGCGGCCAACGGCGCCTGGGTGCTCAAGGGCAACCACGACGCGCTGGCCTGTCATCCGCCGGCGGTCGCCAGCGATGCGCTGGGCGAGATGACCGCGGCGTGGACGCATGACCAATTGACCGAGGCGCAGCGGCGCTTTCTCGATGACCTGCCGATGCTGCATCGCGACGGCAGCACGCTGCTGGTACACGCCAGCGTCGATTCGCCGGAGCGCTGGCACTACGTGCACGACGGTCGCGGGGCGGGCGATTCGCTGGCGGCGGCCACCGATGTTGCGGCAGACATCCGCTACGTATTCGGCGGGCATGTGCACCGGCAGATGCTTTACTACCAGGGGCAGGGCAGGGGCTTACTGGAATTCGCGCCGACGCCCGGCACCGCGATTCCGGTGTCGGCGCATCGCCGCTGGGTGGCCACCATCGGTTCCGTCGGTCAGCCGCGCGACGGGCGCCAGGAGGCGATGTACGCGCTGTTCGACCGCGATAGCGCGCGGCTGACGTTTGCGCGCGTGGCCTACGATCACGCGGCGGCGGCCGCGGCCATCCGCGCGGCGGGGTTGCCGGAATTTTTTGCCGAGAGACTTTCGAGGGGTCAATGAAGTTACTTGAGCCGGGCGCAACGCTCGACGGGTTCGTCGTCAAGGCCAGTCTCCATTCGGGAGGCATGGCGCATATTTATCAGGTGGCATACGCCAACGGCGCGCCGGACCCCGGCTTCCGCATGGCGATGAAGGTGCCGCGCATGGCCACCGGCGACGGCGCCGAGAACATCGTCGGCTTCGAAGTCGAAGCGCAGATTCTGCAGGCGCTCAGCGGGCCGCACGTACCGCGCTTCGTGGCGGCGGGCGACCTCACGCGGGTGCCCTACCTGGTGATGGAATACATCGAGGGCAGGCCGCTGCAGCACTGGCTCGACGAAGCGCGGGAGAGCGGACAGCGGCCGAGCCCGGAGATCATCGCCCGGCTCGGCGAGGCCGTGGCCAGCGCCGCGCACAGTCTGCACCGGCAAAACGTCGTGCATCAGGATCTGAAGCCGGCCAACGTGATGATCCGGCCCGGCAAGGACGGTATCGGCGGCGGCGTGCTGCTCGATTTCGGATTGAGCTACCACGGCCACTATCCCGATCTGCTGGCGGAGGAATTGCGCAAGGCGATCGGCTCGCCGGTGTGGATGGCGCCGGAACAGGTGGTCGGCGTCCGCGGCGATCCGCGCAGCGACATCTTCGCCATCGGCGTCATGCTTTACGAGCTGGCGACTGGTGAATTGCCGTTCGGCGAACCGCAGACTGCCGGTGGCCTGCGCCAGCGGCTGTGGATGGAGCCGAAACCGCCGCGCGCCTGGCGTTCCGAGATTCCACCGTGGCTGCAGGAGATCATCCTGCGCTGTCTGGAGCCGGAGGCGGCAAAACGCTACCCGTCGGCCGCGCATCTGGCGCTTGATCTCGCCGATCCCTCGCTGGTCGCGCTCAGCGAACGCAGCAACGAAATGCAGGGGGCATCGCTGGGCACCCACATCAAGCGCTGGTTCAGAGCCGCCGGGATGGAATACAAACCCAGTCCGTTGCCGACCGAGCAGATCGATCAGGTGCCGATCGTCATGGTGGCATTGCCCTACAAGGACGTCAGCGATGCCACGCTGTACTCGTTGCGCGTCGCCGTCAACCGCGCGCTGGGCTCGCGGCCGGGCGCACGGCTCGCCTGCGTGACGGTGATTTCACCGTCCGAGACCAGCAGCACCGATGCCGCGCGCAGCGAAAGCCGGGTGCACAGCCATCACCTCGAACGACAGAAGCAATGGGTCCGCGGCGTCGACCTCGGCGGGCGCCAGGTGGCGCACCACGTCATCGAATCCGGCGATGTGCCAGGCGCCATTACCGAATATGCACGCGGCAATCATGTCACGGTGATCGTGATGGGCGCGGCGACGCACGGCCTGAAGCTGCAGGCGTTCAAGCCAACCATCCCGATCAAGGTGGCGATGGAAGCGCCCTGCACGGTCATCCTGGTCAAACAGGAGCTGCCGTTTGCGCAACTGAGCGACGTGGACGCCTGAAATCGCGGCGGGGCGATTGATCGGCCGCAACCCGATCGCCATTAGTCGGAAAATTCCGAGAAGTCGATAGCCGAACGGAGTACGATACCTGCCAAGGCAGCGCCGTACTTTCGCCCGTCGACAACCAGCAACGAATGGGCATCCGCTGCCGGACAAGACCGGAAGACCCATGTTGAAACTGTTCCAGAAGTCGCCGAGGCCGGGCGAAGGCGCGTCCGGCGATCTTGCGTTGGCCGAGCAGGCGTTGCTGGCCGAGGCGCTGCTACAGGCCAGCGCACAGTTGATCGGGCGTCCGGATCCGACCGCGATGGCTCGCCGCTACTGCGAGGCAATGGTCACTGCGTCGCCCGCCATCCGCATGGCGTGGGTCTGGTACGGCGATCCGAATGCGGCGGTGATCGAACCCCAGGTTGCGGTCGGGCCGGCCGTGCTCGCCGACAAGCGGCTCGCGATCGACGCCGACTTCTTCGCGCTGCCGCGTTCCGCCGCAGTGCTTGCCACCAGCGGCGTGCCAACCCGCACCTTCGAGCTATCGCCGGTGTCGACGCATGGCCCGTGGCGTGCCGCCGCTTCGCGCTACGGCGCGCGCAGTGTGCTGGTGATACCGATCAGCAGCGGCGGCGACGAGCGCGGTCTGCTCGCGGTGTACGCCACCCGTGCTCGCTACTTCGAATCGACCAGCGCCGGGCTGTTTCATGTGGTCGCCCAGTTGCTGTATGCGGTCCTGGCGAGCTCGCGCCAGCAGGCAGAGCGCTTGGCAGACGAGGCCAGCGACCCCGCGACCGGATTGGCCAACCGGCGTCATGCCAAACGCGCGCTCGAGGCACAGTGGAGCGTCGAATGCGAGCACGCCACCCGCGGCGTGTTTGCCATCGTTGCGCTGGATGGTTTTCGCGACGTCAACGACCGTTTCGGTCGGCTGGTCGGCAACCTTGCGCTGCGCGACGTGGCACAGGCTTTGCTCGCCGACGTTCGTCGCACCGACATGGTGGCGCGCTGGGGCGGCGACCAGTTCCTTTTGTGGTTGCCCGGCATGGCGGCCGGCAGCGCAAGCGCGATTGCCGAAAAACTGCGTGCCGTGGTGACAGCACTAAGCATCCCCTCCGATCAGGCCGCGGGCGAGCATCTGCATGCCTCGATTGCAGTGACGCCGGCGCCGATGGGCGAACCGCTGGCCTCGGTGCTCGATCGCGTCGACCGTGCGCTGCACCGGGCGAAACAAAGCGGACGCAACTGCGTCATCGTTGCCCGCCCGGATATTTAGAACTTGTCCGTAAAAAAGCCGCGAAGCCTGACTTGCCCTTTTTGTCGCACTCTTCGTTGCGTTTTCTGGCAATAGCCCGCTATTGCTGCGAAAAGCGCGCCTCGATTGCGGCAAAAATCGCTGCGTCATGCTTTCGCTCTCATTTGCAGACAGGTTCTTATTCCATTTCTAAATCAATAATGCGTTAACGATCCACGGCCATCGGACGAT
>JAPUER010000056.1:0-3137 GCA_027492485.1 Betaproteobacteria bacterium
TCGCCGAGGCCTTCGCGCATCTCGAATCGGGACACGCGCGCGGCAAGCTGGTGGTTCGCATCGACTGACCTGCGTCATCGCTGCGCGGGGCTGCGCGATCGCGGCCCGCGTTTCGCACGGGTTCGCCCGGCTCGGCGCACGCGTGGGAGTCGATCTGAACCGGCGTGACACTCTCAAGCTCGCAGCGACAACGCGCACAGGCGGCACCGCGATCCGCGTGTGCCTGGCCACCGAAGCGGCTCGAAGCATCGTCGTTGAACGCCGCGCCATCGACATGACCTTCAACAACGCCGGCATCCAGGTGCCGCCGAACGATGCAGCCGACGAGCCGATCGAGAATTTCCGGCGCATCGTCGCGGTCAAGTCGTTCGGCGTATGGGCCAGAATGGAGCACGAACTGCGCGTGATGCGCGCGCAAGGATCGGGCGCGATCGTCCACGATTCCTCGCTCGGTGGCCTGATTGGCCTGCCCGGACGCGCGGCTCACCACGGCACCAAGCACGCCGCGCCCGGCATGACCAAGAGCGCCGGCGTGGAATACGCGCCGCGCGGCATCCGTGTCAACGCGGTGTGCCCCGGTGACCTGCCAGTCTATGTCGGCTTCACCGAGCACTGATTCAAGACCAGGATTTCGCTGTCATGGCGTCGGCGTTTCGGGGAAGGACGCGCCGCATGGCCTTGGCGACGCGCACGCCCGCCACCGGGCAGGCTGATAAAGTGCGGCTTTCCGAATCACGCCGACGCCATGCCGCCACAACCCTTGCTGCCGGAACCTTGCCGTGGGCACTGAACCCTGGCAATCGGTGGCGCAGCTCGCCGCGCATCTGGGCGTCACCCGCGACTCCATCAGCTGCCGCATCGAGCGCAAGCACCTGCCGGCGCATCGCGTCGGACGGCTGTGGAAGTCCAAGGTCTCCGAGGTGGATGACTGGGTGCGCGGCGGTGGCGCCGACGACAACAACATGAACGACTCGACAGGACAGCAACGATGACCAGCGCCCAGCAACGCGCCGAACTGCAACGCCAGATCTGGGCCATCGCCAACGACGTGCGCGGCGCGGTGGATGGCTGGGACTTCAAGCAGTACGTGCTGGGCACCTTGTTCTACCGCTTCATCAGCGAAAACTTCGCCAGCTACATCGAAGCCGGTGACGACAGCGTGCGCTACGCCGACATGCCCGACAGCGTCATCACCACCGCCATCAAGGACGATGCGGTCAAGACCAAGGGCTTCTTCCTCTATCCCAGCCAGCTGTTCGCCAACGTCGCGGCCAGGGCCCACGGCAACGACAGCCTCAACACCGACCTCGCGGCCATCTTTGCCGCCATCGAAGCCTCCGCCAACGGCTACCCGTCCGAGCACGACATCAAGGGCCTGTTTGCCGACTTCGACACCACCAGCAACCGCCTGGGCAACACCGTCAAGGACAAGAACACGCGCCTGGCCGCGGTGCTCAAGGGCGTGGCCGGGCTGGATTTCGGCCATGATTTTTATGAAAAGGGCGACGCCAGCCACATCGACCTGTTCGGCGATGCCTACGAATTTCTCATCTCCAACTACGCCGCCAACGCCGGCAAATCCGGCGGCGAGTTCTTCACCCCGCAGCATGTCTCGCGCCTGATCGCGCAGCTGGCCATGCACGGCCAGGCCAGCGTCAACAAGATCTACGACCCCGCCTGCGGCTCCGGCTCGCTGCTGCTGCAGGCCAAGAAGCACTTCGACGCCCACCTCATCGAAGACGGCTTCTACGGGCAGGAAATCAACCACACCACGTACAACCTGGCGCGGATGAACATGTTCCTGCACAACATCAACTACGACAAATTCGACATCCAGCTCGGCAACACCCTGCTCAATCCGCACTTCGGCGATGAAAAGCCGTTTGACGCCATCGTCTCCAACCCGCCGTATTCGGTGAAGTGGCTCGGCAGCGACGATCCCACCCTGATCAACGACGAACGCTTTGCCCCCGCCGGCGTGCTGGCGCCCAAGTCCAAGGCCGATTTCGCCTTCGTGCTGCACGCGCTGCACTACCTCTCCGGCCGTGGCCGCGCGGCCATCGTCTGCTTTCCGGGCATCTTCTACCGCGGCGGCGCCGAGCAGAAGATCCGCCAGTACCTGGTGGACAACAACTTTGTGGAAACGGTGATCGCACTGGCGCCCAATCTGTTCTACGGCACCACCATCGCCGTGAACATCCTGGTGCTGTCCAAACACAAGACCGACACCGCCACCCAGTTCATCGACGCCAGCGAATTGTTCAAGAAGGAAACCAACAACAACGTGCTGCTGGCCGAGCACATCGAACGCATCATGACCGTGTTCGCCAGCAAGGAAGACGTGCCGCACTTCGCCCGCTGCGTGCCGCACGCGCAGGTGGCCGCCAACGACTACAACCTGTCGGTGAGCAGCCATGTGGAGGCGAAAGACACCCGCGAAGTGGTGGACATCGCGCAGCTCAACGCCGAAATCAAGACCACCGTGACCCGCATCGACCAGCTGCGCCGCGAGATCGACGCCATCGTGGCGGAGATCGAGGGCGGGGAGAACGAGGCATGAGCCGCGTGGCGTTTCTGGAGAAGCTGCTCGATGGGGCGGAGGTGGAGTGGAAGGCGCTGGGGGATGTGGGCGACTTCATTCGCGGAAACGGGATGCAGAAGAAGGACTTTGTTGAGGAAGGATTCCCCGCCATCCATTACGGGCAGCTCTATACCCGCTATGGGCTTTCGGCAGAACGAACCTTCACATATGTGCCCGAGAAACTGGCAAGCCAGTTAAGGCGAGCTCAAAACAATGATCTTCTCCTTGCCACAACGTCAGAAAACGATGAAGACGTCGTGAAACCGCTCGCTTGGCTTGGTGGTGAAGTGGCGATATCAGGTGACATGATGCTGTTCAGGCATGCGCAGAACGTGAAATATCTTGCGCATTACTTTCAAACCATTGCGTTTCAGGATCAGAAAAAAAAGTACATCACCGGCGCTAAGGTTCGCCGAGTATCAAGCGGCGATCTTGCCAAGCTAGTCGTCCCAATCCCCTGCCCCAACAACCCGAACAAATCGCTGGAAATTCAGTCCGAAATCGTCCGCATTCTGGACGCATTTACCGCGGTGACCAGCGAGCTGACCAGCGAGCT
>JAPUER010000056.1:3237-7923 GCA_027492485.1 Betaproteobacteria bacterium
TGACCAGCGAGCTGACCAGCGAGCTTAGCGCACGCCGGAAGCAATACAACCACTACCGCGACAAGCTGCTGCGTTTTGAAGACGGGGAAGTGGAGTGGAAGACGTTGGGGGGCGTGGCGACAATTGGTACCGGTAGTCACGATACTCAGGATTCAATTGCTGATGGCAAGCATATTTTTTTCGCACGCGGTCGTGAGCCTTTACGCCTAAACGAGTTTGATTTTGACGAAACTGCAATCATCACGGCGGGAGATGGCGCGGGGGTGGGCAAAGTATTTCACTATGTCCAAGGAAAATATGCGCTACATCAGCGGGCATACCGCATAGTTCCTTGCGCAACTATCAATCCGCGATTCGTATATCACTGCATAAAATCTCATTTTTACACGTATATACAAAAGGCATCGGTGAGTTCATCTGTGACCTCACTGCGTAGGCCGATGTTCTTAAACTTCCCGATACCAGTTCCACCCCTCGCCGAACAAGCCCGCATCGTCGCCATCCTCGACAAATTCGACGCCCTCACGAATTCGCTGAGCGAAGGCCTGCCGCGCGAAATCGAGCTGCGCCGCAAGCAGTACGAACACTACCGCGATCTGCTCTTGAGCTTTTCTCGCACCCACGGAGCCAGTGCATGATTCTGGAAAACAAACTCAACATCGACAATCAGGTCGAGCTCGCCAGGGCCGAAGAGAAACTCAGCAAACAAAAAGCCAAGCGGCTATTTGACTCGGGCGACATCCACAAGGCAGAGGTCGGCACTTTCAGCGACCTGTCGTTCATCCACGCCTATTTGTTCGGCGATATTTATCACTTCGCAGGCAAGATCCGTGAGGTCAATATCGCCAAAGGTGATTTCCGGTTCGCGCCCGTGCTTTACCTCGATGCCGCCTTGAAGCGCATCGATGCCATGCCGCAAAACACATTCGATGACATCATCGAACAATATGTGGAGATGAACGTCGCCCACCCGTTCCGCGAGGGCAATGGCCGCGCCACCCGTATCTGGCTGGATCTGATGCTCAAGAAGGCAATCCGGCAGATAGTGGATTGGAATGGGGTGGACAAAGCCGAATACCTCTCGGCGATGCAGCGCAGCGTGGTGAAGGATCTGGAAATCAAGGCGCTGCTCAAACAAGCCCTCACCGACAAAGTTGATGACCGGGCCTTGTTCATGAAAGGCATCGATGTGAGCTATTACTACGAAGGCTATGACGAATTCAAAACCGACGAACTGTAACGCGCAGCCTGCAGGGAAAATGCGGTTCCAATCAAGGCAAGAACAAGCCCCATGATCGACTACAAGCCCATCGCCGAATCCAACAGCTTCATCGTCCTCGACCGCTATACCAAGACATGGCAGGTCGCCGAGGGCTACCAGAGCGAGGATGCGCTGGAGCGCGAGTTCATCGAGGACTTGCGTAGCCAGGGCTACGAATACCTGCCCGGCTTGAACACGCCCGAAGCTCTGCTGGCCAATGTGCGCACGCAGTTGCAGGCGCTCAACGACGTGCAGTTCTCCGACAGCGAATGGGCGCGCTTCGTGGAAACCTTCCTGGACAAGCCCAGCGACGGCATTGTCGAGAAGACCCGCAAGATCCACGACGACTACATCCACGACTTCACCTTCGACGATGGCCGCATCCAGAACATCTACCTGCTGGACAAGCAGCACATCGCCCGCAACAAGGTGCAGGTGATCCGCCAGTTCGAGCAGGGCGGCAGCGCCGCCAACCGCTACGACGTAACCATCCTGGTCAACGGGCTGCCGCTGGTGCAGGTGGAACTGAAAAAGCGCGGCGTGGCCATCCGCGAGGCCTTCAACCAGGTGCACCGCTACAGCAAGGAGAGCTTCAACAGCGAACACTCGCTGTACAAGTATTTGCAGCTGTTCGTGATCTCCAACGGCACCGATACCCGCTACTTCGCCAACACCACGGCGCGCAACAAGCACAGCTTCGACTTCACCATGCACTGGGCCAAGGCCGACAACAGCCCGCTGCGCGACCTGAAAGACTTCACCGCCACCTTCTTCCAGAAGCTCACCCTGCTCAAGGTGCTGCTGACTTATTCGGTGTTCGACGTCAGCGACACGCTGCTGGTGATGCGTCCCTACCAGATCGCCGCCACCGAACGCATTTTGTGGAAGATCGCCAGCAGCCATCAGGCGAAAAACTGGAGCGACGTGGAAAGCGGCGGCTACGTCTGGCACACCACGGGCAGCGGCAAGACGCTGACCAGCTTCAAGGCGGCGCGGCTGGCCACGGAGCTTGCTTTCATCGACAAGGTGTTCTTCGTGGTGGACCGCAAGGATCTGGATTACCAGACCATGAAGGAATACCAGCGCTTCTCGCCCGACAGCGTGAATGGCTCGGACAGCACGGCGGGCCTGAAGCGCAACCTGGAGAAGGACGACAACAAGATCGTCGTCACCACATTGCAGAAGCTCAACAACCTGATGAAGGCCGAGCGCGACCTGCCCATCTACGGCAAGCCGGTGGTGTTCATCTTCGACGAATGCCACCGCAGCCAGTTCGGCGAGGCGCAGAAAAACCTGAAAAAGCGCTTCAAGAAGTTCTGCCAGTTCGGCTTCACCGGCACGCCGATCTTTCCCGAGAACGCGCTGGGCGCGGACACCACCGCCAGCGTGTTCGGGCGCCAGCTGCATTCGTATGTGATCACCGATGCCATCCGCGACGAGAAGGTGCTCAAGTTCAAGGTGGACTACAACGATGTCCGCCCGCAGTTCCGCGCCATCGAGCGCGAGCAGGACGACAGGAAACTGAGCGCGGCGGAAAACCGGCAGGCCCTGCTGCACCCACAGCGCATCGACGAGATCACGCAGTACATCCTGACCCACTTCCGGCAGAAGACCCATCGCCTGCAGGCCGGCGCGCGCGGCTTCAATGCCATGTTCGCGGTGGCCAGCGTGGATGCGGCCAAGCTGTACTACGACGCCTTCAAGCGCCTGCAGCAGGGCAGCGACAAGCCCCTGCGCGTGGCGACGATTTTCTCGTTCGCCGCCAACGAGGAGCAGGACGCGGTGGGCGACATCGCCGACGAGAGCTTCGAGGTGTCGGCCATGAATTCAAGCGCCAAGGAGTTCCTTGGCGCTGCCATCGGCGACTACAACGCGCAGTTCAAGACCAATTTCGGGGTGGACAGCCACGGCTTCCAGAACTACTACCGCGAGCTGGCCAAGCGCGTGAAGGAACAGGACATCGACCTGCTGATCGTGGTCGGCATGTTCCTGACCGGCTTCGACGCGCCGACGCTCAACACCCTGTTCGTGGACAAGAACCTGCGCTACCACGGCCTGATCCAGGCCTATTCGCGCACCAACCGCATCTTCGACGCCACCAAGACCTTCGGCAACATCGTCACCTTCCGCGATCTGGAACAGGCGACGGTCGATGCCATCACCCTGTTCGGCGACGCCAACACCCGCAACGTGGTGCTGGAGAAAGGCTACAAGGAATACATGGAAGGCTTTACCGACGCGGCCACCGGCGAGGCGCGGCGCGGCTTCATGGCGGTGGTGGCGGAGCTGGAGCAGCGTTTCCCGGACCCTGCCGCCATCGAGAAGGAAGCCGACAAGAAAGCCTTTGCGAAGCTGTTTGGCGAGTATCTGCGGGTCGAGAATGTGCTGCAGAACTACGACGAATTCGCCAGCCTGAAAGCCTTGCAGCGCATCGATACCAGCGACCCGCAGGCGGTGGAAGCGTTCAAGGCGCAGCAGGGTCTTGGCGATGACGATTACGCCGCGCTGCAGGCCATCCGACTGCCTGCCGAGCGCAAGATCCAGGATTACCGCTCCACCTACAACGACATCCGCGACTGGCTGCGCCGCGAGCGCGCCGGCGAAGAAAAAGCCAAGTCCAGCATCGATTGGGATGACGTGGTTTTCGAAATCGACCTGCTCAAGTCGCAGGAGATCAATCTCGATTACATCCTGGAGCTGATCTTCGAGAAGAACCGCAAGGTCAAGGACAAGGCGGCGCTGGTGGAGGATGTGCGCCGGGTGATCCGCGCCAGCCTTGGCAACCGCGCCAAGGAAAGCCTGGTGGTGGACTTCATCAACCGCACCGACCTGGATGCGCTCGGCGACAAGGCCAGCGTGATCGAGGCCTTCTTCACCTTTGCCCAGGCCGAGCAGCAGCGCGAGGCGCAGGAACTGATCGACGCCGAAAGCCTGAATCCGGAGGCGGCCCGGCGTTATCTCGCCACGTCACTCAAGCGCGAATACGCCAGCGAGAACGGCACCGAGCTCAACGCGCTGCTGCCGAAGATGAGCCCGCTCAATCCGCAGTACCTGGGCAAGAAGCAAAGCGTGTTCCGCAAGGTCGCCGCCTTCGTCGAAAAGTTCAAAGGCGTGGGCGGGCAGCTATGAGGAATGCGCGCGGACAAGTGCCGGATCGTCTGCACTGTATCGGCCTTTGCCAACCGCATCGTCAGGCCCGGCTGGCGACCTATGGGTCGCGCGCCGCTGCTGAATGTCGACGAAGCAGGCGGCTGCGCCACGTCGGATCGCGGCACTTCGCGTGGCTTGTCCGCGCATCCCGCACGAGCAATTGAGTAGCTGCGCCAATGCGGCCTTAACCGTTCATCGGCCAATCAAGGCGTCACCACGGGCCGACCATGCCGGCCATGACAACGCCGGCGCACACCAGCGCAGCCACCGCCTCC
>JAPUER010000057.1 GCA_027492485.1 Betaproteobacteria bacterium
CTCGGTTCGCCGAGTGCGGAAAACTCGTTATCAATCAACGAGTTGGGAACACGATAAGGTTCCCTTCGCCCGCTCCAGCACCGAAACGCCCGTCAGGGCGTTTGTTTTTTTCGGCGAAGGGAAGCGAACCCTCGTCGTGTGAAGTGGTTCGACGAGACGCGCGCAGCGCGGCCGGACGCCCGCAGGGCGGGGGCGCAGCCCCGCAGGACACGCAGTGCCTGCGCATTCCCTTCGCCCGCTCCAGCACCGAAACGCCCGTCAGGGCGTTTGTCTTTTCGGCATCAGCATTTTTGCTTGAACGCTTATCCGACAAGGGCGCTGGCGTATATTTTCTTTAAGTCGACATTGGCCGATTTGCGCCTCTGCACCCGATGCAATAGGCGTTTCACCACAAAAGCTGATCCCTGATTGGCAATGTCGCTCAGCAACGGCGTGGTAGGTGTCGCGCTGGCCGAGTCACGGCTCCCTCCCCGCTCGCCGGGGAGGGTTGGGGTGGGGTACGAAGGCGGCGGTCACTTTCGGGTGACTCTCCGGCGAGACTACCTACCCCCTCCCAGCCTCCCCCGGCAAGCGGGGGAGGAGCGCTCCCCGAACCTTCCGCGCTCGTTTGCTGAGGCAGCTTGCGAATCAGGAGCTGATCAATCAGACCCGTTACCGCACCGGCGCCCAGTCGCCGTGGTCGCGCACTTTCCAGACCTTTTCCGCCAGCTTGACGGTGGCAATGCCGCGCTGCCGGCGGCCGTTGAGGTCGGCCTCGAACACCACCAGCGCGGTGCTGCCGTCGACGCTGCCGCCGAGCACTTTGCAGCGTTGCGGCGCACTGCGGTTGTTGTCGCGGCGCAATGCCCAGTCGCGCTCGACGTATTGCCGCAGCGTCAATGACTGGCCGTTTTGCTGGTTGCGCGCGGCGACTTCTGCCTCGCCGGGCAGCCGTTTTTCGCGCTGCAGCCGGCGGTAATAGGTATTGGCGTCACGATCGATCTCGAAGCCGCGGCAATAGCCAAGCACGGCGCGGCCCGGCGCACCGCCATCGGCCGGCAGGCGCTTGCCGCGCCGGGCGTAATCGGGCAGATCGACGGGCGCCGCTTCGCGCGGTGATTCCGGCGTCGCCGGAGGCGGCAGCGACTCGACGGCTGGCGGCGATGCGGCCGGGGGCGCGGGCGGTGGCGGCGGCGCCGGCGCAACTGCTGCCGGCACCACGACCGGCGTAACGGGCGTCACCGCTGGCGGCGGCGCGGCGCAGCCGCTCAGCAGCAATGCGGTAGCGGCGACGCAGAGGCCCAACGCGGACAGTCGCGACAACGGTCGCCGCCGCCCTTGCGGCGTGGGAGTAGCGATCGGGCGGTGGCCTGGCATCATCGTCGGCGAGTGGTGAGCGTTGCCTGTATCGCCAAGTATGCCATCGGCATTGGTTGGCGCACCGATGGCAGCGGCGGACGGCGATCACGATCTGCCATGTTGCAGTCGTCTCGCAAACCTCAAAGCGGGTCGGGATCGCACCGGCTCGCGTAACGGACGATCAGGCTTCCAACCGCGCAGTGGCCCTGGAGATCAGTGAACCCTGTGGTACGGACAACGGCTGTAACGGTGCGAAGGCCACGCCCCGGGCGTCCTCCTCGTCCAGCCCGAGCGCTCGCAGGAGCGTCAGAACGACCTGCTGCGGATAGTCCTCGGCAACCTCGCCGCTCGTCAAGCGGACGATGGCTGCCAGCGCGAAGCCGCTGACCAGATCGAGGGCCACCTCGACCGGAATCTTCACGAAACGGCCGGAGGCGAACCCGGCTTCAAGGTGCGGAGGCAGGTACTCGTAGATGAGGTTGTTCGGGCTCACCAAGTGGAAAGCGGCGCTCATGACGAAACGCGCGAACAAGGGGAAGTCTCGCGCGCGGTAGAGGTATAGCCGCACGCCATGGGCGATGCGGGCAGCGGGGTCGTCGTAGCGGCTCACCGCGCCCTCGATGCTTTCCAGCAGTTCGTTGCTCATTTCCTGTGCGACGGCGGCCAGCAGTTCGTCATTGGTCCTGAAGTAGTTGTAGAAGGTCCCTTGTGAAACTTCCGCGGTAGCAATGACGTCCTGAATGACGCTTGCGCCAACGCCTTTTTCAGCAAACACGGCCAGGGCGCATTCGACGAGCCGCGCCCGCATCCGTTCCCGCCGCTCTGCGGCAACCCGGGTTCGATGATCGGCGTTTGGCATCTTGGACATACGTATTGGCTGGGCTGAAAAGCAAGAAAGGGGAAAGTTCGGCAGTCTATTGAGGATTGCGTAATTCATCGCGTCGCTACGACGCAGCCTGTTGCCGGCAGGCGGTAATGATCGACTGGCGGTGCTGGCCGCTTCATCACGCTCGATCGCTCATCGCTCGGGTTTCTGCGAGCTGATACCCAACGCCCCGAGCATCCGATCAATGTCCTAATCGGATAACGCAGCAGCGCGCTATTGGCAGTCATGAAATATGTAATTGTCAATAGGTGAAAACGAGTATATTCTCATAATGAGATTTAACTCATTATGACGGCTGTCGAGTTATCACCGATTTCAAATGAACGCCAGCCCTCTCTCGAACAACCTCAAGACGCAGACCGTCGGCGTCGCGGGCAAGGATATCCACTTCGCCGAGGCCGGCTCCGGTAAGGCGCTTGTCCTGCTGCACGGTGGCGGCCCCGGCGCGTCCGGGGCGCCCAACTACGAGCGCAACATCGCCGAGCTGGCGCGCCATTTCCGCGTCATCGTGCCGGACATGCCGGGCTACGGCGGCTCGACGAAAGGGCTGGACCGTGCCGACCCGTTCGGCGACTGTGCCAAGGCGATGCTGGCCTTGCTGGACCATCTGAAAATCCGGCGCACCTGCGTGGTGGGCAATTCACTGGGCGGCGCCTGCGCGCTGCGCATGGCGCTCGATCACCCGGAGCGGATCGCCGGCCTGGTGCTGATGGGCCCTGGCGGCGTGGACACCACCCGCAGCCTACCCACCAAGGGCCTCAGGCACCTGCTCGACTACTACTTGGGGGATGGCCCGACCCGGGACAAACTGCGCACCTTCATCCGGGAGTTCCTCGTCTATGACGGCAGCCAGATTCCCGACAGCGTCATCGAGGCGCGCTTCCAGGCCAGCATCGACCCGGACGTCGTGGCAAAGCCGCCGCTGGTGCGACCCAAAGGCCTGCCGAAGTTCAAACTGATCGACTTCACGCGCGATCCTCGCCTGTCCTCCCTGCAGACACCCGCCCTTGTGCTCTGGGGCGCCGAGGACCTGGTCAACCGGCCCAGCGGCGCGCATTCGCTGCAGCGCAGGATGCCCAACTGCGACGTCTACCTCTTCAGTCGCACCGGCCATTGGGTGCAGTGGGAGCGGGCTGCGGAATTCAACGCGGCCGTCCTCGCCTTTGCGCGCAAGCATCTTGACGCAGGAGAGGCAGCATGAATGCAAAGCTTCTGGTGGCCGGCGCTGGGCCAGTTGGCATGTGTGCCGCAATCGCGGCGGCGAGCCGCGGTATCGGCGTGGTGGTCGTGGAGGCTGGTCCAGCCGATCGACCCGCTGACGCCAAGTGCAACACGGTGGCCTCGCGCACGATGGAAACGCTGCGCGGCTTTGGCATCGCGGAGCAGGTCCGAGACGCTGGACTGCCTGACGATTTTCCGACCGACGTGGTCTACGCCTCCAGCGTGGCCGGCCCGGAGTTCACGCGCATCGGTCTGCCGTCGCGCGCCGAGCGCAGGCCGGATCCCTTCCCCAAGGGCTTTCCCGACGCGGGCTGGAGAACTCCCGAGCCCCTCGTGCGCGTAAGCCAGCTCTACCTCAACCCGATCCTTGCTCGCCGCATGCACGCCACGCCGGGCATCACCGTCCTGCATGACACGGAGGTGCTGGCCTACGAGCAGGACGCCGAGCAGGTCCGCGTGCAGGTGAAGGACCGCACAGGCGCGTCCCGGACGTTGACCACTCAGTATGTGATCGGCGCCGATGGCGGCCGCAGCGCGATCCGGCATGCGATGGGCGTACGGCTTCAGGGCGATGCGGAACTGGCCCGCATGCGCTCGACCCTCGTGCGCGCCCCAGGCCTCAAGGCCTTGTTCGATGGACGGAGGCCGGCCTGGATGACCTGGATCGCCAACCACAAGGTGCGCGGCGTCGCCGTCGCCATCGACGGTGCCGACACTTGGCTGCTGCACCGCCAGGTGCCTTCGGGCGCGAGTGACTTCGCCGCGCTGGACCTGCACGGCTCGATCCGCGACCTGCTGGGCGTGCCGGAGGATTTCCGCTACGAAGTCCTGAACCACGAGGACTGGATCGGCCGCCGGATGGTGGCCTCGCGCCTGCGGGATGGCCGCGTCTTCCTGGCCGGCGATGCGGCGCACCTGTGGGTGCCCTTTGCAGGCTACGGCATGAACGCAGGCATCGCGGACGGCATGAACATCGCCTGGCTGCTGGCCAACGTGCTCGAAGGCTGGGCCCACCCGGCCATGCTCGATGCCTACGAGGCCGAGCGCCACCCCATCACCGAGCAGGTCTCGCGGTTCGCAATGCAGAGCATGCTGGACACGATCGACGCAATGGGCGAGAACGCCGTGCCGCCGAGCCTCGCATCGCGCTACAACCCGGCGGGCATCGCAATGCGCAAGGTGATCGGGGCCAAACTGCACAAGCTCAACGTGCCCCAGTTCGCGCCCGAGGGGCTGAATTTCGGCTACTACTACGAAGGCTCGCCCATCATCGCCTACGACAGCGAGAAGGCGCCGCCGTACACCATGGGCAGCGTGACACCAGCGACCGTCCCCGGCTGCCGCATGCCGCACTTTTGGCTCGCGCCGGGCGATTCGGTGTACGACCGCTTGGGGCCTGGCTACACGCTGCTGCGCTTCGATTCGGCCGTGCCGGTTGAGCCTTTGATGCATGCCGCGCGTGATGCCCGCATGCCGCTGGTTTTGCTGGACGTACCAGCGCGTCGCGGCGATCCGGCTTTCCGCCATGCCCTGCTGGTCGTGCGGCGCGACCAACATGTCGTCTGGCGTGGCAACGCCATTCCGGCCCTGCCTTCGGATCTGATTGCTAAGCTCTGCGGGCGTGCCGTCGGCACCACCGCCAGCGAACCGCAACCCCAAGAGAAGGGCGCGGCATGAGCGGCAGCCTTTTTGGCCGCATGCGGCTCGGCTACGTGCTCATCGAGTCGCGCCGGCTCGATGCATGGCAGCGCTTCGCCACGGAAGGCCTGGGGCTTCACGTGGAAGCGGCCAGCGATGGCACTTTGGCCCTGCGCGTTGATGACCGGCAGCGCCGCATCGTCATTCGGCCCGGCCCGGCCGAGGATGTGGTGGCAACAGGCTGGCAGATGGACGACGATGAAGCGCTCGGCCTTGCCTTGACGCGCCTGCGCGCCCTGGATCTGCGCCCCGAGCGACTGCCCAACGTGGAGGCCACGCTGCGAGGAATCAACGAAGGCTGGTACTGCCGTGGGCCCAAGGGCACGCTCATCGAGCTGTTCACCGAGGCATGCGCCCAGCGAACCGATGCGCCTTTGCGCATGCGCGCCAGCGGATTCGTCACCGGTGCTTCCGGGCTCGGCCACATGGCCATCACCAGTCGCGAGCCCGAAGCGATGGAACGCTTCTGGACCGGGGCCTTCGATGCGCGCCTGTCCGACCGCATCGAGGACCGGCTGAGCGGCGTGACCATGGACTTCGCCTTCCTGCGGCTCAACGAACGCCACCATTCGATCGCAATCGCCTCGACGCGCGGACTGCGCCTTGATCCGCTGCGCACGAGCATCCACCATCTCAATCTGCAGGCCACCTCGTTCGACGACGTGGTGCGGGGCTATCGCCAGTGCCGGGCGCTGGGCTATCCGATCGCCAGCGCCATCGGCCAGCATCCCAACGACAAAGAGCTGTCCTTCTACGTCCAGTCACCGTCGGATTTCGAGATCGAGCTGGGCTGGAATCCGCTCACCGTGAGCGAGGAAGACGAGCCCACCTGGCAGCCTGGGGCCTATCGGGGCATCAGCCTGTGGGGCCATTTCCCGGAAAACCTGACCGCAGGCCTGAAAGCCCGGCAGTTCGGCCGCAGCCTGCTCTCGCTGACCCGGCGCGAGATCCAAGGGGGAGATGCGGGAGATGCGGCATGACCGCAGCCATCGACCACGACGTCGTCATCGTCGGGCTCGGTCCCACGGGGCTCGTGCTGGCGCATACCCTGGGTCAGCAGGGCGTGAGCGTTTTGGTGCTGGAACGCGAGCCGGCGTTCTACGGCAATGCCCGCGCTGTCTATACCGACGACGAGTGCATGCGGATCTTCCAGGCGCTCGGCATGGCGGACAGGCTGCAGCAGGACATGCTTGAAGACGTGCCCGTGCAGATGGTGTTGGCTGACGGAAGCTGCCTGATCTCCACCCGCAACCCCGATCGGCCGCATGGTTGGGCGGGCAGCAATTTCTTCTACCAGCCTTTCCTTGAAACAGCGTTGGCTGAAGGGCTGGAGCGCCATCCCAGCGTGAGAGTTCTTCGCGGTCGTTCGGTTGTGCGCTTCGAACAGGATGGCGAGGGTGTGGACGTGTACCACGTCGCCAGCGCCGGCACGGGTTACGACCGCACGAACCAGGCAACGGCCCCCGACAACGTCGCCGCCATGCGCGTGCGTGCGCGCTACCTGGTCGGGGCCGATGGCGGTCGCAGTGCCGTGCGCGCTAAGCTCGGAATCACCATGACGGGACGCTCGTTTCCGACGCCCTGGCTGGTGGTCGACATCAAGGCCAAGGATGGCATCAACGGGTTGCGGCACGTGCCCTACTTCTCGTTCGTCTGCGATCCCGAGCGTCCGACGGTGAACTGCGTGCAGCCCAAGGGACACCATCGCTTCGAGTTCATGCTCAAGCCTGGCCAGTCGCGCGAGGAGATGGAGGCGCCCGAGACGATCCGGCGGCAGCTTGCCAGGCACGTCGACGTGGATCGTTTCGAGGTGCTGCGCCACCTTGTGTACACCTTCAATGCGCTGATCGCCGACCGCTGGCGCGACCGGCGCGTGCTGCTCGCGGGTGACGCCGCCCACATGACGCCGCAGTTCATTGGGCAGGGGATGAATGCAGGGGTGCGCGACGCCTTCAACCTCGGCTGGAAACTGCATGCCGTGCTGCGCGGCCAGGCCTGCGAGGGGCTGCTCGACACCTATGAATCCGAGCGCCGCCCGCATGTGAAAGCGATGATCCGCGAGGCGGTGCGCATCAAGAACCTCGTGTCGCTGCAGAGCCGCAGTGCGGCGTGGCTGCGCAATCTCACGCTTCGCGGCATCCTGCGATTGCCTGTGCTGGGCCGAATGTTCACACGCGGCGAACTCATTCCCAAGCCCGTCTATGCCCAAGGAAGCTACTTCGGACTTCCGCGCCGGTGGCGTCGGCCCGAGGGCACCCTGATTCCCCAACCGCCAGTGCGCGGGCCGGACGGCAGGCGGCACCGCTTCGACGACTGCATCGGGGCGGGCTTCTTCATGCTCGGTATCGGTGTCGATCCGCGCGCTCATCTGTCGGCCAGCGACAAGTCCTGGTGCGGCCGCCTGGGCATGCGGCTGGCGACCTTGTACGCATGGGGTGAACGCCCCCAGGGCGCGATCGCCCCGGTCTGGTCGGAGGATTGGCTGGAACTGGAAGACGTGACCGGACAGTGGCATGACTGGCTGCGCAAGCGCCGCGTGGATTCCGGCAACGTGCTTGTCGTGCGTCCCGACCGCTTCGTCTTCGCCGCAGTTCCGGCCACCGAACTGGGCACGGCACTGGACGCTCTGCGCGCTCAATTGGGCGCGTCCGACCGGCAGCCAGCCGCGACGGAGCAACCCGTGAGCCACACCCATGGCACCCCTTTGCAAACTCTGGAGTCCGCATGAATTCGACCGAGGTCATCATGGCCGCTGCTTCAACCCTGCGTCAGGCACGGCTGCATGGAACTCCGGTGCCGCCAGTTTCAGCCAAGTTCGGACTTTCCGGGCTGGCTGATGCTTACCGAGTGGCTGAAATCAACACGGCTGCGCGGGTGGCCGAAGGCCGCCGCATCGTCGGCAAGAAGATCGGCCTGACGGCCAAAGCTGTGCAGCAGCAACTCGGCGTCGACCAGCCGGACTTCGGCGTGCTGTTCGACGACATGGAGTTCCTGCGTGGTGCCGATATTCCAAGCGAGCGCCTCATCCAGCCGAAGGTCGAGGCCGAGGTCGCGTTCGTGGTCGAGCGCGACATCGACGGCGAGGCGCCGACCTATGGGGAGTTCCTCAACGGCCTGGCCTACGCACTGCCGGCGCTGGAGATCGTCGACAGCGCGATCACCGACTGGAAGATCACGCTTTTCGACACCGTGGCCGACAACGCCTCGTCGGGCCTGTACGTGCTCGGCGACCAGCCAGTGACCATCGGGGCACTGTCCCTCGGCGACCTGGGCATGGCGATGGCGCGCGGCGGCGAGACGGTATCGGTGGGCACCGGCGCCGCCTGTCTCGGTCATCCCCTGCGGGCCGCGTATTGGCTGGCCCGCACGATGGCGGCCCAAGGGCAGGGACTGAAAGCCGGCGAGGTGATTCTTTCCGGCGCGCTCGGACCGATGGTGCCGGTCCAGGCTGGGGACTTGATCGACGCCCACATTGCGGCGCTGGGCCGAGTGGCCTGCCGCATCGTGTGAAGAGGAGCAAGCAATGGCAGCACCCAAGTTGAAAGCCGCAATCATCGGTAGCGGCAACATCGGCACCGACCTGCTGATCAAGATGATGCGCCAGGGCCAGCGCGTGGAACCGGTCGCGATGGTGGGCATCGATCCCACCTCCGATGGGCTGGCGCGCGCCAGTCGGCTCGGCGTCGCGGTCACGCACGAGGGCATCGAAGGCCTGGCCCGGTTGCCGGTGTTCGAGGATCTGGACTTCGTCTTCGATGCCACCAGCGCCTCGGCCCATGTCGCCAACGATGCGTTCTTGCGCCGCATCAGGACCGCGTTGTGCATGATCGACATGACGCCTGCGGCGATCGGCCCGTACTGCGTCCCGGTGGTCAATGGCGACGAGCACCTCGATGCGTTGAACTTGAACATGGTCACTTGCGGCGGTCAGGCCACGATCCCGATCGTGGCCGCCATCTCTCGCGTGGCGAAAGTGCACTATGCGGAGATCGTCGCCAGCATCTCCAGCCGCAGCGCCGGACCGGGAACGCGCGCCAACATCGACGAGTTCACCGAGACAACGTCCCGTGCCATCGAGATCATCGGAGGTGCCTCGAAGGGCAAGGCGATCATCGTGCTCAATCCGGCAGAACCGCCGCTGATCATGCGCGATACGGTGTATACGCTCAGTGACGAAGCCGATGCCGAGCAGATCGAATCCTCGGTCACGCGAATGGTCGAGGCCGTTCAGGTCTACGTTCCCGGCTACCGGCTGAAGCAGCGCGTGCAGTTCGAGCGTATCGGCAGCGATCGGCCGCTGCGCATCCCCGGGGTGCGTGACCGCCTGTGCGGTCTCAAGACCTCCGTCTTCCTCGAAGTGGAAGGTGCGGCGCACTACCTGCCAGCCTATGCAGGCAATCTCGACATCATGACCAGCGCTGCCTTGCATACGGCCGAGCGCATCGCCGCCCGGCTGCAGCAAGAGGCGCGTGCCTGAACGCAACCATGACGCGCAAAATCTACATCTCCGACGTGACGCTACGCGATGGCAGCCACGCCGTTCGCCACCAGTACAGCGTCGAGCAGGCGCGGCGCATCGCGCAAGCGCTCGATGAAGCCCGTGTCGATTCGATCGAAGTCGCCCACGGAGACGGGCTCCAGGGCGGAAGCTTCAACTATGGCTTTGGTGCGCACACCGATGTCGAGTGGATCGAGGCGGTAGCCAGCGTCGTCCGGCACGCCAAGATCGCAACCCTTCTGCTGCCGGGCATCGGTACGGTGCACGACCTGAAAGCCGCCCACCAGGCAGGCGCCAGCATCGTGCGCGTGGCCACGCACTGCACGGAGGCGGATGTCAGCCGCCAGCACATCGAGTGCGCGCGTGACCTGGGCATGGAGGCGGTCGGGTTCCTGATGATGAGCCACATGACCACGCCACGGAACCTTGCGCAACAGGCCCGGTTGATGGAGTGCTATGGCGCGACCTGCGTCTACGTGGTCGATTCCGGCGGTGCGTTGACGATGACCGACGTGCGGGACCGCTTCCGCGCGTTCAAGGAAGTGCTCAAGCCCGAGACGCAGACCGGCATGCACGCGCATCACAACCTGAGTCTCGGCGTGGCGAACAGTATCGTCGCCGTCGAGGAAGGATGCGACCGTGTGGACGCCAGTCTCGCCGGCATGGGCGCCGGCGCCGGCAATGCACCGCTGGAAGTGTTCATTGCCGCCGCCGAGCGCATGGGCTGGCCGCACGGCACCGATCTTTACAAACTCATGGATGCCGCCGACGATATCGTGCGTCCGCTGCAGGATCGTCCTGTGCGCGTAGACCGCGAGACGCTTGCGCTCGGCTATGCCGGTGTGTACTCCAGTTTTCTGCGCCATGCCGAAGGCGCCGCCGCGCGCTATGGGCTGAAGACGGTGGACATACTTGTCGAACTGGGGCGCCGCCGCATGGTGGGCGGGCAGGAGGACATGATCGTCGACGTGGCTCTGGATTTGCTCGCTGCGCGCTCGCCATGACGTACCACCCCTTGCCTGCACCGCCCGACTGATCGGCCCGAGTCACTCGCCTCCAACCTTCGCGTCCATCGGAGCCCTCGCGCAGGGCTCGAGGGCGTGCTTTTCCCTGATTTGCACGAAGCCATCGATAAACCTATAGGAGACAACCGTGTCAGTTCCAATCACAAAGCCTGTCGTCATCGCCTCGTTCAGCCTGCTGAGCCTGCTGGGAAGCACTGCTCATGCGGCTGAAGACTTCCAGGTCCGTTACAACATCGCCGGCAGCCTGGGCGGCGAGGTGTTCGCGCCGCCTGAGCGAGCCGGCTTGGCGGTGGGCATCGCGATGACCTACATCGATGTCAACAAAGTCACGGGCAACGACGGCAGCCGCCTGAAGAGCCCGGTACCTGGCGGCATCGTGCCATTGCCAGCGCCAACTCCGAGTGCCCTGTATCCATCCTATGGCGCCAACTTGGCGGAGGTTGACGCGCGCGGAACGCTCAAGCTCTACAACCTGGCCGTCGGCTACGTCACCACCGAGCGCTATGCCGGTGGACGAGTCGTGCTGGGCGTCAACGTTCCCTACGGCGTGAAAACCCAGAGTTTTGGAGTGAACGCTGCGACTCCGGCACTCCAATGGAATCCCGCCGTCCCAGCGCCGACCCGTGCAGCGGTGCAGGCCCAGTTCAGCGCCGGCTATCAGGGAGGACTTGCGGCACAGGCGGCAGCTCAAAGCGGCGAGGTGTCCGGCATCGGAGATGTCGAGATGCAGGGCGGCTGGCTCTATGTGGAGGACAAGTTGCGCGTGTTGGCCGGCGCTTCGCTGGTCCTGCCCACCGGACGGTACAACGCCAGCGCGGGCCCGGACATCGGTTACGGCAACTTCTACACGCTCCGACCGGCGGTGCAGGCGGGCTACCTCTTTACGCCGGACGTTGCCGGTGCCGTCAAGATCACGCTTGGCCTGAACACCAGGAACAAGGACAACGATCTGCGCAGCGGCAACTGGGTCGGCCTGGAGGGGGCACTGGCCTACAAGACGTCCATCGGAGCAGTCGGCGTTCACGGGGTGTTGGTGCGGCAGTACCAGGACGATAGCGGGAACGTGTGGGGGGCAAGCCGGTTTAGCAGTTCCAATGCGGGCGTCTTCTTCACGACGAAGATCCCAGGACTCGAGGCCGCCGTTACCGCTCAGGTCATGAAGACTTTCGACTCGCGCAACGCCAAGTCGGGCTCTTTTACTCAGTTGCGAGTGATCAAGGTGTTTTGAACGGATTCAGTTGCCAGCGGGGCATTCAGCTCCTCTGCGATTCATGTCATGGCGGCCTGAAGAACGCTGCGCCGGCGCCGTCCACGCGGCACCCGCTTTGTCCGCTTCGCCAGTCCAACAACAGCCCCCATCCTCCCCCGGCAAGTGGGGAGGAGCGCTGCTCGGTCCTGCGGCGATTGGCTGCTGAGCCAGCCTGCGAATAGGGTGTCGACATTGGCCGATTCGCGCCTCTATGCGGCGTGCAATGGGCGTTTCACCTAAAAAGCTGATCACGTAGATCGGTCGCCGCACCAGGCCCATTTGCTGCGGTCGCCACGGTCACCGCGGCGGTTGGCGGGCTCGCGGCGCGGGTCGCCGAGCTTGCGATCATGGCCTCGATGTCGGCGGCGCACATCGGGCGCCCGAACAGGTAGCCCTGACCTTCGCGACAGCCGCAGGCAAGCAGGTACTCGCGCTGATCTTCATGCTCGATGCCTTCGGCGACCAGTCGCAGGCTGAGGCTGTCGGCCAGCGCGATGATCGAGCGCGCAATCGCCGCATCGACCCGGCTGTGCGGCAAGGCGGCGACGAAACCGCGGTCGAGCTTGATGCCGTGCACCTGAAAGTGCTTCAGATGCGACAGCGCCGAGTAGCCCACGCCGAGGTCGTCGAGCACCACGCGCACGCCGGACTGGCTGAGTAGCCGTAGCGCGTCGGGCGTGCCCTCGATGGCGTGCACCAGCGCCGTCTCGGTGATCTCCAGTTCGAGCTGCTGCGCGACACCGGGGTGACGCGCCAGCAGCGCCTGCATCTCGCGCACGAAATCGGGGTCGCGCAGTTGATACGCCGAGATGTTGAGCGCCATCACCAGCGGCCGGCCATAAGTCGTCAGCCAACGCGAAAGCTGGGCCAACGCCTGCTCCGCCACCTGAAAGCCGATGCGGCCGATCAGGCCCAGCTCCTCGGCGTCGCCGATGAACGCGGCCGGCTCGATCAGACCGCGCTCGGGGTGGCGCCAGCGCACCAGCGCCTCGACGCCGAGCAGGACGCCGTTTTCGAGCGACACCTGGGGCTGGTAGAAGACCTCGAATTGCCTCGACTCGATGGCCGAGCGCAGTTCCGCCATCAGCGTGATGCGGATTTCGGCGGCGGCTGCGAGCGGTGGCTCGAAGATGCGGAAAGCGTCGCGCTGCTCGGACTTGGCGCGGAACATGGCGAGATCGGCGTTCTTGAGCAGCGTTTCGAAGTCGCCGCCGTGCTCGGGGAACAGGCTGACGCCGATGCTGGCGCTGATCTGGAAGCGGATGCCGTCCACGTCGATCGGCTCGGCGAGGATGCGCAGCAGCTCTCGGGCGGTGGCCCCGGCGGCGTTGCGCGCGCGGTGGCCGACCGGTTCCAGCACGGCGAATTCGTCGCCGCCCATCCGCGCAACGACCGATCCGCCAGGTGCCGCGCTGCGCAGGCGGCGGGCGATGGCGCGCAGCACGTGATCGCCGACGGCATGGCCGAGCGAATCGTTGATCAGCTTGAAACGATCGAGATCGACGAAATGAACGGCGATGCGTTCGCCGTTGGCGATGGCTTTGCGCAGTGCGGTCTCGAAGGCAGCCCGGTTTTGCAGACCGGTCAGCGAATCGATGCTGGCCATCGCACGCAGGCGCTCCTGGGCGAGATGGGAATCGGTCACATCGCGCAGGTTGAGCACGATGCCGCGCACGGCTTCGTCGTCGAGACGATTGTTGGCGAGCGTGGCAAGGTAGCGCCAGCTGCCGTTGCTGTGCAGGAGGCGAAACACGGTCTCGGTGCCGGAGTTGGTGTTGGCGATCACCTGTGCGAATTCAGCCTCACTGCTGGCCGCATCCGACGGATGCACGAAGTCTGACGCCCGCATGCCGAGCATCGACTCCGGCTCGCGGCCGAGGATGGTGCGGGTGGCGGCGCTTGCGTAGCGGATACACAGGTTCCGGTCGCAGAGCAGCGTGATCACCTGCGCCTTCTCGGTCAGCGCGCGAAAGCGGCGTTCCGACGCGCCGAGTTCGATCTGCGCCCGGCGCTGGGCGGTGATGTCCTCCACCGTTCCTTCGTAATAGCGGGTGCCGGCGTCGGCGTCGACGACCACGTGCGCATGCTCGCGGATCCAGATCCGCTCGCGATTCTTGTGGCGATAGACCTCGGAGACGAAATTGGACACGAAGCCCTGGCTGTCCATCGCCTGTCGGAACTCGTCGCGCCGGCTTGGCAGCACGTACCACTCGCTGTCGAGATCGTTGACGGCGGCGAGCATTTCGGCCTCGCTCGTGTATCCGTTCAAGCGCACCAGCGCCTCGTTGGCGCGCAATTGCTTGCCCTGCGGTGAGGAGCGATAAGCCCCGATCGGCAGCAGATCGAACAACGACGAAAAGTTGTCGCCTGTCATCAATCCTGCGAACCGTCCGCCAGACTACGCTGCGACGGCACCGCCCCTTCTACAAATTCGGTCTCGGCAACCACTCTACGCCGGCGACGGACGCAGCGCAAGCGGACAAAGTGAAATTCGACGCCCATCGTTGTGGCCGGCACGGCGGGCATCGGCAACGCGCTGTGGAAGGGCGCTACGCCGCCATGTAAGTCAGCGGCAACACGGTGGTTTCCTTCACCTTTTCCAGCACGAAACTGGACTTCACGTTGATGACGCCGGACAGCGTCAGCACGCGATCCATCAGAAACGCCGTGTAGTGCTTGAGATCGGGCATCACCACCTGCATCGTGTAATCCATCTCGCCGGACAGCGAGTGACACCACGTCACTTCGCTCCAGGTCTGCACGGCGGCCTTCAGGCGGTCGCGCGCCTTGGCATCGCGCTTGTCGAGCGCCACATCGAGATGCACCGTCAGCCCGAGGCCCAGCTTCTCCGGGTCGAGCAGGGCGGCGTAGCCGGCGATGATCCCGGCCTCCTCCAACGCGCGCACCCGACGCAGACAGGGCGACGCCGACAGCGACACCTTCTCGGCCAGTTCGATGTTGGAGAGACGGCCATCCCCTTGCAGTGTCTCCAAAATGCGCAAATCGGTGCGATCCATTGATGAAATATCTTGGCAAGCTACAGTCGCGCAATTATGCGCCTCGAAATTGCACAATTGTGGATGTTTTTGCGCTTTCATTGCGCAAGATCAACGCCAGAATTTCGTGCTTTGATTCGTAACCCCTCAGTGACGCAGGAGCAGCAAATGGCAGCGCAATTTCAGACTTGGGACAACCCGATGGGTACCGACGGCTTCGAGTTCATCGAATTCGCCGCGCCCGATCCTGCTGCGATGGGACGCATGTTCGAGCAGATGGGGTTCGTCGCGGTGGCCAAACACCGGTCGAAGAATGTGCTGCTCTACAAGCAGGGCGACATCAATTTCATCCTGAACGCCGAGCCGGGCTCGTTCGCGCAGAGCTTCGCCCGCGTGCACGGGCCGTCGATCTGCGCGATGGCCTTTCGCGTCAAGGACGCTGCCTTCGCCTACAAGCGGGCGGTGGCGCAGGGCGCCTGGGGCGTTGAAGCGCACCCCGGTCCGATGGAATTGAATATCCCGGCGATCAAGGGCATCGGCGACTCGCTGCTCTACTTTGTCGATCGCTACGACGGCAACTCGGTGCATGGCGGTAACAACGTCACCATCTACGACATCGATTTCGTGCCGATCGCCCATGCGCAACCGGCGGGCGCCGGCGCCGGCCTCACTTATGTCGACCATCTCACCCACAACGTCCATCGCGGCCGCATGGAAGAATGGGCCGGCTTCTACGAGCGCATCTTCAATTTCCGCGAGATTCGCTACTTCGACATCGAGGGCAAACTGACCGGGCTCAAGAGCAAGGCGATGACCAGCCCCTGCGGCAAGATTCGCATCCCGATCAACGAATCGAGCGACGACAAATCGCAAATCCAGGAATACCTGCACGCCTATCACGGCGAAGGTATCCAGCACGTCGCCTTCGGCACCAACGACATCTATGGCACGGTGACGGCGCTCACCGCCGAAGCCATTCCGTTCCAGACCACGCCAGCCACCTACTACGAGCAATTGCCGACGCGCATCCCCAACCACGGCGAAAACGCCGCGCTGCTCGAAAAGCTCTCGATCCTGGTCGACGGTGCGCCAGAAGATTCGGGCCTGCTGCTGCAAATCTTTACCCAGAACATCTTCGGCCCGATCTTCTTCGAAATCATCCAGCGCAAAGGCAATCAGGGTTTCGGCGAAGGCAATTTCCGGGCGCTGTTCGAATCGATCGAACTCGACCAGATCCGCAGGGGCGTGCTTCAGGCGTGACCGCGTGAGCGAGCGGGCGTTGCCACCGCGAAGGTGGCGGCCCGCCGGTCGATCGAACAAGGGAACTCACCGGTCAAGGGCTTGACCGGTAGGTGAGCGGCGTCTAGACTGAATGACAACAGCATTCTCCGCGCCCAACGCTCTCGCATGGCCTCATCTCGGGGTGCCCGCTACGCAGTAGCGACTCTGCTCCTTGTATGCGTTCAGGTAGCCGCGCAGGCTACGTCAACGGCCTGGCGGGCGACGGCCGGTACGGCGCCGGGAAATCAGACCGCGACCGTTACCCTGACCGCAGCCGCCGCCGGCGGGCGCCAGATCGGCAAGGTCGTGTTCAACGCTGGCGCAACGCGCCTTGCCGCCACCACCACCAATCCGCTACCGCCTAGCGTCGCATCGCGAGCAGGGTGCCACGGCGGTGGCCTGGCGAACGCGTCGATGTGGCTGGGAACGGTGACGGATACGGCGCTGGCGGGTGACCGTTGCGAACTCAAGGTGCAGCGCTTCTCGAACGGAAACTGGAAGATCTTCCGCATACAAATGTTGCGCGACACCTACGACGGCTTGTGGCGTGTGGCGGACATGTGACCGAGGTGGCCGTGCAGTCTTCTCTTACCGATTGTTTTTCCCGAGTGTTGCGCTTGCTGCCTGCGGTCATCGCGCTGGCGGCGATGACACCAACCCACGCCGCCAGTTTTGGTGGTGGCAGCGGGTTTGTGCATGATGCGGAGGGCAAGCCGATCGCCGGGGTGCACGTGATTGTGTACATCATGTCGCGCGACAGCAACAACATTCCGCTGCCGTTTGCGCGCAGCTCGCCGGTGTGCGGGCCGGACTACTACACCACGACGGATGCCCAGGGGCGTTTCACGATCCCGGAGGACGAGTTGGCGTTTCCGTGGCAGTTATCGTTGTTTGAGGACCGGCGACCGCGCTTTCTGCCGGTGGTGTATGCGAAGGACTACGTGGACACGGGCATCGAGGTTCGAGCCGGGCTGGAGACGAAGGATGGCGGGGATCGCAAGACCGGGCCGATCGTGCTGGATGTGACGATGAAGGCGGACACGGGCAGCAGGGTGGAGCGGGCAAAGTACCTGTCCTACATCGGTGGGGCGGGTTGCCGTTGCTGGCCGTTTCATGAGGCGTTGAATAAGGAGTTTCGCGTGGTGTATGACCTAGCGAAAGGGCAAATGCTCAAACAGGGGAGCATTGGCATGCCCGGACTAAGTCCAATGAGGTGTCGCGAATGAGGACTATTGTTTTCGGCATTGCCGCTTCAGCAGTGATTAACGTCGTCAGCGCGTATGAGATAGACACGCATTCACGTATCACCTATGAGGCCTACTTCCGCAGCACAGCGAAAGCGTCAGCGACGCTGCGTCGGCTAGGACTGAGCAAAGCCAGAGCGAGCACATTCAACGTCTCCGCCGGCGAGACTGACTACCGTTTTTACCTCGGCAGTAAATACTACGACCAAAGCAACAGCACACGTGACCCGCGGGACGCCACGGATTTCGACGCGCTGAACAGTTGGGTGATGAAGGCGTACAAGGCGCCGCAGCCGCAACGGCGCTGGGCGTTCTCGACGTTCGATGGCCGCGACGAGCCGTATTTTCCGGTGGACTGGATGGCGCGCGGTGTTTTGAGGCATGATTCCGGTTGTGACCGCACATAACCATCGTCGCTTCGCCCTGCTCAGATACATTCACGCCCGGCCGCGCTTGTGGTCGTCGCTGGCGTTTGGCATTGCCGTGACGTTGCTGCTTCCTGCGGCGGCGGCCCACGAGGGGGTGACGCGGGCGCTGATCGGCTGGAACGCGGGCTCGCTGCTCTATCTGGTGCTCGTGTTTGTGATGATGCGCGGCGCCGATGCCCGGCGCATTCGTTTACAGGCGGAGCGTGAGGACGAAGGCCGCAACACCATTCTGCTGCTGGTCAGCGCGACGATGGTGGCGGTGTTGCTGGCGATTGCGGTGCAGCTCTCGCTTGCCAAGGATGCGCACGGCACGCTGAAGGCGGCTCACATCGGGCTGGCGGCGCTCACGGTGTCCACCGCCTGGCTGTTCGTACAGACTATTTTCGCGCTGCACTATGCGCACGAATACCAGTTGCAACACTCGGCGAAATCGCCGTCGCTGCTGTTTCCCGGCAACGAAGCCCCCGACTATTTCGATTTTCTCTACGTGTCCT
Organism: Betaproteobacteria bacterium; assembly: GCA_027492485.1. Lineage (GTDB taxonomy): Bacteria > Pseudomonadota > Gammaproteobacteria > Burkholderiales > Casimicrobiaceae > Casimicrobium. The sequence goes on from JAPUER010000057.1 coordinate 18,359, forward strand.
GCGTCATCGGCACCTCGGGGCAAACGGCGGACGTGGCGTTCGCCTCGCGGCGCATGCGCCGGGTCGGCCTCCTGCATTGCATCCTCGCCTTCGTTTTCAATACGACGCTGCTGGCGCTGACCATCAACATTGCGGCGAGTTTGATCTAGGGAAGCGCTGAACAAGCCCCCGTTCGCCCCCGGCCTTCGCCGGGGCAGGCTCTGAGCGCAGTGTCCTTCGCAAGCTCAGGATGATCGGAGGTTTGACGATTGGATGGGGGTTTCAGACCCTTCGCCGATGGCTCAGGGTGAACGGAACCTACTTATTCAGCGTTCCCTTGGGCGGCATCAGCTCCGCAGCAGCAACGGCTCTCTTGCAATTGACGGTGCTTTTTTGTCTAAAATGCACGTAATACGTGCGCACGCATTACTTTTGTATGGCGAATCTCACCCTCTCCGTCGACGAAAACACCATCGCTCGTGCGCGCGAGGCGGCGCAGGCGATGGGTACCAGCCTCAATCAACTGGTGCGCGAGCACATCGAGCGGCTAGCCGGTGCCGGGCAGCGGGTGGCCGAGCATCGCGCCTATGAAGCACGGGCGGTTGCGGCAAAAGGCGCCCTTCGCGGCTGGAAATTCGACCGCGAAGAAGCCAACGCGCGTGGCTAGCTTCATCGATTCCAACGTCCTCATCTACGCCGAAGCGAGCGACGAACCGGCCAAGCAATACGCCGCGCTTGCGTTGTTGTCGCGACTGAAGCTCGATGCCGAAGGCGTGATCTCCACCCAAGTGCTGCAAGAGTTTGCCAATGTGGCGTTGCGCAAAATGGGGCTGAACGCAGCGCATGTGCGTGCGCAGCTTGCTGCGCATGAACAGTTCGAGGTGGTGCAGGTGACGCCGCGCATCATTCGCGGCGCGCTCGACCTGCACCAGACGCGAAGCCTGTCGTTCTACGACGCGCTCCTCGTCGAAGCCGCGCGCATTGCCGGATGCGACACGTTGTACAGCGAAGACCTGACCACGGGCGAAGTGATCGACGGCGTCAAGATCGTCAATCCGTTTGCAGAGCCGGTCGCCCGCGCGGTGCACGAAGCCTGAGCGCCCCGGCGCTCATTGCCTACATCACGTCGCCCGCTGCCGTTGAACGGCCTACCCAAAGTCATACGGGTCAACGTCGACCGCCCAGCGCACCTTCGGCTTCGCGGCCTGCATCGTCTGCCGTAAGGTGAGCAATGCCTCGGCGAGCGGCCGCACTTTCACGGCGACGGTCGTCATCGACCAGCGCGTAAAGTCGGCCTTGCGGGCGAGCGGTGCCGGCTGCGGCGCGAACACTTCACCTTCGTCGGCGAGCGCTTCGCGCAGCACCGCGTGCGCCTGCGCGAAGAAGCCGGCCACGGCCTGCGCATCCTTCGATTCGGCGCGCACCAGCGCCATGCGGGTGGCCGGCGGCAGGCCGATGGCTTCGCGGCTGGCGAGCGTCTGTTCGGCGAAGCCCTCATAGTCGTTGGTCAGCAACGCATGAAACACCGGATGGTCGGGGAATTCGGTCTGGATCAGCACTTCGCCGGGCAAGGCATGGCGGCCGGCGCGACCCGCAACCTGCGTCAATAGCGCGAACAGATCTTCCTGTGCGCGGAAGTCGGTGGAGAACAGCGCGCGGTCGGCATCGACCACGCCGACCAGCGTCAGCGCCGGGAAATCGTGCCCCTTGGCGAGCATCTGGGTGCCGACGACGATGTCGACCTCGCGCGCCAGGATGCGCTCGTACAGCGCGCGCCAGGCGTGCTTGCCGGACAGCGAATCGGTGTCGGCGCGGGCGATGCGCGCCGCGGGAAAGGCCTCGATCAGCGCGGCCTCGAGCTTTTGGGTGCCGACGCCGGCGCCAACCAGCTCCGGGTGGCCGCAGGCGGGGCATTTGTTCGGCACGCCGGACTGCGCGCCGCAGTGATGGCAGCGCAGCGAACGGGTCGTCTGATGCAGCGTCATCTTGGCGTCGCAGCGCTTGCAGGGCGCGCTCCAGCCGCAATGCGGGCAGTACAGCGCCGGCGCGAAGCCACGCCGGTTGACCAGCACCAGGCTTTGCTCGCCGCGCTCGAGGCGCGCGGCAATGCCATCTGTCAGGGCTTCCGACAGGCCGGCCTTGACGCGGCGGCCGCGCGCCGGAACCAGCCGCAGCGCGGACGGTGCCGCAGCAGTAGCGCGTTCGCGCAATGCAATGTACTGATAGGCGTCGCTGCGTGCGCCCTGTGCCTGTGCGGCGTAGCGCACGTTGCGCCAGGTTTCCAGGCTTGGCGTGGCGCTGGCGAGCAGCACCGGAATGTTGGCCTGTTTGGCGCGCACGATGGCGACGTCGCGGGCGTGATAGCGCGGCGATTCATTCTGCTTGTAGCTGCCGTCGTGCTCCTCGTCGATGACGATGAGACCGAGATTCGCCGCCGGCGCGAACACGGCAAGCCGGGTGCCGATGATGAGCTGTGCGCGGCCCTGATGCACGTCGTGCCAGGCGCGGTTGCGCTCGCCGGCGGCGAGCTTCGAGTGCAGCACTGCAGTGGCGACGCCCGGCAGCGCGGCGGCGACGCGGTCGATCAGTTGCGGCGTGAGGTTGATCTCGGGCACCAGCAACAGCGCCTGCCGTCCGGCATTGAGCACCGTGGCGACCAGATCGAGATACACCTCGGTCTTGCCGCTGCCGGTGACGCCGTGCAGCAGCGAAACGGAAAAAGCGTCGGCGCGACTGCGCAGCGCCGCGGCGGCTTCGCGTTGCGCCGCTGTGAAGTCTGGCAATTGCGGCAGCACCAGTGACGGTTGCGGCGAATCGAACAGCGGCGTCAGCCCGCCCGCCTGCCACCAGTCGCGCAGCAGGCGCCGCGGGGTCGCCGCGAGCGCTGTCGCCGTCGCCGCATCGATGGCGTGCGCGGCCTGGCGCAGGAACAGATCGGCCAGCGCACGCTGCGCGCGGTGGCGTGCCGGGATCGTCGCCAGATGCGACCGGCCCGCGGTGGATAACGCCCAGCCGGTCGGTTCCGGGGCCGGCGGCGCGTCGGCCGCGGTGATCAGTCCGGCCGCCATGCCCAGCGGCACCTGGTAGTAGTCGGCCACGAAGCGCGCCAGCGCAACCAGCGAAGCCGGCAGCGCGCCGCTCAGCACCCGTCGTACCGGTTTCAGTTTGCCGACTGCGGCGTTACTGTCGGTCGGCTCGTTGTGAATGGCAGTGACCAGCGCCGCGTAGGGACGCACGCCGACGGTGACTTCGACGCAGCCGTGCAGTTCGACACCGTCATGATCGACCGTGTAGTCCAGCGCGCGGCCGATCTGGTCGATGGCGAGCGGCACTTCCACGGTGATCCGTGTGAGCGCTTGCTCTCCATTTTTGACCAGCATTTTCGGCATCTTTACAGACGTCAATTATTCGTCCCCAACGCCTGTGGATAAATTTGTGAGCATTTCGGCCTCACTGGGCCGCAAAGCGCCTGTGGTTGCGGTTGTCGGGTCTCTGCACGATTCTGTGGCGCCCTAAAAACAACCAGATAAATCAATGATTTAAGTGCTTTTTCGCGGTTTTCCGGCGGGGCGCTCGCTCACTCGTCGCGGTACCGGCATTTTTGTGCATAACTGGCGCGGTGGAGCGCCTTTTGCCCTGCTTGTCAAGCCGGGGTGCAACCCGTTTGAGGAGTTCAGGCTTGGCGCAGCTCGTTAACGAGAAAACCCACCAGTGCCGGGTCGGCGTCCGGCGTGATGCCGTGGCCCAGATTGGCGATGTAGCGGCGGCGCGTGTCGAATCCGGTCAGCGCCGCGGCAAGCTCGCGCCGAATGGTGGCCTCGTCGGTGGTCAGCAGCAGCGGATCGAAATTGCCCTGCAGCGTGACGTCCGGTCCGGCGGCCGCCCGTGCGCCCGCCAGATCGCTTTGCCAGTCGACGCCGAGGCCGAGCGGCGATGCGGCGGCGCCGGCCGGACGCGCGGCCATCGCCGCCACGCTGTGCGCTGCGCCGCGGCTGAACATGACCACCGGCAGCGTCGGGAATTCGGCGTTCAGACGCGCCACGATGCGCTGCATCGGCGCCAGCGAGAACTGGCGATACAGGCGCGGCGCCAGCACGCCGCCCCAGGTGTCGAACAGCATCAGCGCGTCGGCCCCGGCGCGCACCTGCTCACGCAAGTACGCGGCGACGGCGTCGACGTTGATGTCGAGCACGCGCTGGAAGAGATCGGGGCGCGACAGCAGCATGCGCCGCGTGATCGGGAAGCCATCGCCAGAGCCGCCGCCCTCGATCATGTAGCAGGCCAGTGTGAACGGGCTGCCGGAAAAGCCGATCAGCGGCACCCGCTGCTTGCCGTCGCGGGTCAGCGCGCGCCTGCATTCGGCCACGGCGTCGAACACGTATTGCAACTGCGCCATGTCGGGCACGGCGAGCGCTTTGACCGCCGCCTCGTCACGCAGCGGGCGGGCGAAGCGCGGCCCTTCGCCGACGCCGAACGAAAGGCCAAGCCCCATCGCGTCGGGCACGGTCAGGATGTCGGAAAACAGGATCGCGGCGTCGAGATCGTAGCGCTCGAGCGGCTGCAGCAGCACCTCGGCGCAGAACGACGGCGAACGGCAAAGCTCGAGAAAACTGCCCGCTTTGGCGCGGGTGGCGCGGTACTCGGGCAGGTAGCGCCCGGCCTGCCGCATCAGCCAGATCGGCGGGCGCGGCAGCACTTCATCGGTGAAGGCACGCAGGAACAGATCGTTTACAAAAGGCATCAGCGGCGGACCAGGGTAAGCGTGCGATTGGACCACGACGGTGCCACGCGTTTGAGGAAGTCGCGGCCGATCACCGTGTTGGTGAGGCCAGGTTTTTCGCTGACGACGGCGGTGACGCCGTAGACATCGACGGCGCCGACGCGCACCGAATTGAGCGGCAGCACCCAGGTGCGATAGGTGGCCGGCTTGCCGTCCTTGTCTTTGGGTTCGACGACGGTCTTCACTTCCTTGCCGTCCTTGGTCTCGACAATGGTCTGCTTCGGCGTGCGGTGGGTCTGCACTTTCTTGTCCTTGTACGGCAGATTCAGGCGGTCGGCGTCGGCGACCGGAATCACCACGAGATCCATCGTGCGGTCGATTTCGGCCTGCACATTGCCGCCGTTGAGCAGCGCCGGCGTCATGTACCTGTTCTTCTGGTCGGCCTTGATCTGGTGGCTGATGAAGCCCTGCGTCTGCGAATCGAACACCGCCGTTTCGCCGACCCGCATGCTGTGCGGCAGGCCGTTGAACATGAAATGCGCGGTGTCGTCGCGGACTTTTTCGAGCAGCAAGCCTTCGTCGGTGAATTGCCCGAGCCGGGCCTCGCGGCGCTCGCCGTCGACGACGAACTGGGCGCTCGAACGGGCGCCGACGGATTTCAGTTGCAGCGTGGTGGCGGTGGCGGCGGTGCAGGCGGCGAGCGCCAGCAGGGCCGCGAACGGCGCGCCGCATCGACGGAAAAACTGCGGAAACTTCATGGGCAGCATGCTAATACGCGATCACCAGACGGCATTGACCGCCGGCAAGTCGGGCGCGTTCCGGATGCAACATCTTTTTGCTCAAAGCCCCAATCAATATGGGCTACCACCGCGAAAACGCAAATAGTCGACTTTTGCGCTTTAAAGCCGTAAGCCCTTATCCAATCGGCGTTGGCACGAAAAGCTGATACTAGCGCGGCAGCGTCGACGCGCCCATCAGGAAGCTGTCCACCGCCCGCGCGCACTGCCTGCCTTCGCGGATTGCCCACACCACCAGCGACTGGCCACGACGCATGTCACCCGCCGCGAACACCTTCGCCACGTTGGTCTCGTACGCCATCGGCGCACCTTGCGCGTGACCCTCGTCGGTGTGCGCCTTGGCGTTGCCGCGGGTATCGCGCTCGACGCCGAAGGCGTCGAGAATGCCCGCCACCGGATGCACGAAGCCCATCGCCAGCAGCACCAGGTCGGCCTTCATTTCCCATTCGCTGCCCGACACTTCGCTCATCCGGCCGTCTTTCCACTCGACGCGCGCCGCCTTGAGGCCGGTCACCTGACCGTCCTTGCCGACCAGCGCCTTGGTGGTCACCGACCAGTCGCGGATCGCGCCTTCCTCATGGCTGGACGAGGTGCGCATCTTGAGCGGCCAGTTCGGCCACACCATCGGCTTGTTCTCTTTCTCCGGCGGCTGCGGCATCAGTTCGAACTGGGTGACGCTCGCGGCGCCGTGACGGTTCGAGGTGCCGACGCAGTCGCTGCCGGTATCGCCGCCGCCGATCACCACGACGTGCTTGCCTTTGGCCGAGATCACGTCGATCTGGTCGCCGGCGTTCACCTTGTTCTGCAACGGCAAGAACTCCATCGCGTAGTGCACGCCGGAAAGCTCGCGGCCCGGCACCGGCAGATCGCGCGGATGCTCGGCGCCACCGGCGAGCACGACGGCGTCGAATTCGGCTTGCAGCGCTGCCGGTGAGATCGTTTCCGTCGCATCATTGCCAACGCCGACCGGCAGTTTGGCATCGGTAATCATCACGCCGGTGCGGAAGCTCACGCCCTCGTCCTGCATCTGTGCGATGCGGCGGTCGATGTGGTGTTTCTCGAACTTGAAATCCGGGATGCCGTAGCGCAGCAGGCCGCCGATGCGGCTGGATTTTTCGAACACCGTCACGTCATGCCCCGCGCGGGCGAGCTGCTGCGCGGCGGTGAGCCCGGCCGGACCGGAGCCAACCACGGCGACCTTCTTGCCGGTTTTGGTGGCCGCGACCTGCGGCGCAATCCAGCCTTCGTCCCAGCCCTTGTCGACGATGAAGTGCTCGATCGACTTGATGCCCACCGCATCGTTGTTGATGTTCAGCGTGCAGGCCGCTTCGCACGGCGCCGGGCAGACACGGCCGGTGAACTCCGGGAAGTTGTTGGTGCTGTGCAGCGTGTCGAGCGCCTGGCGATAGTTGCCGCGATAAACGAGGTCGTTCCAGTCGGGAATGATGTTGTTGATCGGGCAGCCGGTCTGGCAGAACGGAATGCCGCAATCCATGCAGCGCGCGCCCTGCTGTTTGGCCTCGTCGTCCTTCAGTGTGACGACGAATTCGCGATAGTGACCAACGCGGGATTTCGGCGCCTCCGCCGCTTCGGTGAGGCGCTGAAATTCCATGAATCCGGTGATTTTTCCCACGGTGTGACTCGTTCTTGTTCAGGCTGCAGTCTTCAGGCAGCCATCGGGTTTGTAGATACGCTGGATGGATGGGGAATATTTCCCCAGTTTCGACGCCGGGCGGCGCGGTCGCCGCACCAGTTCGCCGCCGCAGTTCGGGCAGACATTGGCCAGCCGCTCCTCCGCGCAGCGCACGCAGAACGTGCACTCGAACGTACAGATGCGCGCAGCGGTCGATTCGTTGGGCAAATCGACGTTGCAGCATTCGCAGTTGGGGCGGATGTCGAGCATGGCTGGCCTGTGCCGGAGCGCCGTTACTTGGCGACTGTTTCGCGACTCGCCGATTTCGATTTGATCGACTCGGCGTACATGTCGGTCAGCGCGCGCTTGTACTCGTGCGGGAACACCTTCACGAAGTGCTTGCGGTGCGTCGCCCAGTCGTCCATGATGGCCAGCGCCACCGTCGAGCCGGTGTAGCGCAGGTGCTTCTCGACCAGCGATTTCACGATGGCCTCGTCGCTCAGGCCCAGATGCCGCTTGCGGCCCTTGCCTTGGGCGATCAGTTCCTGCTCGACGCCGGTCTGCTCGACTTCCGACAGCACGGGTTCGAGGCCCACCATTGCCATGTTGCAATGCTTCGCGAACTGGCCCGCGGGATCGTAAACGTAGGCAAAACCGCCCGACATGCCTGCCGCGAAGTTGCGTCCGGTCTTGCCGAGCACCACCACGGTACCGCCGGTCATGTATTCGCAGCCGTGGTCACCGGTGCCCTCGACGACGGCCGTGGCGCCCGAGTTGCGCACGCAGAAGCGCTCGCCGGCAACGCCGCGGAAGAACGATTCGCCTTCGGTGGCGCCGTACATCACGGTGTTGCCGACGACGATGTTGTCCTCCGCTTTGGCCGGGCATTTCGCGTCTGGATAGACCACGATGCGGCCGCCGGACAAGCCCTTGCCGGTGTAGTCGTTGGTCGCGCCTTCGATCTCGAAGGTCACGCCACGGGCGAGGAAGGCGCCGAAGCTTTGCCCGGCGATGCCGCTGAAGCGCACATGGATGGTGTCGTCCGGCAGGCCGTCGTGACCGTACTTCACCGCGACCGCATTGGACAGCATGGCACCGGCGGAGCGGTTGCGGTTGCTGATCGTGGCTGGCACTTCGACACGCTTGCCGCCGTCGAGCGCGGCTTTGGCGCCGGCGATCAACTGGTGATCGAGCGCCTGATCGAGACCGTGATCCTGCGCCTCGCAATGATGGCGGGCGACGCTGGCCGGCATCTTCGGCGAGTAGAAGACTTTCGAGAAATCGAGACCCTTCGCCTTCCAGTGTTCGATGCCGGCCTGCATGTCGAGCCATTCGCTGTGGCCGACCAGTTCCTCGAACGTGCGCACGCCCAGCTTCGCCATCAGTTCACGCACTTCTTCGGCAACGAAGAAGAAGAAGTTGACGACATGCTCCGGCTGGCCGGTGAATTTCTTGCGCAGCTCCGGATCCTGCGTGGCCACGCCGACCGGGCAGGTGTTCAGATGGCACTTGCGCATCATGATGCAGCCTTCGACCACCAGCGGCGCGGTGGCGAAGCCGAACTCATCGGCGCCGAGCAGCGCGCCGATCACCACGTCGCGGCCGGTCTTCATCTGACCGTCGGCCTGCACCCGGATGCGGCTGCGCAGCTTGTTGAGCACCAGCGTCTGCTGCGTTTCGGCCAGACCCAGCTCCCACGGTGTGCCGGCGTGCTTGATCGAGGAGATCGGCGAGGCGCCGGTGCCACCATCGTGTCCGGCGATCACCACATGATCGGCCTTGCACTTGGTCACGCCCGCGGCCACCGTGCCGACGCCGATTTCGCTGACCAGCTTGACGCTGATGCTCGCCTTCGGATTGGCGTTCTTCAGGTCGTGGATCAGTTGCGCCAGATCTTCGATCGAGTAGATGTCGTGATGCGGCGGCGGCGAAATCAGCCCCACACCCGGCACCGAGAAGCGCAGTTGGGCGATGTATTCGCTGACCTTGTGACCCGGCAGTTGGCCGCCTTCACCGGGCTTCGCGCCCTGCGCCATCTTGATCTGGATCTGGTCGGCGCTGGCGAGATACTCGGCGGTGACGCCAAAGCGGCCCGAGGCCACCTGCTTGATCTTGGAGCGCAGGTCGTCGCCATCCTTGACCGGCACATCGACCTCGACGCGGTGTTTACCGAGGCGCGACTGCAAGGTCTCGCCTTTGGCCAGCGGGATGTAGCGCTTGGCGTCTTCGCCGCCCTCGCCGGTGTTCGACTTGCCGCCGACGCGGTTCATCGCAATCGCCAGCGTGGCGTGGGCCTCGGTGGAGATGGAGCCGAGCGACATGGCGCCGGTGGCGAAGCGCTTGACGATGTCTTTCGCCGATTCGACTTCTTCCAGCGGCACCGGGGTGCGCTGGTCAAACTTGAACGTGAACAGCCCGCGCAGCGTCTTCAGCGAGCCGGCCTGATGGTTAATCAGCGCGGCGTATTCCTTGTAGGTGCTGAAGTTGTTGGCGCGCGTGGCGTGCTGCAGCTTCGAGATGGTCTCCGGCGTCCACATGTGCGCTTCACCGCGGGTGCGCAGCGCATATTCGCCGCCGGCTTCGAGCGCGCCGGCCAGCACCGGGTCGGTGCCGAAGGCGGCGCGATGCAGGCGCATCTGTTCCTCGGCGACCTCGAAGATGCCGATGCCTTCGACGCTGCTCGCGGTGCCGGTGAAATATTTGTCGAGGAATGCCGAGTTGAGGCCGACCGATTCGAAGATCTGCGCACCGCAGTAGCTCTGGTAGGTCGAAATGCCCATCTTCGACATGACCTTGTTGAGTCCCTTGCAGATGGCCTTGACGAAGCGCTTTTCGCTCTCGTATTTGGAAATCTGCGGCACGATGTCACCAAGCTGGGTGATCGTCTCCAGCGCGAGATACGGATGGATCGCCTCGGCGCCGTAACCGCCCAGCAGGGCGAAGTGATGCACTTCGCGCGCCGAGCCCGTTTCGACCACCAGACCGGCCGACGTGCGCAGCCCGGTGGTGACCAGATGCTGGTGCACGGCCGAGGTGGCCAGCAGCGCCGGGATCGGCACCCGATCAGCGGCCACCGCGCGGTCGGAGAGGATCAGGATGTTGAAACCGAGCTTGATGTTGTCGACGGCCGCTGCGCAGAGGCTAGCGACGGCCGCTTCAACGCCCTGCTTGCCCCAGGCAGCCGGGTAGGTGATGTCGAGTTCTTTCGACTTGAAGGCGCCGCTCGAGAACAGCTCGATGTGACGGATGCGCTCCATATTCTCGCTGGTGACAATCGGATGCTGCGCTTCCAGTCGCGGCTGCGGCGAGGTCGCGTCGATGCCGAGCAGGTTCGGGCGCGGACCGACAAAAGTGACCAGCGACATGACCAGTTCCTCGCGGATCGGGTCGATCGGCGGGTTGGTCACTTGCGCAAACAACTGGCGGAAGTAGTTGTAGAGCGGTTTGGCCTTGTTCGACAACACCGGCAGTGCGGCGTCGTTGCCCATCGAGCCGGTCGCTTCTTCGCTGTTGGTCACCATCGGCGCGAGGATGACCTTGAGATCTTCCTGCGAGTAACCGAACGCCTGCTGGCGATCGAGCAGCGAAACCGCCGACTTGTCGGCCGGAGCGGGCTCCGGCAGATCTTCCAGCGAAATACGCGAGGTCTCGATCCATTCGCGGTAGGGCTTGGCGCTGGCGAGCTCGCGCTTCAGCTCCTCGTCGTCAACGATGCGGCCCTGCTCGAGGTCGAGCAGCAGCATTCTGCCCGGCTGCAGGCGCCACTTCTTGACGATCTTTTCTTCCGGAATGTCGAGCACGCCGACTTCCGACGCCATCACGATCATGTCGTCGTCGGTGACGACATAGCGTGCCGGGCGCAGGCCGTTGCGGTCCAGCGTGGCGCCGATCTGGCGACCGTTGGTGAAAGCCATCGCCGCCGGGCCGTCCCACGGCTCCATCAGCGCGGCGTTGTATTCGTAGAAGGCGCGCCGGTCTTCGTCCATCAGCGCGTTGCCTACCCAGGCTTCAGGGATCATCAGCATCGCCGCATGCGCCAGCGAATAGCCGCTCATGGTGAGCAGTTCGAGGCAGTTGTCGAACGACGCGGTGTCGGACTGACCGTCGTAAATCAGCGGCCACAGCTTCGGCAGGTCGTCGCCGAGCACCGTGGAGGCGATGGCGCCTTCGCGGGCACGGATCCAGTTGCAGTTGCCGCGCAGCGTGTTGATTTCCCCGTTGTGGCAGACCACCCGGAACGGATGCGCGAGATCCCAGGTGGGAAAGGTGTTGGTCGAGAAGCGCTGATGCACCATCGCCAGCGCCGACACCAGCATCGGGTCCTGCAGGTCGAGGTAGAAGGTGCCGACCTGATCGGCCAGCAGCATGCCCTTGTAGACGATGGTGCGCGTCGACATCGACGGCACGTAGAACTCCTTGCCGTGCCGGAGCTTCAATGCCTGAATGGCGTGACCGCTTGACTTGCGGATGATGTAGAGCTTGCGTTCCAGGGCGTCCTGGTCCATGTCCTTGGAGCCACGGCCGACAAACACCTGGCGGATCACCGGCTCTATCGCCTTGACGCCTTCGCCCAGGCCGTCGTTGTTGACCGGCACGTCGCGCCAGCCGAGCAGCACCTGGCCTTCGGCGGCGATGGCGCGCTCGATCTCCTGTTCGCAGGCCATGCGCGAAGCCGGTTCCTGCGGCAGGAAAATCATCCCGACGCCATACTGCCCGACGGCGGGCAGGGTGATCTTCAGCTTGCCGCATTCGCGGCGAAAGAAGGTGTCCGGAATCTGGATCAGGATGCCCGCGCCGTCGCCCTGCAGCTTGTCGGCGCCAACGGCGCCGCGATGGGTGAGGTTTTCGAGGACGCGCAGGCCCTTTTCGACGATGTCGTGGCTTTTACGGCCCTTGATATTGGCCACAAAGCCCATGCCGCAGGCATCGTGTTCATTTCTGGGGTCGTAGAGCCCCTGTGCGTCCGGCTTGTGCGGCGCCGCGCTTGCAATATCCACTGTGACACTCCAGACTTATGCAGTCGACCCATTTGCTGCTGCCCGCGACACCCCAAGGAGTCGATGCTGAAACGGTATAGTTTTATTCGCGGGCCGCATAGTTTATCGAAAAAGCAAAATTGCTGCAATGCGGCGCAATGTTGTTTTGCTGCCCGAAAATGACGGTGCAGCCAACATAGGGCTTGCACCATGCCATTGTCTTGCGGTTAAATCTAGAAGTTGCTTATAAAGTATTGATTGCGCGTCAGTTTTGCGTGCACATCAAAGCCAGAAAGGGTCAAACGTGATTTCAATGAAAACGTCAATCAAGTCGCTGGCAACGGTGGCTATGCTGTCGGTGCTTGCGCTGATTGCCGGCTGTGGCGGCGGCGGCGCGAAGGATCCGTACGCGACGGTGACGATTCCATCGCTGATTGTCAGCCCTGGCGTTTTGAATGTGTATTCGGGCACGCCGGCTGTCGTGACCATCAACAGCGGCGTGGGCCCGTTTCAGGTCTTCAGTTCGGATTCGGTGGTGCTGCCGGTAACGCAGGTGGTCTCGGGCGCGGCCATCACGCTGACGGCCAATTCCGTGGACGCCGAAAAGGCAGTCAGCTTGACGGTGCGCGATGCATACAACCAGTCGACATCGGTGAGTGTCACCGTCAAACCATCGCCTTTGCTGGGTGCGCTGACCATTACGCCGCGCACCTCTTCGCCGTGCGGCGCGGCTGCAACAACGACGACCCCGGCGTCCATTTGTTCCGGCGAAACGGCAACTGCGAGCATTCTGCTGCGGGGCGCCAACACGCAGCCGCTGGCGAACCGGCAGGTTCGTTTTGACGTGCTGCAAGGGCCCTATAGTTTTGTGCTCGACCAGGCAGCAACGACTCTGGCGAAGACAATCACCGTGCTTACCGACCAAAACGGCCAGGCCATCGCCACGATCAAGTCGGACAACGTGATCCCGTCCCAGGCGGCGCTGATTCGCGCGACCGATCTGACCAGTGGCAACCGGGTCGACGCCACGTTCACGATCATTGAGCTGACCAATGGCGCGTCGGTCCTCAGCGTGGTGCCGGAAAAATACACCGTCAAAGGGGTCTACAGCAACGAATGTCCCGGCTCCACGTCGGACTATGTGGTTTACGGGGGGACGCCTCCCTACACCGTGACAACCGGTTTGCCGTCGTTCATGACCCTCAGCGTGCCGGGAACCTCGGGACAAACGGTGACGGTGACTCGTTCGGGCGGAACCTTCAGCGCGAGCAACATCGGCTCGTCGCAGTGCTCCGCCTTCTCCGCGCCAATCACGATCACCGATGTTGCGGGGAGAACCATCACCGCGTCTTACGACGTGGAACCAGGGACAACGAACAGGCCGGTGGTGACACCGGATGCGCTGACGATTTCGCCCTCCACCGTGACGCTGATCGCAAACGCCGGTACCTGTACGCCAGTCAGCGGTACGCGCACGGTTCGCTTTACCGTGGCCGGCGGGACGCAGCCCTACCGACCGGGCGCATCGCAGCCTGGCTTCACTGCAAACTTCGTAGGGGGAAATGACAACCAGACGCTGGAAATCAGTTGGTCAACGCTGGCGTCGTTCCCGGCCGGCACGTCGGTGACCGTCATTGCACTTGACAATGCGGGCAAAGTTGTGACCGCAACGCTGACCTGCCAGTAACCGCGTTACGGTCCCCGTAAAACGGCGCCAGTCATATGGCGCCGTTTCTGTTTTTGCCGTCAGTCGGTTGCTCGTGCTGCGTCGCGAAATGCCGGGCCGACTTGTGCTGTGCCCGCATATGAACGCTATTTCATCGTCGTCAATGTAGACATTGATGGTGCGGTGTTTGTGTCGTCCGACGAGAGCGACGCGACAATTTCGGCGACGACTGCGCTCGGGCGATCACGATAAGACTCGACAACGTGGTGCGCGGCTTCCAGGTACAGGGGATGACGGTACTCGTAAAGCTGCCTTAACCGAGCGAGCGGGTCGGTCACCATGAGCAGTGGACGGTCGCGATTGCGCCGCACGCGCTCGTAGGAGGTTTCCGGCGTCGAATGCAGGTAGAAGGTCGTGCCACGCGACCGCAACGTGCGCCTGCTGGCTTCATTGAGTACGGCGCCGCCACCGGTACCGAGCACCACGCCATCGCGTTGCGTTAATTCATCGATCATCGCCGCTTCCCGCGCACGAAATGCGGCCTCGCCCTCAATCTCGAAAATCGTCGCGACGCTGACGCCGGTGCGACGCTCAAGCTCGTGATCGGAGTCGACAAAGGGCAGCCCGAGTCGTTTGCCGAGCATCTGGCCGATGGTTGTCTTGCCCGACCCCATCAGGCCAACCAGAAAGACGTTGTGGTTGTTCACTGTTCCTGCAAATCAGCAAGGCACAAAAAAGCGCGGCTCGCCGCGCTTTTTGCCCAGCGCGTATTAGATCAGTTCACGGTGCCGGTCGAGTCGGTGATGATTCTCGGGGTCAGGAAAATCAGCAATTCCTGTTTGTCGGTGCCGCGGTTGGTCCGCTTGAACAGATTGCCGACCGCCGGCAAATCGCCAAGGACGGGCACCTTGTCAGTCGAATCGGTAATGACCTCCTCGTAGATACCGCCCAGGACAGCGGTATCGCCGTTGTTGACGATGACCTTGGTCGACACCCGGCGCGTGTTGACGATCGGGCTTCCGTCCTGGAAGCCGGCAATTGAATCCTTGGTGACATTGACATCTAGGATGACGCGACCGTCCGGTGTGATCTGCGGCGTAACGTCAAGTCCCAGCACAGCGCTTACGGTGACCACCGATGACTGTCCGCCGACGCCGCCGGACACCCGCAGCTTGAACTCCTGGCCTTGCGAAATCGACGACTTGGTGTTGTTGGTGGCAACGACGCGGGGGCTGGAAATCACTTTGCCGCGATTGGCTGCCTCGGCTGCCGATATCTCCAGATTGACCAGATTGCCGTTACCGAGGTTGAGGAAGGTCATCGCCAGTGTGCCGGCCGGGTTGCTCACCGGCAAATTGACGTTGTAGGGCACCGAGTTGATGTACTCGCCGGTCAGCACGCCGGTTGTGGTGTCGGGTTTGACTCGCCAGTAGTAGCTGGATAGCGGGAACCCGGTGGCGATGCCGGTGGTAGGGACATTGGCCTGGGCGGCGTCGGCGATCGGTGTGCCCGATATGCCGATATTGCGACCGTTGCTGTAGATGCCGGCGCCAATGCCGAAGCGCGCTCCGAGTTGACGACTGAACTTGTCGTCGGCAATAACCACCCGCGCTTCGATCAGCACTTGTTTCACGGAGATATCGATGCGCTGGATAAGCGCGCGAACCTCTGCCAGCTTGGACGGCGTATCCTGAACGATGATCATGTTCGTGCGCGCGTCGATCGTGGCGCCGCCGCGCTTGGACAGTACCCCGCCCGAGTTACCGCTCGAACCGCCGCCTGTGCCGCCACCGGCGGTCGGTGTCAGCATCCTGCGAACATCTTCCGCTTTCTGGTAATTGAGCTGGAAAATCTCCGTACGCAACGGTTCGATGTCGGCAACCTGTGCCTTGGCTTCGAGTTCCTGCTTTTCCTTCAGCGCCAGCTCTTCCTTGGGCGCAATCCAGACCACATTGCCGTTCTTTCGCATATCCAGCGATCGCGCCTGCATCACCAGATCGAGCGCCTGGTCCCAAGGCACGTCCTTCAAGCGCAAAGTCACATTGCCGGTCACCGTATCCGAAACGATGATGTTGAGCCCCGTAAAGTCGCCGATCACCTGCAATACGGAGCGCACGGCGATGTCCTGGAAGTTCAGCGACAGCTTTTCACCCTTGTAACCCGGCCGCGAACCCTGCGTCAGTTTGTTGGGGTCTTCGACGATCGGCTTGACTTCGATGATCAAGCGGTTGTCCGTCTGGTAGGCGGAGTGCTCCCACAAGCCTTTCGGTTCGATCACCATGCGCGTGTTGTTGCCCTGCGCGAAGGTATCGACCAACACCACCGGGGTACCAAAATCCGACACATCCAGCTTGCGCTCAAGATTGCGCGGCACCTGGGTGCGCAGGAAATCGACAATCAGTACCTTGCCTTGCGGCTTGATGTCGATGCCCGAATTGGCGTCCGAGAGATCGACGATGATCCGTCCCTCGCCGGTTTGGCCGCGACGAAAATCGACGTCCCGCAGCGCGAACGTCGCGCCTTCGGTCTTGCTGGACGCCGAGAAACGTCCGCTGTCGGGCGCCGAATCGGCAACGGCAGTACCCGGCGCATCGAACAACGTGACGGCAAACTTGTTGCCGTCGTTCTTGATTTCGTATGACTGCGGCTTGATCAGATTGAGCACCACACGAGTGCGGCCCTGCGCCTGCACGATGTTGTAGCTGCGCAGCGTCGAATCGGTGACCTCGTTGGAGGCTTTGCCCACGCTGGTGGTGTTTGCAAAATCGAGCACCAAGCGCGGCGGCGTCGCAATCGTGAATACCGATGGTGCCGCCGCTAACGGCGATTTCAGGGCAAAGGTGAGCGTGGTCCGGCCAGCAGCCCCCTTGGCGACCGCGACATCTTCAATGACGTTCTGTGCCGATGCCGTTGTGCCAAGCGCGAAAGCTCCCCACAGTGCGACGACGAACGACGCCCGGCCCCCTTTGCGAAACGCACGCAATAGTTGAGTGACGTTCATTTCTTTTGCTCCCGCTCTTGCAGCATGATCTTCGTTTGACGTTCGGCCCAGTCGCCGGCGCCGTCCTGAAACAATTCCTTCAAATTGATCTCCCCCTCGGAAATGGCGGTGATCACCCCGAAGTTCTGGCCGACATAGTTGCCTTGCCGGACCTGGAATACGCGATTGTCATTGGTACTGACCAGACCAATCAGCGCCTGCCCTTTCTGCATGGTTCCCACCATCTTCAAGGTTTCCAGCGGGTAGGCCTCGAGGGCTTCCTTGCGACGGGTCATGTCGGGTCCACGGGCGCCCTTGCCGGTCTCGATCTTGCGGGGTTTGAACGGGTCTGCCTGATCGAAGGCGTTGTACGTGAAAGCCTCGTAAGGCCGCATGGCCGGTATCGGTTCGATCTTGCCGCGCGACGCCACCCCTTGCTCGTTCATCCAGGCGCGCAAATCCTCGTCGTCGCTGCCACCACAGCCGACCAGCAATAAGGCGACGGCGGTGCACAAGCCACCGGTTAGCAAGCGCGAGTTCATTGCTTTGGCGCCTTCTGCGCGTCCTTGGCCCTGCGCTGGGCAGCGACTTCTTCGTCGTCAAGGTAGCGGAACGTCTTGGCCACTGCTTCCATGGTCAACACCATGTCTTTCGGATCCTTGTTGGTGATCGTGATGTCGTTGAGGGTTACGATGCGCGAGAGCTGCGATACATCGCTGGTGAACGCGCCGATGTCGTGATAAGTGCCGGTGACCCGCACGTCGACCGGCAGTTCGGCATAGAAATCCTGCAGCCGCTCCTGACTTGGCTTGAACAGTTCGAATTGCAGCCCGCGGCCCAAGCCGGCTTGATTGATGTCGGACAGCAAGGCATCCATTTCGCTCTTGCTCGGAAGCTGGCGCAGCAAGGCGCCGAATTGCTGCTCGACCTCCTTGAGTTGCTGGATATGCAAATCGAGGTTGATGGCCTGAGCCTTTTTGGCGGTGTACTCCTGACGCAGGGTTTGTTCCTGATTTTGTTTGCCTTCCAGCTCATCGTACTGCGGCATCCAGCCGAAGTACGCGGCAAGGCCGAGCAACAAGAGGATCAGCAGCAAAATTGCAGCGATCTTCGCCGGCAATGGCCAGATCCCGATGTCGCGCGGGTTCAGGCGTCGGATTTCGTCCAAGGTCATAGCTGCGCCCTATTTCGTGATTGCCTGCATGACTTTTTCGCGCGAAGTCGGTGCCGCTGCGGCAGCGGCCTTCGCAGCTGTCGGGCTGGCATTGGTTGGCGCCTCGATGCCCTTCAGGCTGATGTTGAGGCTGAATTCGTTGGTGCGCTGCTGATTTTTGTCGCTGACCGCCTTGATCTCGACCAGCTCGGCCGATTGCAGATAGGGCGACGATTCCAGGTTGCGCATCAGCGTCGATACGCGCGCATTCGATTGCGCAATGCCCACGAGATTGATTTTCTGGCCATTTTGCTTGACCGATTTCAGGTAGACGCCGTCGGGCAACTGGCGCACCAGTTGATCGAGCAGCTTCACCGAGGCGCTGCGGTTCACCTGCAAGGTTTCTACTACCTGCTTGCGGGCGAGCAACGCCGCCGTCTGATCCTTGAGCTTCTTGATTTCATCGATCTGTTCGGTGAGCTTCTTATTCTCGACCACCAGCAAATCGTTGCGACGCTGCTGCGAGGCGATGCGCTCATCGAGATAGAGCTTGCCGACATACCAGAGCGCGGCGACGCCGATAACGGTGCCGAGCAGGATGAAATTGAACTCGCGCTTGCGCAGCGCCCGTTTGGCCGCGCGGTGCGGCAGCAGATTGATGCGGATCATGCGTCGAACCTCCGCATGGCGAGGCCGCAAGCGACCAGCAGCGCCGGCGCATCGGCCGCCAGCTGCCGCGACTTCACCCCCGGGCTCAGACCCATCTCGGAGAATGGGTTGGCGACCGAGGCGACCACATTGGTGCGCCGCGACACGGCGTCGGCCAGTCCGGGCAGCGACGCGCAGCCACCGGCCAGCAGCATGTAGTCCAGCTGTCCTTGTGCGCTGGAGGTCAGAAAGAACTGTAGCGCCCGCGCCGCTTCGATGGCCAGGGTATCGACATAGGGGCGCAGGACGTCGTTGTCGTAGTTCGCCGGTAGATTGCCCGAGCGTTTGGCCGCTTCGGCTTCCTCGTTGGTCATGTTGTAGGCGCGCTGGATCTCCTGTGTCAGTTGATTGCCGCCAAAGGGGCTTTCGCGCATGAAAATCTGTTCATCGTTGCGGAAGACGTAAAACCGGGTCGACGTCGCCCCTACGTCGAGCACTCCGATGTTCTGGTCGATGCCCTTGCCGGGCAGCGCTTCCGCCATCAATTCGTAAGCGCTCATCACCGCCATCGCCTCGACGTCCATCACCTGCGGTTTCAGGCCGGCAGATTCGAGCGCCGCGACCCGATCCTCGACTTTTTCCCGCCGCGCCGCCGCAATCATCACCTCGACCTGCGTTTCATCGTTGGCGACCGGGCCGATAACCGCAAAGTCAAGATTGACCTCGTCAAGCGCGAAGGGGATGTATTGATTGGCCTCGCCTTCGACCGCCTGTTCGAGATCGTCTTCCCGCTCCGCCGCCGGCAGCGTGATCTTTTTGGTAATTACCATGCTGGTCGGCAACGCCGCCGCCGCGCCTTTGGTCCGGCTGCCGAGTTTGCGCAGCGCGCGTTCGATGGCGGCGCCGACCGCTTCCACATTGGCAATATTGCCGTCCGCCACCGAATCACGGGGCAGCGGCTCAATCGAGTAGCGGTTGAGTTCGGGTTTTTGTCGGGTTCCCGCCAACTCGACCAGCTTCACCGACGTGCTGCTGATGTCAACCCCGATGAGTGGCGTGCTTTTTGCCCCAAACGCGCCCCGGAGCTGAGCCAAAAAATCTTTTTGCATTGAGAGTTTAGGCCACTTTTGTCGCCTGAAACTTTAAGTTGAGTGAGGAGTGTTGCATAAGGCTCGCGCCGTGGCAAGACGTGCCCCGGATTTGCCGGCCTATAATCGGCGAAAAAAACAACATTGGCATAACCAGTAGTCTTGCGGCGGCGACCTCGCGGCTTGGCTGGCACGATCAGCCAGAATACGGACAAGTTCTAAGCCTCCGGGGGAATAAGGGACGTCAATGTTCAAGCGTTGGGTGGTGTACCTTGCTTCCGTGCTAGCGGGACTGCTGCTGGTCGGCGGCGTGCTCGCGACCCTGGTCTGGGCGCTGATCAGCGCCCGCCTGCCGTCGCTCGACGTGCTGACCGACTACCAGCCCAAGCTGCCGTTGCGGGTGTTGTCGGAAGAGGGCCTGGTGCTGGCCGAATTCGGCGAAGAACGGCGCAGCATCGTCAAGCTGGCCGAGGTGCCGGTGCATGTTCGCCAGGCGATCCTGGCGGCGGAAGATGCCAATTTCTATGAACACTCTGGCGTCGACTGGCTGGCCGCGCTGCGCGCCGCCTACACCAACACGATGGGTGGGCCGCGCTCCGGGGCCGGCACCATCACGATGCAGGTGGCCCGCAATTTCTTCCTGACGCGCGAGCGCTCCGGCGTCGCCGGCTACCTTCGCAAGGCCAATGAGGTAGTGCTCACTTTCAAGATCGAGCACGACCTGACTAAAGATCAGATTCTGGAGCTGTACATCAACCAGATCTATCTCGGCCAGCGCGCCTATGGTTTTGCCGCCGCCGCCAAGGCGTACTACGGCAAGCCGCTGGACAAAGTCACCGTCGCCGAGGCCGCCATGCTGGCCGGTTTGCCGAAGGCACCCTCATCGTTCAATCCGTTTGTCAATCCCAAGCGCGCCGCGCTGCGCCAGCAATACGTGCTGCGCCGGATGCATGAGCTGGATTATCTGAACGACGCCGACTACAAGGCCGCGCTGGCCGCACCGCCGTCCCTGAAGTCCGACACCGGGCCGACCGTCCACTCGGAATACCTCAACGAAATGGTTCGCCAGTTCGTGGTCGATCTGGTCGGCGAGACGGCGTACACGCGCGGGCTGTCGGTCACCACCACTATCAAGGCGCGGGATCAGGAAGCGGGCTATCAGGCGCTGCGCCGTGGCGTGCTTGACTACGAGCGCCGGCAGGCTTTCCGCGGTGCCGAGGGCTACGTCGAGCTGCCGGCGCCGCCGAAAGACGGCAAGGAGAGCAAGGAGTCGAAAGAAGCGCTCGCCGAGGCGGTCGAAACCGCGTTCTCGCAATTCCCCGACGCCGACGATTTGCTGACCGCCGTGGTGCTCGAGGCCAGCCCGAAACGGGTGGTCATTACCCGTGGCGAGGGCGAAACCTACACGCTGGAAGGCGAAGCGATCCGCTTCGTGCGCAACGCGCTGGCCGACAACGTTTCGTCCGGCGAGCGGCTGCGTCGCGGCGCCGTGCTGCGCATCACCCAGGACGACAAGGGCGCGGTTCGTTTGACTCAGATGCCGCAGGTCGAGGCGGCGCTGGTGGCGGTGGACCCAAAGGACGGCGCGGTGCGCAGCCTGGTCGGCGGTTTCGACTTCGGCAAGAACCAGTACAACCACGTCACCCAGGCCAGCCGGCAACCCGGCTCCTCGTTCAAGCCGTTCATCTATTCGGCCGCACTGGAAAAGGGCATCACCTCGACCACGGTCATCAATGACGCGCCGCTGTTCTTCCCGGCCGCCCAGACCGGCGGCGAGGACTGGGAACCGAAGAACTACGACGGCAAGTTCGAAGGCCCGATGCGGGTGCGCACGGCGCTGGCGAAATCGAAGAACATGGTGTCGATCCGCGTGCTGCGCTCGATCGGCCCGAGCTACGCGCAGGACTACATCACCAAGTTCGGCTTCGACCCGAAGCAGCATCCGGCTTACCTGACGCTGGCGCTCGGCGCCGGGCAGACCAATCCGATGCAGATGGCGGCAGCCTATTCGGTGTTCGCCAACGGGGGCTATCGCATCAAGCCGTACTTCATCAAGAAGATCGTCGACCCCAAGGGCACGGTCATTTTTGAGGAAACGCCGGTGGTGGCGGGCAAGGACGCCGAGCAGGCGATCGATCCGCGCAACGCCTTCATCATGACCACCATGCTGCGTGACGTGGTGCGCGTCGGTACCGCCGCCAAGGCGATGGCGCTGGGCCGCGGCGATCTGGCCGGCAAGACCGGCACCACCAACGACAGCGTGGATGCCTGGTTCGCCGGCTTCAACCAATCGCTGGTGGGCGTGGCCTGGGTCGGGTTCGACCAGCCGAAATCGCTGGGCGAACGCGAAACCGGCGGCGGCGTGGCGTTGCCGATCTGGATCAACTACATGAAAACGGCGCTGAAAGGCGTGCCGGAAACGCCGCTCAAGCCGCCGGCCGGCGTGATCAGCGCGACCGTCGGCGGCGATGGCGAAGGCCTGGTCGACAGCGGTGCCGTGTCCGACTGGTTCTATTCCGAGTTTCCGCCGCGCCGCTTCGTCGACCCGCTGACCGGCAACGAGGGCGGGCGCAGCAAGCAGGACGAAGAGGTGCGGCAGCAGCTGTTCTGAGCGAACGCTGCCCCGCACCCCCTGAGGCCCAGCCGCCATGGCCCACGAACGCGCCACGCTGGCGGCGGTCGCCGCCCGCATCATCGTCGAATCCGAACTGACCGACTGGGCGCTGGCGCGGCGCAAGGCGGCGGCCGAGTTGGGGCTGGCCGCGCGCGGTACGCCGCAGCCGTCGGACGCCGAAATCATCGCCGAAATCCAGACCTGGCAGGCGCTGTACGGCGGCGCCGAGTGGCTGGCGCAACTGCGGGCGCAGCGCGAATACGCGCTGGAGGCGATGCAGGCGTTGCTGCGATTTCATCCGGTGCTGGTCGGCCCGGTGGCGGAAGGCTGGGCACACGCCGGCAGCGAAATCCGCATCGAACTGACGCCGGACAATCCGAAAGAAATCGAGTACGCGCTGATCGACCTCGACGTCGAGTTCACGCCGCTGCTCAGCCGCGACGGCGGCGCGCAGTACGAAATCGTCGATGGCGACTGGCCGCTGCGGCTGGTGGTGCGCGAAGCCGGCCGGGCGCCTGACCCGCGCCACCGGCACCGCTTGAGCGGCCCGCAATTGCAACAGCTTATTGCCGAAACGCCTATTGATAAAGGCGAATAGCGCATTTTCCTTGAATGTCGACTCTCGCAATAATTGGCGTATATCCCTTACAAACAAACGCTTGCAACCAAAAAGCCGATCACCGGCGATCGCGAACCGGACAAAACGCCAGGCAACAAATCGTTACAAACGAAAGCGGCCGTCCACCGCTTGTTTTGCCGCGACCCGAGTCCATGTAGCGAGCAAACGCCGCCCCGGCGTTCCTCCTCAAGGAATCGAAACATGAAAAAGATCGTGAAATCCGCCCTCATCGCGTCCACGCTGATCGCGGCGGGCGCCAGTCTCGCGCACGACGGCCCGATGGGCGGCGACGGCATGCACAAAGGCATGGGCCCGATGGGCCAGGGCATAGGCATGCAGCGGCAGCCGGTCGACATCGCCAAACTGCTGAATCTTGACAGCGCCCGCGCCGACAAGGTCAACGCCATCCTCGCCGACGAACGCAAGGAGCGCCAGGCGCTGTGGGAATCGCGCAAAACTGCCGGCCACGACGATGCCAGCAAGCAGGCGTTCCGCGACAAGATGATCGCGCTGCGCGACGCCACCAAAACCAAGCTGACCGCGGTGCTGACGGCCGACGAGTTGCAGAAGCTGCGCGACGCCACCGCCGGCCAGCGTATGCATCGCGGCATGCACGCGCCGCAGTCGTAGACCGAAGGCGGCGAGCACCAGCACGGCTTAACTAAGCCCGCAGTCGCCAGAAACCCCGGTTGCCCGCGCGGCGCCGGGGTTTTTTGTTGCCGCTGCCGGCACCGCGTTGCGCGACAACATTTGCTTACAAAGCAGTCGTGCGATTCGCGGCTATTTTCCGTCGCCGCGCGTTCAAATACTTACCAAGCCGATAGCGTTGCGCCTGCTCACCGACCGCCAGCGCTTTGTTTCATCAAGACAACGTGTTCAACGAACGAACGAAAGAGAGACCGCAATGAAACTGCTCAAGACCTCCCTGATCGCCGCGGCGCTGCTGGCCACCGGCGCTGCTTTCGCGCAACCGGCCGCGGGCCTGCACCAGCCCGGCGAGCGCATCGTCAAATTCCTCAACCTTGACGCCACCCGTGCCGCGCAGGTGACGGCCATCATGACCGACGCGCAGACGCAACGCCGCGCCGTGTTCGAATCGATGAAAGGCAAGCGTGGCGACCCGGCGGCCCGCGAAGCGGCGCATGCGCAGATGAAGGCGATCGGTGACGGCACCCGCGCCCAGCTCGCGCAGGTGCTGACGGCGGACGAACAGGCCAAACTGAAAGAAGCCCGCAAGGCCATGCGCCACCACGGCTTCGGCCCCGGCCCGCGCGGTTAGCGCCGTCGCAGCATCGTGGCCGACTCGCGGCCACGATCGATTAAACCAGCCGCTAGGCGCAGGTCAACTCCTGGCAAAGCGTGCATCGAACGTGGATGCACGCGAGTCCGGCGCCAACTGCAGCGCCGACGTCAATCCCTCCGCGCACCAGCCGTGCTAAGGATGCACGGCGCCGCGTCATCGGCAAAGTCCGCGCTCAACCGACTCCGTTGCAGGCTCAGCAGAAGGCCGCTGGACGGTGAGGAAGCGCTTGCGCCGCGCGGTAGCCTGCTGGACAATTCGAAGGTTCACAAAACCGGAGGTCGGGGGCGATGGTCAGTCGAGTCAACTCATTTCTGGCGCTTGCAGTCTGCGCCACGCTGGCGGCGGCGGCGGGCGCTGCGCCGTTTCAGAATGGCAGCTTCGAAACCGGAACCTTGACCAACACCGGTACGTTTGACACGCTGGCGCCGGGCTCCACCGCGATCACTGGCTGGACGGTGATCGGCGATGGCGTCGACTACATCGGCGGCACCTGGACGGCGGCTGCCGGTGCCCGTTCGATCGATACCCTCTCTTGTGGCATCAGCGGCGGCGTCAGCCAGACTTTCGACACCGTGGCGGGCGGCACTTACGTGGTCAGCATTGCGCTGGCCGGCAACCCGGACGGCGGCGTCAAGACGCTGGCGGCCTCGGCGGCTGGCACCACGGCGAATTTCACCTTCAACACTGTAGGCCGCAGCGCCTCCAGCATGGGCTGGACCACTGCCAGCTTCGCCTTTGTGACCAACAGCACCACCACCACGCTGTCGCTGCTTGGCGGCGTGCAGGGCGGCAGCAGCAGTTGTGCCGGTGCGGCGATTGACAACGTGACGGTGACCCAGGTCGCCGGGCCGTCGTCGGTGCCGGTTGGTGGCGGGCTTGGCGCTGCCGTCGCGCTGGCGGCTGCCGCGTGGCTCGGCTTGCGTCGCCGCCAGCGGCAGGGCTGAGTCGCGTCTCGCCAGGCGCTGCGCTGGCGGTGAACGACCGCACCGTCCAAGCGGGTCGTTGCAGCTTTTTGATGGAAGCCCCATTTCATGGGGCCGAACGGCTGCTTTTGCGCTTTGTCGACTATTGACGATTCGGGCCTTGAGCCCTGATTCAGCCTTGATTTCAACGACGAGCCAATGATCTCGTCTGGCTGCCGTTCCGTTCGCTCAGGGCAGGCAGTCGGCGCCGTGCGTTGACGTGATCCAGCTGCGAATTTGTGCGGCAGTGCGGGCGTTGGGATGCCCGGTGTTGACCGCGCCCGTGCTGAGGCCGACATCGCTGGCGCCGGCGAGCGCTCGCAGCAGCAGCAGGCCATCGGTGGCGGCCCGCGCGACGCCATCGCCATCGGCGTCGAGGTCGAGTCCGGCCAGCCAGCTTTCCAGCGCCGTGCCAGTACGCTGCGGGTTCGCGCCCAACGCGCCGGCCGTGAGCGCCGCGCCGCGCAGACCCAGCAGATAGCGCACGATCAGCACGCCGTCGGTTGCCGCGTCGAGCAGCAGATTGCCGTCCACGTTCAGCGCGCAGGTGGGTGCCGCGACCGGCCCGCCCTCGAAGCGCGCGGCGCAAAACACCTCCGGCGCACCGCGAAAACAACTGCCCGCCGCCACGATCTTGCCGTCCGCTTGCAGCAATGCCGCATTCACCAGGTCGCGCTGATTGGCGATGGCCGGCGCCAGCGCTTTGCCGCCGCTGCCGAACGACGCGTCGAGACTGCCGTCGCTCGCCAGCCGCGCAAGGCAGAGCACGCCGGTGCCGGTGGCCTGGTCGGCGTTGCAGCGGCCGACCAGCAGCAGCTTGCCGTCCGCCTGCCGCAGCAGCGCGTTGGCGCCATCGTAGCCGCTGCCCATGTCGATCTGCACCATGCCGCGCCCGGCGGCTAGCGCGCTGGCGTTGAAACCGGCGCTGTCGAGCGTGCCGTCGGCGAGGTAGCGTACGGCGCAGAAACGCGTCACGCCGTTGTTGGAGAACACCCAGCCGGTCGCACAGGCGCCCGCGGCAACGATGCTGCCGTTCGGCTGCACGGCCAGCGCCATCAGCGCGTCCTCGCCGTCCGCCACCGACGTGATTCGCTTGCCGCCGGCATCGCTGGCAAAACCGGTGTCGAGCGTGCCGTCCGCGTGGAGCCGCATCAGGCAGAAATCGTTGGCGAGCCTGGCATAGCAGCCGCCGCCGAGCAGCAGCTTGCCGTCCGCCTGCAGCGCGATCGCCGTCGCCTCGGCGCCACTGCCGTCACCGATCGGCTCGACGCGGGTGCCGGGGCGCGGGCCGCCGGCGTTGAAGCTGGTGTCCAGCGTGCCGTTGGCGTGATGGCGGCTGACGCACATGGCGCGGTCGATGATCGAGGTGCCGCAGCCGCCCGCGACCACGATCTTGCCGTCGCCCTGCAACACGACGTCGCGCGCCGTGTTGAAGAAGTTGCCCGGCGCCACCATGGCCAGCCCCGGCACCGCGCCGCCGGCGTTGAAGGTGATGTCTTCGTCGCCATTGGGCAGCAGGCGCACGATGCAGAAATCGTTGAAACCGCTGGTCGGATCGCCACAAGTGCCTGCCAGCACGATCTTGCCGTCCGGCTGTAGCGCCACGCGGCCGTCGTACCACTGCGTCGTTACGATCTGCACCACCTTTTCGCCGGGCTCGAAGAAGCTGCCCTGCGTTGCCGCATTCGGGTTGAAGCTGGTGTCGGGCGTGCCGTCGGCGTTGAAGCGCGCCACACACGGCCGCCGCGTCAGCAGCAGGTCGCAGGAGCCGGCGATGAGCAGCTTGCCGTCGGGCTGCCGCGCCACGCCGGCGCCGGTGTCGTTGGCGCTGGTGGTGACGCCAAGCCGCGCGGTCACCTTGCCGCGATTGCCGACGACCGGGTCGGCCGCGTTGAAGCCGGCGACGTCGAGGTCGCCCGGCGCGGCAACGGCGCGGGCCGCCAGCGTCAGATGGGCAAGCAGCAGGGCCCAAGGCCGCCACGGCGACCGTCGCAGATGCAGTGCTCCGGTGCGCCCGGTCGCGTTTGTTGCCATTGTCAGCCCTTCCCGATGTCGCCCGCCATGCGTCGTCCGCGGCGCGGCTATCGCGATTACGAATTGCGCCCGCCGCGGCGGACATCGGCGCGATATACAGCTTTGCACGGAAAGCGCCATTGAATAAGGGCTAACAGGCCTAAATGGCCATTAGTCGACTTGCAGCATTTTCGGGCCGTAGCCCAGTATTTTTGGGCGTTTTGTCCAAGAGGTGTTTGCCGTTCAAGGCAAACAGGCCACGCCGTGCGTCGATTCGATCCAGCTGAGGATTTGCTGCGCATTGCGCGCATTCGGATGCGCCGTGTTCACCACACCCGCCGTCAACGCGTCGCCAGTCAGCCCCAGCATCGCGCGCAGGATCAGCAGCCCATCGGTCGTGGCGAGCGACTGGCCGTCGCCGTCGGCGTCGAGATCAAGCGAGGCGAGGTAGGTTTCGAGGGCTTGGCCGGTGCGGGTCGCGTTTTGTCCAAGTGCGTCGTCGGTTAGCGCATTACCGCGATAGCCGAGCAGGTAGCGGGCTAAAAGCAGGGCGTCAGTGCTGGGGGTAATAGTGTCGCTGGCGTCGGCGTTCAGGGCACAGGTTAAGGGGCTGTAGGGGCCGCCTTTAAGGCGCACCAGGCAGCCGAAAGACTGGGAATTGGTCTCATCATTGCAAGTCCCTGCTAGCAATACTTTGCCGTCGTCCGCCGTGTTGCCGAGACTAAAAAAATCCAGTCCGCGGGCGAAGTCGATGCGGACTTTGCCGTTTTCGCCAAACGTCGAGTCAAGCGACCCATTCGCATTGAGACGAATCAAGCAAACATCAAAGAAAATCCTTGAAGCCCCAACGCATTGACTGGACAAGACAATTCTTCCAGATGATTCGACGTAGATTCCATTTGCGTGCTCGCTGCCCGAGACGTCATAAACAATTGTCGCTCCACCAGTTCCGAAGGCCGCATCTAGCGTGCCGTTCCCGTGCAACTTGCTGACGCACACGTCTGCTTGCGCTCCGTCTTGGCACGCTACTGCCATCAATATGGAGCCGTCAGTCTGTACCGCCAGATCCCGTACGCCCGACGACGATACCGCTGGCATGCTCGCAACAGCCCCCAGATTCACGATCAGCGAACCACTTCCATTGAACGTCGGATCGAGACTCCCGTCTGCGTCATATCGCGCGACGCAAGTTGTCGGCGGTGACAGCCCGGAATAGCAATAACCACCTACAACTAGCTTTCCATCAGCCTGCACCGTAGCAGCCTCAGCGTAAGTGCCGCCGGAGTCAATGGCGGCGACCAATTCGGTTTGGACAACGCCGTTGACACCAAAACTGACGTCTATCGTGCCATTCGACTGGTATTTCACGAGACAAAACTTGGTAGTCGATGTCGGCGTTCTGCATTGGCCTACGGCAATCACCCCGCCCATGGGTGCGATCAACAAATGCGTTAGTTGTTCGACACCACCGAGGTTAGTCACGACCGTTCCTCCACTGTTGAACGATGTATCCAGACCTCCGTTTGCGAGAAATCGAGCGATGCAGAAATGAAACAGCCCGCCATTGACACAACTACCACCTACAGTGATGCGGCCAATCGAATCGACGACCAACGCCCCCGCTGCATGATTCTGTGAACTCAAAGATACGGTTGCGATGCCGCCGGAGCCAAAACTGAAATCCATTTCTCCGCTAGCAGAGAACTTGGCCGCACAAAATCTCGTCTCCGCTCCTATGCTGCAGGCGCCGACCGCAACGATGCTTCCGCTTGGTAAACGAACCGTTTTATAAAACCCCGTGTTGCCCGTTCCCGTTTCGACGCGCACTTTGCCATCCTGCCCAAACGTCGGATCAAGCTGCCCCGGCGCGGCGGCTATAGCGCCGCAGAAAAAAATGCTAAGCAGCGCGTAAATCGCCGCAGATGGCTGCTTTCGGCACAACGTGAGCAGTCGAGAATAGCGGGAAACTGCAAACATTGTGGTGGCGGGCGGGGAATAGCTGCTGGAAGTCAGTAATGATAAGGATCAGCCATTTCTATACAGGCCTTGTTTTACTTGGGCTACAGGCCTGAAATACGTAAAGTCGACTGGAGGTTGTAATTGTGGCGAGTCCAGATGAAATGGGGGCTAGCTACAAAAGCCGATCCGGCACAGATCGTTTCAGCGAGGCCCGCAAACCAGTGGCTTTGCTTGCTAGTGCGCGCGGCGATTAGGTGCCCATGGGCTGGATGGCACTGCCCTCACCCCCACCCTCCTCCCGCTGCGATAGAGGGCGGCTCGAAATCGGAGCCAACCAGCAACCCGCGTCGTACAACAAAAAGCCCACCGAAAGGCGGGCTTTTTCAGGTGACGCCGAGGCGAATCACTTGAGCAAGCTTTTAAGCAACTTCCCCATCTCCGCCGGATTGCGGGTGATCTTGAAGCCGCACTCTTCCATGATGGCGAGTTTGGCGTCTGCGGTGTCGGCGCCGCCGCTGATCAGTGCGCCGGCGTGGCCCATGCGCTTGCCGGGGGGCGCGGTGACGCCCGCGATGAAGCCGACCACCGGTTTCTTCATGTTGGCCTTGACCCAGCGTGCGGCGTCGGCTTCGTCCGGGCCGCCGATTTCGCCGATCATGATCACTGCGTCGGTGTCGGGATCGTCGTTGAACATGCGCATGATGTCGATGTGCTTGAGCCCGTTGATCGGGTCGCCGCCGATGCCGACGGCGCTGGATTGACCGAGACCCAGTTCGGTCAGCTGGCCGACGGCCTCATACGTCAGCGTGCCCGAGCGCGAGACGACGCCGATGCGGCCCTTCTTGTGGATGTGGCCGGGCATGATGCCGATCTTGATTTCTTCCGGCGTGATCAGGCCGGGGCAGTTCGGCCCGAGCAGCAGCGTTTTCTTGCCCTGCATCTTGTAGCGCGTCTTCAGCATGTCGAGCACCGGGATGCCCTCGGTGATGCAGACGACGAGATCGAGTTCGGCGTCGACCGCCTCGTCGATCGCAGCGGCGGCGCCGGACGGCGGCACGTAGATCACGCTGACGGTGGCGCCGGTCTGCGCCTTGGCTTCCTTGACGCTGGCGTAGATCGGGATGCCTTCGAAGTTTTCGCCGGCCTTCTTCGGGTTGACGCCGGCGACGAAGCAGTTCTTGCCGTTGGCG
>JAPUER010000058.1:0-2518 GCA_027492485.1 Betaproteobacteria bacterium
CGCGCCCCGCGTTACCCACGAGGGCGCACGAAACGTGCTCAATACAGCGAGCTTTTGTGCGCCCTGTGGATAACGCTGCGCCTTTAACCATCCCTGCCGAGTGCCACTTATCTTTCGACGTTTGTTGTCTTGACGAGTGGGGCCACTTCTAATAGTCCTCTCTCGCGGCTCCCGCCGCGTCAGTTTCTATCCGAGTTTCCACTTATCCTGATGTCTTGAAAAGCGGGGCCACTTCTCGCGTTTCCAGTGGTCGGATCACAATGCAAATATCGAACTCAACACAATTGCCAGCAAATTATGGAGCGCGTGCGCTATTGTGGTTACTGAAAACGCAAACCGCCATGAGCCGTGTCCCCTACTAACCATATAACAGGCACCCAGGTACACGCCTCCAATTACTCCCGCCGCGATACCTCTTACGAAACTGTTCTGCATGTGGGCGCACGCGAAAGGCACAACAAACGTCGCCCACTTCACCCATCCCGTCAAATCCCACTTTGTAGTTGCCCACATTGCGGTCGCCTGAAAAATCAGTGTTTCGAATACCGGCGCGATCACCACGGCAACTGCGATCAGCCACCAGCCCGTAAGCGGTGGGACATCGTCCAAATTTATCTTTAACACATATTTCGCAGCATAAACAACCAACATCGCCAGCGCTAAGCTTTCGATTGCCACCGACACCACTAGCAGAGCAAGAGACTTCTTGGCCAATCGGTCGAGTCTCGACAGCAATGAATTGAGCAGGTTCACGTTCATTTCCTTATCCATTTGAACGACCGCCATGGTGAACATGGCGGTCGAACATCAAGCAATAACTACGGTTTGACGCTTAATTTCACGTTCGGCCGGCGTACCAGACAAGTCGCGAAGTGCGCCTCATGCAATCATTCGCCCGAATACTGGGGAGGATAATTACTCCTGCTTTGAGCCGTCTTCGAAACCCTTCATGAAACCCTTCCCGAAGTCAATTACCGCGTCGAGGGCCACCAAAATAATCGCCCAATTTCCGCCGTTCACCTCGTCGAGTTCTGTCATGTTCAGTTCGTTCATATTCGTCCTCTGTTGTTTGATGCATTGTTTGTAACTTGCCGGAAGCGCGACTTAACCGCCTTGCTGCAGAGCGCCTTGCATGTCGACTTCTCCAATTTTTGACGCCAGGTATCCAAGGCCATATCCGATAGCCTCGAAGAGGCCGGCACCGTTTACGTTACCGAGATTGTGGGCTGAGATTTCTTGCATTTATTGTTCTCCATTCGCGCTTTGTTATAGATGCCCCGTACGATGCGCGAGTCTCGCGCGGGACGGATTTTTTTGAGTCGGTTGCTTACTGCGATCGGATCAGAGACCGACGATGTGCGGGATTTCGCTTGGCCCCTGACCGGGCGTGTACGTAAAGTCGATGTCCGGCAGCGTGGTTTGATAGGACGGAATCGCGCCGCCGCTTACGTTGCTGCACTTGGAGCTGTTGATTTCTTTCATGGTCGTTTCCTTTACTTGTTGTTATGACCCTCGCCGGGGCCTTGGGTTGTTGTCGCTTGCCGTTCGTTTCGCCTTAAAAAGCTTGCGAGAGCACGCTCAGTAACATGCCGCCCCAGGCGACGATGGCGAAAGTTGCGCCCGCGTCGTCGAAGCTGAACTTGGATTTCTTTGGTGTTGTAATCATGGCTTCGATCATTCGAGTGCTTCCGTGCCGAGCACAGTGCGCAAGATTTCGCCCAAACCACCACCGACTCCGGTGCACCATCACGCAGCGCCTATCGCTCGGAGGGTCAGTGCGATGCCATTGCGCAATGCGTGCACAGCGAACACCGTCAGAAATGCTGCACGATGCGCATGAATCAACGCAAGACACAGCAACGAAAAAATGATCCCCGTCACCGTTTTCGAAAAAAATGATCCCATTGTTTGCGCGTGCATTAGTCCGAACGCCAGCGCCGTGCATAACACGGCAACCAGTCGTAGCGTTGCACTGCTTAGCGGGATGAGGCGCAGCGGTCCCCACTGGAAGCAGAGCGTCTCAGCGAGCGGCGCTAGGAGGCACGCGAGGAGAATCCTCAATCCTAAATGGGTTCGCTCAAACGCGTCTTCCTCGGGCAATTTTATGTGCTCACGGCTAATGCCACTGTGATCGCCAACGATCCAAAGAAGTAGCGCCGGCAAGATGTAAGTCAATACTAGGCCGCCCACGAGCAATCGTTGATACGACTGCCGACCCAAGAATGAAGTCACGCTGTCCATGCAGGCCTCCAAAATGCGCCGGCGGCCCGAAACTTTTGGGCCGCCGCGCGTTTAGTTATGCACCGAGCGTGCAATACCCCGTTCCGCAGCCACCATCGTTCATGGCTCCAACGAAGTCGATGTCCCCCTTCAATGCGCGGCCAATGGTATAGCTGGCAATTTCGCCGATCACCCATGCGACGAATTCGTTCCCGCCGTTGACGTTGTTGATCGCATCCAAACTAATCGTTTTCATATTTTTCTCCATTCGCGCTTTGTTATAGATGCCCCGTACGAT
>JAPUER010000058.1:2618-164685 GCA_027492485.1 Betaproteobacteria bacterium
GGCGACGATGGCGAAAGTTGCGCCCGCGTCGTCGAGGTTGAACTTGAATTTCTTTGGTGTTGTGCTCATGGCTTCGATCATTCGAGTGCTTCCGTGCCGAGCAGGGTGCTGACGATTCCGCCAATACCACCACCGACGCCGGTACAGCCTTGCCCGTTGCCGCTATCGACCACGCCGCCGTTGACTGCGGCTTGTTCTGTTGTGTTGATCGTTTTCATGTGTTGTCTTTTTTATTGTTGTGTCGGCCTACGCCTCTTGCCGGGCGCTTCATCGATTCGGTTCTACGTCTCGTGGCGTGATGCGGTTGTGTCTGCGGGCTCTGGTTGCTTTTGCTTTTCTTGTCCCCGTTGTTTTGACACCGCCGCATCACGCCACTGCTTGAATTCTTGTTTTGATTTGCGGTTCATGGTTCGATCCTTCGTCAAGCTCAGGATCACCACGAACGGCAGGTATTTAGTCGAAATCGATAACGAGGCATCCGTCGCAGGCCACGCAGAGCCAGTCGCTCTGATTCATCTCGTGGCTTTCAATTTCGGGTAGCTCGAACTCTGCGGGTTTCATGTGGCTCTCCTTGTTGATGGACGGAAGCTTCGCTGTGCTCGGCTACCGCTTGTTTGTTGTTTACCGTGGAATGAATTTGATCGGAAATTTCGGTTTTGCGTAACTGTCAGAACTGACAGGTGATGCGGCCGAAGTTACTGATAGCGTCCGCAAACACCGCCCGCATTCGACGACGCGGACGCGGTGCAATGCCGAGGCACACAGCCGTTGTCGTCGCGATTGCGTTCGTGGTGACGATTGATCGGTTCGTGGTCGAGGGGGAAGTGCTTGCTCATGGTGAATTGGCGCTTGGGTTAGATGATGACAATGGGGCCGGACGACACGTCGCCAACTCCTCCACCGATTGCGTCAAGGAAAGATGCGTCGAGCTCGGAAATACCTGTTGCATTCATCTCGGTGGCTGCGATGTTTTTGTTCTTGTCGTTCTTCTTGTTCATGATCCGCTCCTTTTGTTTTTCTGTTTGCCGGTGTGTTTCACCGTTGAATGAATTCAATCGGAGAACGGGCTTTGTGAAAACTGTCAGAGCTGACAGGTAGAAGGAAACACGCTACACGACGAGCTTGAGCTCAAGCGCTTTTGCAATGGCCGCACGCTTGTTGAATACCCCAAGTTTTTCGCAGATATTGCGAACGTGGAAGTTCGCTGTTCGTTCGGTGCTACCTAGTATTGAGCCCACTTCAAATGCTGTCTTGCCGGCGACGGTCCACTTGAGAACATCGAGTTCTTTTGGAGTGAGCTTTGGGAAGTCAAGCTGCCTCGTGTGCGCAAGTAACCGGTCTAGTGCAGGGAAGGCGAACGTGCTAAATAGTTGGGCTTCTGCGATCACTCGAACGACCTCGACTGGGTCCACCGGCAGTTCCGCATCTCGCGCAAAGCCGATGTTCAATTTGGCACCGGTTGGTGAATGCGTCGGTATGTCAAACCCAGCACGAAATCCGAATGGCTTGAATAGATCAGCAACATGCCCAAGCCCAGACTGTTCGTACAGCGTGACGCCCCAGAGAATTGGTCGAGGAACAGTCTTTACCGCTGCGCTGATTGGATCGACAGGGGCAAACTGCTCCTGCTGATCTAGCCATTTCTGCGGGTAATTGTTTATCGTTGTCCACGCTTGGTTTGGCTTTGGGGTGCAGTAATCCGCAATCACCAAATCAAACCCCAACTTCCTACCAAACTTGATAAGTTCGACTTTGAAGTCTTCGATGGTCGGTGCGTGCATCACCGACGCGTAGAGGTCTTCGAGCAGGTGGTTCATGCGCGAACTTCGGATTGCTTGATGACCGGATTGACGAAGTCAGCGCGAACCAAACCTGCGGCGCGACGTCGAGTTTGGCGAAATGCGAATTGCGAAACGAGAAGGTGCATGGTGACGGTGTTCATTTGGACGATTTGCGACCGCGCCACGAAACGTGGCGCAGCGAAAACAACAACAACAACGACGACCGAAGCAGCGGGCCACAGAGTGCGCGGGATTCGCGGGTGCGTGGCGTACGAGAGGGAAAAGCGATGCGCAGTCAGGTTTTTGACCTGCGGGGAGTGTAATGGCAGCCTTTGATGTAAGTAAATAAGACATCGTCATGTTGCGAATAATCCGAGGCGGTTTGATGCTGCGACGCAACATGCCTTGCCACGCGACACTGAGCTGGCGCCCCGAACGGTGTTGACGATCTCGGATTACCTTCGTGTTGAATTCCGGCGTCAGCTTGCGCCGTCGGTGCCGCGCTTTTCGGTGACGCCGACTAGTCCTTGTCGCAGCTATTCCGGCGTTAGTTTCTACCGGAGTTCCACACTTATCTTGGTGTCTTGAAAAGCGGGGGCACTTTTCATCCCCGCTCGGCCAGCGGTAGCCGCAGCCGCGCCACCGTGCCGCCGCCCGAACGCGGCAACAGGTCGAGGCTACCGCCGTGCCATTTCGCCAGCCGCTCGACGATGGCGAGGCCGAGGCCGGCACCCATCGTGCCGCCGCGGGCATGGTCGCCACGCACGAAGGGCTGCTTGAGGCGCTCGCTGTCTTCCGCCTTGATGCCGTCGCCGGCATCGAGCACGTCGATGTCGACCATTGCGCCGTCACGCCGCAGCAAGAGCTCGACCGGCGGCTTGCCGTAGCGGTGCGCGTTTTCGATCAGGTTCATCAGCATGCGCTCGAAGGCGGCCGGGTAGGCATCGACGACGATGGCTTCCGGGCCCGGCTGCCAGCTCACCGGCAAGTTGCGCGAGGCCGCCTTGTGCGCGATGGCGCCGAGCACGATCTGCAAATCGGCCTGCTGCGGCGGCTCCTTCGGCGTGCCGCGGGCGAAATCGAGGAACTGGGTGACGATGCGGTCGATCTCGTCGATGTCGGCCGCCATTTCGTCGCGGCTCTGGGCGTCGCCGACCGAAATCTCGCTGGCCAGACGCAGCCGCGTCAGCGGCGTGCGGATGTCGTGCGAGATGCCGGCCAGCATGGTGCTGCGGTTGCGCTCCAGTTGCTCCAGATTGGCGGCCATGCGGTTGACGTTGCGGGCGACGCGCGAGATTTCCTGCGGCCCGTCTTCCGGCAGCGGGTCGGGGCGCTTGCCCTCGGCCACTTTGTCCACCGCGTCGGCTAGCTCGGCCAGCGGCTTGGTCAACCGCCGCGCGAACCAGTAGGTGCCGGCCAGCAGCAGCGCCAGCACACCGCCGAGCGTGAGCCAGAGCCGGAGCGGCACCTCGCCGGAATCGACGTTGCGGATCGGGAAGCCGGCCCAGACGCCGCGCGTGTTGCCCTCGGCGCCGACGTTGAGGCGAATCCACACTACCGGCTGCTCCATGCGCATGCCGAGGCGGATCTCGGTGTCGTGCCCGAGCTGCTCGTGCAGTTTTTCGACCAGCGGCTGCAACGCCGGGC
Organism: Betaproteobacteria bacterium; assembly: GCA_027492485.1. Lineage (GTDB taxonomy): Bacteria > Pseudomonadota > Gammaproteobacteria > Burkholderiales > Casimicrobiaceae > Casimicrobium. The sequence continues at coordinate 6,047 of JAPUER010000058.1, forward strand.
CGCGCGGCACCTGGCCGATTTCGGGGCGGCGGTCGACCGGCACCAGCAGCGCGCCGTACTCGCGGCCGATCATCTGCAGGCCCATGAGCGGCCGGCCGGAACGGTCCTCGCTGGCCTGCTTGTTGAGCGCGTTGCGCAGCGCCTCGATCTGGGCGATCTTCGCCTCCGAAAAGTTGCGCGCGATGAGCCCGGCGCGATCCTGCCGGAACAGCAGCGCCATCGCCAGCACGGCCACCAGCAGCGCCACCAGCAGCAGCGCCACCATGCGCCAGAACAGGCTTTTCGGCAGCACGATCGCAGCGCCCGCTCAGTCCGGCACGAACACGTAGCCGCGGCCCCACACCGTCTGGATGTAGCGCGGCTTGCCGGCGTCCGCCTCGACCAGTTTGCGCAGGCGCGACACCTGCACGTCCACCGCGCGATCGAACACCTCGTGCTCCTTGCCGCGCGCCAGCATCGACAGCCGTTCGCGCGACAGCGATTCGTGCGGGTGGGTGACGAACACCTTGAGCATGGCGAATTCGCTGGTAGTCAGCTCCTGCACCTCGCCGGCGCGGGTCAGCGTGCGGGTGGTGAAATTGACCTCGCAATCGCCGAAGCGAAGCGGCTGGTCGACCGGCAGCGGCGCGCCCGGCGCCGCCTCGGCGACCCGGCGCAGCACGGCATGCATGCGCGCCACCAACTCGCGCGGACTGAAGGGTTTCGGCAGATAGTCGTCGGCGCCGGCGTCGAGGCCGTCGATGCGCTCGTCCTCCTCGCCCTTGGCGGTCAGCATGATGATCGGCGTGCGGTCGCCGCCGCTGCGCAGGCGCCGGCAGACGGCGATGCCGTCCTCGTGCGGCATCATCCAGTCGAGCACGATCAGATGCGGCGGGTCGCGCTCCATGCGGCGCGACAGCTCGCGCGCATCGGGCAGGCTGGTCACGCGAAAGCCCTGTTCGCCGAGGAAGCGCTGCAGCAGATCGCGCAGACGCAGGTCGTCGTCGACGATGAGAATATGGTGCGATCCACTCATGGTGGAAACATAACAGAGCGCGCCGGGCCCGGCATACGGCGCTTACATGCGCTTACAAATGGCTGGCGGCGGCGATTGCGGGACAATGACGGCTGCAACAACCAGAAGACGGACAGGAGGCGCAATGAATTCATCACAACGGCGAGCCGCTCGCTGCGGCGGCTGGCTGGCGGCGCTGCTGCTGGCGGCGACCGCCATCCCGGCGGCGGCGCAAGTGCCGCCCGGCATGCCACCGGTGGGCCTGCCCTACGGCAACTACTTCGCAGCGGTGAAGGCGAAGCTGAACATGACGCCAGCGCAGGACGCGCAATACACCGTCGCGCTGAAGGCCACGGTGAAGGCCAACGAGGCGGCGCGCAAGGCGCGCACCGCCGCCGCCGATGCCGCGAAAGCGGAGCTGGCGAAGCCGGAGCCGAACTTCGAACGGCTGCTCAGCATGCGCGAGGAGTTCGGCGAACTCAGCGCCAACGAACGGAAAGCCGCCATTTCGGAATGGGTCAGGTTTACCCAGATGCTGAACGCGGAACAAAAGGCGCTGGTCAAGGGTCAACTGCTTGATCGCGTCTCTCGCGCAGAAGCTTTGCGCGAAAAATTTCGGCAGCGCCACGGGGGCTAGCGACCTTGCGGCGCCGCGGATGAGCCGCGGTTGATACGAATGCTCATGCCTTATCAGCCCGGCTCCGGCCGGGCTTTTTTATGGCCACGACCGCCGCGCCGGCTGATGGCGCGACCGCCACGCCGGCACCGCTTCCGAGCATTCCGACGGGTTTTCCCGAAAAAAGTGCTTGACAGGACGGGCCTGGACCTCTAATATGACATTTGCATACTTCAGACGACTTCTCTTCTAGGTGTGCCCCTTTGAGACCACCCCCTCGATACACCTCCGGTCTTATCAGGTCTCTCAGGACTCCAGCCCGCGATCTCCGCGGGCTTTTTTTTGCCGGAACCGGCAACAGCATTTCGGCTTGAGCCTCAATCCGTATGGGCTCAGACCACGAATCGGCGCAAAGTCGACTCCTGATCCGCAATGGGGCTCAGTCTCAGTAACGGCGTGGTGCGTGTCGCGCTTGCCGAGTCACGGCCCCCTCCCCGCTCGCCGGGGAGGGCGGGGGTGGGGTATGAAGGCGGCGGTCGCTCTTGTGCGGACTCTCCGGCGAGACTGCCTACCCCCTCCCAGCCTCCCCCGGCAAGCGGGGGAGGGGCGCTGCCCGATCCCTCCGCACTCGTTTACTGAGGCAGCTTGCCAATCAGGAGTCGACTATTTCGTTTTCTGCGCTCGGCGCCCAATGCCAATGCGGCATGGCGCAAAAAGCTACTCGTAATGCAAAGCCTCGATCGGCAGCAGGCGGGACGCCTTGCGCGCCGGGTAGTAGCCGAAAAAAATGCCGACCAGCGCCGCGAATCCTGCCGCCAGCGCGATGGTCGGCGCCGACAATGCTACCCGCCAACCGGCGACGGCGGCGATGGTGTAGCTGGCAATCACGCCGACCGCGATGCCGATCAGTCCGCCGACCAGCGCCACCACCATCGCCTCGATCAGGAACTGGTTCAGGATCGCCCGCGGCCGCGCGCCGACGGCCATGCGCAGCCCGATCTCGCGGGTGCGTTCGGTGACGCTGACCAGCATGATGTTCATGATGCCGATGCCGCCGACCAGTAACGACACCGAGGCGATCGCGGCCAGCAGCATCGACATCGCCTTCGACGACGCCTCCTGCGCCTGCAGCACCTCGCTCAGGTTGCGCACGATGAAATCGTCCTCCTGCGCGTTGCCGAGCTTGTGCCGCTGGCGCAGCAAGGCGCTCATCTGCTGCTGCGCGGCGGCGGCGTCGAAGCCATCCGCCACCGAGACCACCAGCGAGCCGACCGCCCGCTGCTTGGCCTGATTGCCGGAGCCCAGCACCCGTTTGCGCGCGGTCGAGATCGGCACCAGCACCAGGTCGTCCTGGTCCTGGCCGCCCATGCTCTGGCCCTTTTTTTCGAGCAGCCCGATGATTTCGAACGGCACTTTCTTGATGCGGATGGTCTGCCCGACCGGATTGGCGTCGGCGAATAGTTGCCGCGCGACGGTGTCGCCGATCAGCGCCACTTTTGATGCGCTTGTCATTTCCGCCGGCTCGAAGCTGCGGCCGGCGGTCAGTGCCCAGCCGCGGGCGTCGAGGTAATCCGGCGTCGAGCCGTAAACGGTGGTCGACCAGTTGGCGTTGCCGGACACGATCTGCGCGCCGCCACGCAGCATCGGCGCCGCGATCACGCCAGGGATTTCGGCCGACAGCGCCGCGGCATCGTCCTCGGTCAGCGTCCAGCCGCTGCCGCCGCCCATGCGCACGCCGCCCGAGGTCAGATTGCCGGACATCACGATGATCAGGTTCGAGCCCAGCCCGCGAATCTGGTCCGCCACCCGCGCCTGCGCGCCGGCGCCCACCGCGATCATCGCGATCACCGCGCCGACGCCAATGATGATGCCGAGCATGGTCAGGATGCTGCGCAGCAGGTTGGTGCGCAGCGCGCGCAGCGCCACGCGCAGGGTGGTGACGAAATTCATGCCGGCACCGTGGCCGCTGCCGCCGCGGCGCGGGCATCGAATGCGGCAATCTCGGCGACGGCATCGCGCGGCGTCTGCAACTGGTCGCCGACCAGCTGGCCGTCGCGAAACAGCAGCAGACGCGAGGCGAAGGTCGCGACGTCGCTTTCGTGGGTGACCAGCACCACCGCCATGCCCTGCGCGTTGAGCGACTGGAACAGCGCCATGATTTCGAGGCTGGTGCGGGTGTCGAGCGCCCCGGTCGGCTCGTCGGCGAGGATCAGGCGCGGCTGGTTGACGATGGCGCGGGCAATCGCGACCCGCTGCTGCTGACCGCCGGAGAGCTGCGTCGGCCAGTGGTCGGCGCGACCGGCGAGGCCGACCAGCGCCAGCGCCGCCAGCGCCCGCCCGCGTCGCTCTTTCGGCGCCACGCCGGCATACATCAGCGGCAGTTCGACGTTCTCGGTCGCGCTGGTGCGCGGCAGCAGGTTGAAGTTCTGGAAGACGAAACCGATCATCCGGTTGCGGGCCTCGGCAAGCTGATCGGCATTCATTTCACTGACCGGTTCGCCATGCAGCCGGTAATGTCCGCCGCTCGGCCGGTCGAGGCAGCCGACCAGATTCATGAAGGTCGACTTGCCCGAGCCCGACGGCCCCATCACGGCGACGCACTCCCCTTCCTTGATGCTGACGGTGAGATCGCGCAGCGCACGCACCTCCTCCTCGCCCATCACGTAGGTTTTGCAAAGCCCGGTGGTTTCGATCAGCGCCTGGCCCATGATGGCAGGTCTAAAACGGCATCCGCGGCCCGGCCGCGGGCGTGCTGGCGGCACCGCGGTTATCCTGGGTGCCGACGATCACTTCGTCGCCTTCCTTCAGGGCGCCGCCGGTCAACTCGCTCGCCGTGCCATCGGTGAGCCCGGTGCGAATCTCCAGCGCCTGCGGTTTGCCATCGCCGCCGACCACGTAGACGCGCGTCGTGCCGGCGTTCGCCGTGTTTCTGCCGGCGTTGCCGTTGTTGCCGCCGTTGTTGCCGTCGGCGGCCGGCTTGAAGCGCAGCGCCGCATTGGCGACCCGCAGCACATTGTCGCGGGCATCGACCGTGATGCGCGTGTTGGCCGTCATGCCGGGCACCAGCACCAGGTCCGGGTTGTCGGCGGAAATGGTGACCACATAAGTCACGACGTTCTGGATGACCTGCGCAGCCTTGCGGATCTGCGTGATCTTGCCGTTGAAGTTGCGGCGCGGAAAGGCATCGACGGTGAAGCTTGCGGCCTGCCCGACCTTGAGGCGGCCAATGTCGGCCTCGTCGATCGAGGCTTCGACCTGCATCGCGCGCAAGTCCTGGGCAATGATGAACAAGTCCGGCGCCGACAGGCTCGCCGCCACGGTTTGCCCCGGCTCCACCTTGCGGGCGATGACGATGCCGTTCACCGGTGCGCGAATGGTGGTCCGCTCGAAGTCGACTTGCGCCGATTGCAACGCGACCTCGCGCTGACGCACATTGGCCTGCGCCGAGGCCGCCTGCGCTTCCTGCGTGCGAATGCTCTGCTCGACCAGTGCCACCTGCTCCCTGGCGGTGTTGAAGGTGGTCTCCGCCTTGTCCAGTTCGGAGGCGCTGATGAAGCCCTTGCCGACCAGATCCTTCTTGCGCTGCAAATCGCGCTCGGCATCGGCCAGCGCAATCTTCGCCTTGCCTGCTTCGATGCGCTGCCCGGCGACGCTGTTTTGCTGCACCAGCGCCGCACTGTGCGCGGCGTCGAGGTCGGCGCGCGCCTGGCTGATACGCAACTGGTAACTCTCCGGGTCGATGCGCGCGAGCACCTGACCGGGCTTCACCTCGCTGTTGAAATCGACCAGCACTTCTTTCATCTGACCGGAAATCTGCGAACTGACCGCCACCGTCTGCACCGCGTTCAGCGTGCCGCTCGCGGCCACCGTGGAAACGATCGCACCGCGCCCGACTTTCGCCAGCCGATATTTGACCTGGGCATTGTCGCCATCGTCGCCCAGCCACCACCAGCCGGCCAGGCCGAGCAGGGCAACGGACGCCGCGCCCGCCACCGGAAGCAAAAATTTCCTGCCGTTCATGCAATCAGTCTGTATCGTCCGATCGGCTTCGACGGAAGCTGCCGGGAGGTCCGTTGTTACCCCGCCGCGTCAAATGTCGAGCCGGGCGCCTTGTGACTATCTAAATCAATTGTGCTGAAAATCAACACCGGATTCGTGACATGGCGCAGGGAAAGCGCGCTTCGGCGGCTTGAGTCGCGGGATTCGAGTGTTGGCTCAAATCTCTAGCCGCCCAGCGCCCGCAACAGCGCGACGGCGGCAGTGAATTGCTGGCCGCGCAGCGACAGTTCGCTGCGCCGCGCGGCGTACTCCGCTGTCTGTGCGCTGACCACGTTCAGGTAACTCACGGTGCCGGCCTTGTACTGGTTGAGCGCAATGGTCAGCGCCTCCTGCGCGGCCTGCACCGCTTGCCGCTGCACCGCCAGCTCGTCGGCCAGGATGCGCAGCGCGGCGAGGTTGTCCTCGACTTCGCCAATCGCGGTCAACACGGTCTGCCGGTACGCCGCGACAGTCTGGTCGTAGCCGGCCATCGCCTGCGCCTTGGCCGCATCGCGCGCGCCGCCGTCGAACAGCGACAGCGCCAGCGCCGGTCCGACCGACCAGAAGCGGTTGGGCAAGGCAAACAAATCGGAGAGCGTGGCGCCGCGCTGGCCGAACGATCCGGACAGCGTGATTGCCGGGTAGTAAGCGGCAACGGTCACGCCGATCTGGGCATTGGCCGCCGCCATACGACGTTCCGCAGCGACGATGTCGGGCCTTTTGCGCAGCAGTTCGGAAGGCACCGAGGTCGCCACGGGCGGCAGCGTGAGCGCGTAGGTGTCGCTGCGTTCGAGCGCGAAGGCCGAGGGCACGCGGCCAAGCAGCAGGGCGATGGCATGCTCCAGCGCCGCGCGCTGGTTGTCGGTGTCGATCAGTTGCGCGCGGGCGTTGAGCAACTGCAACTGCGCCTGCGCCACGTCGGAGCGTGCGGCGACGCCGGCTTCGTAGCGGTTCTGGGTGAGTTTGAGCGAACGCTCGTAGGCCTCCACCGCGTCGTCGAGCAGCGCGCGCTGGGCATCAAGCGAACGCAGGTTGCCGTAGCTGGTCGCCAGTTGCGCGCGCAGGCTCAGCGTGGTCGCCGCCAGATCGGCTGCGCTGGCGGCGGCGCTGGCATCGCCGGCCTCGATGCTGCGCCGGATGCGGCCCCAGAGGTCGAGTTCCCAGCTTGCCGCCAGGCTGGCGCTGAGCGCCGTGGCCGTGCTGCGGCCCGCGGTGGTGGCCTGCGAGGTGCGCGTGGCCGATGCATTGGTGGCGAGCGTCGGCCATTGTCCGGCTTGCGTCTGTTGCAGACTGGCTGTGGCCTGCCGATAGCGGGCCTCGGCCTGGGCGATGTTCTGATTGCCGGTGGCGACCTCGGCCATCAGCGCGTCAAGCTTCGGATCGGCGAACGCCTTCCACCAGTCGACCGCGGCGGCGCTCGCGGGCGTGCCGGCCGGCTGCAGCAATTTCGCAGCCTCCTCGTATTGCGCCAGCGGGCCGTTGATCGCCGCCTGTTCGGTGGCGGCGTTGGGCAATGGTGCCGGGCGCTGGTAGTTCGGTCCCAGCGGCGCGCAGGCCGCGAGCAGGCCAACGACCGGCGCGGCCAACAGCATGCTGCGGACGGCCATCGGCAGTGAACGCACCTTCATCGTGTGCTGCATCAATCGTTTCCTTCAAGGACGGGTTTGTCCGCAACACCGGCATCTTGCGGTGCATGCGGGCGTTTGCGCATGACGCGGTTGCGCATGACGCGGTTGCGCAGGCGGTCGAGCGCGAGGTAGACCACCGGCGTCGTGTACAGCGTCAACAGTTGCGACAGGATCAGGCCGCCGACGATAGACACACCCAGCGGTTGCCGCAGCTCGGCGCCGTCGCCGGAACCGAGCGCCAGCGGCAACGCCCCGAACAGCGCGGCGATGGTGGTCATCATGATCGGCCGGAAGCGCAGCAGGCAGGCGCGATAGATCGCCTCGCGCGGATCGAGCCCGTCGCGACGTTCGGTCTCGATCGCGACGTCGATCATCATGATCGCGTTCTTCTTCACGATGCCGATCAGCAGGATCACGCCGATCAGCGCGATGAGGCTGAACTCCATCTTGAACATCATCAGCGCCAGCACCGCGCCGACGCCGGCCGACGGCAGCGTCGACAGAATGGTGATCGGGTGCACCAGACTCTCGTAGAGCATGCCCAGCACCAGGTAGATGGTGATGATGGCGGCGAGGATCAGCAGCGGCTGGCTGGACAGCGATTGCTGGAAGATTTTGGCGCCGCCCTGAAAGCTCGCGGTGATGCCGGTCGGCACGCCGATGCGGGCGAGCGCGGCGTCGATGGCCTCGGTTGCCTGCCCGATCGACACGCCGGTCGCGAGATTGAACGACACCGTGCTCGCGGCGAACTGGCCCTGATGGTTCACCGAGAGCGGCGTGTTGGTGGGCGCAACAGTGGCGATCTGCGACAGCGGCACCTGCTTGCCGCCGCTGCCGGTGAGGTAGATGTTCTTCAGCGACTCGGCGTCCTGCAGATACTTGCCGTCGGCCTCCATCACCACGCGGTACTGGTTCAGCGCCTCGTACAGCGTGGCGATCTGGCGCTGGCCGTAGGCATCGTTCAGCGTAGCGTCGACATTGCGCACGGTGATGCCGAAACGTGCCATCGCGTCGCGGTCGAGCTGCAGCGAGGTTTGCAGGCCTTTGTCCTGGGCATCGGTATTGACGTCGGTCAGCTCCGGCAGGTTGCTCAGCGTGGCACGGATGGCCGGCTCCCATTGCCGCAGCAGCGCCAGATCGTCGGACTGCAAGGTGTACTGATACTGCGCATTGCCCTGACGGCCGCCGGCGCGCAAGTCCTGCGCCGACTGCAGAAACAGCGCTGCGCCCGGCACCTGCGCCAGCTTCGGCCGCAGCCGGTTGCCGATCTCGTCGGCGGTCACACCCCGCTCCCGGAGTGGCTTCAACACCACGAACATGAAGCCGGAATTGCGCTGGCCGCCGCCGGTGAATGCCGTCACGTGCGCCACCGCCGGGTCCCGCTTGACGATCTCGACGAACTGCGACACCTTGCTGCTCATCGACTGGAACGAAGTGGCCTGGTCGGCCTGGATGCCGCCGATCATCAAGCCGGTGTCCTGTTGCGGGAAAAATCCCTTCGGAATCTCGCGATAGAGCCAGACGTTGGCGGCGATGGTCAGCGCAAACACGAGCAACAGCAGCGCCGGATGATTGAGCGACCAGCCCAGCGACCTGGCGTAACCGCGATGCATGAGGCCGTAGGCGCCGCTGTGCTGGCGCAGCCCGTCGTCGTCCGACTGCACGGCATGCTTGCCGCGACGCAGCCAGCGCGCGCAAAGCATCGGCGTCACCGTCAGCGACACCAGCAGCGACACCAGAATCGCCACCGACAGCGTGACCGCGAACTCGCGGAACAGTCGTCCGATGATGCCGCCCATCGCCAGAATCGGGATGAACACGGCGATCAGCGACAGGCTCATCGACAGCACTGTGAAGCCCACTTCCTTGGCGCCCTTGAGCGCCGCCGCGACCGGCTGCATGCCCTCCTCGATGTGGCGCATGATGTTTTCCAGCACCACGATGGCATCGTCGACCACGAAGCCAGTGGCGATGGTCAGCGCCATCAACGACAGATTGTTCAGGCTGTAGCCGAGCAGATACATCGCGATGAAGGTGCCGAGCAGCGACACCGGCACCGAGATCGCCGGAATGATGGTGGCGCGGCCGCTGCGCAGGAAGGCGAACACGACGACGACGACCAGCGCAATCGAGATTGCCAGCGCGCGCTCCACCTCGCGCAGCGAGGCGCGGATGGTGGTGGTGCGCTCCATCACTACCTCCATGTCGATGGCGTCGGGAATCGTGGCGCGCAGTCGCGGCAGCAGCGCCTTCACGCGCTCGACGGTTTCCAGAATGTTGGCGCCGGGCTGGCGGTAGATGATCAGTTGCACCGAGGGCTCGCCGTCGGTGAGGCCCATGTTGCGCGCATCCTGCACGCTGTCGGTGACGGTGGCGATGTCGGACAGGCGCAGCGCGGCGCCGTTCTTCCAGCTCACCACCAGCGGCAGGTACTCGGCCGCCTTCTTGGCCTGATCGTTGGCGCCGATCTGCCACTGCCGGTCGCCGACCTCGACCACACCTTTCGGCCGGTTGACGTTGTTGTTGGCGATGGCGCCGCGCACGTCTTCCAGCGAGACGCCGGTCGCCGCCACGGTGGGCAGATCGAGCGCCACCCGCACCGCCGGCAGCGCACCGCCGCCGACGTTGACGTTGCCGACGCCCTCAATCTGCGAGATGCGTTGCGCCAGCACGGTGGAGGCAGCGTCGTACATCTGGCCGCGGGTCAACGACTTCGAGGTGAGCGACAGGATCATCACCGGCGAGTCGGCCGGATTCGCCTTGCGGTAAACCGGATTGCCGGGCAGGCTGCTCGGCAGCGTCACCCGCGCCGCGTTGATCGCGGCCTGCACTTCGCGCGCCGCGCTGTCGATGTTCTTGCCGAGGTCGAATTGCAGCGTGACGCGAGTCGACGACAGCGAGCTCGACGATGTGATTTCGTTGACGCCGGCGATGGTGCCGAGCGCGCGTTCCAGCGGCGTGGCGACGGTGGCCGCCATCGTCTCCGGGCTGGCGCCCGGCAGACTGGCGGTGACCGTGATGACCGGAAACTCCACCTGCGGCAGCGGCGCCACCGGCATCAGCAGGAACGACAGCACGCCGGCAATCGCCACACCCAGGGTCAGCAAGGTGGTGGCGACCGGGCGTTCGATGAAGGGGCGGGACAGGTTCATCGACTGCGCCTATTCCGCGGCGACCGCTGCCGTTTCGTCGCGGCGGAAGCGACGCGCAAGACGCTCGAAGGCGAGATAGATCACCGGCGTGGTGAACAGCGTCAGCACCTGGCTGACCAGCAGACCGCCGACCATCGTCCAGCCCAGCGGATGGCGCAGCTCGCTGCCCATGCCGCTGCCGAGCATCAGCGGCAGCGCGCCGAGCAATGCCGCCATCGTCGTCATCAAAATCGGCCGCAGCCGCAGCAGACAGGCCTGACGGATGGCGTCGTGCGGCGTCTTGCCTTCCTCGCGCTCGGCGGCGAGCGCGAAGTCGATCATCATGATCGCGTTCTTCTTGACGATGCCGATCAGCAGCACGATGCCGATGATGGCGATGACGCCGAGATCGTTGCGCGACACGATCAGCGCCAGCAGCGCGCCGATGCCGGCCGACGGCAGCGTCGACAGAATGGTGATCGGATGGATGTAGCTCTCGTAGAGCACGCCGAGCACGATGTACATGGTGACGATGGCGGCGAGGATCAGCCACACCTCGTTGGCCAGCGCGGCGCGGAAGGCCAGCGTGGCGCCCTGGAACTGGGTGCGGATGCTGGCCGGCATGCCGAGCGCCTGTTCGGTCGCTTCGATGGCCTGCACGGCCTCGCCCAGCGAGACGCCTTTGGTGACGTTGAAGGACACGGTGGTCGCCGGGAACTGGTTGAGCTTGTTGACCTGCAGTTCGGCCGGGCGCTCGATGACCCGCGCCAGCGACGACAGCGGCACCTGCGACGTCACGCCCGCCACCGTGCCCGGCACGTAGATCTGGGCGATGATCTCCGGCCCGGTGGCCGGATTGCCGAACCCGGTGACCGGTTTCTGCACTTCGAGCACCACGCGGTACTGGCTGGCCTGGGTGAAGATGGTCGAGATCAAACGCTGGCCGAAGGCGTTGTAAAGCGCGTTGTTGATCGCGGCGACCGTCACGCCCATGCGCGACGCGGCGTCGCGGTCGATCTCGACGTAAGCCTGCAAGCCGTTGCGTTGCAGCTCGGTGGTGACATCGGCAAGCTGCGGCAGTTGCTGCAACCGCTCCACCAGTTTCGGCGTCCATTCGCCGAGTGCGGCGGTGTCAGTGCTGTCGAGCGTGAACTGATACTGCGTGCGACTGACGCGGTCCTCGATGGTGAGATCCTGCACCGGCTGCATCGCCACCGAAATGCCCGGCACGTTGCGGATCCGCTCGTTGAGCCGTTCGATCAGCGCGGTGGCGCGCGGGCGGCCGCTCTCCAGCGGTTGCAGGTCGATCTGCAGACGGCCGTTGTTGATCGTGGTGTTGACGCCATCGACGCCGATGATGGAGGACACGCTACGCACGGCCGGATCATCCATCAGCGCGTTGACGACGGCCTGCTGCTTCTCGCTCATCGCCGCGAATGACACGCTTTGCGGCGCCGTGGTGATGGCGGCGATGGCGCCGGTGTCCTGCACCGGGAAGAAGCCCTTGGGCACCAGCCAGGCCAGCAGCACGGTCAGCGCCACCGTGGCCACGGCGACCAGCAGCGTCAGCGCCTGTCGCGCCAGCACCCAGTCGAGCGCCACCGCATAGCGCGCCTGCAAGCCGTCGAAGGCGCGGCCGATCAGCGCCAGCCAGCGCGGCTCGCGGCGCTCGTGCTCGCTCTTGAGCAGCCGCGCGCACATCATCGGCGTCAGCGTCAGCGACACGAAGGCGGAGATGATGATGGCAATCGCCAGCGTGATGGCGAATTCGCGGAACAGGCGACCGACCACATCGCGCATGAACAGCAGCGGAATCAGCACCGCGAGCAGCGATACCGTCAGCGAGATGATGGTGAAGGCGATCTGCTTCGAGCCGTTGATGGCCGCCGTGAACGGTTTTTCGCCATCCTCGATGCGGCGCGCGATGTTCTCGATCATCACGATGGCATCGTCAACCACGAAACCGGCGGCAATGGTCAGCGCCATCAACGACAGGTTGTTGACCGAGAAGCCGACCGCGTACATCACCGCGAAGGTGCCGACCAGCGACAGCGGCACCGCCACGCTCGGGATGATGGTGGCCGGAATGCTGCGCAGGAACAGGAAGATCACCATCACCACCAGCGCCACGGCGAGCAGCAGCTCGTACTGCACATCGCGCACCGAGGCGCGGATGGTCACCGTGCGGTCGGTCAGCGTGGTCAACTCCACCGAGGCCGGCAGCGCGGCCCGCAGTTGCGGCAGGATCGCCTTGATCGCGTCCACCGTCTCGATCACGTTGGCGCCCGGTTGCCGCTGTACGTTGATGACGATGCCCGGCTGCTGCACACGCTTGCCGTCGCGCTCCAGCGTCGCCCAGGCGGCGAGGCGGACGTTTTCGGCGTCATCGACCACGTCGGCGACGTCGCGGATGCGGATCGGGGCGCCGTTCTTGTAGGCGATGACCAGTTTGGCGTATTCGCTGGCGTCTTTAAGCTGATCGTTGGCGTCGATGGTGCTGGCGCGCAGCGGGCCGTCGAAACTGCCCTTGGCCTGATTGACGTTCTGGTTGCTGACAGCGGTACGGATGTCGTCCAGCGACAGGCCGAGCTGGGTCAGCGCACGCGGGTTGGCCTGGATGCGCACGGCGGGCTTCTGGCCGCCGGACAGCGTGACCAGGCCGACGCCGTTGACCTGCGACAGTTTCTGCGCGATGCGGGTATCGGCCAGATCCTGCACCCGCGGCAGCGGCAGCGTGTCGGAGGTGATGGCCAGCGTGAGGATGGGCGCGTCGGCCGGGTTGACCTTGTTGTAGACCGGGGGCGCCGGCAGATCGCTGGGCAGCAGCGTGGCGGCGGCGTTGATGGCGGCCTGCACCTGCTGCTCGGCGACATCGAGCTTGAGGTCGAGCGCAAAGCGTAGCGTCACCACCGAGGCACCGCCGGAGCTGGTCGACCACATCTGCTCGAGCCCCGGCATCTGGCCGAACTGGCGCTCCAGCGGTGCCGTGATCGAGGACGCGATGACGTCGGGGCTGGCGCCGGGATAGAGCGTGGTGATCTGGATGGTGGGGTAATCCACCTGCGGCAGCGCCGACTGCGGCAGCAGCCGGTAGCCGATGACGCCGATGATGAACACCGCCAGCATCAGCAGGCTGGTCGCCACCGGGCGCCGGATGAACGGTTCGCAGGGATTCATGCTTGCGTTTGGCGGGTGCCGGTCAGGGCTTGCCGGCGCCCGGCGCGCCGCCGCCTGCGGCCTCACGTTGTTTGCGGCGTTCGGCCTTCTCGGCGTCGCTCAAGTCGGCCCAGGCCTTGCGCGGGGCATCGCCGGCCGTGCCGGTCGTCGCTGCCGGCGCCGGCGTCGGGGCGGCGGCCGGTGCGCTGCCGGTGCTGCCGCCCGCTGCTTCGCGCTGCTTGCGCCGCTCCGCCTTTTCGGTATCGCTGAGGTCGGCCCAGGACTTCTTCGCCGCGTCGCCGCTGCCTGCCGTCGCCGGCGCGGCCGGTGATGTGGCAGCGCCCGGCGCCGTTGCGGCGCCCTTGCCGTCGCCCTGCTTGCCGTCGCCGCGCTGGCGCCGGCGTTCAGGCGGCGGCGCCTGCACCGTGGTGACCGGGGCGCCGTCGCGCAGTTTGTCGGCGCCGTCGATGACGATGGCTTCGCCTTCCTTCAGGCCACTGCTCACCACCACGCGATCGCCCGACACCACGCCCAGTTGAATCTTGCGCAGGCTGGCCGTTTTTTCCGGCGTGACGACATAAACATAGGTGCCCGGCGCGCCGCGCTGCACGGCGCTCTGCGGCACGGTGAGCGCGCCGTCGAGCTGGTCGAGTTCGAGCTTGGTATTGACGAACTGGTTGGGGAACAGCCGGTTCGATTTGTTCGGGAACACCGCTTTCAGCTTGACGGTGCCGGTGGCGGCGTCGATCTGGTTGTCCACCGCCAGCAGTTCGCCGGTGTCGAGCACGGTGCGGCCGTCACGATCGATGGCCTGCACTTTCAGCCGCTCGTCGGCGGTCTTCGCGTTGAGCCGCGCCAGCACCGAGGGCAGCGCCTCCTGCGGCACGGCGAACACAGCGGTGATCGGCTGCACTTCGGTGATGATGACGATGCCGTTGGTGTCGGAGGCGCGCACCATGTTGCCGGCGTCGACCTGGCGCAACCCGGTGCGGCCGCTGATCGGCGCCTTCACCTGCGTGTAGCCGACGTTGAGCTGCGCGGTGGTTACCTGCGCGCGGTCGGTCTGCAGGCTGCCTTCGAGCTGCTTGACCAGCGCCGCCTGCGCGTCGACCTGTTGCCGCGCGATGCTGTCCTGCTCCAGCAATTTCTGATAGCGCACGAGATCAAGTTTCGCCGAATCGAGCTGCGCCTGATCCTTCGCCAACTGCCCCTGCGCCTGTTGCAGCGCGGCTTGATAGGGCAGCGCGTCGATCTGCGCGATGACGTCGCCAGCACGCACCAGTTGCCCTTCGCGGAAGGAGACGCTTTGCAGCAGGCCGTCCACGCGGGCGCGGGCAGCAGCGGTCGAGCGCGCGGTGACGGTGCCGATGGCGGTGACGATGACCGGCACGTCGCCGGCGCGCACCTGATCGATCACCGCCGGCACCGGCAGATTGCGACGGCCACCGGGGCCACCGGGACCGCCAGGCCCTCCTGCGCCACCGGGGCCACCCGGTCCCCCCGCGGCGGCGGTTTTGCTGTCTGCGCCGGCCTTGTCGGCGCCGGCATCGGCCTGCGACTTCGCCCACCACCACCAGCCGCCGCCACCCAGCGCCAGGATGGCAACACCCAGCGCCAGCCAGCGCCCACCCGTTGTTTTCTTGTTGTCCGTCATAACTTTCCCGCAATGCGCCGCGTTTCCGGCGCGGCGTTCCAATCGTCAGATACCTATCAGCTTTTCGGTCTTTGCCCCATTCGATCAGGGCTCCGGGGCAAATTTCCGTAAAAGTCGACTTTTCGTTAATTCCGCGCCAATGCCCTTTTGCAATGGGCGTTGCGGCGAAAAGTCATTCAAAAAAAGTGCGTCGTTCGTCGCGTCGCGCCGCCTGCATTTCGCGCTTCAACTCGCGGGCGCGCGCTTCGACGTAGCTTGCCTCGTAGTAGTCGCCATCGCCCGCTTTCGAGGCCAGCTCGAACTGGTCGATCGCGCCGCGCAGATTGCCCTGCCGCGCGTACTGTTCGCCCAGAAAGCGATGCTGCCGCATCTTGAAACCGGCTTCGGCCGACGCCCGCGCCGCCAGCTCCAGCAACTGCACGTCGTCGGGGCGTCGGGCGAGGCTTTTTTCAAGCGAGGCCAGCGCGCGCTTGGGCTCTTTCGCCCGCAGGAGCACCTCCGGCAGATCGTAGTGCAACTGCCAGTGCTCGGGATAGTCGACGATGGCGCGCTCGTAATGGCGAACGGCGGCGGCGATTTCCTCGTTCTGCACCAGCACCTGGCCGAGCATCGCCGCGATCATCGGATGCCGCACGCGGGCCGCCGCCAGCGTGGCCAGCTCGCGTTTGGCGCGCTCGAAATCGCGGGCGCGCAGCAGCGCCGCAGCGAGGCCGTAGCGGGTGGCCGCTTCGGAGGCGAATTTGCGGTCTTCCAGCGCCGACTCGAAGAACGCGACCGCCGTTTTCGGCTCGCCCACATAACTGCGCAACAAGGCGCGGACGTAGTGGAAATCGAGGCTTTCGCGGGCGAGCTTGAAGTCGCCGCTGCCGGCGCGCGAGCGGGCGTCGGCGATGCGTTCGACGGTGACTGGGTGGGTGCGCAGATAGCCGGGCACCACGCCGGTGTCGGTCAGCGAGGTGGAGCGCTGCAATCGCTCCATGAACACACCCATCGAGCCGGGATCGAACTGCGCGCGCACCAGATATTGAAAACCGATGCGATCGGCCTCGCGCTCGTTGTCGCGCGAGAAATTGAGGTAGCTCTGCACCTGCGCCGCCTGAGTGCCGAGAAAGACACCCTGTGCCGCGTCGCCGCGCCCCTTCGATGCCGCCAGCACCGCCCCGGCCAGACCGGCGATGCCGATCCAGGCGTTCTTGCGCTGGTCGTCCATCATGCGGGCGTAGTGCTTCTGCGTCACGTGCGCCATTTCGTGCGACAGCACGCTCGCCAGCTCGCTTTCCGATTGCGTCAGCAGCACCAGGCCCAGATTGACGCCGATGTAGCCGCCGGGCATGGCGAAGGCATTGACCGCCGGATCGCCCAGCGCGAAAAACTCGAACTTGTCGCGAATGGTCGGGTTGGCCTCGAGAATGCGGCGCCCGAGATCGTTCAGATAGCCGTTGACTTCCGGATCGTTGAGCCAGGCGCCGCTGGCGCGAATCTCGCGCATCGCCTCGGCGCCGAGCTTGCGCTCCTGCTGCCCGGTCACCAGCGCCCCGGAACTATCGCCCAGTTCAGGCAAATTGGACTGGGCACCGGCGGGCGAAACGGGAAGCGCGAACGGCGCCGCGAAGCAGAGCGCAACCGCCGCCGCAACGGGCCTGGCAAGGGCCGGGAAAGGGAATCGCATGTTGCTAAGATAGCCGAAAAGCCTTTCCGGTTCCTCACCGAATCGCACTTCGAGCGCGCCATGACCGAACCGTTACAAACGCTTACACATTTCGACGCCAGCGGCCAGGCGCACATGGTCGACGTCGGCAACAAAGCAGAAACAAAACGCGTCGCCCGGGCCACCGGCCGCATCGCGATGTTGCCGGCCACGCTGGCGCTGATCGCAAATGGTTCGCACAAGAAAGGCGATGTGCTGGGCGTTGCCCGGCTGGCGGCGATCCAGGGCGCCAAGCGCTGCGCCGATCTGATCCCGCTGGCGCACCCGATCCCGCTGACGCGCGTAGCCGTCGAGTTCGCGGTCGAGCCCGCCAGCAACAGCGTGCGCATCGACGTCACCGCGGAAACGGTCGGCCGTACCGGCGTCGAGATGGAAGCGCTAACCGCCGCCAGCGTGGGTTTGCTGACGATCTACGACATGTGCAAGGCGGTCGATCGCGGCATGCGCATCGGCGACGTGCGCCTGCTGGAAAAACTGGGCGGCAAGTCGGGGCATTGGACGGCCGGGTAGTCCGACCACGAAAAACCGTGGCCCGGTGAGGCGTTGCCGCCAATGCGTACCCTCGGCGTTTTATTGACCGGTTGCATCGCGACTGCGCTGGCGCAATTGGTGCCGGCGCTGCCGCCGCGCAACACGGTGTCCGTCGCGCTGCTGGCGGCGTCGGCGCTGGCGCTCGCCTTGCTCGTCGGCAAGCGGCGAACGCCATTGCTGCTGGCGCTGCTGCTCGCCGCCGTCATCGGTGCCAGCTACTCGTGGCTGCGCGCCGATCTGCGCATGGCGGACCAATTGCCGCGCGAATGGGAAGGCCGCGACATCGAGTTGGTCGGCATCGTCGACGAACTGCCGCAGGCGGACGCGCAGGGCGTGCGCTTCGCTTTCGCGGTGGAGCGGGTGCAGACGCGCGGCGCCATGGTACCGACACGCATTGCGCTGGGGTGGTATCCGGCAACGACACGCGAACTGCAGGGCGAGCCGCTGCCGACGCTGCACGCGGGCGAGCGCTGGCAGTTGACGGTGCGGCTCAAGCGCCCGCACGGCTACGTCAACCCCGGTGGCTTCGACGGCGAAGCCTGGTTGCTGGAAAACAACCTGCGCGCCACCGGCAGCGTGCGCAACGACGAGCCCAACCGCCTGCTGGCCGCCAACGCCGGCCGGCCAATCGACCGCCTCAACCGCCTGCGCGAGCGGCTGCGCGAACGCATGCAGCAGGCGCTCGCCGGCCAGCGCTATGGCGGCGTGCTGATCGCACTGGCCATCGGCGACCAGCGCGCGGTGAGCGCGGCAGACTGGTCGCTGTTCAACGCGACTGCCGTCTCCCACCTGCTGTCGATCAGCGGCGCCCACGTCACGCTGTTCGCCGGCTGGATCGGCTGGCTCACGTTGGCCGGGTGGCGGCGCTCGCCGCGTCTGGTGGCCTGGCTGCCCGCGCAACAGGCGGCGGCGCTGGTCGCGGCGGTAGTGGCCGTCGCCTATGCCGCGCTGGCCGGATTCGAGGTGCCGGCACAGCGCACCTGCTACATGCTGCTCACCGCCGCGCTCGCGCTGATGCTGCGACGGACGCTTTCGCCCTGGCTCATTCTGGTGCTGGCATTGACGGTGGTGCTGGCGCTCGACCCCTGGGCCGTGCTGGCGGTGGGTTTCTGGTTTTCGTTTGGCGCGGTGGCCTTCCTGCTGTATGTCACGGTCGGTCGCGTCGGCGGCCGCCCGTGGTGGCACACCGTGCTCGCGGCGCAGGCCGCGGTCACGCTGGGGCTGGCGCCACTGTCGCTGGCGCTGTTCCAGCAGGTATCGCTGGTGGGGCCGCTGGCCAATGCCGTCGCCATTCCTGTCATCACCCTGCTGGTGGTGCCGCTCACGCTGCTGTGGTTGATCGTGCCGCTGGATTGGCTGCTGCTCGCGGCGCATCAATTGGTGTTGTGGTTGACGCAGGGCCTGCAATGGCTGCTGACCTGGCCGGCGCCGCTGTGGACGCAGCATGCGCCGCCGTGGTGGACGGTGGCGCTGGCGCTGGCCGGCTGCGCGGTACTGCTGGCGCCGCGCGGGTGGCCGCACCGCTGGCTCGGCGCGCTGTGGTGCCTGCCGCTGTTCGTCGTGCTGCCGGCGGCGGTAGCGCCCGGTGAATTCCGGCTGACCGCGCTCGATATCGGTCAGGGCACTGCGGCGGTGGTGCAAACGGCGCAACACACGCTGGTGTATGACACCGGGCCGCGCTGGAGCGACAGCGCCGATGCCGGCTCGCGCCTCATCGCACCCTATCTGCGCGCCAGCGGCGGCGGCCGCATTCACGGTCTGGTCGTCAGTCATCTCGACATCGACCACAGCGGCGGCGCGCGCTCGCTGCTCACCTCGCTGCCGGTCGACTGGCTGCTGACCTCGGTGTTCGCCGACGCCGACATCGTCGCCGCCGCCAGGGCGCGCGAGGTGACGGCGATCGCCTGCGTCAGCGGCCAATCCTGGCACTGGGATGGCGTCCGCTTCGAGGTGTTGCACCCGGAAAGCGACAACTATCGCGAGGCGCGACTGAAGACCAACGACCGCTCCTGCGTCATCAAGGTCAGCAGCGCAACGTTCAGCGCGCTGCTGACGGCGGACATCGAAGCGCTCAGCGAACGCGCGCTGGTCGAGCGCTACGGCGAGCGGCCGGCGGTGTTGCGCAGCGACGTGTTGTTGCTGCCGCATCATGGCAGCCTGACCTCGTCGACACCGGCGTTCATCGACGCGGTGGCGCCGAAGCTGGCGCTGATCAATGCCGGTTATCGCAACCGCTTCGGTCACCCGCGCGACGCGGTGCTGGCACGCTATCGCGAGCGCGGCATCGAGATCATGCGCACCGACTGGCACGGCGCGATCACGGTCGATTCGGCAGTTGGTGTGAGCAGCGCCGGCAAGTACCGCGACGTGCGCCAACGCTATTGGCTGGATCGCCCCGATCCAGCCGACCACCGCGCGCTGGAGTGAGTCCTGCGCACGGCCGCCGCCGTCAGTCGCGGAAGCGCCCGATGCGCACGGCCGTCTGCCCCGATTTGGGTTGCGGCACCGGCATCACCATGACTGCATCGCGGTGCGGCGTGCGAACCTCGACGTCGCCGTTGATTGCCAGCAGGGTGCCCGCTTCGTCGATCACCTCCAGCCCCTGCAGCGGACGCAGCCAGCGGAATTTCGGTCCGCTCACGGTCACCACGGCCTCGATGTCGACCACCCGCTGCGGCGATGGCGCAGGCAGCGATCGATCGCCGAGCGAGCGCGCCAGCGTTGTCAATGCGGTCGCGTCGAGGACGTCGAAGTGCTGCAAAAAACGCAGGCTGACCTGGCGCGCAACGTCGCCGACGGCAGCTTCCCAGTGCTGCCCGCACTCCACCAGCAAGGCGCTGCGCGAGTGTTGCGGATCGCCGAAATCGGCATAGTCACGCAACCGCTTGCCGGCGGCATGACCGGAATCGACCAGAATGTGCTGCGGGATCGCGAGCGCCTTCGCCAGCGCCAGGCCCTTCGCCGTGTCGCCGGCCAGCGCGATTGGCGGCGCCGGCTCCAGCATCGAGTGCAGATCGAGCAAGTGGTCGACGCTGTCGTAAAACGGCCGCAGCTCGCGCGCCCGGCGCAATTCCCGCGAATCGCGCGGCCCGGTCAGCGTCGCCACATCCCACAAGCGGTTGAAATCCTCATCGATGCAGCGCGACTCGAAGGGTTTGCTGCGGTCGAATCGCCGATAGGCGTCGACGTTGGCAAAGGCGACCGACAACGTGCCGCGCGCCGGACGCATGCCGGCGGTCAGGGCCTGCAACAACCAGTCGGCGGCGATCGCACCGCAGACCTCGTTGCCGTGGACCAGCGCGTTGACACAGAGGTGGGCGCCGGGTGCCGCGCCGCGCCAGCTCCACACATAGGGCGTCGCGGGCGTGCCGTCGGCGGTTCGTCCCGCGGCCCAGGGACTGATATCGGGAAAGACCGTTTCGATAGGGGTGTTCATGGTTCGCTGCAACGTGAATTCGGCCCATTTCGCCCTGCGCGGTCGGTTATCCTGTCGCCTTGTTTTTCAATCACGGGGCCGGTGGCGAACATGCTTGCAACCAGAGTTCATGCGGTGGGCAATTGGCGGAGGATTATGGTGTTGTGCGGCGCAGCAGTGGCCAGCACGACGCTGTTCGCCCAGTCGATCACCATCGGCTTGTCCGGCGACATCACGGCCTTTGACCCGCACTATCACAACGTCGGGCCGAACAATTCGGCCGCCGCCCACGTATTCGAGCGGCTGGTGGCGATGGACGAGCAGCAGCGCCTGAAGCCCGGTCTCGCGCTGTCGTGGAAGCCGCTTGACGATTTGAACTGGGAGTTCAAGCTGCGCCGCGGCGTGAAATGGCACGACGGCAGCGAATTCACCGCCGACGACGTGATTTTCACGTTCGACCGGGTGCCGAAAGTGCCGAACTCGCCATCATCGTTTTCGACCTACGTGCGTCCGATCAAGACGATCAAGGCGAGCGATCCCTACACGCTGGTGATGACGACGGAGAAGCCGCATCCGCTGCTGCCCAACGATCTGGCCACTGTGTACATGGTGTCGAAAAAGGCGGCCAGCGGCGCCAGCACCGAGGACTTCAACAGCGGCAAGGCGGCCATCGGCACCGGGCCCTACAAGCTGGTTCGCTTCGCCAAGGGCGATCGCCTCGAACTCGCCCGCAACGATGCCTGGTGGGGTGGCAAGACACCGTGGGAGAAGGCGACTCTGCGTATCGTGACCAATGACCCGGCGCGGGTGGCGGCGCTGCTGTCGGGTGACATCCAGGCACTGGAGAACGCGCCCACCGCCGACATGGCCCGGCTCAAGACCGACAAGAATCTCGCGCTCGCCCGCGTCGGTTCCAATCGCCTGATCTATCTGCATCTCGATTCCAGCCGGGACGTCTCGCCATTCGTCACCGACAAGCAAGGCAAGCCGCTGGCGAAGAACCCGCTCAAGGATCCCCGGGTGCGCAAGGCGATCTCGCTGGCGCTCAATCGCGACGCCATCGTCAGCCGGGTGATGGAGGGCGAAGCGATCGCCGCCGGCCAGCCGCTGCCGGATGGCTATCCCGGCACTTCGAAGAACCTGAAACCCGACAAGTTCGACACCGCACAGGCAAAGAAACTGCTCGCGGAAGCCGGATATCCGGACGGTTTCGGCGTCACCATTCACGCGCCGAACAACCGCTACGTCAACGACGAGCAGATCGCACAGGCGGTGGCGCAGATGCTGACGCGGGCCGGCATCGCCACCAAAGTCGAGGCGATGCCGTCGGCGGTTTACTTCACGCGGGCAACCAAGCTCGAATTCAGCCTGATGCTGCTCGGCTGGTCGGCCGGCTCCGGCGAGATGTCCGACAGCCTGCGACCGCTGCTCGGCACCTTCGATGCGAAGAAAGGCTGGGGCAATGCCAACCGTGGCCGCTATTCGAACGGCAAGTTCGACGCCATGCTGGAGGACGCGCTGGTCACCATCAACGACGCCAAACGCGAGGCACTGCTGGCGCGCGCCACCGAGATTGCGATGGCCGATCAGGGCATCGTCCCGCTGCACTTCCAGATGAATGTGTGGGCGATGAAGAAGAACCTGAGCTACACGCCGCGCACCGACGAATACACCTTTGCCTGGATGTTCAAGCCGGCCGGCAAATAGCGCACATAGTCACCCTATCGGCAGATCATGACTACCCATTTCATCGGCAACCGCCGCGTCGCCGGCAGCAGCGGCGAAACCATCGCGGTGCTGGACCCGAGCGACGGTCAGGTGTTCGCACAGCTCGCCCGCGGTAACGCCGAGGACATTCGCCGGGCAGTGGCCGCCGCCCGCGCTGCGGCGGACGGTGGCGCCTGGAGCCGTCTGGCGCCGGTCGAACGCGGTCGACTGCTGCACAAGCTGAGCGACGCAATGCTTGCGCATCACGATGAACTCGCGCATCTGGAAATGCGCGACTGCGGCAAACCGGTCAAGCAAGCCAGGGCGGATGCGACGGCGGTTGCGCGTTATTTCGAGTACTACGCCGGTGCCTGCGACAAACTGCACGGCGAGACCATCCCCTACACGCCCGGCTACGCGGTGATGAGTTTCTACGAGCCGCATGGCGTCACCGGCCACATCATCCCGTGGAACTACCCGATGCAGATCTTCGGGCGCTCGGTCGGCGGTGCACTGGCGGCCGGCAACGCCTGCGTGGTGAAGCCGGCGGAAGACGCCTGCCTGTCGCTATTGCGCATCGCCGAGCTGGCAGCGGAATGCGGTTTTCCGGACGGTGCGCTGAACATCGTCACCGGCTACGGCCATGAAGCGGGGCAAGCGCTGGCGGAGGCGGCCGGCGTCGATCACATCTCGTTCACCGGGTCGGCCCGAGTGGGCACCCTGATCGCCCAGAGCGCCGCCAGACGCCATGTGCCGGTGACGCTGGAGCTGGGCGGCAAAAGTCCGCAAATCGTCTTTGCCGACGCCAACCTCGACGACGCGCTGCCGGTCATCGTCAACGCTATCGTGCAAAACGCTGGGCAAACCTGTAGTGCCGGCTCACGGCTGCTGGTGGAAGCAACCGCCTATGAGCGCGTGCTGGCCACCGTGGGCGCCCGCATTGCCGCGCTGCGGGCGGGCCCGGCGGCGATGGATCTCGACGTCGGGCCGCTGATTCGCGCCAGCCAGTTGCAGCGGGTGCAGGGGTTTCTCGACGCCGCAGGCGCCGCCAGCCTGCGCTTTGTCGCGCAGGGCAGTGTCGTCGCCGAATCGCCAGCCGGCGGTTTCTACGCGGCACCGACACTGATCGCCGACGTGCCGCCGGACGCCGCACTGGCCTGCGATGAAGTGTTCGGCCCGGTGCTGGCCGCGATGCCGTTTGCCGATGAAGCCGACGCGATCCGCCTCGCCAACGGCACCGACTACGGCCTGGTGGCCGGCGTGTGGACGGAAAACGGAGGACGTGGACTCAGAATGGCCCGCGCGATCAAAAGCGGTCAGGTCTTCGTCAACAACTACGGCGCCGGTGGCGGCGTGGAGTTGCCGTTCGGCGGCGTCAAGTCGTCCGGCTATGGGCGCGAAAAGGGTTTCGAAGCGCTGTACGGATTCAGCGTGCTGAAGACGGTCGTCGTCCGCCACGGTTAATCGCCCGCAGCGACGTGCCAGCACTGCGACCTAAAATGGCCGGGTGTACTACCCGCGCTCCCTGACCAACGTCATCCTCGCGTGCTTCGTGCTTTCCGCCGTGCCGCTGGTGGTGGCATTGGCCGAGCTGGCGTTTGGGCTCGACGCGCTGGCCAAACGCTCGCAGCTCTCGGTACGCGAAGCGGAAGCCGCGAGCTCGGCATCGCGGGAGTTGCGCGATGTGACGGGCAAGATCGAACGCGCCGTGCGGCAGTCGATCGTGCTCGAAGATGCCTCTCTGATCGACGGCTACCGCAAGCTCGACGCCCAGCTCGAGCAAACCCTCATCCGCAGCCAGAGCCTGCCGCTGGCGGACGATGAACGGGCCGCCGTCAAGCAGGTCGGCTCGCAACGCGCGGTGCTCGCCGCCGCCTTGCGCAACGGCGTGCCCGAAGCCGGCGAGCGCCCGCGGCTGGTGGAAACGGCGGCCGATCTGGCCGACAGCGCCGCCCAGGCAGCAGCGATGCTGGGCCGGGTGACCGAGCGCGAGGTGGTGACGCTGCGCGAGATGGCCGCGAAAACGCGCGAGAACTGGCCGTGGTTCCTGGGCATCGCCGCGGCGACGGCCTTGCTGCTGGCGATCGGCTTTTCGATCCTGATTTCGCGTCCGCTGCGCAACATCGACCGCAGTATCCGCAAGCTCGGGCGCGGTGAGTTCAACGACGACATTTCGATCAATGGCCCGCGCGACCTGCGCTCGCTCGGCGAACGCCTGGACTGGCTGCGCCGCCGCCTGCTCGAGCTGGAAACCCATCAGTCCCGCTTTCTGCGTCATGTGTCGCACGAGCTGAAAACGCCGCTGACGGCAGTGCGCGAGGGCTCGGAACTTCTCAACGACCGCATCGTCGGAGAAATGTCCACGCAGCAGACCGACGTGGTGCGCATCATCCGCGACAACACGGTGTCGTTGCAGCGTTTGATCGAGGATCTGCTTTCCTATCAACAACACAAGAGTGCCGCACCGCTGAAGCTGGAAACGGTCGAGATGAAGCCGATCATCGAACGGGTGGTACGCGAACACCGGCTGGAGATGCTGTCGCGCGCCATCTCGGTCGATGTGCGCGGCGATGCGCTGACGCTGAAGGGCGACCGCGAGCAACTGCGTGTGGTGCTGGATAATCTGGTATCGAACGCCATCAAGTACACGCCGCGCGGCGGCAAGGTGCGGATCGTCAGCAGCATCGAAGGCGGCATGGCCCAGATCGATGTCGAGGACGACGGCCCCGGCATCGCGCTGGAAGAGCAGGAACGGGTGTTCGAATCGTTTTACCGGGGTGACGCCAGTGCCAATGGCAAGGTGAAAGGCTCCGGTCTTGGCCTGGCCATCGTGCGTGAATATGTGCTCGCCCATCAGGGCCACGTATTTGTCGTGGAACCGGGCAAGCCGGGCGGACGCTTCCGCGTTCGCCTGCCACTGGATTTGACGCGTGGCGATGCACCGCTCACGCTGACCGAGGGAGACTCAATTGCAGTTTAGGGAACGGCGTGCCACTTTCGCCGCAAGCGTCCTCGTAGTTGCCGTGCTGGCCGGCTGTGCCTCGGCACCGGATATTCCTCTTTTGCCCAAATCGCCGCCGCCCGCCGTCACCCAGACGGTGTACGTGCCGGTCTACGTCGAGGTCGAAAAACAGGCACCGCCACCGCCGGCGCCGGAACCGGTGAAACTGCCCGACGATCAGGAACAGAGCCTTGCCCTGCTGCTCGAAATGACGCGCGCCGCCGGCGGCAGTGCCGACGATCTGCGCAAGGAATACAACGCCGCGCAAAATGCCTTCAACAAGGAACGCACGCCCCTCAACCGCATGCGCTTTGCCTGGTTGTCGGCGCTGCTGGGACCGGCGGCAGGCGACGATGCGCGCCTGCAGGGTCTGCTGGAACCATTGCTGGCCAAGAACGGCGGGCTGACCGCCAATCATCCGCTGCGGCCGGTGGCCGACGTGCTGCTGGCGCAGATTGCCGAACGTGGCCGCCAGGTTCGCGAGGAACAAAAGCGCGCCGACGCCCTGCAGCAAAAGCTGGACGCGCTGAAGGCAATCGAAAAACAGTTGCTCGACCGAGAGCGTCGGAGAAACTGAGCCATGGCCGCAGAGATTCTTCTGGTCGACGACGACCCCGATCTGCTCAAACTGATCGGATTGCGGCTGTCGGCCGCCGGTTATCGCGTCAAGACGGCAGAGAGCGGCGAAGCCGCCCTTGCCCAGATCGCCGTCAACCGGCCGGGCGTGGTGGTCACCGATCTGCGCATGCCCGGCATCGACGGCATGCAGCTTTTCGAGCAGATCAATGCCCAGCACCCGACGCTGCCGGTCATCATCCTCACCGCGCACGGCACCATTCCCGATGCCGTCGCGGCAACGCAGCGCGGCGTGTTCGGTTTTCTGACCAAGCCGTTCGATCCGCAGGAACTGCTGAAAAAGGTGGCGCAAGCGGTCACCGTGGCCGGCGAATCGCGCGAGGCGACCGGCAGCGATGACGCCTGGCGCGCCGGGATCGTCACCCGCAGCGCCAAGATGGATGACCTGCTGCGTCGGGCGCGGCTGGTCGCCGACTCGATGGCGGCGGTGCTGGTGCTCGGCGAATCCGGCACCGGCAAGGAATTGCTGGCGCGGGCGATCCACGCCGCCAGCAATCGCGCCGAGAAGCCGTTTCTGGCGATCAACTGCGCCGCCATCCCGGAACAGTTGCTGGAGAGCGAGCTGTTCGGTTATGCCAAAGGCGCTTTCACCGGTGCCGCGACCGCACAGCAGGGCTTGTTCCAGGCGGCCGACGGCGGCACCCTGTTCCTCGACGAGATCGGCGACATGCCGCTGTCGCTGCAGGCCAAGCTGCTGCGTGTGTTGCAGGAGGGCGCCGTGCGTCCGGTGGGTGCCACCCAGTCGGTCAACGTCGACGTGCGCATCATCTCGGCAACCCATCGCAATCTCGACCAGATGCGCGCCGACCGCACCTTCCGCGAGGACTTGTTCTACCGGCTCAACGTGGTGGCGCTCAAGCTGCCGTCGCTGGCCGAACGGCGCGAGGATATTCCGCTGCTGGTCAATCACTTCCTGAAGAAGATCGCTGCCCGCTATCGCAAGACGGTGCCGACGCTGGCGCCCGACGCCCTGGCCGCACTGGTCGCCGCGCCGTGGCCGGGCAACGTGCGGCAACTCGAAAACCTGCTGGAACAGGCGGTGGCCCTGTCCACCACGCACGTGATTCCGCTGTCGCTGATCCGGCACAGCCTCGACGACAGCGCCGCGCCGCTGGTGTCGTTCGAGGCGGCGCGCAAGACCTTCGAGCGCGACTATCTGGTGCGCATTCTCAAGCTCACTGCCGGTAACGCGGCGCAGGCCGCGCAGATGGCCGGCCGCAATCGCACCGAGTTCTACAAACTGCTGCAACGACACAACCTCGAGCCCGGCATGTTCAAGTCCTGAACACACCCCACTCACCATTTACCTTAGCCATGAAGATCCAGTTCAAGGTGCTGCGCGAATCTGCGCGCCAGAATTTGCCGGCCTACGCCACCGCCGGCTCGGCCGGCCTCGATTTGCGTGCCTGTCTTGACGCCGCTATCGAACTGGCTCCCGGCGCGTCGACGCTGATCCCGACCGGCATCGCCATCCACATTGCCGACCCCGGCTACGCGGCGCTGATCCTGCCGCGCTCCGGCCTCGGCCACAAACACGGCATCGTGCTCGGCAATCTGGTCGGGCTGATCGATAGCGACTATCAGGGCGAACTGATGGTCAGTTGCTGGAACCGCAATGCCGCCGGCAGCGCGCCGTTCGTCATCCAGCCGCAGGAACGCATCGCGCAGTTGGTCATCGTGCCGGTGCAGCAGGTGCAGTTTCACGAGGTAGCCGACTTTACCGCCAGCGACCGCGGCAGCGGCGGCTTCGGCAGCACGGGACGCGCGTAATGACCCACAAGCCGCTCGTGATCTGCCTTGGCGTCGCCACACTCGACCAGATTTTTCGCGTCGACGTCATTCCCGAGGCACCGGCCAAGTTCGGGGCACTGGAATTCATCGTTACCGGCGGCGGCATGGCGGCCAACGCGGCAGTCACCGTCAAGCGTCTTGGCGGTGAGGCGCAGTACTGGGGCCGGGTGGGCGACGACGACGTGGGCGATCAGATCGTGCGCCAGCTTGCCCGCGAGGGCGTCGACGTGTCGCACGTGTTCCGGCTGCCCGGCGCCCGCTCGAAGACTTCGGCGATTCTGGTCGACCGTCGCGGCGAACGGCTGATCTGTTCGGCGCCGGCCCAAGGCTATCCTGCCGACACCTCGTGGCTGCCGCTCGACGAGGTTCGCCGCGCCGATGCCGTGCATGCCGATTCGCGCTGGAAACCGGGTGCCATCGCGCTGTTCGACGCCGCTGCGGCGGCGGCAATCCCGAGCGTCTTCGACGCCGACGCGGGCGACCCGGAAGAAGTGCTCACTATCGCACGACGGGCCACCCATCCGGTGTTCAGCGAACCGATGCTGAAGAGCCTGGGTTTCGGCGCTCCCGACGTCGCGGTTCCTCGCGCGTTCGGCGGCCGCAACGTTATTTGCGGCGTCACGCTGGGTGAGCGCGGTACCTGGTGCTTCGACGGCGATTGCCTGCGGCACACACCGGCGCGTCGCGTGCATGCGGTCGACACGCTCGGGGCCGGCGATACCTGGCACGGCGCGCTGGCCTTTGCGCTGGCTGGGAAGCAGCCGCTGGCTGCCGCGCTGCAGTTCGCAACCGATGTGGCGGCGCTCAAATGCACCCGCTTCGGCGGCCGCGATGGCATCCCTACTGGCAACGAGGTCAACGCCTTTCGTGCAACTTTTGCTGCGGACTAGTTGAACTTTTCGCGGCGACCCGCATCTGATGGTTGTGGCAAGACGATACGCAGTTGACCCCTCTGCTGCCGTGTCGTCATCCTCCCAGGGCGGGCTTCCCCCGGCCCACCCGTGGTGACGTTCAGGGCGACCGTATCCTCCGATAGGTCGCCCTTTTTTCTTTCCGCCTTCGCTATGCCGACCAACGGTGGCCGCGCTGCTACAGATCGGCTGGCTGACGCCGCCCGGCGTGGCGGCGGGCACCAACGGCAGAGTTGATCGTCTAATATGGCAAATGCGGGCCGGGTGACCCGGTAGCAGTACGACGAAGAAAGAGGTGTACTCATGAGCGGTATGTGGCAAAAAACGGCGTGGGTCGGTGCCGGCGCGGCGATCGGTCTCGCGCTTTCGCTGGCGATCACGGTGGACGCCAATCGCGACGCCAAGTCGACCATCCCGCTCGACGAACTGCGCACCTTCTCCGAGGTTTATTCCCGCGTCAAGAACGACTACGTCGAACCGGTCAGCGACAAGAAGCTGATCGAGCAGGCGATCGGCGGCATGGTGTCCAGCCTCGACCCGCATTCCACCTTCCTTGACGAATCGGCATTCAAGGATTTGCGCACCACCACCACCGGCAAGTTCGGCGGCATCGGCATCGAAATCGGCACCGAAGAGGGTTTCATCAAGGTCATTTCGCCGATCGACGAGACACCGGCGGCGCGTGCCGGCGTCCGCGCCGGCGACCTGATCGTCAAGGTCGACGGCGAATCGACGCGCGGCTTGTCAACCACCAAGGCCG
Source organism: Betaproteobacteria bacterium (assembly GCA_027492485.1). Lineage (GTDB taxonomy): Bacteria > Pseudomonadota > Gammaproteobacteria > Burkholderiales > Casimicrobiaceae > Casimicrobium. The sequence continues at coordinate 35,724 of JAPUER010000058.1, forward strand.
TCGACATGATGCGCGGCACGCCCGGCACCAAGGTCAAGCTGGAAGTGTTCCGCAAGGAAGACCGCTCGACGCATGTGTTCGCGCTCACCCGCGAGCAGATCAAGATTCAGGGCGTGAAGGCGAAGATGATCGAACCCGGCATCTCCTTCATCCGGGTGCGCACGTTCAACGAAACGACGGTGGCCGACGTTGCCAGGGTGCTGACCGAGCACAACGCACAAGCGCCGCTCAAGGGTGTGGTGCTCGATCTGCGCAACAACCCCGGCGGGTTGCTCGACGCCGCAGTCGGGCTGTCGGCCATGTTCCTGCCGAAAGATGCGATGGTGGTCTACACCGAAGGCCGCATGGAAGGCAGTCGCACCAAGTATTTCGCCAGCCGCGACTACTACGCCCGCCGTGGCGGCGACCCGCTTGCCAATCTGCCGGAGGTGCTGAAGACGGTGCCGCTGGTGGTGTTGACCAACGGCGCCTCGGCCTCGGCCTCCGAAATCGTCGCCGGCGCCCTGCAGGATCACAAGCGCGCCACCCTGATGGGCACCACGACCTTCGGCAAGGGCTCGGTGCAGAACATCATCCCGCTGTCGCAGACGACCGGCGTCAAGCTCACCACGTCGCGCTACTTCACGCCGAACGGCCGGTCGATCCAGGGCACCGGCATCGAGCCGGACACATTGATCGAACAATTGACCTGGGACGGCGTCATGTCGCCTAAGTTGCAGCGCGAGAAGGACTTGTCGCGCCATCTGGTGGGCAAGAACGAGACCAAAGACACGACGTCCGACGAAGATACCTCGGAGGATGCGCAGGAAGCCAAGCTGCTCAAGGTGCGCGAAGACCAGAAGAAACTCAAGGGTTTCGACTGGGGCAACGAGAAGGACTTCCTCTATTCGCAGGCGCTGAACAAGGTGAAGGGGCTGCCGGTGGTGCGTTCGACCGTGGAAGCGGTGGGCACCACGGCGAAGGCGACGGTTCCCGGCCAGTGATCCCGCACGGCGGCCCGACCGCCGCGCCCGACCTCGACGACGACGCGCTGCTGCGCTACTCGCGCCACATCCTGCTCGACGAGTGGGGCGTGGCCGGCCAGCAGCGGCTGGCGACGGCGCACGCGCTCGTGATCGGCGCCGGTGGCCTGGGCTGTCCAGCGGCGCTGTTCCTGGCCGCGGCCGGGGTTGGCACGCTGAGCATCGCCGACCCCGATCGGGTCGACCTGACCAACCTGCAACGCCAGATCGGCCACGACACCGCCAGCGTCGGCGAACTGAAAGTGCAATCGCTGGCGCGCCGGCTGGCGGCGGTCAACCCGCGCGTCGTGGTGCGTCCGGTCGCGGAGAAGCTCGCCGGCGAGGCGCTCGCCGCCGCCGTGGCCGCGGCCGACGTCGTGCTCGACTGCACCGATCGCTTCGCCACCCGCCACGCCATCAACCGCGCCTGTGTCGCCGCCGGCAAGCCGCTGGTGTCGGGCGCCGCCATCCGCTTCGACGGCCAGGTCAGCGTGTTCGATCCGCGGCAGCCGCCGTCGCCCTGCTACCACTGCGTGTATCCCGAAAGCGGAGATTTCGAGGAGACCGCCTGCGCCGAGATGGGTGTGTTTGCGCCGCTGGTCGGCATCGTCGGCAGCCTGCAGGCCGCCGAGGCGCTGAAGCTGCTGGTCAACGCCGACGGGGCAGAAATGCTATGTGGGCGCTTGCTCACCATCGACGCCAAGACCATGCAGTTCAACACGCTCAAGCTCCGGCGCGATGTCACTTGCACGGTCTGCGGCGGTCGCCGCTAACTTGCAGCCCGGCGGCAGCTTTTCGATGAAAGCGTTATCTGCATTGGGCTCGGCGGCCATTTATGCCAATAGTCGACTTATTCAGTTTTCAGGGCATACACCGCGATCCGCTGGCGTTTTGTCAAAAAAGCTGTATGTCGCCCTTCCCTGCTAGCGCGCTGCATCCAGCCGCGTCCAGCCGTTACCTTGCCAGCGCCAGTACGTGCCCTGGGCATCCTGTGCGTAGGTGTTGCCGCCCTGCTGATAGGTTTGCCCCTGCGGCAACGTGTGCGGCAGCATGGTGCGCTGGCCGTTGCCGTCGACGTAGGGGCTGACGCCGCGAATGGCCTGATTGCTGTAGTTCGCCACCGCGGCCGACTGGCGGGCGCTGTTCTGCGCCCAGCCGGCGTTGTAGCTGGCGTGGCTCTGCTGCACCGTCGCGTTGGCCCGCTGCAAACCCTCGAACTGCCGCTGCTGCGCCTGCACGGCGCCCTGCACGTTGGTGCCGGCGGCGGTCATCAGATCCCAATAGGCGAACTGTTCGAAGCTGATGTGGTTCATGCCCTGCGCCCGCATCTGCGCATACTGCGCGCGCAGCCGCGGACCGTTCATGGCGAGGTGGCGCTGCCAGAGCTGTTGCTGCGATTGCGCCAGCCGCTGCTGGTTGCCGGCCATCCAGCGATTGAACTGCGCGTCGAAGGCCGCGTTTTGCGCGGCGATGCCCTGCCACTGCGCGCCTGCCTCGCCCGCAGCCAGCAGCGCCAACGCGGCGGCCAGCACCGCACCTGCGCGGCGCAAGGCGGGCACCGGGAAGGAAGAACGAAAAGACCGATTGCTCATGGGACCACTCCTGTCAGGTTGCACGCCGCGACGCGACGTCTGTACGGGAATGGACGGTGCCGGCCGTCGCCACGGACGGCGTGACGGCGGATGCGGCGTAACACCGGGTTACAGGGTGGGCAATCGCGGGCGGCGCTGCCCGTGCCTTACTGCATCAGCGCATCGATCGCGAGCAGCACGTCCTGGTCGCTGCGCGCGGAGTTCTTTGCATTGGCGGTGACGATGGCGGCGCCCGTCGCGTCGGTCGGGCTGATCGACGGCAGCAGCAGGCGACGCAGGATCATCAGGCCGTCGGTCAGCGCCAGCGTCTGCCCGTCGCCGTCGACGTCGAAGGCGGTCAGATTGCCGGCGATGTGGCTCTGGATCGCCGCGGCGTCGCGCAGAAAGCTGCCATTGCCGCGCACATCGGCGATCAGCGCCGCATCGCGATAGCCCAGCAGATAGCGGATCAGCAGCACGCCGTCGGTGGCGGCGTCGAAGCTGGTCGCCGCATTGCTGTTGTCGATGTTGAGCATGGCATTGACCGTCACCGACAGCGTCGCCGGCGACGTGGGCGTGGACCCGCCACCGTTGCTGAACACGGCGCGATAGCGCTTGCCGTGATCCGCCGCCGTCGCCGTGAAAGCGAGCGGCACACTGCTGGCGCCCGGCAGGTTGCCGAAACTCTGGCCCTGATTGGTGCTCACCTGCCATTGCACCGTGACCGGCGCCGTGCCACCGGCCGCCGCGCTGAAGCTCGCGGTAGCGCCAGCGGTGACGCTGACATCGCCGGGGTTGGCGGTAACGACAGGCGGCGCAACGATGAAGTTGGCGGTGACCGTTTTCGCTGCGTCCATCGCGACCGTGGTGGCGGCCGCGAGCGTATTGGCAACCGCGCCCGTCCACTGCGAAAACACGTAGCCGGCGCCCGGCGTGGCGACCAGGTCGACCACTGCGCCGGCATCGTAGAACTGGCCGCTGGCCGGCGTTGCCGTGCCGCCGGCAGTCGTGTTCACAGTCAACTGGTATTGCGTGGTGAAGTTGCCGGTCACGGCGACCGGCGTCGCGCCAACGCTGACGTTGTGGGCGATGGCGCCGGCATCCGACCAGCTGGAGAACGCGAGCCGCGTGCCACTGGCAACGCTCTGCGGCGTGGTGGTCGACAGCGTGTAGTTGCCGGTGGCGCGCGTCAGCGTCTGCGGCCCGACGAAATTGCTGCCGCCGAACGAAAAGCTGGCCGCCGCCGGCACCGTGATGGTCACCGTCTGCATGTTGGAAAAACTTGCAGCCACCGTCTTCGGCGCATCCATCGTGACCGTGGTGGCCGCCTGCGCCGCGTTCGCCACCGGGCCCGTCCAGCCGGTGAAGAAATAGCCGCTGGCCGGGGTAGCAGTGACGTTGACCACCGTGCCCGCGTCGAAGAACTGCCCGCTGAGCGGCATGACCGAGCCGCCGCTGCCGGCCGTGGTGGTCAGCTGATACTGCGTGGTGAAAACGCCGGCAACCGACAGCGGCGCCGCGCCAACCGTCAGCACATGGCTCATGGCGCCCGCGTCCGACCAACTGGCGAACACCGCCCGCGCGCCGGTGGCGAGCGCTTGCGGCGATGTCGTGGCGAGCGAATAGTTGCCCGGCGCCACGTTGACGGTCTGGGTGCCACTGTAGCCCGTGCCGTTGAAGCTGAAGGCAAGGCCGACCGGCACCGTGATTGTTGCCGGCGACAGCAGGTTGATGCTGGCGGTGCCGGCGTTGTTCGCGGTGTTGATCTCGTTGCCGCCGGCGACCGTTGCGCTGTTCTGGATCGCTGCATTCGCCGCGTTGGTGGCGATGCTGGTGTTGATCTGGATGGCCGGCGCCGAGGCGCCGCTGGCGATGGCGGCACTGCGCGAACAGCCGACGCTGACACCGCCGGACGCCACGGTACAGCTCCAGCCACTGCCGCTGGCCGCCGTCGCCGTCAAACCTGCCGGCATGACGTCGCTGACGGTGTAGCTGCCGCTGGTCGCGCCGTCGCCGATGTTGTTGACGGTCAGCGTGAAACTCGCGCTGCCGCCACGCACGAAGCTGCTGCCGACAGCGGCCTTGGTCAGCGTCAGATCCGGCAGCGGCGACTGCCGGATGTTGATGCCGGCCTGTTGCGAATACTGGCCGGACGAGGTCCAGCTCATGGCGACCGAGCTGGCGCCGGCCTTGGTGCTGGTCGCGAAGCGTGCCGCGCCGAGACTTGGAATGGCGCCGGCCCCCTGCGAAACCAGCGTCTGGCCGGCCGCGAACGAAGCGGTCGGCGTCGTGCCGTTGCTGTAGCTCGCGAACAGATCGAAAGTCATGTCACCGGCGCTGCTGGTCAGCGTCAGCGACGAATTGCCGGAGAAATCGTTGCGCGCCGTCTGCGGCGAGTTGACCGGCGTTTGCTGCAAAACACCTTCGAACACCGTTGCCGCGAGAAAGCGCTGCTCGCCGCCAGCACTGGTCATCACCACGTTGCCGGACGTCGCCGTTGCGCTGCTGCCCAGCGGCAGGTACCAGATCGAGGCGACCGCGACGTCGTTGACCGCCTGCGTGGCACGCGTCATCGCGGTCCCGGCGAAGGTCACGCCCGACACATCGACCGCCAGCGGATCGGCGGCCGTCACCAGCAGCAGGCGGTTGACGCCGGCCGCGACGGTGAACGACGACAGCGTATTGCTCACGGCGAATTGGCTCGCCGGCGTGCCGATGCGGGCGACTGCGGCGTGGCAAGGTTCGCCGATCAGGGCGAACAGCACGGCCAGCATCGCGGCCGCAGCCGCAAAACCGTGACGACACCTGGCACCAAGAAAACTGAACATGAACGAACTGCAAGCGACTCGAATCGGGCAGTCAATCTACCGGCTGCGTCGCCGGTGGTCAATGATCGCCGTCACGAGCCGCATTCAACCCGCGCTCATTCTGCGCGGCAGAGCAGTGCCGCCTGCTTCACGGCGACGCGGAGCAGTCCGGCGTCCTGCCGCGCCTGCGCCAGCAGCGAACCACCTTCCAGCAGCGCGACGGCGAGTTCCGCCTTTTCCTTCGCCGCGCGGGGTGCAATGCCGTCGTCCACCATGCGCTGCTGCAGGGTGTCCAGCATGCGGCCATAGCCGGCCGCCACGGCCTCACCCAGCAATGGCGAAGACTTGCGTTCCGCCACAAAGGACGAGTACAGCGCGCAAATCTCGAAGTTCGTCTTTTCGGCCACGCTCACCAGTTGCTCGCCCGATTGCCGCAGCATCGCCTGGGCACTGCGGGCGCGACTTTGCGTGAACAGCGCGATCAGCCCCGCGGTCAGGTCGTCGATCACGCAGACGCCGATCTGCTCCTTGCCGCCGGGGAAGTGGTGATACATCGAGCCCTTGGGCGCCTGTGCCAGCTCGAGAATGTCGTTGAGTCCGGTGGCGTGATAGCCGCGCTTGCGGAAGAGCTGTTGCGCCGCTTTCAGGATGCGGGTGCGGGTATCGGGCAGCGCCGCGGCGGCCGGCGTTGCCTTGATTGCGGTGGACGGAGGTGAACTCATCGGCGAAAGTGGAAAGTGCTCTGGTGCTCTGGTGCTCTGCGCGGACTTGCCGGTACTTCGGCAATAATAGAATATACGCTCTAGACCGACCGGTCTAGCTATCACTACACTGCGGCCGCATGAGCACCACCGATCTGCAACTCATCGCCGCCGACGGCTACCCGCTGACGGCCACCCACTTCGCCTCGCCTGGCGAGCAATGGATCGTGATGGCCAGCGCGACCGCGGTACCGCGCGGCTTTTACCGGCGCTTCGCGGAATATGCGCAGCAGCAGGGAATCAACGTCATCAGCACCGACTATCGCGGCATCGGCGACTCGAAGCGTGGCTCGCTGCGCGGCTTCGAAATGGAATACGCCGACTGGTCGCGCTACGACCTTGCCGCGGCGGTCGACCATGCGCTCGCCCGCGGCAAGGTCTGGCTCGTCGGACATAGCCTCGGCGGCCACGCCATCGGCCAGTTGCCGCGACCGAACGAGTTGCAGGCGGCCTACGTCTGCGGCGCCGGTGCCGGCTGGCACGGCTGGATGCCACGCCCCGAACGCTATCGGGCCTGGGCGCTGTGGAATGTGGTGGGACCGGTAGTGACCCGCATCTACGGCTATCAGCCGATGAGCAAATTCGGCATGGGCGAAGACATCCCGATGGGGGCCTACCGCGACTGGAAGAAGTGGTGCCACCTGCCGCACTACTTCTTCGACGATCCGGACGCCCGCGCCATCACCGAGCGCTTCGCCGAAGTACGCGTACCGATCGCGGCAGCGGTCAGCAGCGACGACTTATGGGCGCCGCCGCGCTCTCGCGACGCCTTCTTCCAGGGCTACACCGGCACCGCAGTGGATCGTATCGATTTCGCGCCGCACGAGCTGAAGGTGAAGCAGGTCGGGCACATGGGCTATTTCCGCGCGCAAACCGGCATCGAGCTATGGCCGAGAATACTTGCCTGGCTGGGTCGCCATGGCCTGGAGAGTGCTGCGCGCCGCTGAACGGGCGCTGGCGCAGAACTGCGGCGCCGGCTGCGGCGACGGTGCCGGCCGCGATTGCGCTACGCTTCGCACCCGGTATTCATGTTCGGTCATATTGCGATGAGCTTCCTGCGCGGCACGGTCGCCGCTGTGTCTGTCCTCTCTGCCCTCGCCGCGAGTCCCCTGTTGCAAGCGGCGCCGTTGACCGTCAACGGCGCCCGTTTCGACGCGCCCGAGGGCTGTCAGGCGGCCGGCAATGCGCTGGTCTGCAAAATCGATGGCCAGCAGATGGAACTCTGGGTCAACCGCAAACCGCCCGAGGAAGGCCCGGCCGCAACGGACACCCTGGTACAGCGGATGGCATGGCTGCAGGCCATGCATGACGCGGCGGTGAAGAACATCATGCGCAGTACCTTCAACGACAAGCTTGCGCGCTTCGATGGCTACGGCAGCTACCCGGCGCTCGGCAGCGCGATGCCGGGCAAGGGCACGGCGTCGTCGCCGACCGTGCGTTTCGCCTCGGTGCTGCGCGACGGCGAATACTGGGAATTTCTGGAGGTCGCGGCGGTTCGTTCGCCCGCGGTCGAGGCCGTCAGTGCCGCCCTGCAGAAGTCGCTGGTGTTGCCGGTGCCGCCACCGATGCCGAACCCGACGCCAGTCGCGGGCGCGGCCGCCGTCGCAAGCGTGTCAGCACCGGCGGTCAGCAGCGCGCCAGCGGCGCCCGCCGAACCCGACCGCGGCAGCAGCCCGCTCACCGTGAGCTTCGACAGCCGCATTCTGGACTTTCAGGTGCCGGGCTATCTCGCGGCGACCGTGGAGCAGAATCTGGACGACCGTCTGCGCGTCAGTTTCCGGCACAAGACACGCAAGTCCGGCGGCCCGACGTTGCAGATGGTCGTGCAGCCGCTGACCGCCGGCCGCGCGCTCGCCAATGTCGAGCGCGAGCAACGCTCGGCGATCGCCGCCGGTATGGCGGGACAACCACCGGCCGTCGACATCGGCAAGCTGGGCCCAATTGCCGGCAAGGGCTTTGCGATGGCAGGCACCACGCGCGCCAAGCCGGACAATCCGGCCGTCGAGGCGCTGGAAACATTCTTCGCGGCGGAGGTCAACGGCAGTCTGCTTGAGCTGCGACTATCGGCCGAACAGCAGTACGCCGGCGAGGCGCAAAGCGTGTGGGCGCTGGTCGCGTCCAGCCTGCACTTCAAGCGCTAGGAAACGCAGTGTCGGCTTTGCGCAGCTAGCCGATTACGCCATCGGCCTGCCGGTCGGCGTGGTACGAGCTACGCACCATGGCGCCGACGGCGGCGTGCTTGAAGCCCATTGCATAGGCCTCGCGCTCGAACATCGCAAAGGTGTCGGGGTGCACGTAACGCAGCACCGGCAGATGATCTTTTGACGGTTGCAGGTACTGGCCGATGGTCAGCATGTCGATCTGGTGCGCGCGCATGTCGCGCATCACGGCGAGGATTTCGTCGTCGCTCTCGCCCAGGCCCACCATCAGGCCGCTCTTGGTCGGCACCTGCGGAATTCTGGCCTTGAAATCGCGCAGCAACGACAGCGAGTGTGCGTAGTCCGAGCCCGGCCGCGCCTGCTTGTAGAGGCGCGGCACGGTTTCCAGATTGTGGTTCATCACGTCCGGCGGCGCCGCCTCAAGAATGGCCAGCGCACGATCGACGCGGCCGCGGAAGTCCGGCACCAGCACTTCGATCTGCGTCTGCGGCGACTGCTCGCGCACCTGCCGGATGCAGTCGACGAAATGGCCGGCGCCGCCGTCGCGCAGATCATCGCGGTCGACGCTGGTGATTACCACGTACTTGAGCTTCATTGCGGCGATGGTCCGGGCGAGGTTCTTCGGCTCCTCGGCATCGAGCGGGTTCGGGCGGCCATGACCGACGTCGCAGAACGGGCAGCGCCGGGTGCAGATGTCGCCCATGATCATGAAGGTCGCGGTGCCCTTGCCGAAGCATTCGCCGATGTTCGGGCAGCTCGCCTCCTCGCACACCGAGTAGAGGTTGTGTTCGCGCAGGATTTTCTTGATCTCGCCGAAGCGCGCCGCATGCTCGCCGGTCGGCGCCTTGACGCGAATCCACTCCGGCTTGCGCAGCATCGGCGCGCTCACCACCTTGATCGGGATGCGCGCGGTCTTGCCTTCGCCCTTGTGTTTGACGCCGGCGGCGTTGGTGGCGATCGTGCCGCCGGTGCCGGCGGGCTCGGGCGGGGTGCTGACGGGGGTGGGCTGCGAATCCATGACGTGATTTTCTCACCGGCGAATGACGGCGGGCTGACGTATCAACTTTTTCCAGAAAACGTTATCTACATGGGGCAAAGCGGCCGATTTAACCAAAAGTCGACTTTCCTGTAAATTGACATCTTTGCCCAATAGGAACAACGTTTCTACGAAAAAGATGTTGGTGCCGTGAGCGAGGTGCGCAGCGCTTCGGCCAGCGCCTGCGACACCGCTGCGTAGTCCGGCGCGGTGGCAGTCAGCGTGGCCAGATCGGTGACGGCGAGCCCGCTGTAGCCGCAGGGATTGATGCAGGAAAACGGCGCCAGGTCCATCGCCACGTTGAAGGCGACGCCGTGGTAAGTGCAGCCGTTGCGCACCTTGAGGCCGAGCGAGGCGATCTTGGCTTCCGGTGCGCGACCGTCCGGCCGCACATACACCCCCGGCGCGTCGCGCTTGCCGTAAGCCTCAATTCCGTAGCGCGCGAGCAGTTCGATGACACCGCGCTCGATGCGTTGCACCAGCTCGCGCACGCCGAAACCGGCGCGGCGCAGATCGAGCAGCACGTAGACCATGGTCTGGCCGGGGCCGTGATAGGTGATCTGGCCGCCGCGATCGGTTTTGACCACCGGGATGGCGGCCGGATTGAGCAATAGATGCTCTTCCTTGCCGGCGATGCCCTGGGTGAATACGGCTGCGTGTTCACACAGCCACAGTTCGTCATCGCTTGCCGGCGTGCGGGCATCGGTGAACGCGCGCATGGCGTCCCACGTCGCCTGATAGCCGGCGCGACCGAGGTTGCGGACGATCACTCAGCGCCTCCCGCTGCGCAGCGCCGGCGCGACGAGGTCGCGGCGAGCCGCTCCTACAGCGGCGTTGCGACCGAACGGCATGACGGATCTACAACGCCCAGACAACGTCCGGGTGTGCGGTCAGATCGCAATACAGCGCGTCGAGCTGCGCCTTCGAGGTGGCGGTGAAGCTGACCGAGACGGCGAGGTACTTGCCGCCTTTGGATTCGCGCACGGTCACCGCCGTCTCGTCGAAATCTGCGACGTGGCGGCGCACGATCTCGACCACGGTGGCCTCCAGCGCGCTGTCGTTCTTGCCCGCCACTTTCAGCGGATAGACGGTCGGAAAGACGAAGTTGGTCTCGCCGGCGTTGCCGGCGGTTGGGGTAACAGGGGTAGTCATCGCTCAGTCTCCATGCATGTCCGCCTGCATCAGCGCGAACATTTTCTTGAACATCGGACCCGGCTTGCCGCGGTGGGCGGCGTTGCCGATCGCCTTGTCGTCCAGCGTGGTGATGGCGAGCACGCCTTTGCTGGACGACGACAGCCACATCTCGTCGGCCGCCCACATCTCGGCCTCCGGCACCGGGCGCACCTCGAGCTTGAGGCCATGCTTTTTGGCCAGATCGAAGACACCGTCGAGCGTGATGCCGCCCAGGATGTGGTTGTCCTTCGGCGGCGAGACGATGCTGTCGCCGAACACGCAGAACACGTTCGACGCCGACGCCTCGGTCATGAAGCCGTCGCGGATCATCACCACCTCGGCGCCGCCATGCTCGGTGGCGTGCTGCTTGGCGAGCACGTTGCCGAGCAGCGAAATGCTCTTGATATGGCAGCGGTGCCAACGCTTGTCGGGGAAGGTGTAGCACGGCACGCCGTTGTCGATCTGCTCTTGCGTGAGCTTTGGCAGCGGGTTCGACATCATGAACACCGTCGGCTCGACGTCTTTCGGAAAGCTGTGGTCGCGCTTGGCCACGCCACGGGTGACCTGCCAGTACACACCCTGATCGCCCGGGCCGTTGCGGCGCGCAGCCTCAAGCACCAGCTCGGTCCACTTGGCGTTGCTGTAGGGATTCTTGAGGCCGATTTCCCGGCACGAATTGTCGAGCCGCACGAGATGGCCGTCGAGCCGGTACGGCTTGCCGGCGATCACCGGCACGTACTCGTACACGCCGTCGCCAAAGATGAAGCCGCGGTCGAGCACACTGATTTTTGCGTCCTCGACCGGCATCCACTCGCCATTCAAATAGATCAATTGAACATTCCCTTGAACCACAGCACGACTGCGTGCCACATCCGTTTCCACATGGGGGCGGCGGGCGCGGATTCCAGTGCCACCACGTCGCGCTCGTAGATCAGGTTGCCGGCGCGCTTGACCTTGAGCACGCCCACCGTGTCACCGGCCTGCAGCGGACCGATCTTTGGTTCCGCAATGGTCAGCTCGGTGGTGATCTCCGCGCCCTTGCCGGCCTCGGCGACCGCCGTGACGTCATCGCGAAACCCGATCGGGATTTCGCTGACCGCGGATTTCCACACGGTCAACTGCCGGACCGCTTTGCCCGCCTCGTACAACCGGCGCCCTTCGTAGGCGGCAAAGGCCCATTCGATCAGTTTCTGCGATTCACCGATCCGCATCGCCTCGGTCGGCGCCCCGAGCAGCACGGTCAACAGCTTGCGCGGTGGGCGGTTGACGGTGGCGATCAGGCACCAGCCGGCCGCGTCCGTATGCCCGGTTTTCAGGCCATCGACGGTTGGGTCGAGAAACAGCAGCCGGTTACGGTTTTGCTGCGTGATGCGGCCGTGGGTGAAGCTCTTCTCCGCGTAGTACCGGGTGTACTGCGGAAAATCGCGCAGCAGCGCCAGCGACAGCACGGCAAGGTCGTGCGCGGTCGAATAATGCCCCTGCTGCGACAGCCCGGTTGGGTTCAGGAACTGGGTGTCGTTCATGCCCAGCCGCTTCGCCTCGCGGTTCATGCGCGCGATGAACTCGCCCTCATTGCCGGCCACCGCGATGGCCAGCGCGATGGCGGCGTCGTTGCCGGACTGCACGATCAGGCCGCGCAGCAGATCCTCGGTGGTCACCGGCGCGCCAGGCTCGATGAACATGCGGGAGCCTTCGGCCTTCCACGCCCGCTCCGGTACCCGCAGACGCTGGCTCAGCGACAGCCGCTTCTGGTGCAGGGCATCGAAGACGAGGTACGCCGTCATCAGTTTGGTCAGCGACGCCGGATCGCGGCGCTGGCGCTGGTTGGACTCGGCCAGCACCTGCCCGCTGGTAGCTTCCACCACGAGGTAGGCCGCAGCATTGACCACCAGCGCTGCCACTGGCGCGGTGGTCGCTGTCGCCTCCGCAGGGGCGGCGGCAGGCGCCGGCGCGCTGCCCTGGGCAAAAACGAAGGCCGACAGGGCGACCGCTGCAGCGGCGGCGAGATGGAAGCAACGAAGGGGCGACAGGATGGCGTTCACTCAGGCATGGGAGGTGGCCGCAGAAGCCGCGATTTTACGAGCCGGCGCGTTGATAAATGCGTAGTCCACTTCCGGCACTTCGCCGGTAATGATGTCGGCCAGCGCCCGTGCCGAGCCCGGCCCCTCGGTCCAGCCGAGCGTGCCGTGACCGGTGTTGAGATAGAGATTTTTCAGCGTCGACTGCCCGATGATCGGCAGATTGGACGGCGTCGCCGGGCGCAGGCCGGTCCAGTATTCGACCTGGTCCCATTCGCAGAGATCCGGGAAGTGATGCTTCGCGCGCCGCGTCAGCGCCTCGCAGCGCACGCTGTTGAGCGTGGTGTCGAAGCCATTCAGCTCGGCGGTGCCGGCAATGCGCAGGCGATTGCCGATGGTGGTGAACACCACCTTCTTTTCGTCGTCGGTGATGCTGCCTTTCGGTGCCGGCACGCGGCTGCCGGCGTGCAGCGGCAAGGTGGCGCTGTAGCCCTTCGCCGGATAAACCAGCGCGTCGACGCCAACGCCGGACAGCAGCGCCGGCGAGTAGGAACCGAGCGCAACGACGTAGGCATCGGCCGTCAGCGTCCGCTCGCCCTGGTCGTCGCTCACCACGACGCCGGACACCTCACCGCCGGCGCGCTCGAGGCGCCGGATCGTCGTGCCGTAGAGGAACTGCACGCCCTGCTGCGCGGCCAATGCGGCCAGCGCCGCCGTGAACTTGTAGGCGTCGCCGGATTCGTCGTTCGGTGCGTAGATGGCGCCGGCCAGCGTCGGCGCCGTGTGCGCCAGCGCGGGCTCGATCTTGACCGCCTCGGCAACGGTCAGCACGTCGCGCCGCTCGCCGTTGCGGATCAGCAGTTGCGCCGCTTCCGCCGCGTCGCTGAAGCTCTTCGGATCGGAGTGGATCATCATGATCCCGGCTTCGGCATGGTCGTACTCGATGCCGGTCTCGCGGCGCATCATCTGCAAGGTGCGACGGCTGTATTCGGCCAGCCGCATCGCCTGCAGCGTGTTGTGCTCGGCGCGGCTGGGCAGGCATTCGTAGAGGAAGCGCAAGCCCCAGCGCCACTGGTTGATGTCGGCCTTCAGACGGAACAGCAGCGGCGCGTCCTCCTGCCCAAGCCATTTAAGGACTTTTAACGGCGCATGCGGGCTGGCCCAGGGGTCGGACTGGCTGACTGAAATCTGGCTGCCGTTGGCGAAGCTGGTTTCCAGCGCCGGGCCGGGTTGACGATCGACGACCGTGACTTCAAAGCCACGCTGCCGGAGAAACCATGCGGTGTGAACGCCGAGAATGCCGGCGCCGAGAACGAGTACGCGCTTCATGAGCTTGCTGCTGGATTGCGTCGCGGGTAGCGACCGATCGGCGAATGCTAGAAAGTTTCGCGTCCGTTGGCGAGCAAGCATGCGAATTCTGCATGGCTCAAGCCGCGTCGGGCGGCCGCCCGCTCGCCCGCGATGCACGAAATGGCGGCGCGGCAATGACATCGTCGTCCTGCTCGCGTGGGTTATTGACGTCTGCACGGTGCTTCGCGCCTACCGCCCATCCCCGTTCACCCTGAGCGTAGCGAAGGGTCCGATGCGAGAAGGTTCAAACCCTCCGATCATCCTGAACGTTGTGAAGGACGCTACGCTCTGGGTGAACGGTGGCCCTGGTCGCCAACCTGGGAAAACTCAATTGGGCTGCGACTGCTGTTGCCCGCGTTCCTGCCCTGAGTCGCTGCGCGCAGCTTCCACCACAGGCGAAGGCCCAGCAACAGGGCGAACACCGCCGCGTAGATGGCCGGTTGCGTGATGTCCTTTTTCACCAGCCACCAGTAGTGCACCACCGCCAGCACGGCGATCGGATATACCGCGTAGTGAATGCGTTGCCACAGGCGCGCGCCGAGGCGCTTGATGACGGCGTTGTTCGACGTGGCAGCCAGCGGAACCAGCAGCACAAAGGCCGCGAAGCCGACGGTGATGAATGGCCGCTTGCCGATGTCCTTCAGGATGTCCTGCCAGTCGAAGAAGCGGTCGAACCAGATATAGGTGGTGAAGTGCAGGCATGCATAGAAAAACGCCAGCAGCCCCGCCGTGCGGCGCAAACGCAGCAGCCACGGCCAGTTCAACAGTTTGCGCAGCGGCGTAATCGACAGCGTGACGGCGAGCCCGACCAGCGTCCAGGTGCCGGTTGAACGGGTGATGAATTCGATCGGATTGGCGCCGAGCCAGCCGAGAAAGAAGCCCGCGACCAGTCGCAGCAGCGGCAGCAGACCGATCAGGACCAGCGCCCATTTGACGCGCCGGACTGCGGCGTTGGACGGACTGCGCCAGCGACCGGACGCGGCAACGCGGCCGGTCGGCGCAACGGTGATGCCCACGGTCAGTACAACTTCTTCAAATCCATGCCAGCGTACAGCGATGCCACCTGTTCGCCGTAGCCGTTGAACATCAGCGTCTTGCGTTTGCCGAATTCGCCGAGGCGGCGTTCGCTGCCCTGGCTCCAGCGTGGGTGGTCGACGCTCGGGTTGACGTTGGAGTAGAAGCCGTATTCGCTGGGGCCGGCCTTGACCCAGGCGGTGCGCGGCTCTTTCTCGACAAAGCGGATTTTCACGATCGACTTGCCGCCCTTGAAGCCGTACTTCCACGGAATGGTGATGCGCAGCGGTGCCCCGTTCTGCGGCGCCAGGATTTCGCCGAAAGCGCCGAAAGTCAGCAGCGTCAGCGGATGCATCGCCTCGTCCAGGCGCAGGCCCTCGACATACGGCCAATTGAGCACGCCGGAGCGCAGGCCGGGCATCTGCGCCTTGTCGGCGAGAGTGACGAATTCGACGTACTTGGCGTTGCCTTTCGGCTGCACCTGATTGATCAGCGCCGACAGCGGAAAGCCTATCCACGGCACCACCATCGACCACGCCTCGACGCAGCGGAAGCGGTAGACGCGCTCTTCCAGCGGCGCCAGCTTCATCAGCTCGTCGATGTCGAACGTCTTCGGTTTCAGCACCTCGCCTTCGACCGCGACCGTCCACGGCCGCGTTTTCAGCGATTTCGCCAGCGCCGGCGGATCGGTCTTGTCGGTGCCGAACTCGTAGAAGTTGCAGTAGTTGCGGAAGTCGTCGACCTTGTTGATCTTTTCGTCGGCCAGCGCGTAGGCCGGGTTCGCCTTGACACCGGCCAGACGCGCACCCTGCGCCCGGGCGTCGCAGGCGGCGAGCGCGGGCAAGCCGGCGATGAGCCCCATCGACGCGGCGTGCTTGAGCCATTCGCGGCGATTGAGATAGACGGCCTCGGAAGTGATTTCCGAAGGCAGAATAGCGGCGGGGCGACGAATCAACATACTGAATCCTTACCAATCAAGCCGTCAGTCGCGCCTATAAGGAGAGCCTTACATGCGTCACGCAATGATGCGCCATTCTCTGCAATTCGCCATCGCCGGCGTTCTGGCGGCGGCGTTCTTCCCGGCCACCGCGTCCGCCGAGAAAGCGCCGGCCGCGCAGGCGATGATCTTCGACTATGCCCGCGCGCCGGATGTTCCGGCGCTGTCGGGCGGCGTCTTCCAGAAGGCGAGGTGCTGCGCCATCACCGAGTGGAAAGTACCGCGCCCGACCGGCGGCGAGGTGGAAATGACGGTCATCGCGCCGCCCGGCAAGGCGAAGCACCCCACCGTGCTGTGGCTGCACCGCGAGGGCGCCGAGGTGAAGCGCGCCATGTTCGTGCAGGAGGCGGAGACGCTGGCCACGATGGGCATTGCCTCGCTGCTGGTTGAACTGCCGTTCAAGCAGCCCTACGTGCATCGCGCCAACAACAATGCCGGCGACGCCGATGTGATCCGCAACGCGGTGATCGACGCCCGCCGCGCGCTCGATTGGGCGGCGACGCGGCCGGAATTCAACCTTGATCGCGTCGCCGTCGTCGGGCACCGCTTTGGCGCCTGGGCCGGCGCGCTGCTGACCGCCGTGGACAAGCGGGTCGATGCAGCGCTGCTGATGAGCCCGCCGGGCAAGCCGAGCGGCTGGCTGCAGGTGACCGAGCAGCCGAAAGCGAAGAAATTCCGCGAAACCTTCGACAAGGAGGCTTGGGGCGCATACCTGAACTCGATCGAGCCGCTCGACCCCGAAAAGTGGATCATGTACGCGGCGCCGGCGAAGCTGCACTTCCAGTTCGCCAGCAACGACGAATGGGTGCAGACGCTGGAGCAGGTCGACCTCTACCGCGCCGCCTCGCAGCCGAAGTCACGCCAGATGTTCGAGGCCGACGAATTGCTCAACGACGAAGCGAAGAAAGACCGCCACGCCTGGCTGCGGCGGGTGCTGCTGGGCAAGTAGCAGCTTTTTGGTCAAACACACACTGGAGTTGGGCTCATAGCCATATTTTGCCCATTGTCGACTTTTGGCGAAAATAGCGCCGCAGCCCATGTGCTGCGGCGTTTTTGCAAGAAAGGCGTATATCGACGCCTGATTAGCAAGCTGCCTCAGCAAACGAGCACGGAAGGATCGGGGAGTGCACCTCCCCGGCTCGCCGGGGGAGGTTGGGAGGGGGTAAACGGTCTCGCCGGAGAGGCCATACGAAAGTAACCGCCACCTTCATACCCCACCCCAACCCTCCCCGGCGAGCGGGGAGGGAGCCGTGAATCAGCCAGCGCGGCACGTACCACATCGTTGCTGATGCACGTTGCGAATCAGGTGTCGACGATCACAGCCGGAAGCTCTGGTCGACCGCGGCCAGCGGCGCCAGCGCATCGGCTGCGGCACCCTTCGCCACCACCAGCACCTTGAACAGTTCGCCCATTTCGGCGGGCGAAACCAGTTTTTGCAGCGCGTTCAGCGCGTTGGCGCGGGCCGCCTCGCTGGCGAACTGGCTGCTTTGCAAGCGGTTCAGCAGCCCGCCGTGCAGCAGGAACTGCGCCTGCGTGGCGTAGCAGATCACGCCGGCGCCGGCGTCCACGGCGGCCTCGGCCATCGCGGTGAAATCGACGTGGGCGGTGACGTCCTGCAACCCGGCCAGAATCAGCGGATCGAAGTGCACCCGCTGCCGATAGTGGCAAGCCAGCGTGCCGTCGCGGCGCTCGGGCAGGTAATACTCGCGACGCGGAAAACCATAGTCGATGAAGCAGAGCGCGCCATCGCCCAGCCGCGCCGCCAGCGTGGCGACCAGCGCCTCGGCTTCGGGATTGATCTCGCTGCGGTAGCCCTCGACCGGAGGCACCCGGTGCTTGGCGGCGGCGAGCAGCGGCCCATCCAGCAGCGGCTGCCAGCGCCACTCGAAGCGATCGTCGATCAGCGCGACGCGCCCTTGCTCGTAGTGCCCCGCCTGAAAGCGGACCACCTCGCAGGGCACGGCGTCGAGCACTTCATTGGCCAGCACCAGGCCGTCGATGCGCTCGGGCAGCGCGTCGAGCCAGGCGACCGGGAGGCCGGCGAGCGTTTGCTGCTGGCGCTCGCGCAGATCGGCGCTGAGGTCGAGAATGCGGTAGCGCGGCGCCGGCGAGGCCGCGAGAAAATCGCGCGCCAGCTTGCCGGTGCCGGCGCCGAGTTCGATGACGCCGGCCGCCGCGAGCGGCGCAAAGATGTCGGCGAGCGTCGCGCCAAACAGCGGCGACAGCTCCGGCGCGGTGACGAAATCGCCGCCCACGCCGAGCTTGGTCGCGCCCGCCGTGTAGTAGCCGAGACCCGGCGCATAGAGCACCTGCTGCATAAAATCGGCGAATGCAATCGTCTGCTCCCCGTTGCCGGCTGCCGGCATCTGCTCGATCCTTGCGCGCAGATGCGCCAGCACGCGCCGGCCGTGTTCGGCGGCGGCGGGCGTGGGCGAGGGCAGCCCGGCTTCGGCCGGGTGCAGAGCGGAATGAGGCGTAGCCATCGTGGCGGGCAATGAACCGGTGGTGCTGGTAACGGGTGGTGGCCGGCGCGTCGGCGCCGCCATCGTGCAACGCCTGCATCGGGAAGGCTGGCGGGTCGCGATTCATTATCGCGCATCGCAAACCGAGGCCACGGCGCTCGCCAGCCGCCTGAACGACGCCCGCCCGCAATCGGCGCTCGCCGCCGCCGCCGACCTGCTCGACGTCGATGCGCTGGCGCCGCTGGTTGCCGCCGTGGTCGGCCACTTCGGCCGTCTCGACGCCCTGGTCAACAACGCCTCGACCTACTTCGCCACTCCGTTCGGCAACATCGGCGTGGCGGACTGGGATGCGCTGATCGGCAGCAACCTGCGGGCGCCGCTGTTCCTTGCCCAGGCGGCCGCGCCGCACCTGACGGCGAGCGGCGGCAGCATCGTCAACATCACCGACATCCACAGCGAACGCCCGATGCCGGACTACGTCGTCTACAACGTCGCCAAGGCCGGGCTGCGCGGGCTGACCCATGCGCTGGCGCGCGACCTCGCGCCCGCGGTGCGGGTGAACGCGGTGGCGCCGGGGCCGATCGCGTGGCCGCACGACGGCCAAATCGCAGCCAGTGAACGCGAACGCATCCTGGCCCAGGTGCCGCTCGGCCGCGAAGGCGGCGTCGAACAGATCGCCGAGGCGGTGAAATACCTCATTTGCGACGCCAGCTTCGTCACCGGTCACACGCTCAACGTCGACGGCGGCCGCAGCGTCGCGATGTAGCGCACACGGCTCCCGCCCGCCCCGTCGCCAACGATCCGGCGCGGCCGGCATCGGCGCAGCGCATGATATAAGGCCGCATGATGTCCGAAGACACCGATCCGACCCTGATGCGTCCGCCGCGTCCGCGCGGCAGCAAGGGCGCCGCCGAGGCGATGGTCGCTCCCGAGAATCAGGCACTCAGCCCGGCGTTGGCCCGGTTTGGCCACGCCTGCTTTGTCGCGCTCGACAGCGTGCTGTGGCGGCATCAGCTGAGCATGTTGGAGTGGCAGGCGCTGGCCGCCATTTTCACGCTCGGCGAGCCCACCATTTCGCAAGTTTCGCGCCGGGTCTACCGCTCGCCGTCGCAGACGACGGTGCTGATGAACCGGCTGGTAGGCCGCGGCTGGGTGCGCGAACTGGGCGAACGGCCATCGAAGTACGCACTGACCGACAAGGCGCTGGACGTGCTGCCCTATCCGGCTGCGCTCAGCACTGCGCTGGAACAACGGGTCGATCATGCGCTGAGCGACGACCAGCAGACGCTGCTCGCGCAACTGCTGTGGAAAGTGCTTTCGGCTTAGGAGCAACGCAGAACCAATGGAAACCGTTCGCCCCCGGTCTTCGCCGGGGCAGGCTCTGAGCCGAAGGCGAAAGGTTTGAAACCCGCATCCAGTCGTCAAACCTCCGAGCATCCTGAGCTTGCGAAGGACACTGCGTTCAGGGTGAACGGGAACTTGTTCCGCGTTTCCCTGAAATCGTGAGCTAGAAATCGGTCAGGGCACGTAGTCGGCGCTGACCGGCCGCCACATGTGCAGTTTGTCGAGGTAGGCGCCCGCCGTCTTCACGGCGCGGGTTTCGCGCCCGAAGCTCTGAAAACCCTGCCGCGAATACAGCCGCAGGGCCGGCAAGTTGTCCGCCGTGACGGTCAGGTTGATGATCTCGACGCCGCGCATGCGTCGCGCAGCCGCAAGAGCCTCGTCGACCAGACGGCGAGCGATGCCCTGATTGGCGAAATCCTTCATCACATACATCGCGGTCAGCGCCACCTTGTGGCGCTCGCGCACCCGCTGGAAGGCCTCCAGACGCACGGTGCCGATCAGCGCTTCGGCGGCGTCGAACGCACCCAGCGTGACCGTAGTCGGATCGGACAGCCGCTTCGACCACCATTCGATCGGCTTGCTGGCCCGCTCCTCGAAGGTCGAGGTGAAGGCGGTGTCGTGTTCGCTGTACGCCCGCAGCATCAACGCACGGTAGATGCCGCCGTCGGTGGGCGCCAGTTGTCTGATCGATACGCCTATGCTCATGCCCCGCTCCGTCGGTGGACTACTCCCCGGCCACATGGGCGGGCTGCTGGGCGAGCTGTTCCGCCTTTGCCACTTCCCTTGCGCGCTCGCCCCTCGTTTCGCGAGCGAGCAAAGTGTACGCCGTCGGCACCACGAACAAGGTGAGCAAAGTGCCGAGCAGCAGGCCGCCGACGATCACCCAGCCGATCACCTGCCGGCTTTCGGCGCCGGCGCCGACCGCGCGGGCCAGAGGGATGGCGCCGAGCACCATGGCGCCGGTGGTCATCAGGATCGGGCGCAGGCGCAGCTCGGCCGCCTCGACCACCGCTTCGCGAATGCCGCGCCCCTGATCGCGCAACTGGTTGGCGAATTCGACCAGCAGGATGCCGTGCTTGGTAATCAGGCCGACCAGCGTGATCAGCCCGATCTGCGAATAGATGTTCAGCGTGTTGCCGGTCAGTTGCAGCGCCAGCAGCGCGCCGGTCATCGACAGCGGCACTGTGAGCATGATGATGAAGGGGTCGATGAAGCTCTCGAACTGCGCGGCGAGCACCAGATAGATGAAGCCGAGCGCCAGCAGGAAGACGAAGTAGATGTCGCTCGACGAATCGCGGAATTCGCGCGCCTGGCCCGACAGATCGGTCTGCACCGTGTTCGGCAGCACCCGTTTGGCGGCGTCGTTCATGTACGCCAGCGCCTCGCCCTGGGTGAACCCCGGCGCCAGATTGGCATTCACGGTGGCGGCGCGCACGCGCTGGAAGTGGGCGATGCCGCGCGGGCTGACGCCTTCGCGCACGGTGACCAGGTTGGACAGCGGCACCATGTCGCCCGCCCTGTTGCGGACATTGATCTCGCTGATCCGCTCCGGCGTATCGCGACCGTCGCGCGCCACCTGCACGATCACGTCGTACTGCTCGCCCTCTTGTTTGAAGCGGGTGACCAGACGGCCGCCGAGCATGGTCTCCAGCGTGCGACCGACAACGTCGACGTTCGCGCCGACGTCGAGCACCTTGTCGCGATTGACGCGAACGCGCAGCTCCGGCGTGTTCATGCGCAGATCGGTGTCGATGTTGGTGAAGCCGGGGTTCTTCTGCATCTCGTTCTGCATCGCGCGCACGAAGCTCTGCATCTGCTCGTAGGGCACGGCGGCGAGGATGACGAACTCGATCGGCTTGGCGCGCGGGCTCTGGCCGAGCGAGCCCGGCTGCGACGGGAAGGCCTGCACGCCAGCGATGCCCTGGAACTTCGGCAGCAGCTCTTTCGCCACATCGGCCTGCGAACGGGAGCGATCGGTCCAATCCTTCAGGCGCAGCAGCGCGGTGCCGTCGGCGACGTTCGGGAAGCCGCCGTTGCCGCCGTAGACGTTGGTCTCCGGCAGCGTCTTGTAGATGCCTTCGATCTGCTGCACGTACTTCATCAGGTAGTCGGAGGTCGAGCCCTCCGGCGCCGACACGAAGCCGAAGATCACGCCGCGGTCTTCCAGCGGCGACAGCTCGGTCTTGGTCACCTTGAACAGCACCCCGGCGGCGCCGGCCACGATCAGCGCCACCAGCACCACGATCAGGCGGTTGTCGAGCGCGAGATTGAGCAGGCGCTTGTAGCCGCGGGTGAAGGCGTTGAAGCCGTCTTCGATCCAGTTGTAGATCTTCGAGTGCCGCGTCTGATGCGTCAGCAGCATCGAGCACATCATCGGCGACAGCGTCAGCGCGACGAAGCCCGACACCACCACGGCGCCGGCCAGCGCCAGCGCAAACTCGATGAACAGGCGGCCGGTGCGGCCGGTGGCGAAGGCGAGCGGCGCGAATACGGCGGCCAGCGTCAGCGTCATGGCGACCACCGCAAAGCCGATCTCGCGGGTGCCGATCAATGCCGCCTGCAGCCGGCCCATGCCGTTCTCGATGTGACGGTGAATGTTTTCCAGCACCACGATGGCGTCGTCCACCACCAGCCCGACCGCGAGCACCATCGCCAGCAGCGTCAGCGTGTTGATGGTGAAGCCGAAGGCATACATGATGAAGAAGGCGCCGGTCAGCGCCACCGGAATGGTGATCAGCGGGATGATGGTGGCGCGGAAGCTGCGCAGGAAGAAGAAGATCACGATGGCGACCAGCACCACGGCCTCGCCGATGGTGGAGAACACCGCCTTGATCGACTGCGCGATGAACACCGAGCTGTCGTAGTTCAACTCGATCTTCATGCCTTTCGGCAGCGATTCCTGGATGCGCGGGATCTCGGCAATCGCCGCCTTCGACAGTTCCAGCGGATTGCCGGTGGATTGCCGGATGATGCCGAAGCCGACCGCCGTCTTGCCCATGAAGCGCTGGAAGCCGCGCTCCTCGGCGGCGCCGACCTCGACCCGGGCCACGTCGCGGATGCGGATCGGATAGCCGCCCGACTGCGCGACGACGATGGCGCCGAATTCCTCCGGCGTCTGCAAGTCGGTCTGCGCCAGCACGTTGAATTCGCGCAGCCGGCTTTCGATGCGGCCGGCCGGAATTTCCACGTTCTGCGCCCGCAGCGCGTTCTCGACGTCGGCGACGGTCAGGCGGTAGGCGGCCAGCTTGGTCGGCTCGATATTGATGCGCATCGAGGTCTTGCGTTCGCCGAAGATGCGCAGGTCGGCCGCACCGGGCAGCACCAGCAGGCGCGGCTTGATGATGCGGTTCACGGCGTCGGACAGTTGCAGCGAATTGTGCGTTTCCGAGGTCAGCGCGAACCACATCACCGGGAAGGAATCGGCCTCGACCTTGGCGATCACCGGCTCGTCGGCGGCGTCGGGCAGGCGCGCACGCACGCGGGCCACCTTGTCGCGCACCTCGGCGGCGGCGACGTCGGGGTCCTTGGTGATCTTGAAGCTGACCGTGATGTCGCTGCGCTCCGAGCGCGAGTTCGAGGTGATCAGGTTGACGCCCTCGATGCCGGACAGCGAATCCTCCAGCGTCTTGGTGATCTGCGACTCGATCACCTCGGGCGAGGCGCCCTTGTAGCCGGTGCTGACGCTGACGATCGGCTCGTCGATCTTCGGGTATTCGCGCACCGACAGCCGCTGGTAGCCGATCAGGCCGAGCAGCACCACGACCAGCGAGAGCACGGTGGCGAGCACCGGCCGTTTGATGCAGAGATCGAAGAAATTCATGGTTTCGTCTCCCGGAACGTGCGGCGCCGGAGCGCCAGATCGCCGCTATCCGGCGATCGGAAAATGATCAGCTTTTCGATGTAACGTCCATTTGACGAGGGCTCAACAGCGAAATTACCGAATGTCGACTGTTGCAAGAAAACTGCTCCGAGCCCAGATCAAATGGCGCTTCTACGGAAAAGCTGTTAGCTCTTCTTTTCGGCGGTGGACGCCGGCGCCGGTGCGCCCGGCTTGGCCGCCGCCCCAGCCTTGGCGACGTCGGCGTTGCCGCCACCCGCAGCGGCGGCACGCACCGCCGAACCGTCGCGCAGCCGCTGCCAGCCGGCGATCACGATGGTGTCGTTGCCGCCGATGCCTTCGACGATCTCCACCTTGCCGTCGCGACGCTGGCCGACTTCGACCTTGGTGCGCAGCGCGCGGCCATCGACCACCTTGAACATGATCTGCTCTTCGCCCTGCATCGCCACCGACTGCTCGGGCACCACCACCGTCTCGCCGGTGTCGGCCAGCGTCAGGCGCACGCGGGCAAACATGCCGGGCTTGAGCACGCCGCCGTGGTTGTCCATCTGCGCCCGCAGCACCACGGCGCGACCGGCCGTGTCGAGCTGCGGATTCACCGCATAGACGCGGCCGGAATACGGCTTGCCCGGCAGCGCGTCGAGCGCCACCGACAGCGCCTGACCGACGCTGATCTTCGACTGGAACAGCTCCGGCACCTTGAAATCCACCTTGATCGGATCGGTCTTCTCAAGGTTGACGATGTCCTGCCCGTCTTTCACGTAGTCGCCGACGCTTGCCGAGCGCAGGCCGACGGTGCCGGAGAACGGCGACCTGATGATCAGCTTGGTCAGCTTCGCCTCGGCCAGCGACACCGTGGCGTCGGCGACGCGCATCGCGTTCTCGGCCTCGTCGCGCGCCTGGCCGGAGATGAAATTCTTCTGCTGCAATTCGACGGCGCGGTCGAATTTCGCTTTGGCGAGCTTCTGGTTCGCCTTCGCCTGCTCCAGCTCGGCGCGGGCCAGCGAGTCATCCAGTTGCACCAGCAATTGCCCGGCCTTGACCGGCTGGCCTTCCTTGAAATTGAGCGCGGTGATGCGGCCCGACTGCTCGGCGCGCACGATGACCGATTCATCCGAGCGCAGACTGCCGACGGCAGTCACGCTCTGCGGCCAATTCAGCTTTTCGGGCTTGCCCAGCTCGACGGGCGTGGCGCCACCGCCGCCGCCCGTCGCTGCGCCGGTCTTGTTGGCCGCGCCGTCCGCCGCCTTTTTCTCACCCTCGCCCGACTTCGCCGCCGGTGCCGGGGCCGCAGCCTGAGGCGTCGCCGCGGGTGCCGGCGCCGCCGGTTTGCCCAGTCCGAACAAAAACATCGCGCCGGCGCCCAGTACAGCGCCAAGCACAGCCACCACAATGCCGTAAACCGTTTTCTTCATGACTTCCCGCGCCGGACTGCGCAACCCCTCTGACGCACGCGATTATGCACTTGTATGACAACAATTGAAGCGCTGGCGTTCCCGCTATTTCGATCGCCGCCAGACAGCGCCGAAACTGTACGATCGATCAACGCCGGCCTTCCGTATCATCCACGGTAGACGCCACTCCCACCTGACCGCTACGCCATGAATCCATCACCGACATCCGCCGCCTGCCGGCTTGCACGCAGGCGGCCCCTCCGTTTTGTTGCCATGCTAGCGGTAAGCCTGGTGCCACTCGCGCTGGTATCGCCAGTAAATGCGCAACCGGTCACCGCGTGGCCGGCGAAGCCGATCCGGCTGGTGGTGCCGTTCCCGGCCGGTGGCTCGGTCGACGCCACGTCGCGCGGCCTGGCGCAAAAGCTCGCCGAGCAACTCGGGCAACCGGTGGTGGTCGACAACCGCCCCGGCGCCGGCGGCAACATCGGCATGGACGCGGTCGCCAAAGCGGCGGCAGACGGCTACACCATCGGCATGGGCGCGCTGTCGACGCACGCGGTCAACCCGGCGCTGTACCCGAAGATGCCCTATGACGCAGTCAGGGATTTCGCGCCGGTGTCGCTGGTGGTGGTGACGCCGAACGTGCTGGTCACCAATCCGCAGGCGCTGCCGGCCAACGACATCGCCGGCATCGTCGCCGCCGCCAAAGCCGGCGGCAAAGTGAACTGCGCCAGCGGCAGCAATGGCAGCGCCGGCCATCTCGCCTGCGAACTATTCAAGCTCGCCACCGGTGCGCCGGTGACCCATGTGCCGTACAAGGGCGGCGGCCCGGCAATGACCGATCTGCTCGGCGGTCAGGTGCAGATGATGTTCGACAACATGGCCTCGGCACTGCCGCAGATCAAGGCCGGCAAGCTGAAGGCGTTTGCCGTGACCACACCCAAACGCAGCGCGCTGGCGCCGGAGCTGCCGACCATGGCCGAGGCCGGGTTGAAGGATGTCGCCGTAGGCGGCTTCAGAGACTTCGACGTGTTCACCTGGTGGGGCGTGCTGGCGCCTGCGGGTACGCCGCCGGAGATCGTCAAGCGGCTGTCGGCCGAGATCGGCAAGGCGCTGGCGGCGCCCGATCTGCGCGAAAAGTGGCTGGCCAGCGGCGCCGAGCCGGCCGCCAGCACACCGGAGGAGTTTCGCGCCTTTATCGGCAAGGAACTGCCGAAATACGCCCGTATCGTGAAGGAAAGCGGCGCCCGCGTCGACTGACATACCGGACGGGAACGCCCATTGGCATTGGGCTGGCGGCCGATCGCCGGGGCGTGGCGTCGGTGCAACGGCGGCGGCGCAAATTTTGCAGAGTGAGACGTCATTGCGCATGGCATGGCGAACTCCCCGTAAAATTGATGTGCACTATGAAAAAAATGACCGGTCGCCTTGTTTTTGTTCGGTTTTTCGCTGCCGCCACGCTGACGGCTGCGGCCGCGCTCGCCTCCCTCGCCCACGCGCAGGGCCCCAACCTGCTGTCGCAGGCCGCGCTGATCGTCGATGCCCGCACCGGCGACCCGATCTTCGCCAAGAACGCCAATAACGTCACCCCAATCGCCAGCATCACCAAGCTGATGACGGCGATGGTGGTGCTCGATGCCCAGCAAAACCTCGACCAGACCCTCACTGTCGATCTTGACGATCTCGATTTCCTCAAGGCCAGCCGCTCGCGGCTGTCGATCGGCAGCGAACTGACGCGCCGCGAAATGCTGCGGCTGGCGCTGATGTCGTCGGAGAACCGCGCCGCCAGTTCGCTGGGCCGCTTCTATCCGGGCGGACTGACGGCGGCCGTCGCTGCCATGAATGCCAAGGCGAAAGCGCTGGGCATGATCAATACCCGCTACGTCGACAGCACCGGCCTGTCGCCGGAAAACGTGTCGACGGCACGCGATCTCGCCGTGATGGTGCAGGCGGCGCAACGCTACCCGCTGATCCGCGAGTTCAGCACCCAGTCCGAGGAATACGTGCAGATTCCGGCCACCGGCAGAACGCTGCATTTCAACAATTCCAATGCGCTGGTGAAGTCCGGCGGCTGGGACATCATGCTGCAGAAGACCGGCTTCATTCGCGAGGCCGGCCGTTGCGTGGTGATGCTGGCGCAAATCGCGCAGCGCCCGGTGGTGCTGGTGCTGCTCGACTCGGTCGGCAAGTTCTCGCGCATCGGCGATGCGCAACGCGTGAAGACCTGGATGGAAACCGGCGAAGTGCTCGCCATCCCGAAGCCGCAAGTTGCGCGCAAAGGCGCGAAAGCAGGCAAGAACAGGGCCGGCAAGGCCATCGTTAAGAAGAAGCGGCGCTAGCCGCGGTTGATTCGGCGCGAAAATACGTGAACCGTTCGCGCTGAGGCGACGCCGAAGCGTTTGACTATCAAACCCTTCGCTTCGCTCAGGGTGAACGGACTTCTGTACCTCATCTTTCCGGATCAATAGCCGCGGCGCGACGTCTCCAGCAACTCCTTCGCCATTTTCTCCGTCGCCGTGCCGACCTCGTGGCCGGCGAGCATGCGCGCTATCTCCGTGTGCCGCGCCTTGCGGTCCAGCGTCGCGATCCGCGTGGTCGGGCTCTCGCTGTTGTCGCGCAGCACCGTGCAGTGATGATCGGCGTGCGCCGCCACCTGCGGCATGTGGGTGACGCAGAGCACCTGTCGCGAATCCCCGAGCTTTTGCAGCTTGCGTCCGACCTGCGCCGCCACCCGTCCGCCGATGCCGACGTCGACCTCGTCGAACACCAGTGTCGGCACCGCCGCCGCGTCGCCGCAAACGACCAGAATCGCCAGCGACAGGCGCGCCAGCTCGCCGCCCGACGCCACTTTCGCCAGCGGCGCAAAGGGCAGGCTGGCATGCGAACGAAAGGCAAACTCGACCGCCTCGGCGCCGGTCGACTCCACCTCGGGCAAGGCGACCAGCGTCACCGCAAAGGCGGCATTGGTCAACGCAAGGGTCGGCAATTCCGCGGTGGCTGCAGCGGCCAGCCGCTGCGCTGCGACTTCGCGCTTGCTACTGAGAGCGGCGGCGGCGGCGGTCAGCGCGGCATCGGCGTCCTGCGCCGCCCGTTCCAGGGCGGCGATGTCTTGCGCGGCGGCCAACTGTTCAAACTTTTGCTCGGTAGCCTGCCAGTGTGAGGCCAGCTCCTCGGGGCGCACGCGCAGTTTGCGCGCCAGCGCGAACAGGCTCGACAGCCGGTGCTCGATGTCCTGCAGCCGCTCGGGATCGAGGTTCAGCTTGCCGGCATAGTGCCGCAAGGCCTGCGCGGCTTCGTCCAGTTGCACCGCGGCCGATTCAACCAGTTGCCGCGTCCCGGCAAGCGCCGGATCGATGCGTTCGGCGCCGCCCAGTGCGGTTGCCAGCGACGCCAGCCGCTCCCCGACGCCGTCGTCGTCGGCAATCGCCGCGCGGGCGGATTCGATCGTTTGCAGCAGTTCCTTGCCGTGGCTCAGGCGCGATTGCTCCTGCGTCAGGGTCAGCCACTCCTGCGCGTCGGGTCTGGCGAGACGCAACTCCTGCAAGTCGGACTCGAGCGTCTGGCGTTCGCGCGCCATCGCATCGGCCGCGCCGCGCGCCCGCGCCAGCGCGTCGTGCGCGTCGCGGGCGCCGCGCCATGCCGCCTGCACTGCGCGCAGCTCGCCGGCGGCATCGGCGTAACGGTCGAGCAGTTCGCGCTGGCTGGCGCCGCGCAACAGGGCCTGATGTTCGTGCTGTGCGTGCAGTTCGATCAGCGTGGCGCCCAGTTCGCGCACTTCGGTCAACGACGCCGGACGGCCGTTGATCTGGGCGCGGCTTTTGCCGGTGGCGTCGACGATGCGGCGCAGCACCACATGCCCGCCGTCGTCCTCGGCCTGCGCGGCGAGCCAGCCGCGGGCGGCATCGTTGCCGGTCAGATCGAATTCGGCGGTGATGTCGGCCTGCTTCTCGCCCACGCGCACCATCGCGCTGTCGGCCCGCGCGCCCAGCGCCAGCCCAAGCGCGTCGAGCACGATCGATTTGCCGGCCCCGGTCTCGCCGGTCAGCGCGGTCATGCCGGCCTCGAACTCGACGTCAAGCCGGTCGATGAGCACGAAGTTGCGAATGGAAAGTTGCTTCAGCACGTAAAGAAAAGAAAGCCGCTAGCGTTTGCGCGGCGACAGTCCCTCGGGCGTCTCCGTCCAGCCCAGCTTGTGCCGCAGCGTGTGGTAGTAGTCGTATTCGAGCGGATGCCAGAGGCGAACGTTGGTCGCGGCGCGGCGCAGCACCACGGAATCGCCCTCGGCCAGCGGCAGGGTGTGGTGGCCGTCGATACTGGCCACGGCTTCGCGGGCACGCGCCACGGTGATGCGGATGACCGAATCGTCGGCCACCACGATCGGGCGCATGGTCAGCGCATGTGGCGCAATCGGCGCCAGCGTGAACGCGTTGACGGCCGGCGCCAGAATCGGCCCGCCGGCCGACAGCGCGTAGGCGGTGGAGCCGGTGGGCGTGGCAACGATGACGCCGTCGGCCCGAAAGCCATAGGCAAACCGGTCGTTGAGCGAAATTTCGAGGTCGACCAGCGAGGCCGTGGTGCCGCGGTTCACCACCACGTCGTTCATTGCGAAATATTCGGCGCCGGCATCGGTCGATATCACCGCGCTGATCAGCGCGCGTGCCTCCTCGCGATACGCCCCGGCGAGAATCTGCGGCAGCAATTCGTGCACCGTGCCTTCGCCGAGATCGGTCAGAAACCCGAGTCGCCCGTGATTGATGCCGATCACCGGTACGCCGAACGGCGCCAGTTGCCGGGCCACCGAAATCAGCGTACCGTCGCCGCCCAGCACAATGGCCAGGCCGCACTGGGCACCGATCTCCGCCGCCGTCAAGGTCGGCAGCCCGGAGCCGCCAATCTCTTCGGCGCTATTGCGCTCCAGCACCGGGTGATAGCCGTTGTCGGCCAGCAAGTCGGCGATCGAATCCACCCAGGTGCGCAGCTCATGCCGGCTTTCGCGGGCGCCGTCCCGTTGCGACGGCCGCACGGCAATCGCAATGGAGCAGGGAGCAAGCGCGGCAGGCATGCGGGGATTTAATCACACGGTTTGACGGCGACCGGCTGCGCGGCAGTCCCCTAATTACAATCGGCAGCATGCTGGACCCTCGCTCCCGAATCCTGCTGAAAGCGCTCGTCGAGCGCTACATCGCCGACGGCGAACCGGTCGGTTCGCGCACGCTGTCCAGGCAAAGCGGGCTGGAACTGTCGCCGGCGACCATCCGCAACGTCATGGCCGACCTCGAAGAGCTTGGCTTTATCGCCAGCCCGCATACCTCGGCAGGCAGGGTGCCGACGCCGCGCGGCTATCGCTTCTTCGTCGACACCCTGCTGGTGACGCAACCGTTGCAGCAGATCGAGCTGCGCGAGGCGGAGGCGCAGATCCAGGGGCAGCAACCGCAGGAACTGATCAGCGCCGCCGCGCGCATGCTGTCCGACCTGTCGTCGTTCGCCGGTGTCGTCGCCGCGCCGCACAAGACGCCCGGTTTCCGGCACATTGAATTCGTGCGCCTCGGCGAGCGGCGACTGCTGATGGTGCTGGTGGCGCCGGACGGCGACGTGCAGAACCGCATCCTCAATACCGACCGCCCCTACTCGCCCGCGCAGCTGGTCGAGGCGGCCAATTTTTTCAACGAACACTTCGCCGGCCTGCCGCTCGATCAGGTGCGGGTGCGGTTGACCGATGAGTTGAAGCGCCTGCGCGAAGACATCGTGGTGCTGATGACCACCGCCGTCGAGACCGGTTCCGAGGTGGCGCAACAGTCGAGCGACAACCTGATCGTCTCCGGCGAGCGGCGATTGCTGCATTCGCAGGATCTGGCCGGCAATGTCGGCAGCCTGCGGCATCTGTTCGATCTCTTCGAGCAGCGCACGCAGCTGCTGCATTTGTTCGATCAGGCAAACAAGGCCGACGGCGTACAGATTTTCATTGGCGGCGAATCGCAGGTGGTGCCGCTCGACGAGTTCTCGCTGGTGACGGCGCCGTATCAGGTCAACGGACAGGTAATCGGCACCCTGGGCGTCATCGGGCCGACGCGGATGGCTTACGACCGCGTGATTCCGATCGTCGATCTGACCGCAAAACTGCTGTCGTCCGCGATGCAGCGCGAGATGGGCGACACGACGTAATCGCGGCGATGCCCGACCCCGCGGCCTAGCGGCACTCCTACAATCGGCGGTCATGGCAAGCGGTCAATTCACTCACGGGCAGGCGCCGCGCGTCGGCATTCTGCTGGTCAACCTGGGCACGCCGGACGCAGCGACCCCTGCTGCCGTGCGTCGTTATCTGGCGGAGTTCCTGAGCGATCGCCGGGTCGTCGAAATCCCGTGGGTGCTCTGGAAGCTGATCCTGCACGGCATCATCCTGCGCACCCGCCCCGCCAAGAGCGCAAAGAAGTACGCCAGCATCTGGACCCCAGAGGGCTCACCGCTGCTGGTGTGGACGCAGCGCCAGGCGCAGTATCTGCGCGGCGCGCTGGGCGAACGCTTGAAAGCGGTCGGCTTGCCGCCCGATCTGGTTCAGATCGCGGTGGGCATGCGCTACGGCAACCCGTCCATCGCCAGCGCCTTGTCCGCATTGCGGGCGGCGCGTTGCGATCGCATCCTGCTGTTGCCGATGTACCCGCAATACGCGGCCAGCACTACGGCCACCGCCTGCGACGCCGTGTTTCGGGTGTTGCTGCAGGAACGGGCCATGCCTGCGCTACGCACCATCGCCAGTTGGCATGACGATCCGGCCTACATCAAGGCGCTGGCGACCCGCGTCAATGGATTCTGGAAGCAGCATGGCCGGCCCGACAAGCTGGTCATGAGCTTTCACGGCGTGCCGAAATTCACGCTGAGCAAGGGCGATCCGTACCACTGCCTGTGCCAGAAGACCGCGCGATTGCTGGCGACCGAGCTTGGCCTTGGCGAGAGCCAGTGGCAGCTCACGTTTCAGTCGCGCTTCGGCCGCGCCGAATGGTTGCAGCCCTACACCGATGCCACGCTGCGGGCGCTGCCGGCGCAGGGCGTCAAGCGGGTGCATGTGCTGTGCCCCGGGTTTCCGGCCGATTGCCTGGAAACGCTGGAGGAGATTGCCATCGAAGGCCGCGAAATCTTCCTGCACGCCGGCGGCCAGTCTTACGACTACATTCCGGCGCTCAACGATCATCCGGCGTTGATTCACATGCTGACCGATCTGGCGATGACGCATCTGCAAGGCTGGCTGCCGGCGCCGCCGGATGCCGCCCAGCTCGCCGAGCAGACCGCCCGCGCCCGCGCGCTGGGAGCGAGCGGCTGATGAACCGCCGTGGCGCGCTGCGGCGGATGCTTGGCGGCGCCGCCCTGCTACCGGCCACCTCCCTGCTGGCCGGTTGCGCCGAGTTTGGCAGCGGCTACGACGAAGGTGCAACACCGGGGCCGGGGCCCATCGCCTGGCCGTTGGACCGCCCCCGCAGCGCACTGGTGCTGGGCAGCGGCGGACCGCGCGGCTTCGCCCACATCGGCGTGCTCAAGGTGCTGGAGGCGGCCGGCATCGAGCCGGCACTCGTCGTCGGGGCGAGCGCCGGCGCCATCGCCGGATCGCTCTATGCCGCCCGCATTGCCGCCGTCGAGATCGAAGCGCGCGCACTGTCGCTGGGCTTCACCGACATTGCCGACCCGGCATTGCTGCGGCCTAATCGCTTCGTCGGTCGTGCCCTGCAGAACTTCATCAACGTGGCGGTGGGCGAGCGTGTCATCGAACGCCTGCCGCGGCGCTTCTGCGCGGTGGCAGCGCCGGTCGGCCGCAAGGAGCTGGTCGCGTTCACTCGCGGCAACACCGGCGCCGCCGTGCGCGCTTCCGCCGCACTGCCGTCGATGTTCCTGCCGACAACAATAGGCAACGTCGAGTACGAGGACGGCGACATGGTGTCGCCG
This sequence comes from Betaproteobacteria bacterium, assembly GCA_027492485.1. Taxonomy (GTDB): domain Bacteria; phylum Pseudomonadota; class Gammaproteobacteria; order Burkholderiales; family Casimicrobiaceae; genus Casimicrobium. The sequence continues at coordinate 68,581 of JAPUER010000058.1, forward strand.
GTGCCGATTCGCGTGGCGCGGCAGCTCGGCGCCGACCGGGTTGTGGCCGTCGATGTCTCCGCATTCCTCGAGGACACGCCGGACCGCGCGCCCGAGCCGTGGCGGCAGCGCGATGCCGAGCGCCGCGCCATCATCGATGCCGAGGCGGCAGATGCGGATTTCCTGTTTCGGGTGCGACTGCCTTACTACGCCGGTGCTTCCCGCGAATATCGCGAAAACCTGATCCGGCTGGCAACGGTGCAAACCACCGATGCGCTCGCACGCATTGCGCCGCTGCTGCGCGGCGGATAGCCCGCCTACTTCGCGCTCCACTCCCCGCTGTCGCCCAGCATCGCCGGCACGTCGGCGCGCAGCCATTGCCGGGCAGCCGCGTCGTCTTTCAGATAGGCGTCGAGAAACTTCAGCGTGATCAGCCGCGTCTTGTCGTGAATGACGCGGGCGGTGGCGGCGGGCGTGGCGGCGTTGGCCGCACCGGTGGCCCGCGCAAGCCACAGCGCATCGCGAAAATCACCGCCGCCGAACACCGCATGATCGCCTTCGGCGAACACGACGCGATACTTGTTGCCGGCCGCTTGCGCGTCGAACACTGCGGCGCGATTGGCAGCCGAACTGCCGTTGCCCATCACGTCCCCGTCAATAGTGCCGGTAACGCTCAGGAACGGTTCGGCCATATTGCCGTAGCGTTCCGACCAGGTTCGTTTCAGGCCCTGGGTGGCCGGGCTGAATGCGATGAAGGCCGAAATGCGGGGCTCACCGAGCGAACGGATCGGGCCGGGGAAGCGCTCGCCCGCCAGCGCCATCGCGGTCCGTGCACCGAAGCTGTGGCCGGTCATCGCGATGCGGGCCGGGTTGATGCGCTTCAGCCACGGCGGCGCATCCGGCTTCGCCTGCTGCCGCGCGATTTCGTCGAGCACAAAGCGAATGTCGTCGACGCGACCGAGCAGCTGCTCCGCGGTGGCGCCGCGCGCCAGCCGCTGTTTCGGCGGGCCTTCGCCGGCGCCCTTCCACAACGAATCGTCGCTGCCCGGATGCTGCACGTGCAGCACCAGATAGCCATGCTGCGACCAGTGCTCGCCCCAGGCCTTGCCGCCCTCGCGCGAGCCGCCCAGGCCATGCGAGAAGATCACCAGCGGCACTTTGTCGCTGCCCTCCGGCACCCGCACCTTGAGCGGCAGGTTGCGCCCGCGGGCAGCGTCGACCCAGTCGAGATCGATCACCTGCGGCGCACCGTGGGCGAAGGTGCCGGCCAACAGCGTGCCGGCAATCAGGCAACGACGCGCCCATCGACTCAGGTGCAGGATCGAAGTTTTCATGGGAGCAATGTAGCCGCATCTTCGCGGCAACGGCAACGCATAATGCAAGCAAACGTTACCGCGCCCAGCCATGACCACGATCGCCGAACTGCAACATGCCTTCGCCACCGGAAGCGACCAGCCGTCGGCGCTCGCCAGCCGGCAACTCGAACGCGCCCGCGATCCGCGCGGCGAGGGTGCGCGCGTCTTTCTGGCGCTGGACGAGCCGGCAATCCGCGCTGCCGCTGCACGCGCGGACGGGTACTACCGGCAGGGTGTTGAGGCCGCGCCGCGCCCGCTGGAAGGGATCACCATTTCGATCAAGGATTTGTTCGACGTCGCCGGCGAGGTGACCACGGCCGGCTCCACCGTGTTGCGCCCGCGCGCACCGGCGACCGCCGACGCGCCCGCCGTGGCGCGCCTGCGCGCGGCGGGCGCCGTCATCTTCGGCCGCAGCAACATGGTCGAGTTCGCGTTTTCCGGCGTCGGCATCAACCCCCACTACGGCACGCCGCGCAACCGCTGGCAGCGCGGCGAGGCCGGCGGGCGCGTGCCCGGCGGCTCGTCGAGCGGTGCCGGCGTCGGCGTGGCCGACGACATGTGCGTCGCCGCGCTCGGCACCGACACCGGCGGCAGCGTGCGCATCCCGGCGGCGTTCAACGGACTCGTCGGCTTCAAACCCACGGCATTCCGGGTGCCGGTCAACGGCGCGGTGCCGCTGTCGTTCCTGCATGATTCGGTGGGCCCGCTGGCCCATTCGGTTGCCTGCTGCGCACGGATCGACGCCGTACTGGCGGACGAGCCGGTGGCCGCGCTGCCGGCCAAACCGCTGCGCGACGTGCGTTTGCTGTGCCCGACCGGCACCCTCTGGCGCGACGTCGACTCCGAAGTGGACGCCGCTTGCCGTTCGGCCATCGCGCGGCTGCGCGAGGCGGGCGCCAGCATCGTCGAGGCGCGTTGCGATGCGCTGGAGGATTTGTTCGCGGCCGGCAACCTGCCGCCCGGCGAGCGCGTCATGGGGCGGTTGGCGGAGACCTTCGACTGGCACGCCGCCAATATCGGCGTCGATGGGCGCGGCTACGATCCGCGTGTCTGGCATCGCATCGCGCTTGGCGCCGACGTCACGCGCGCCGAGGTGTCGCAGGCAATCGCCTGGCTGCGCCTGTGGAAACACCGCATGCATGCCGCGCTGGCCGGCTTCGATGCCCTGATCGCGCCGACCGTGGCCTGCCTGCCGCCGCCGATCGCAGCGCTGGTGGCCGACGATGCGCTGTTTTATGCGACCAACCAGCTCATCTTGCGCAATACGGCGTGGGTCAACATGATGGATGGCTGTGCGCTGAGCCTGCCCTGTCATGCGCCCGGCGCGGCGCCGGTCGGCCTGCAACTGGTGGGCCGGCACGGCGCCGACCGCGATTTACTGGCGCTCGCGCTGAGCGTGGAGGCGGCGCTGCGGCAATAAAAAAGCCGCAGCAACCGTTCGTCCGGTACAGTCAACTGCGGCGCGCGGCGACGCTACTTCGCCACGTTTTTCAGGTGCTTGCCGAGGAATTTTTCCATCGCGTCGTAGAACTCGTACTGGTTCTCCTGCAGACGGAAACCGTGGCCTTCGTTGTCCTTGACCATGTATTCCACGGCGACACCACGTTTCTTGAGCGCTTCGACCATCTGGTCGCTCTCCGCCTTGACCACGCGTGGATCCTTGGCGCCCTGGGCGACGAACAACGGCGTCTTGATGCGGTCGGCATTGAGCGCCGGCGAGGTGGCCGTGAGCTGCGCCTTGTCCTTCTCGGCATCGCCGACCATCTCGGTCATCATGTCAAGGAAGGGCTTCCAGTACGGCGGAATCGACTTCATGAAGGTGAACATGTTCGACACGCCCACGTAATCAACTGCTGCAGCGTACAGCTCCGGCGTCTTGGTCACGCCCATCAGCGTGGCGTAGCCGCCGTAACTGGCACCATAGATGGCGACGCGCTTCGGGTCGGCAATGCCTTCCTTGATCAACCACTGCACGCCATCGGTGATGTCGTCCTGCATGGCCAGGCCCCATTGCTTGAAGCTCGCCTCCCAGAATTTGCGGCCGTAGCCGACCGAACCGCGGAAGTTCATCTGCAACACGGCGTAGCCGCGATTGGCGAGGAACTGAATTTCCGGGTTGTAGCCCCAGCTGTCGCGGTACCACGGGCCGCCGTGCGGGTTCACGATCACCGGCAGATTTTTGGCCGGGATGCCCTTGGGCAGTGTGAGATAGCCGCGAATGGTCAAACCGTCGCGGGCGGTGTAGCTGACCGGTTTCACTTCGGCCATGTCGGCCTCGGCAATCGCGGGATTGATCTCGGCCAGCTTGGTGAGCTTGTCGGCTTTCGCGTCATAGACATACCGCGTGCCCGGTGTACGGTCGTTGCTGGCGGCCACGATCATCAGGTTTTCGTCCCTGGTCATGCTCTGCACGCCGATTTGATAGCCAGGCAGCTTCGCTTTCAGTGCCTTGTAGACGCGCTCCGATTCCTGGTCGAAGAACACCGGTTCGGCCTTTTCGAAATTGACCGTCGTCTGCGTGATGACCTTGCGCGCACGCGACCAGCCGAGCGAATCGACGTCGACGTTGGCGTTCTCGTAGATCAGCTTGCCTTCCCTGGCCGTGTTCGGGTCGAACTCGAACAGCGCTGCCTTGTCGCGGCCGCGGTTGGAGGCGACGTACATCAGCTTGCTGTCTGCGGTCCAGCCGACGATATCGACCGCCTCCCGGAAGTTGGTGGTCAACAGCGGCTTGAACGGCCCGGTCTCGGTTTCGCGGTAGAGCAGCGTCTTGTTGACGCCGTCGGTCGCACCGGCCGCACGGACCTTGCCCGCGTGATCGGTGTTCCATGCAGTAATGTTGCCCGGATTCTGCGCGACCAGCGTTTCAGCGCCAGTCTTGATGTTGATGCGGTAGACGTCGAACAGCCGCTTGTCGCGCTTGTTGTGCGAGACGAGGATGTGATCGTCGTCGTCCGGCAGTGCGTCGAGGATGCTGGCCTGAGTGCTCTCGTGCGGTGTCAGGTCCTGCACCTTGCCGGTGTTGATGTCGGCCATGACGACGTGAAAGTTTTCGTCGCCGCCGAAATCCTTGGTGTAGAGGACGTGCTGCGGCCCCTTGAAGAAGTAGTTGGAGATGTCGCGCGCCGTCTCGGCGGTAATGCGCTTGACGCCTTCCTTGCTGCCCACCTTGTCGATCGGCTGCACAAAAATGTTCATGCGCGATTCATACGGCTGCATGAAACCCAGCGTCCGGCCGTCGGGCGACAGGCGGAAGTAGCCCTGCTCGGGATTCTTGAAGAAGTCGCGCAGCGGATACTGCCGGGCGGGTTGCGCCGCGGCGGAGGCGGCGATCAGGCCGGCGCCGCTCAGCGCCAGCAGCCAATGGTTAAGTTTCATGACATCTCCTGCGGAAAGTAAGCTCGCGAATTGTTTGCGATGCCGCGACTATGGGCGACGGCGGTGCGATGAAACCGCGGGATCGGCGCCCGAACTGCGGGCGCCCTGCCACCGCGGTGACCCAAGGTGCGGCAAGTACCGCGGTTGCGGACGACAGGGATTGCGGGCGAAAATGTGTTGACAACAAATTTTCGACGTTATTGGCTTTTTGCCAGTAGCGGCATCCACATTGGGCAAAGCGGCCAATATGACAGCAAGTCGACTTTCGTCACAATGGCGCTTTATGCCTCATTCGTGCGCCGTTTTTGACAAAATGTTGTTGATTTCCTTTGGGCTTTGCTTGAAATAGGGGAACTTTCCCCTAGATGTGTGCTAACACCTTGTTTTCAAAATAAAAAATGGCCACGACAGACGAATCGAACACCCCGCTGCGAGACGCTGGCGCCGATGCGGCGACCGCCCGCGATGCGCCTGCCTGGATCGGCGTCGAGGATCAGCTCGCCGCCGCGCAAAACGAAATCGCCGATTTGAAAGCGCAGCTCAAGGATCAGCAACTGCGCAACCTCGCCGAAATGGAGAACCTGCGCAAGCGCAACACGCAGGAGATCGCCAGCGCGCGCGACTTCGCGGCGAAGGATTTCGCCTTTTCGCTGCTGGCGGTGAAAGACACGCTGGAAATGGTGCTGAAGGATCAGCAAAGCAGCACCGAGCAGATCAAGATGGGCGTCGACATGACGCTCAAGAACCTCGCCAGCGCGTTCGAGCGCGCCCGCGTGAAAGAGGTTAAGGCCGAAGGCGCCAAATTCGACCCCAACGTGCATCAGGCGATGACCCAGATCGAATCCGCCGACGCCGCGCCGGGCACTGTGCTGCAGGTCTTCCAGAAGGGCTACACCATCGCCGATCGCGTGCTGCGCCCGGCGATGGTGGCGGTCGCCAAGGCGCTGGCCGTGGCGAAGGACGAAAAGACGAATGACGAATGACGAGAGGCCGCCGCGCTCGCATCGCGACTTTCCTGTTTGGCAACAGGCGATGTCGCTGGTTGAGTCCGTCTATCGGTTGAGCGCAGAATTTCCCGCGGACGAACGATTCGGACTGGCGCAACAGCTTCGTCGCGCGGCGGTTTCGATTCCGTCCAATGTGGCTGAAGGCGCCGGGCGGTCCAATACCGGTGAGCTTGGACATTTTCTCGGCATCGCCCTCGGCTCTGCGGCTGAAGTTGAAACCCAACTGGAACTCGCCGTCAGGCTGAAGTTCGTCGCCGGCGTCGGTGACGCACTCGAATTGCTCGAAAACGTTCGCAAACAACTCATCGTATTCCGCCGCTCACTCAAAACCTAGCTTTGCGTCAATCGTCTTTCGTCACTCGTCCTTGCAAGTAACCCTTGAACGGCAACGAACTGCAACCAACTTAGCACTCATACAACATTAGCTACGGAGAACAAGAAATCATGGGCAAGATCATTGGTATCGACCTCGGCACCACCAATTCGTGCGTAGCCGTCGTCGAAGGCGGCAACACGAAGGTCATCGAGAACAGCGAAGGCGCGCGCACCACGCCGTCCATCGTCGCTTATCTGGAAGACGGTGAAATCACCGTCGGTGCGCCGGCCAAGCGGCAGGCCGTCACCAACCCGAAGAACACCATCTACGCGGTCAAGCGCCTGATCGGTCGCCGCTTCGACGAGAAGGAAGTGCAGAAGGACATCGGCCTGATGCCCTACCAGATCGTCAAGAACGACAACGGCGACGCCTGGGTCGAAGTGCGCGGCAAGAAGCTGTCGCCGCCCGCCGTCTCGGCGGAAACGCTGCGCAAGATGAAGAAAACCGCCGAGGACTATCTCGGCCACGAAGTCACCGAGGCCGTGATCACGGTGCCGGCCTACTTCAACGATTCGCAGCGTCAGGCGACCAAGGACGCGGGCCGCATCGCGGGCCTGGAAGTCAAGCGCATCATCAACGAGCCGACGGCGGCCGCGCTGGCGTTCGGCCTCGACAAGGTGAAGAAGGATTCCAAGATCGCCGTGTACGACCTCGGCGGCGGCACCTTCGACGTGTCGATCATCGAGATCGCCGACGTCGACGGCGAAAAACAGTTCGAAGTGCTCGCCACCAACGGCGACACCTTCCTCGGCGGCGAAGATTTCGATCAACGCCTGGTGGATTACCTCTGCGACGAATTCAAGAAGCAGAGCGGCATCGATCTGACCAAAGACCCGATCGCGCTGCAACGCATCAAGGCGGCGGCGGAACGCACCAAGATCGAGTTGTCGTCGTCGCAGCAAAGCGAGATCAACGAGCCGTACATCGCGATGGACGCGACCGGCCCGAAACATCTCACCATGAAGGTGACGCGCGCCAAGCTTGAGTCGCTGGTGGAAGACCTGATCGCCAAGACGATCGAGCCTTGCCGCATCGCCCTCAAGGACGCCGGCCTCGGTGTCGACAAGATCGACGACGTGATTCTCGTCGGCGGCCAGACGCGCATGCCGAAGGTGATCGACGCCGTGAAAGCCTTCTTCGGCAAGGAGCCGCGCAAGGACGTGAACCCGGACGAAGCGGTGGCCGTGGGTGCCGCGATTCAGGGCAGCGTGCTGGCCGGTGACCGCACCGACGTGCTGCTGCTCGACGTGACGCCGCTGTCGCTCGGTATCGAGACGCTCGGTGGCGTGATGACCAAACTGATCCAGAAGAACACGACGATTCCGACCAAGGCGTCGCAGGTCTTCTCGACCGCCGACGACAACCAGGGCGCGGTGACCATTCACGTGCTGCAGGGCGAGCGCGAAGTGTCCGCCGGCAACAAGAGCCTCGGCCAGTTCAACCTCGAAGGCATTCCGCCGGCGCCGCGCGGCATGCCGCAGATCGAAGTGCAGTTCGACATCGACGCCAACGGCATCCTGCATGTGTCCGCGAAAGACAAAGGCACCGGCAAGGAAAACAAGATCACCATCAAGGCCAACAGCGGTCTTAGCGAGGACGAAATCCAGCGCATGGTGAACGACGCCAAGGCCAATGAGGTCGAGGACAAGAAACGTCTCGAACTCGTGCAGTCGCGCAACAACCTCGACACGCTGGCGCACAGCGTGAAGAAGAGCCTCGGCGAATTCGGCGACAAACTCGATGCCGGTGAAAAGGCCAAAATCGAGGATGCACTGAAAGAAGCCGACGCGCTGCTCAAGGACCAGAACGCAACGAAAGAAGCGCTCGACGCCAAGCTCGAATCGCTGTCCACCACCTCGCAGAAGCTCGGCGAAAAGATGTACGCCGCAGCGCAGGCGGAACAGGCGGCGGCCGGCGCCGCAGCCGGCGGTGGTGATGCCGGCGGCGCCCCCGGCGGCGGCAAGCCAGGCGACGATGCAAAAGTGGTCGACGCCGACTTCACCGAAGTGAAAGACGACAAGAAGAAGTAACGAAATCGGGCTCCTGCGGGGGCCCGAGTTTTTTGGGGTGCGTATGCGCGCCGCGCACGCCGACTGACGGCCGTCATTGCCGCTGTGCCACCGCGCTGCGTACACTGCCGCGATGGATTTGAGTTTGCCGGATTTGCCGCTCGCGTGGGTCGCCGTCGCCTGGCCGGTCGCGCTGGCGATGCTGCTCTGGAGCGCGCGTCGTGTGCCGTGGGCGCAGCTGAGCGAGCGTTTCCCGACGCGTGTCTGGCACGGCGGCATCGCCACGGCGGTGGTGCTGTGGAGCATGCAGGCAACGGTGTCGGGCAACTTTACCTTCCATCTGCTCGGCATGGCTGGCCTGACGCTCGCCTTGGGCGTGCCGCTGGCGATGATCAGCGCGGCGCTGGTGGTGGCCGTGCACATCGGCATTCACGGCGGGCAGTGGGCGAATCTCGCAGTGGTGTGGTTGACGCTTGGCGCCGGTGCGATCCTGACCGTCGCCGGCGTGCTGCGTGCCGCCGAACGCTGGTTGCCGCCGAACTTCTTCATCTATATCTTCGTGGTGGCGTTCTTTGGGTCGGCGCTGTCGCTTGCGGTTGCCGGAATGCTTGCCTTGCTGGTGTTCGCTGCCGCGAGCGGCATCACCCTGGGCAAAGCGCTCGGGCAGTACGCGCCTTACCTGATCCAGCTCGGCTTTGGCGAGGCGACGCTAACAGGCATGATCATCACGCTCGGTGTCGTCTACCGGCCGCAGTGGGTCGCCACATTCGACGATGCCCGCTATCTCAGGCCACGCTGAGGGCGCCACCGGCATTGCCGGGTACGCCGCGCTCGCTTGCGGCACGTCAATACCGTGGCGACGACTGCTGCTACGATGTCATGGCAATCTGCTGGATTGCTCGCGTTGGCAATGGCGAACGCGGCCACTTATTGAGGTATGTTTTTCATGCGTTCCGACTTGCTACCGCACGCACTCAACCGCGAATTCCCCGAGCTCGCCGAAGTCATCGCGAAGCTCAAGACCACCGATCACCACTTCACCCATCTGCTCAGCCAGCACGATGCCGTGGACACCGAGATCACCAAGAGCGAAACCGGCGTCGCCCCGATCAACGACGACACGCTGGAGACGCTCAAAAAGCAACGTCTGCATCTGAAAGACCAGCTCTACGCGATCGCCAGCCGTTCGGCGGCGTAGCGGACGACGACGCCAACTTGACGTAGGGGGCGTCGACTGGTGCCGGAAACGACGGGGCTATGCCCCGTTTTTTTTCGGCGATACTCTGCAGGGCAATTCACGGAGAGCACGCATGTCATTCGCCAATCGAGTCATTGTGATCACCGGCGCCTCCGACGGCATCGGCGCCGAACTGGCGCGACAACTGGCGCGTGACAGGCCGATGCTGGTGCTCGCTGCCCGCCGGCGCGATGCGCTGCAGGCGGTCGCCGCGCAGTGCGAGGCCGCCGGCGCGACGACGCTGGTGGTGCCGACCGATGTCGCGGTGGAGGCGGATTGCCGCGCGCTGATTGCCGCCGCCGTCGACAAGTTCGGCGGCATCGACGCGCTGGTGAACAACGCCGGGGTGTCGATGCACGCCAATTTCGACGAAATCGCCGATACCGCCGTCTACGAAAACCTGATGCGCATCAACCTGATGGGCAGCGTGTGGCCGACGCACGCGGCGCTGCCGCATCTGAAAGCGTCGCGCGGGCTGATCGTTGCCGTGGCGAGCCTGGCCGGGTTGGTCGGCGTGCCCGGCCGCACCACCTATTGCGCCACCAAGTTCGCGCAGATCGGCTTTTTCGAGGCGTTGCGCACCGAGTTGCAGCCGCAGGGCGTCGACGTGACCATCGTCTACCCCGGCGTGGTCGCCACCGAAATCCGCCGCAACGGCTGGAACGCGAAGGGTGAACGCGCCGGCGTCTCCGGCCTCGCCGAGGATCAGGCGATGAGCGTCGAACAATGCGCCGGTTTGATCGTGGCCGCAATGCGCGCCCGCAAGCGCGACGAGGTGATGAGCGTCAAGGGCAAGCTCGGGCGCTGGCTCAAGCTGATCGCGCCGGCGCGGGTCGATGCGATGGCGCGGGCAGCGTTGGCAAAGCAACGCAACGCGCCGCGTTCACCGACCTAACTCGGCACGCAGAACTTCACACCTTCGCCGTCCCAGCCCAGCGCGACGAACGCGCTGTAGGTCGATAGGCTGGTGGTAAAGCGATGGTTCGGGTTGTCGGGGAATCGCGCATTGCCGCGGAAAACGCGGTACACCGGAATCAGCCCAGTTGCACAGCGTCCGCCCACTCCCTCCACTACAGGCACATACGCGTAGGAGTCGATGCCTTCGTTGTACGGCAAGCGTGGCGCCGCGGAATTGGTAGGATTCAGCGCCGTCAGCGCCGAAAGCTCCGACGGGACGAGCGTGTAGAAATGGCTGCCACGCGTGGCGCTGACAGCAACCTTGTCGAAGTAAAACCGCGTAATCGGCATGCGCGCACCGAACGCCGAGGTCAGCCCGGTGGCCACAGCGTACACGCGGAAACTCAAGCCCGTTCGTCGGAACGGCGGAGTGGCGTCGAGCAGTGCGATCTCGCTGCTGCGCGATGTTATGAAGTAGTAGTCGAGCGGGGGATGGTAATACTCGACCATGTCGGCGGTCGCGTCCGAGCCGGACACAATCGAGACGGTTAGTGGGTCGTACCCGGTGTTGTTGTTGTAGTCGCTTTCGACCACCGCGCCGTCTTCGTTGACGTAGGCCCCGAAGTAGTAGGTGCCCACCACCGTCGGCGCGTCTACGTTACCGGCACACGTCATGGTTTGTCCCGGCGCCAGCGCCCCAACGTCGCAGTACCAGCCGCTGTAGATGTCGGCGGTCGAAATGATGTTGTTGGTCGACCAGTAAAATTTGATCCGCGCACCGGCGGGTGCAGTGGTGCTGCCTGCGTTGCGGATCGTGGTGGATTGCGCCGTAAGGCGCTGCCCCACCGAAGCCAGACGCACACCACCAATCGAGGTGTTGACCACCACCAAATCCGGATAGAAAACAACGTTGGTGACGCTGACGGTCAGCGGGTCGTAGTTGGTGTTGTTGCTGTAGTCGCTCTCGGTAACGGCGCCATCTTCGTTGACGTAAGCGCCAAAGTAATACGTACCGGCCGTGCTCGGCGCGTCGACCTGACCGCTGCAAGTCATCGACTGACCGGGCGCCAGCGCGCCCACGTCGCAGTACCAGCCGCTGTAGGTGTCCGCGAGCGAGATAATGTTGTTGGTCGACCAGTAAAACTTGACGCGTGCTCCTGCCGGAGCGCTCGCCGAGCCGTTGTTGCGCACCGTCGTGGTTTGCGTGGAAATGCGTTGCCCAACGGTGGCGGATCGCACGCTCATCGACACGCCGGAGACAACCAGATCGGGATACGTCGCCCCACCAATCACCCAGGTGGGATTGGAAAACGTTTCCCAGTCAACCCAGGCGTAGCCATCGTTGAGCGATGAGGCGTTGTACTCCGATACGAACATGTACATGTACCAGGTGCCCGCTGTCGGTGTAGACAGTTGCAACACGGTCTGGTCGATGTTGGTGTACTGGAACCCGGCCGTCAGCGGCGAAAACACTGCCGTTTGCCCAATCTTGTAACCGGTCGCGCCGCCGCCGCTATATGGGCTCGGGAGAGCCCACAGTTCGAGGCGCAGTGACCCCGACACACCGGACGATCGCCGGTTGGCAATTGCGCCCGCCTGCAGACGTACCGTGCCGCCGGAAATGGTGTACGCCCAAGACGTCTCAAGCGAAATATTGCCCGGGTTGACTTTGGGAACATCGACCGACCGCTGATTCTGATGATGCGCCAGCGCGTCCACCATCGCTGGTTCGACAGCGACCTGTGCCTGTACGCCCACAGCGGCAGACAATGTAAGTATCACGGCAGCGATTTGGTGCTTGACGTCGCCGCATCGTGCAGCCGTACGACGCGCGACACTGGAGATTGTCCGCGGCCACTGATTCAGAAATCTGGCCACTGCGGACTTAGCCTGCGCATTGATTTTCACGATCTTCCCCTCGCACTTCAAAACGTGCTTGGGCAAGAGTATTCCGATTGCCTGTGATGTCAAGCCGTTCTGATCAGTTCCTACGCGTTTGCGTGGGGTAACTCAAGGACGCAATCGCCTCGCTCGGCCTAGTCAGACGTGTATGGCGCACTCGCGCTATCGAGCGATCGGGCGGCGGCACGATACTCCGCGCTCAGGCGCGTGACCAGCGTGGCGGTGTCCGGCACGTCGTCCATCTGGCCGACGCCCTGCCCCGAGCCCCAGATGTCTTTCCACGCCTTCACCGCGCCCTGGCCGAAGTTCATCGCGCTCTTGTCGGCGCTGGGCAGATTGTCGGGGTCGAGCCCGGCCTTGCGCACCGAGTCCTTCAGGTAGTTGCCGTGGATGCCGGTGAACAGCGACGAGTAGACGATGTCCTGCGCCGCCGAATTGACGATCATGTCCTTGTAGGCGTCGGCGGCGCGTGCTTCCTGGGTGGCGATGAAGCGCGTGCCCATGTAGGCGAAGTCCGCGCCCATCGCCTGCGCGGCGAGGATGCTGGCGCCATGCGCGATGGCGCCGGAGAGCGCGATCGGGCCATCGTAGAAGCGGCGCACCTCGCGCATCAGCGCGAACGGCGACAGCATGCCGGCATGGCCGCCGGCGCCGGCGCAGACCAGGATCAGGCCGTCGACGCCGGCCTCCAGCGCCTTCTCGGCATGGCGCACCGAGATCACGTCGTGCATGACGATGCCGCCCCAGGCGTGCGCCTGCTTGACGACGTCGCCCGGCGCACGCAACGAGGTGATCAGCATCGGCGAGCGGTACTTCTCGCAGAGTTGCATGTCGTGGTCGAGCCGGTCGTTGCTCGAATGCACGATCTGATTCACGGCATACGGCGCGATGCGCCGCGCGGGCTCGGCGGCCTGCGCGGCGGCGAGCTTTTCGGTCAGCTCGCCGAGCCAGTCGTCGAGCTGCTCCTTCGGCCGTGCGTTGAGTGCGGGGAAGGCGCCGATCACGCCGGCCAGGCATTGCGCCAGCGTCAGCGGCGGATGCGAAATGATGAACAGCGGCGCCGCTATCACGGGCAGACTGAGTCGGTTCTCTAAAAAAGCAGGAATGGGCATATCAGGGAGCGCTTAAACTTCACTACAGCAAAGGATACAGTGCCAACAGGAACGATTGAGGCAAGTATGGATCTCAACTATTCACCCGAACAGCGCGCCTTCGAAAAAGAGGTACGCGATTTCACCCGCGCCAATCTCGATCCGAAGGTGGCCCGCAAAGTGCTCGAAGGCTCGCGGCTCGATCGCGAAGACTTCCTCGGCTGGCATCGCGCGCTGCACAAGAAGGGCTGGGTCGGCGTCGGCTGGCCAAGGCAGTTCGGCGGCACCGGCTGGAACTCCACGCAGCAGCACATCTTCGACGAAGTGACCGCCGACGAAGGCGCGCCGCAACTGATTCCGTTCGGGCTGCGCATGGTGTCGCCGGTCATCATGGCGTTCGGCAACAAGGAGCAGCAGGACTATCACCTGCCGAAAATCCTCTCCGGCGAAAACTGGTGGTGTCAGGGTTACAGCGAGCCGGGCTCGGGCTCCGATCTCGCCTCGCTCAAGTGCAAGGCCGAGCGCGACGGTGACCACTACATCGTCAACGGCCAGAAGACCTGGACCACGCTCGGCCAGTACGCCGACTGGATTTTCTGCCTCGTGCGCACCTCGAGCGAAGGCCGCCAGCAGGAGGGCATCTCGTTCCTGCTGATCGACATGAAGACGCCGGGTATCACGGTGCGTCCGATCATCATGCTCGATCAGGAGCATGAGGTGAACGAAGTCTGGTTCGACAACGTGAAAGTGCCGGTCAGCAACCGCGTCGGCGAAGAGAACAAGGGCTGGACTTACGCCAAGTTCCTGCTTGGCCACGAGCGCACCGGTATCGCCGGCGTCGGCCGCTGCAAGCGCATCGTCAAACGGCTGCAGAACGTCGCCAAACAGGCAAAGTCGAACGGTCGCCCGCTGATCGAAGACGTGCGTTTTCGCGACCGTCTGGCGCAGGTGGAAATCGATCTGCGCGCACTCGAAATCACGCTGCTGCGCGTGCTCGCCGCCGAGGCCGAGAAGCGCGCGCCCGGCCCCGAGGCTTCGCTGCTCAAGATCAAGGGCTCGGAGATTCAGCAGACGCTGACCGAGCTGACCATGATGGCCGCCGGCCCCGCCGCGCTGCCCTACGTGCGCGAGGGCGAGCATGGCGCCGCCGATGTGCCGTGGCTCAGCGACGAGGCGTTCCGCTTCGCCTCCGGCCACTACTTCAACTTCCGCAAGACGACGATCTACGGCGGTTCCAACGAAATCCAGCGCAACATCATCACGCAGATGGTGCTTGGTCTTTAGCCGGAAGGACAACCCATATGGACTTCAATCTCTCCGACGAGCAGAACGCGCTCAAGGATTCGCTGGCCAAATTCATCGACCGCGACTACGGTTTCGAAGCGCGCTGGAAGGTGCTGCGGTCGCCCGCAGGCTGGTCGCGCGCGCACTGGAACCAGCTCGCCGAAATCGGCCTGATGGCGCTGCCGGTGGCCGAAGCCGACGGTGGCCTCGGCGGCAAGGGCGTCGACACCATGCTGGTGATGGAGGAACTCGGGCGCGGCCTGGTGCTTGAGCCCTACCTCGGCTGCGCGATCCTGCCGGCAGCGCTGATCAAGGCCGCGGGCAACGCTGCCCAGCGCGCCGCGCTCAGCGAAGGTCTCGCCAGCGGAGCAACGCTGTACGCCTTCGCGCACAGCGAACCGGGCCAGCGTTACGAACGCAACGCGGTGGCGATGACGGCCACCGCCAAAGGTGCGGGCTACGTGCTGAACGGCAAGAAGGTCTCGGTGCTCGGCGGCGATGCGGCGGATCAATTGCTGGTGTCGGCCACCGTTGCTGGCGACACCGACCCGTCGCTGTTCGTGGTGCCGGCGACTGCTGCCGGCGTGACGCGCTTCGGCTATCCGATGCAGGACGCGCAGCGCGGTGCCGATATTGCATTCGCCAATGTTGAAGTCGGCGCCGACGCCCTGCTCGGCGAGCGCGGCAAAGCGGCTGCCGCCATCGACTACGCGCTCGACGTGGCATGCGCCGCGCTCTGTGCCGAAGCCGTCGGCGCGATGGCGGAACTGCACAAGATCACCGTCGAGTATCTCAAGACGCGCAAGCAGTTCGGCCGCCCGATCGGCATGAATCAGGCGCTGCAGCATCGCGCGGTGGACATGCTGATGCATGTGGAAATGTCGCGCTCGATGGCGATGGAAGCCGCGGTCGCCTGCGACAACCCGGACAGCGCCGCGCGGGCGAAAGCGATCTCGGCAGCCAAGACGCTGGTCAGCCAGGGCTGCCGTTACGTCGGCCAGCAGGCAGTGCAATTGCACGGCGGCATCGGCGTCACCGATGAGCTGAATACCTCGCACTACTTCAAGCGCCTGACCATGATCAGCGTGACCTTCGGCGACACCGACTGGCATCTCGCCCGCTACGGCGACGCGCTGCTCGCGGCAGCGTAGATCGGTGGCAGCCCTCGATTCCACTGCGTTGCATCGAGGCTTGTAGTGACGCCGTCATTCCCGCGAAGGCGGGAATCCAGACCGCGCTGACAAGGTCATGCCGGCCTGCCAATGCAACCCTTTCGGGCTGGGTCCCCGCCTTCGCGGGGACGACAGCCTGCCAAGGCATCGTTTGGCTCAGGGTCGACTGCCAGCGCGAGGTCTCGCCAGGCTCGCAGTAAATCAGGGTTTCCGCTTCAAGCTGTTCTGCTTTTCGGTGTACTTCGCGGCGTCTTCCGGGCGCTTCAGCGCCTTGCTGAGCGCGGCCAGTTCCTCGTAGACGTATTCGTCCGGCTCTTTCGCGGCGAGCATTTCCTGCTCCAGCCGTAGCTGGATCGCGAGTGCATCGTCGAGCTTGCCCTGCAATCGCCGCACGTTCGCCACCTGCCACCACGCAATGCGCACGTTGAGCGGCGTGCCGGTCGCCTGGTGCGCCTTCAGCGCGGCGTCGAAATGCTTTGCCGCGGCGTCGAGGTTGCCGCGCTCGCGCTCGGTGGAGCCCATGTTGTTGGCGAGTCCCGCGCGCCAGCGGATGGCGCGCGGCAGTTCGCTCGACCGCGCCAGCCGCATCGCGACCTCGGTCCACGCCATCGCTTCATCGAGATTTTTCGAGAAGCCGAACATGTGCGCCGCGTCGATGGCGAGCAGCACCTCGCTCTCGCGCTGCGCGAGCTGGAAGGCATCGACAAACAGCGGCTTCGCCTGATCAAACTGCCCGGCCGAGTTGAGCGTGCGGCCGCGTTCGAGCAGATAGCGGATGCGCACCCGCGGCGCGGTGTTGCCGGACATGCGGGCCGCCACCGCGTCGAGCGCCAGGTTGGCGCGCGCAAAGTCGCGCCGGATGCTGAAGGTGCGTGCGATCTGCGTTTCGACTTCGAGCGCCGCGTCACCGGTCTCGGCTTTCAGCACCTCGCGAAAGCGTGCTTCGCTCTCCGCCGGTTTCGCGTAGTCCCAGAGCGCATCGATGTCTGCCGCCACACTCACTCCACCCGTCCAGAAGATTGCGCCGGCCAGGAAGGCACGGGCGGCGCGGCGCGCACTAGCTGCCACGCTGACCGCCATCGCGCCGCTGCAGCGTCTCGATCTCGCGCAGCCGCGCGTAGAAATTACTGCCGAGCCGCGCATAGGGCCGCATGTCGATCTGCGACAGCACGTCGACGCGATGCTTGAAGCCGCGCTTCTCGCCGGCGTAGCAGCGGGCGTCGATATGCACCTGCACCACGTCGCCCATCACCCAGGTACTGCGTCCGAGCGCAATGCTTTCGCGCAGCACACATTCGTAGGCAACCGGCACGCCCGCCACCCGCGGTGGCTTCACGCGCGTCGACGCCACCGGTGTCAGGCCCGCGTGCACGAATTCGCTGGCGCCGGGCGGCAGCGGATCGCTGCTGCGCACCATCGCCTCGGCCATCGATTCCGGCACCAGATTGATGACGAACTCACGCGTCTCGCGGATGTTGGCCCAGGTGTCTTTCAGCGCCCAGGTCTCGTTGCTGCGGTCCTCGCCACGCGGGCCACAACTGAAGCCAAGCACCGGCGGCGTCGGCGAGCAGACATTGAAAAACGAGAACGGCGCGATATTGGTGTTGCCCTGCGCATCGATGCTCGACACCCAGGCAATCGGGCGCGGAACGATGGCATCGCGCAGCACGAAGTACATCTCGTCGGCCGTGAAATCGGCCGGCGCCAGCGAGATCGCATCCGGTGCAGCGCTCACGCAGCGTCCCACGGCGCGGCATGCAGAAAGCGCTTCACCGCGGCCACCGTCGGCTCGTCCATGATCATCGGCGCGTGGCCGGTGTCGGCGATGGTCAATGCTTCGGCAACGCGACCGGCGTCGCAGTGCATCGCGAGCATCCGGTCGACGGTCGTTGCGCTGAGCAGATCGGACTCGGCACCGCGCAGCACCAGCACCGGCTGCATGACCGCGGCCCACAGCGGCCACATGTCCATCGCGGTCTGCTTGAGTCCGTCGCGGAAGGCGTCGCCGATCTTGGGGTCGGTCTTGAACTCCCACTGCCCGTCCGTGCGTTGCTGCACGGCCGTCTTCACCATGTGATGCTTTTGCTCGTCGGTCAGCGGGCCGAAGGTGGCGTTGATCGGCTGCACCGCGTCGAACAGCGCCATGTAGCTCGGGAAGGTCGGCACCCGGCCGACGTAGGCCGCGATGCGATCCAGCGCCGCCTTTTCGATCACCGGCCCGATGTCGTTGATGACGAAGCGGCGCATCTTCGAGCCCGGCGTGGCGGCCATCACCATGCCGATCAGCCCGCCCATCGAGGTGCCGATCCAGTCGTAGCGCGACACGCCGAGCTGAGTGAACATCGCATTGATCGCCGCGATGTAGTTCGGAATCGTGTAGTCCGCCGCATTCGCATACCAGTCGCTCTCGCCGCGACCGGGAATGTCGGGGCACAGCACGCGGCAGCCATCGGCCAGCGCAGGAGCAACCACGTCGAAGTCGCGCCCGTTGCGCGACAGGCCGTGCACGCAGACCACCACCCGCGGATTGCGCTCGTCGCCCCAGTCATGCACCACCATGTTGCGCGTCGCATCGCCCACCGGTACGACGACATTGATGCGGCGATCGGGGGTCGGAATCATGCCAGCTCCACATCGGAAAACAACACGCCATCGCGATCGGCGTAGCACCAGTCACCCGGCTTCACCGTCACACCGCCGAACGCGAGCGGCACGTCGAACGACCCGGCCCCCGCTTTTTTGCTCTTGACCGGACAGGTGCCCAGCGCACGCACGCCAATGGCACAGGCGTCGATCTCGTCGGCATCGCGGATCGGCGCGTTGAGCACCACGCCGGCCCAGCCGTTCTTCTCGGCCAGCTTGCCCAGATTGCCGCCGAGCAGCGCACAACGCAGCGAGCCGGCGCCATCGACCACCAGCACCCGACCGTCTCCCGCACTGTCCACCGCGGTACGCACCAGCGAGTTGTCCTCGAACACTTTCAGGGTCTTCACCCGGCCGGCAAACGTGGTGTATTTGCCGTAGTGGTGGAAGTTGGCAGCAAGAACACGGAGTGACCCGTCAGCAAGCTTCGGCTCGTTGGCGTCGCAAAGGTCGGTGGTGGCGGGCATGGACGAGGAAAAGAAGTGTTTTGTGAAGCATAGCGCGGCTGTCCGCTAGCGCGTTCACGGTGCTCGCGCGAGCCATGAACCGGCGGGAGGTCGTAGGGTGCGTTTTCAACGCACCCAAATTGATACCAGCCAGATCGTTCTTCGCGGCGATGGTTGACTCGTCATCACCCCGGATTTGTAGTGCAACCAACCCTCACCCCAACCCTCTCCCGCTGGGAGAGGGAGCCGTTGCGCTACTGGAACGCCACCTCGGCGAAGCTGCGCAGCTTGCGGCTGTGCAGGTGATCCGCCCCCGCTTCGCGCATCAGCTCGATGGCGCGAATGCCGATCAGCAGGTGCTGGTTGACGCGTTCGCGATAGAAGTGGTTGGCCATGCCGGGCAGTTTGATTTCGCCGTGCAGCGGCTTGTCGCTGACGCAGAGCAGCGTGCCGTAGGGGACGCGGAAGCGAAAGCCGTTGGCGGCGATGGTGGCGCTTTCCATGTCGAGCGCGATGGCGCGGCTTTGCGAGAAACGCAACTCCGGCGAGGTGGCCGCGCCGCGTGACGGCAGCAGCTCCCAGTTGCGGTTGTCGGTGCTGGCGACGGTGCCGGTGCGCAGCACGCGCTTGAGTTCATAGCCCTTGAGCCGGGTGATGTCGGCGACCGCCGTTTCCAATGCCACCTGCACTTCGGCCAACGCCGGGATCGGCACCCACAGCGGCAGCTCTTCGTCGAGCACGTGGTCCTCGCGCACATAGCCGTGGGCGAGCACGTAGTCGCCCAGCGATTGCGAGTTGCGCAGGCCGGCGCAGTGGCCGAGCATCAGCCAGGCGTGCGGGCGCAGCACGGCAATGTGGTCGGTGATGGTCTTGGCGTTGGCCGGGCCGACGCCGATGTTGACCATGGTGATGCCGGAATGATCGGCGCGCAGCAGGTGATAGCCCGGCATCTGCGGCAGCCGCGGCGGCGGGGCGCCCAGGGCGTCGATGGCCTCCGCCGGCAATCCTTTGCGACGCGTCACGACGTTGCCCGGTTCGACGAAGGCGATGTATTCGCTGTTCGGGTCGTTCATCAGTTCATGGCCGATGCGCACGAATTCGTCGATGTAGAACTGGTAGTTGGTGAACAGCACGAAGTTCTGGAACCACTCCGGTGCGGTGCCGGTGTAGTGGCGCAGGCGGTGCAGCGAGTAGTCGACGCGCGGCGCGGTGAACAGCGAAAGCGGCTGCTGCGCGCCGTGCGGCGGCTCATAGGTGCCGTTGGCGATGCCGTCGTCCATCACCAGCAAGTCCGGCAGGTCGAACACGTCGCGCATCATCTGCCGGCGCTCGTTGCTCAGCGTGCCTTCGACGTGATCGTTCTCGGCGAACGAAAAATGCACCGGAATCGGCTGCGCGCTGCTGCCGACTTCGAGCGTGGTGCCGTGGTTTTTCAGCAGCAGGCGGAACTGCTCCAGGTAGTAGTCGGCGTAAAGATCGGGCCGCGTCAGCGTCGTCTCGTAAACGCCGGGGCCGTGCACGAAGCCGTAGGAGAGCCGCGAATCGGCGCGGGCGACGGTGCGCGTGTGCACGCGAACGAACGGGTAGCAGGCGCGCACATGGCTGCCGATGTCCTCACCGGCGACGAAGCGATGCAAGCTGTCACGCAAGTGATTGATGGCGCCGTCGTAGATGCGCCGGACCTGTGCGAGCGCTAGGCTGGCATCGTCAAACTGCGCCGGGGCGACAAAGGGGGGCACCGAGGATGGTGCAACAACGGGGGGCACCGAGGATGGCGCAGTGGTGGGGTTATGTTTATTCTTGTCCATTTCCTATTTTGCACGGCGAAATCGCTTTCGCGATAGATTTCGTCTATGCCCGCTATTTGATGCTGCGCGCATTGCGTCCTGATTGCATCGCCCCGCCCATGACAACCGCCGACCACGAACCACCTGAAGTGACCGCCACCAAACGCTGGATTGAGCACGCCGTGATCGGGCTCAACCTCTGCCCGTTTGCCAAGGCGGTGTTCAGCAAGAACCAGATTCGCTACGCGGTGAGCATGGCGCAAACTCCCGAGGCCGTGGCCGGCGATCTGCATCGCGAGCTGGAATGGCTCGCGCAAGCAAGCGCCGAGGCCGTCGACACCACGCTGCTGATCTTGCCCCATGCGTTTGCCGACTTTCT
The DNA here is from genome assembly GCA_027492485.1 of Betaproteobacteria bacterium. GTDB lineage: Bacteria > Pseudomonadota > Gammaproteobacteria > Burkholderiales > Casimicrobiaceae > Casimicrobium. Next base: position 89,523 of record JAPUER010000058.1, read on the forward strand.
GGATTTCAACGATTTCATCGATGTTGCCGATGGGCTGGTTGTGGAACTCGAACTCGACGGCATCCTGCAGGTCGCGAGTTTCCATCCAAAGTTTCAGTTTGCCGACACCGATGCCGACGACATCGGCAACTACACCAATCGCGCGCCGTATCCGACGCTGCACATTCTGCGCGAAGACAGCGTGGAGCGCGCCGTCGCGGCGTTTCCCGACGAGCTGGAGATTGCCGAACACAACATCGAAACGATGGAAAAACTCGGCCACGACGGCTGGGCGGCGCTTGCGGTGGGTGCGCCGGCGACCGCCCGGACCGGTTGATGCGCTCGCGTTCCCGCTCCTCCCGACCTCGCGCGCCTCATCTCGCCGTCAACGGCTCCAGCCCGGTTTTGGCGATGATCGGTGCAGCCTTCGCCGAGGTGAAGAAGCGGATCAGTTCGCGGGCGGCTTCTGGTTCGGCAGCGCCGGTGACGATGCCAGCCGAAAACAGCGTCGCCTGCTGCACCTCGTCGGGTAGCGGGCCGATGTAATCGATGCCGGGGATCGGCACCAGCTCGCTCACCTGCTGCAAACCCAGTTCGGCGTCGCCGCGGGCGACCACGGTGCCGACCCGTTCGCTCAGGATGCGTTTGCTCTTGGGCAGCACCTGATCGGCGATGCCGAGCTTCTGCACCAGTTGCGTCGAAAAGTAGACGCCGCTGGCGCTGGCCGAATAGGCAATGGATTTGGCGTCGAGCAGCGTCTGCTTCAGTTTGGCAACGGTGCTGATGTCGGGCTTCGGCGCACCGGCCTTGACCGCAAAGCCGATGCTGGAACGCACCAGATCGACGCGACTGCCGGCGACCGCCTTGCCGTCCTTGATGAACTGGTCGAGCGCGGGGCCGGCCAGGATGATGACGTCGAACTTTTCGCCACGTGCGAGACGGGTGGGGATGGCGTCGGGCGCGTTGCCCATCGAGGCGCCGAACGAGGAAACGACCTTGTGGCCGCTCGCCTTCTCGAACTCCGGTACCAGCAGTTTGTACGCCTCGGTGAACGCACCGGAGGTGATGACGCGGATTTCCGCGCTGCGCGGCGCGGGCGCGGTGGGCGTGGCGCAGGCGCCCAGCAGCAGCGCGGGCGCGGCGAGCGCGGCGCTGGCGAAGCCGCGCAACAGACGGCGGCGCGGTGCAATCGAACGGTTCATGGTTGCCTCCTCGGTGGCGATGTCGTGGCGGCGTAGCGTACGAGTTGCCGCTAACGGATTGCTGGCAAGCGATCGGCCGAACCGGATGGCACTGTCAGCCAATGGCTTACTGCTGTAACGCCTATTCCATAAGGCTTGAAGCGATAATTTTCAGAAAGTCGACTTGCGCAATTTTCGGCGTCAAATGCCCATTAAATAGGCGTTTTAACTGCAAAGCCAATGACGAGTCACGCCGCAGTCGCGACCGCTAGAATGCTGTCATGAACAAGCTTCTCGACGTCGCCGAATACATGCACTTGGTCGGGCGCTCCGCGCGCTCGGCGGCGCGCGTGATCGCCCGTGCGAGCACCGCGACCAAGAATGCGGCCCTGCTCGAAATCGCCGCCACCATCGAGAAGCGCGAAGCCCACATCCTCGAAGAAAACGCCGCCGACGTCCGCGACGCCAAAAAGGCCGACCTGACGCCGGCGCTGATCGACCGCCTGACGTTGACGCCGAAGTCCGTCGCCGCGATGGCGGAGGGCCTGCGGCAGATCGCCCAGTTGCCCGATCCGGTCGGCGCCATCGACGGCATGCGCACGCGGCCGTCCGGCATTCAGGTCGGCAAGATGCGGGTGCCGCTCGGCGTCATCGGCATCATTTACGAATCCAGGCCCAACGTCACCGCCGACGCCGCCGGGCTCTGCCTGAAAAGCGGCAACGCGGTGGTGCTGCGCGGCGGCAGCGAGGCGGCGCGCTCCAATCAGGCGATCGCCGGCTGCATCGAGGCGGGCCTGAAAGCGGCGAAACTGCCGGAGACCGTGGTGCAGGTGCTCGAAACCACCGACCGTGCGGCAGTCGGCGAAATGATCACGCGGCCGGAATACATCGACGTCATCATCCCGCGCGGCGGCAAGGGCCTGATCGAGCGCATCGCCGCCGAGGCGAAGGTGCCGGTGATCAAGCACCTCGATGGCAACTGCCACGTCTACGTCGACGAGCAGGCGGAGCTCGACAAGGCCGTGCGCATTGCCGACAACGCCAAGACGCGCCGCTACGGCGTCTGCGGCGCAATGGAATCGCTGCTGGTACACGAGGCCCGCATGCACGACGTGTTGCCGCGCATCGCCAGAATCTTTGCCGACAAGAGCGTCGAGATGCGCGGCTGCGAACGCTCGCGCAACGCGCTTGCCGCATTCGACGTGAAGGCTGCGACCGAGGAAGACTGGTCCACGGAATATCTGGCGCCGGTGGTGTCGATCAAGGTGGTGGCCGATCTTGACGAGGCGATCGCGCACATCGAGCGCTACGGCTCGCACCACACCGACAGCATCGTCACCGAACACTGGAGCCACGCGCAACGCTTTCTGCGCGAGGTCGATTCGGCCAGCGTGATGGTCAACGCCAGCACGCAGTTCGCCGATGGTTTCGAATATGGCCTGGGCGCGGAAATCGGCATCTCGACCGATAAGCTGCACGCGCGCGGCCCGGTCGGCCTGGAAGGCCTCACCACCCAGAAGTACGTGGTGCTCGGCGACGGTAGTGTGAGGGGCTGAACGGATCAATCATGCTGCGTTGGGGCCCGCACAGCGAACCGTCGCAAGGCAGCGTCTGCCGTGGCTGCGGCGCGGCCGGCTCGCTGCGCGCACACGTGCGGACAGCTCACCAGGCGGACGCTGCAATCGAGTGCGCTTTTGACCGATGCAGCGCGTGCGGAAGTCTTTCGCTGCGAGGGCAAATGCTGGCTTTCGAGCATTTGTACGACAAGGACGAAACACTTTTTGTCCGCAGCTATGTGGAAAGCTCGGCGGGGCCTTGGGAAATGCTGTGGCCGGTCGCGCTGATTGCCGACGCACGACAACGATCGTTTCTCGAAGTCGGTTGTGGCTACGGCTTTACGGTCGACTGGTGGCGTCGGCGCGTGAACGCCGACGCCATCGGTTGCGATCCTGCGAACTATGCCGCGATAGGTCGGGAAACGCTTGGCGAGCACATTCACCATGCTTTGCTCGATGCTGTCCCGGAGGCCCGCACCCGCCAGTTCGACGTGGTTTATGCAAGCGAAGTGATCGAACATGTCGATGACCCGATCGCATTCGTGCGCGAGCTGGCGCAACGGCTCACACCGCGCGGCATTCTGACGCTGACGACACCGGCCGCCGAATTTGTGGCGCCGGAAAGTACGAGTGGCATGGTCACGGCCGTACTCGCGCCGGGATTCCATAGCGTGCTGTTTTCCGAACACCAACTGGGCGCACTGCTGCGAGAGGCTGGCTTCGCCAGTGTCGTAACTCGGCGCTATAACGAACGGCTGGTTTGCTGGTGCAGCGCGGAGCCCTTCGCGCTTCTCCCTGGCGCCGATGCTTCGGTGCCCGAATACCTCGACTACCTCGCTGACATCATCAACCGATTGCAGGTACCGGACGCTTTCGAGACGCATCGGGGCGAGCATCTGACCAGCCTGCGTGCCGGCGCCGCCTATCGCCTGTACAAAGAACTTGTATTTCGCGGGCACATCGACACGGCACAGCAATGGCATCAAGCAGCGCATCGCGACTTGCTGCTGGTGACACAACTCGGCGCCTCGCTGGAAGCGGCGGTCGATGCCTTCCTCGATACCGCGGACGGCTCATTCGCGTCGTTTCTGCGCGGCGCCAGATTGCACCTGCCGCAGCTTTGTTTCGTCGATGGCCAAGTTGCCGAACGCGCTGGCGATTTCCATGCCGCGGCGCGCTGGTACGGGCGCTGCGCAAGTGCCATGCGCTGGATCGCGGCAGGCAGTCGATTGGGCAATATCGAGGGCTCGGCGTTCGTGTGGCCGGCAATGGCCGGTCTCGCGCGTTGCCTTGTCGCGACCGGGCGACTCGATCAACCTATCGAAGTAGCCATCGAGTTTGCGCGCGCGGTTGTGATGCGCGATTCGCCATACGGCTCGATGCCGGAGCCCGCCGTCGCGGCCAACTGTCTGGTGCAAGTTCTGACGGCGTGCGATCGGCGCGGCGGCGGAGACTTGCAGTCGCTGCTGGATCGCCTGCAGGCGGAGAACGATCCGCCGCATCCGATGTTGACTGCAGTGATGGCTCTCGCGCGAGCTGGCCACGCAAGCGATGTAACGGGTGACCGTGCAGTCGCCGGACGGATCGCGGACGAGGCCTGCACGGCACTCGACCGGGCGGCCGACACGCCGATCGGTCGTTGGCTCGGCGTCGACACGATTGCAGGGCTGCGACAGGCGCTGTCGCCGTTCGTGACACGCCAGGCAAGTTTCGCCGCGCTGTTCGGACGCTGATACGGCACATGGGCCCGCGAGCGCAAGAGAGGCCGCCACGCCGGATGATGTTGCTGGTCGATGGCCTGATCGCGACGACCGATATCGTTCGCCGATTGCTGGTCGCCGCCGGCTACGAGCCGGTGGTGGCGACGCCGGAAACGCTGCCCGCGCAACGGCCGTTTTCGCCACTGGTCATCTCGCGGTTGGCGTTGCCGCGCCTGAGCTGGCTGCCTGAGTACCTGGCCAAGCACGGCATCAGGTACGCTTACTTTCTCGACGACAACTTTTTCGAGATCGATGCTCGGCAGGATCCATACCATGCGGCCTACTTCCGGCGTGCCGGCGTGTGCAATACGCTGTCGGCAATGCTGCAGGGAGCCAGCCCGGTTTGGGTGCAGTCGCCGCCGCTGGCGGCTTACCTTCGGCACCGCTTCCCCACCGTTGACCTGCGGCAGATCGACGCCGGCGTGGATCTCGACCTGTTTGGTGCCGCCCGGGCGAAGGTGGCGGGACTCGGTACTGCGGCGGGCTCGGACGACGTGCTGCGCGTGGGCTATCCCACCACGCCGCGCCATCATCTTGCAGCGCTGATTACGGCTATCGTGCGGTCGGCGCAGGCACGCTTCGGCAACCGTGTACTGTTCGAGTTTGTCGGATGGTGGCCGGACGGTGTTGCGGTCGCCCCCAACGTCCGCACTTTTCCCGCGATTGCGGGCTATGGCGACTATGTTGCCTTTGCGGCGTCGAGACAGTGGGATGCCGGACTGGCGCCGCTTGGCAGCAGCGTCTTCGAGAACTGCAAGACCAACCTGAAGTTCCGCGAGTACGCGGCACTTAGGGTGCCGGGCGTTTACAGCGATGTTCCGCTGTACCGCAGTTGCATCGAGGACGGGACGACCGGCTTGCTGTGCGCCAACGAGCCGGACGCGTGGATCGACGCACTGGGCCGGCTGTTGATGGACCGCAGTTTGCGCGAGCAGATCCGGCAACAATCCGCAGTTGCAGTGTCTGCGCGCCACGGCAATGCCACCGTGGCACGCGAGATTGCCATGCTGATGCGCGAGCTGGAGGACGGCCGCTGATGCCACCATCCGTGTCACGCAACGCCCCGTGCCCGTGCGGTAGCGGCAAGCGCTACAAGGACTGTTGCGGGAAGCTTGCTGCAAGCGAGCGCAGCAGCGCCATAACCGATCCAGCCAACTCAAGTCTCGACCTGGTATTGAACCGGGCACTGGAAGCGCAGATCGCCCGCGATCTTCGTGGTGCGGAAACGCTCTACCGCGAGGCCTTGTCGCTGTCGCCGAAACACGCGGACGCGTTGCACATGCTGGGGGTTGTCCGCATGGAGCGTGGCGAGCATGCCGAAGCCGCCCGCATGATCCTGGACGCCCTCGACGAGGTCGACTGGCAGGACAGCAACATGCAACACAACCTGGGGCTTGCGTTGTCGCGCATGCTGGTGGCGCAACCATTGGCGATGCCGCGGCGCACCATCGCCCACACAACAACAACGGGCGCAGTTCCAAGCGGCTCCGCCAGCTCGGTCAGCGTGGTGCTGCCGGTCTACAACCATGAGCGCTACGTCGCTGAGGCGATTCGCTCGGTACTGGGGCAGGACAGCCCTCCGATGGAGTTGATCGTCATCGACGACGGATCGACCGACAATTCTGTGGAAGTCGCGCGACAGGCCTTGCGGGAGGCGGACATCCCCTGGCGTTTCGTTGCGCGCGAAAACCGCGGCGCAGCTGCGACTTTGAATGAGGCCATCATGCAGTCGCGAGGCGATTTCATCCAGCCTCTCAACAGCGACGATCTGCTCGCGGCCAACAGACTGTCCTCCATGACGGCGAATGTGGCCGACAAGGGCATTGAACTCGGTTTCTCGGCGGTCGACTGCATCGACGCCAACGGCGCAAAACTGGACGAATTCGACGACGCGCGCGTTTTCGAATTTCGTTGCAGTCAGGCGAATATCGCCGATCGCGAAAGCGTCGGGCTGTCGTTCATTGCCAGCAACCCGGCAGTGTCGACCGGGAATCTGTTTTTCTCGCGTCAGCTGTTCGACCGACTGGGAGGTTTTCGCGACTTGCGCTATCACCATGACTGGGATTTTGTGCAGCGCGCGCTGTGGCACATCGAACCCGCGTACGTGCAGCATTGCCTGTACCACTACCGTTTTCATGGCCGCAACACCATTTCCGAGAACGGGCCGGCGCGCCGCAACGAAGTGGATGCCATGCTGGGCAACTTCCTGACGGAGGCGCTCTCGCGTCAGCCCACACACCCGCTGGCCCCTTGCGTCGAAAATTGGGGGAGCACCATCTTTGAGCTGGTTCTCGGCAACGGAATGGCCCGACTGCTGCCCCGTTCGACCATGGTCGGGCTTTACCAGCGGATGGCTTCCCGCGATCCGGCGGATGCCCGGTTGGAAATTGTCGCCAACGACGGATGAGACAATCTCGCGATGCGATTTTTCAAGTACCACGCCCTCGGCAACGACTACCTGGTCATCGACCCGCGCGACTGGCCGGCGCCGTTCACGCCGGCGCAAATCGTGCGTATTTGCCATCGCAACTTTGGCATCGGCTCCGACGGCATTTTGTGGGGGCCGCTGCCGGCGCGGGAGGGTGCGGCATTCGCGCTGCGAATCTTCAATCCGGACGGCAGCGAAGCGCAAAAGAGCGGCAATGGTTTGCGCATTTTCTGCCGCTATCTGTTCGATCGCGAGCTGGTGACGGCGGCGCCGTTTCGCGTTCACACCGCCGGCGGTATGGTCGAAGCAACCGTGCACGATCGTGGCCGCAGCGTGGCGGTGCAGATGGGAAAGGTCAGCTTCGATGCCGGCAAGATTCCCGTTGCCGGGCCGCCGCGCGAGGTGATCCGCGAGCAACTGACCGTTGCCGGCGAGAGCCTGCTGTTCACCAGCGCGACGGTCGGCAATCCGCACTGTGTGGTGGAACGCGCCGGCACCACGACGGCGGACGTTCATCGGCTCGGGCCGTTGATCGAGCGGCACGGCAATTTTCCCGAGCGCACCAACGTGCAATTTCTGACCGTCCGCGATCGCGCCAACATCGGGATCGAGATTTGGGAACGGGGTGCCGGCTACACGCTGGCGTCGGGCTCCAGCTCCAGCGCAGCAGCGGCGGTGGCGCATCGCCTCGGGCTGGTCGATCGCGATGTCACCGTGCACATGCCCGGCGGCCGCATCGCGATCAATATCGACGAAAACTATGGCATCACGATGACCGGCCCGGTGACGCATGTCGCCGACGGCACCATAGCTGCCGAAATGCTGGAGGACGTTGCATGAGCGACACGGAGATGGTGAGCGGCGACGACGTCGCGGCCTGGTTGAAAGCCAACCCGGATTTCTTCATGGATCACGCCGATGTGTTCTCGGCGATGCGGGTGCCGCATCCGCAGGGCGGGCATGCGATTTCGATGGTGGAGCGGCAACTCATTTCGCTGCGCGATCGCAACGCCCAACTTGAGAAGCAATTGCTGGAGCTGATCGGCTACGGTCAGCACAACGACGGCCTCATCGAGAAACTGCATCGCCTGACGCTGGCGCTGTTGCGCGCGCCCGATGCGGCGCTGACGCTGGCGGTGGTGCAGGAGAGCCTGCGCTCGGACTTTGCCATTCCGTACTGTGCGGTGCGCTGGTGGGGTTCGTTCCTGGGTGAGCACGGACTGGAAGCAATGCTCGCGTGCAGTGACGATTTGCGCAGCTACATCGGTGGCCTCGATCGCCCTTACGTCGGGCCGAATGCGGCGCATGAATCGCGTGCCTGGCTGGGTGCCGGCGCCGGCGACACGCGATCGTTTGCCTATGTGCCGTTGACCGACGGCGGTGTCGTGGGCGTGTTGATGCTGGCCAGCGAAGATGGCGGCCGCTTCACACCGGACATGGCGACCGACGTCGTCACCCGGCTCGCGCAACTGACCAGCGCCGCGCTGGCGCGTTTCGCGCAGCGCGGATTCGAACCGCAGATCGCCTGAGCCGGCCAACCGCCGTCGGCCATTGACGATGGATCATCAGGCAGCGCTGGCTTCGTTCATCGCCAGCCTGCGCGCGCGCGGCTCGGAGCAGACGCGCATGCGCTATGAGCGCGCCTGTCTCGCGTTGATCGAACAGCTTGACGGCAAGCCGCTGCAACAGGTCACGCGCCACGACGTTCAACGGTCGCTCGCGCGGCTGCATGCGCGCGGCTTGTCGCCGCGAACGCTGGCGGTGACGCTGTCGGCGTGGCGGACGTGGTTTCGCCACCTGGCGAAAGTGGGCGTCGCCGACGCCGCCGTGTTCAGCGGCATCAAGGCGCCGCGGGCACCCAAACGGTTGCCCAATGCGTTGACCGAGGGCGAGGCGATGCGACTGGTCGACGCGCCGGACGATGCATCGGCGACGCAGTCGCCGGCCGTTGCGGCGCGCGATCAGGCGATGTTCGAAGTGCTCTATGGCTGCGGCATTCGCATCGGCGAACTGATTGGCCTGGATCTGCACGACGCCGATTTGCAGCGCGGCGAGATGCGCGTCTTCGGCAAGGGACGCAAGGAGCGCGTGGTGCCGCTGGGGGCGCCGGCCTGCACGGCAATCCGGCAATGGCTGGCGTTGCGGCCGTCACTGGCCGGCGATGCGGCGCTGCCCGCGCTGTTTGTCGGCGCGCGGGGCGAACGCATCAGTGCGCCGGTAGTACGTCGCGCCCTGAAGCTGCGCGCGATTCAGCAGGGCATCGCCAGCCACGTCTATCCGCATCGGCTGCGGCATTCGTTTGCATCCCATGTGCTGCAAAGCTCGCAGGACTTGCGTGCGGTGCAGGAACTGATGGGGCACGCCAGCATCGCCTCGACGCAGGTCTATACGCATCTGGACTTCCAGCACCTCGCCAAGGTCTACGACCAGGCACACCCCCGCGCCCGCAAACAAAAGCCCGATCGCTAGCGCCGCACGGCTTCCCGCACCTCGGACGTCGCGCGGCGAGCGCGCTCAGGACGCTTCGTTCGATTGCGGCGCGACGTTCGCGGCGGGGCCGTTGGCGGCCGGCGCAACCGGCGCCCGCTTGCCCCGCGCTGCCACCTGCCGCTGCCGCCAGATAAACGTGAACAGCAGCGCGGCCGTCAGGATGGCGCCGCTGACCTCGTCGAACCACGAATGTGCCGGCAGATAGGGCGTCAGCAGTTTTTCGTCGAGGATCATCTGTAGCGCGGTCCAGATCAGCACGCCGGCGCCGACCGTGATTACCCAGGGATGACGGTCGACCAGCTTGAGCACCAGGGTCGAGCCCCAGATCATGATCGGCACGCTGATCAGCAGGCCGAGCACGACGAGCAGGAAGCTGCCCTGCGCGGCGCCGGCAACGCCGAGCACGTTGTCGACACCCATCAGCGCGTCGGCGACGACGATGGTTTTCAGCGCACCCCAGAAATTGTTGCTGGCCGCGACATGGTCGTCACCGGCCTCATTGGGCGGACTCATCAGTTTGTAGGCGACCGGCAGCAGCAGCAGGCCGCCGACCAGCATGAGACCGGGAATCTTCAGCAGCCAGACGATGCCCAGCGTGAACGCGATGCGGATCGCAATCGCGCCCGCCGTACCCCACAGGATCACCCGCTTCTGCAGATGCGCCGGCACGTTGCGCGCGGCGAGACCGATCACCAGCGCGTTGTCGCCGGCGAGAACGAGGTCGATGACGATGATGGTCAGCAGCGCCATCAGAAAGGTCGTGGAGAAAATTTCCATGTGCGGTGTTTGCGATTGCGTGGGTTGGCAACGGTATTCGGTACGCGGCAAGCGCCGCCACCGGGGAACGCACAGGAAAGGGCTGCAACCCCATGCCTTCGCCAGCAGCCGCACTTGCCGTGCAGTTCAACAGCGAAGGTCTTGCCAGACAGCCCGATGCGGGCGGCCCACCACAACCGGAGCGCCACCGCGGACGGCGATCGCTCGTACTGACGACTGTGGTGCGAGAGCTACTCCCCTTCAATCCAAAGGATTTTGGCACGAGCGCGGCGTTCCGCAAACAGGAATTTTGTGGCCGCTTTTTTCTGTACGCGAGGATACATGGGGCTTGCCGGGCGATTTGGCGATTTTGCGACTTTTCGGAAAATAGCGCTGCTAGCCCTTGTTCAATGCGCCATTTGCATGAAAGCTGTTAATTTGTCATTATCGAGACGAATTGTCTCGATAAATTCCTTCGCACGAGGAAAAGTCGTCGTCCCGCTGGACAACGGTTCCGCAACGCCGGGGATAACGTGCGCGACGAAGTCGGCCGGGACACGACGTAGAGAAGCCCGAGACCAAGGTCGAACGTGCGCGGTACGCCGGCGACTGCATTGCGCAACTGGTCGGCGTCGTGGATGCGGACCCGCCACGCAACCGTGGGCGTCTGCACCACCGGCCACTCGTCGTCGGCAGCGCTCCAACCATGTGTTCCGGAAACCCATGGACGATCCGCGGACCGCGGGCGCCACGAAACGATAATCGTCGCCGAGGAGGACATCCATGCGCCCGGTTCCTGCTGCAAGAACGGTACGTGCGGCGATGGTCGCAGCGGCCGCATTGATCGTCGCGACGCCAGCCATCGCCCAGGCGCCGCAATGGCCCATCCCCGGCAAGACCATCCGCATCGTGCTGCCGTTCCCGGCGGGCGGTGCCGGCACCGACATGATGGCGCGCGTGGTCGGCAAAAAACTGTCGGAAGATATTGGCGTGCCGGTCGTGGTCGACAACAAGCCGGGTGCATCCACTATCATCGGCGCGCAGGAAGTGGCCAAGGCGCTGCCCGATGGCCATACGCTGCTCTACACGATCGTCATCACCCACACCCAGAATCCGCATCTCTTCAGCAAGCTGCCCTACGATCCGTTCAAGGATTTCACGCCGCTATCGCAAGTGGCGCGTTCCGCCACCGTGCTGATCGCCAACAAGGATGCGCCGTTCGCCGACTTCAAGGGCATGCTCGCCTACGGCAAGGCGAACCCCGGCAAGTTGAACGTGGCGTCGTACAGTCCCGGCTCGACGGCGCATCTCAATGCCGAGATGTTGCGCGTTGCGTCCGGTGTCGACATGGTGCACGTGCCGTACAAAGGCGTTGCCGATGCCCAGAAGGCGCTGATGGCGGGCGAAGTGCAGCTTTACTTCGATGGCACGGCGAGTGCGGTGACTGCCATCAAGGCCGGCACGGCAAAAGGCATGGCGACCGCCACCGACAAGCGCGTCCCGGTGCTGCCCGATTTGCCGACCATCGCCGAGCAGGGCGTCGCCGGCATCGACATCGTCGGCTGGCAGGGCTTCTTCGGCCCCGGCGGCATGCATCCCGAGGTGGTGAAGAAGATCTCGGCAGCATTGGCGAAAGCGGTGAAAAGCGAAGAGATCAGCAATCTCATCCGCAGCCAGGGCAACGAGCCGACCGGCACCGGCAGTGACGAGTTCGCGCGGATCGTGCGCAACGACTACGACCGCTGGGGCGCCGTGATCAAGCGTACCGGCATCAAGCTGGAGCAGTAAACATGCATGATCTGGTTATTCGCGACGCCAAAATCGTCGATGGTTCCGGCGCGCCGGCGGTCTATGGCGATGTCGCCATCGACAACGGCAAGATCGTTCAGGTCAACGGCGCCAAAGCCGCGGCAGGCAAGCGGGAAATCAACGCCAACGGTGCGCTGCTGACGCCGGGCTGGGTCGACGTGCACACCCATTACGACGGTCAATGCACCTGGGATCCGTATCTCTCGCCATCATCGTGGCATGGCGTCACCACGGCCGTGATGGGCAACTGCGGCGTCGGCTTCGCGCCGGTCAAACCGCAGATGCGCGAATGGCTGATCCAGTTGATGGAGGGCGTGGAGGACATTCCGAACGCCGCGCTGGCCGAGGGCATCAAATGGCAGTGGGAAACCTTTCCCGAGTACATGGACGCGCTGGAGCGGATGCCGCGCGCACTCGACATCGGCTGCCAGGTACCGCATGGGGCGCTGCGGCCCTACGTGATGGGCGAGAACGGCGTCGAGAGCAACGATGCGACGCCGGACGAAATCGAGGAGATGCGGCGTCTCACGCGCGAAGCGTTGCTGGCCGGCGCACTTGGTTTTTCGACGTCACGGACGCTCATCCATAAAGGCGCCGACGGCAAATATGTGCCGGGCACCTTCGCCCGGCTCGAGGAAGTGTTCGGCATTGGCCGCGCGCTGGGTGACGTGCATCGCGGCGTGTTCCAGATGACGTCGAACCACGTCGGCATGGATCAGGAAACGGTCTGGATGCGCAAGCTCGCGGCCGAGACCGGGCAGCCGGTCGCGTTCAATGTGCAACAGATCGATACCCACCCGGAGTTGTGGCGCACACTGCTTGACCAGATCGAAGATGCGGGGCGAGAGGGCGTGCCGCTCTACGGCGCGTTCTGCGGCCGGCCGGTCGGGCTGCTGTTCTCATGGGGCGGTACTTTCCACCCGTTCATCGCCCACCCGTCGTATCAGCCGCTGCGCAAGCTGCCGGCGGAGGAGCGCTACCGCGCGCTGCTCGATCCTGCGGTCCGGGCAAGGCTTTTGTCCGAGCAGCCTTACGGGCTCGACGACTATACGAAGATGAAGGCGCTGGCCTTTCACAAGATGTTTCGCCTCGGACCGCAGCCCGACTACGAACCCGATCCGTCCGGTAGCGCGGCGGCCGTGGCAGCCCGCGAGGGGCGACAGCCGAACGAGGTTGCCTACGACTGGATGCTGGAGGACAAGGGCCAAGCGATCATCTACTTCCCGGTGTTCAACTATTCCTACGAGAAGCTCTCGCACACGCAGCAGTTGCTGCAACATCCGCGCACCATGCTCTCGCTCGGCGACGGTGGCGCGCATTGCGGCTACATCTGCGACGCTTCATTGCCGACCTTCATGCTGACGCACTGGACGCGCGACCGCACCCGGGGCGACAAGCTGCCGCTGGAGCTGATCGTCAAGCGCCAAACCAGCAGCACCGCGGCCATCTACGGCCTCAACGATCGCGGGCTGATCAAGCCCGGCTACATCGCCGATCTCAATCTGATCGACTACGACCGCCTCGCATTGCACGCGCCGCACTTCATCGCCGATCTGCCCGCCGGTGGTCGCCGCATCGTGCAGGAGGCCGACGGCTATCTGGCCACCATCAAGGCCGGCCAGACTATTTTCGAGAATGGCCAGGCCACCGGCGCGCTGCCCGGCAAGCTGATCCGTGGACCGCAGCAGGCGTAGACCGGTGGCGGCAGGCGGGAAACGCGAAGGCGGGGATGCCGCCTGGCTGCGGCGAAAATCGCGAATCCGGCGCCGGCCTTTGCTTAGAATCTGAGCAAACGCCTACTCACTTCGTCGACCCAATCCCATGTCCGTTTCCGCCGCTACCGCGTCCGACCGCGCGCAGATTCTTGCCGAGGCGCTGCCTTATATCCGTCAGTTTCACGACAAGACGCTGGTCATCAAGTACGGCGGCAACGCCATGACCGACCCGTTGCTCAAGAAGAGCTTCGCGTTCGACGTCGTGATGCTGAAACTGGTCGGCATGAATCCGGTGGTCGTGCATGGTGGCGGCCCGCAGATCAACGACATGCTGGACAAGACGGGCAAGAAGGGCACCTTCATCCAGGGCATGCGGGTCACCGACGACGAAACGCTGTACGTGGTCGAAGCCGTGCTCGGCGAGCTCAATCAGGAGATCGTCGGCCTCATCAATCAGGCGGGCGGCAAGGCGGTGGGTCTGAACGGCCAGGATGGCGGCTTCATCCGCGCCAAGAAGATGATGGTCGAGAGCGAAACCGAGAAGGGCAAGATGCTCGATATCGGCTTCGTCGGCGACATCTACAACATCGACCCGACCTTGATTCACCACCTCGACGCAGCGGATTTCATTCCGGTGGTCGCGCCGATCGGCGTCGGCGAGGACGGACAGGCCTACAACATCAACGCCGATCTGGTCGCCAGTGAATTGGCGCAGACGCTCAAGGCCGAAAAACTGGTGCTGATGACCAATACGCCGGGCGTGCTCGACAAGAGCGGCAAGCTGCTGACCGGTTTGACCTACAACGAGATCAACGCACTGTTCGACGACGGTACCATCAGCGGCGGCATGAAACCGAAGATCCAGGGCGCGCTCGACGCCGTGCAGCACGGGGTGAAGACCACGCACATCATCGACGGCCGCGTCGAGCACGCATTGCTGCTGGAAATTCTCACCTCGGAAGGGGTGGGCACGATGATTCGTGCCGAGTAGTTGTCACATGAAATTGCGCTGGGGGCGCAGCGTCATGTAGAGTGTTATGTCGCAGCGGGGACGGACAGAACAAAGGGGAAACGACGATGGCATTGAAGCCGGGCGAGCGAAAAACACAAATCCTGCAAACGCTGGCCGGCATGCTGGAGCAGCCGCAGGGCGAGAAGATCACCACCGCCGCGCTGGCCGCCAGGGTCGGCGTTTCCGAAGCCGCTCTCTACCGCCATTTCGCGAGCAAGGCACAGATGTTCGAGGCGCTCATCGAGTTCATCGAGGAATCGGTGTTTACGCTGGTCAACCAGATCGCGCAAAGTGAACGCGATGGTCGCGCCCAGGTACAGCAGATCATCTCGATGTTGCTGTCCTTCGCCGAGAAGAATCCGGGCATGGTGCGGGTGCTGATCGGCGACGCGCTGGTCAACGAAGATGCCCGCCTGCAAACGCGAATCAATCAGTTGATCGACCGCATAGAGGCTTCCCTCAAGCAGGCGTTGCAGTTGACTCCGGCGTCGGCGCCGGCAACCGACACCGGCCGCAGTGCCGCCGCGCACGCCAATGCACTGACGGCCTTTGTCGTCGGCCGCTGGCAGCTCTATGCGAAATCGGGGTTCAAACGCAGTCCGGCCGAGCACTGGGTCGAACAGGCTACGCTGCTGCGCGTCTGATCAGGCCGCGCTCGCCATCAGGTGAAGCGCCGCACCGTCATCACCCGCTGGCCATAGCTGCGCCACGCCTTGCCGTCGCGCATACAGGCGTCGGCACCGGCGCAAACCTCGTAGCGATCGCCTTTTGCGGTACCGAACTCCGCCACCGCGATCACCGGCGTCAAGCCTTCCAGCGGCTGCGTCGACTGCACGACCGGCCCAATCGGTAACGCCACCCCGGCCTTGACGAACACCGGAATGCGTTCGAGGTCGTAGTTGAGGCTAATCACTTCGCCGTCATCGACGTGCATGCCGCTCCACAGTTCGTACCAGCCGCCGTCGTGTTCGGGCAGATAGCCTTCAACGTCGCCTTCGCGGTTCAGTACCGGCATCACCAGCAGGTGCGGTCCGCAGTAGAACTGCGTCTCGAAGGCACGGGCGACGCGGTCGTCGGGATGCATCAGCGCCATCGAGCGCATCACCGGCAATCCGGTTTTCACCGCAAGGTCGCAGGCGCCGCGCAGATACGGCAGCAGCTTGTAGCGCAGCTCGAAAAATTCGCGTGCGATGCGTTCGACTTCGTTGCCGAAACACCACGGCTCGCGGGCGCCGATGCCGTGGATGCGGAAGTGCGACGCAAACACGGCCGCCTGTACCCAGCGCAGATAGAGCGCGAGTTCCGGCTGTGCGGCACCGTAGAAGCCGCCGACGTCGGTGGCGTGGAACGGCGTGCCGGAGTGCCCGTGATTCATGCCAGCGCGCAGGCTGGCGGCCAGCCCCTCCCAGTCGCTCTGCGGGTCGCCGCCCCACTGCACCGGGTGGCATTGGGTGCCGATCCAGCCGGAACGGCCCCAGATGCAGGCTTGTTCGCCGTGCGCCTGGCGTGCCGCCTCATAGACGCAGCGGTTGTACAGGTGCGCATTGACATTGTGCAGGCGCGCCCCGGAGTCGCCATTGTGCGCCAGCGCGTCGGCAGGCACCTGTTCGCCAAAGTCGCTCTTGATGGTATCGACACCCAGCGCCCAAAGCGCACGGTGCGAATCGCGCCACCACGCATACGCCGCAGGATTGGTGAAGTCGACCAACCCCGAGGGTGGCAGCGGCGTCAGCGTCGGGCCGAATGGCGTGGTCTTCTTGCCGGTGTCCCATTCGAACACCAGTTCGCTGCCATCGCTGCGCCTCAGAAAGTAGCCCTGCTGCTCATACTTGCGGTACTGGGGATGATCGACCGAGACGAGCGGGTATTCCCAGCAGCAGATCTTGTAGTCGAGCGCCTTCAGCGCGCCGATGACACGCGCCGGATCGGGGTAGCGCGACGGATCGAAACTGAAGTGGAAGCGCGTCGGCGTGTCCTGCCAGGCGCGGCCGTCGAAGGTGATGACGTCGGCCGGGAAGCGGCGCTCGCGCACTTCGCGCGCCGTTGCCATGATGTCGGCCTCGTCGCGGTAATAGGCACGGCTGATCCACGCGCCGAGCGACCACAGCGGCACGTTCTCCGGCTTGCCGGTCAAGCGGTGATAGGCCGCAAGAACGCCCGCAGGGGTGTCGGCGGCAATGAAAAAGAGATCGAGTTCCGGCTCATTGCTGACCACGACGTAGCTGCGGTTCGACCACTGCGCGTAACCCACGCCGTGCATCACATCGACGGTCGTATGCGTAAGCACGCCCCAGCAGCCGTTGGCCGTAATGCCCCAGGCAAACGGCGTGTTCTTGTACGACAGATCGGTATTGACGCCGAGCGCATCTTCCACCCGCGAGCTGACCAGTTGCCCGCGCTTGTTCAAGGCGCCGCCCTTTTCGCCAAGCCCGTACACCGGCGTTTCGGACGCCAGCGCCAGGGCCGCGACGGCCATGCCGTCGGCGAGCCCGAACGGCGCAATGCGCGTCGCCTCCAGCGGTTTCGCCATGCCGCGAAAGTGTTCGTCGGTGATGCTGGTCAGCAGCGTCTTGCCGCGCCAGGCGAGCGTCAGTCCCACGGCATGCGTGGCATCGCTGGCCAGCGTCAGCGTGGCGCGACCGGCGGCGATCGACAGCGACGATTCGCCCGCGGTTGCGGCGGTTTCGTCGGCGTGCGCGAGCAGCAGTCCGTAGTCCGGCTTGGCCGATGGGTTGACGCGCACGCGGACGACGCCGTGACCGAAGCCGGCGACCGACAGCGCGACGCTGCGTCCTTCGATGGTGGTGGCGATGGCTTTGTTGGGTGCGGCGGCCGAAGGGCTGAGCGACACCAGGCGGTCGAACTGCGTGAAATCCATGATCAGCAAGGCAGCGTTATCAGTAAGCGGCGGGCGGCGAGGTGGGGGCCGTCTGCGTTGGCGGGTCGGTCATGCGGGCGTCCGCCGACAATTCGCGGATGCGCTGCACGCCGGCCTTGGCGGCATTCATCAGCAGGCCGAGGTCGCTCGCGTGCGAGACGAAGTTGTAGCCGACCGAGTACGCCCAGGCGACGGTTTCCGGCGTCGGCATCACGGTGCCGAGCGGCACGCCGGCGCGACGGCAGAAGCCACCCACTTCGGTCATCATTTCGCGCACTTGCGGATGCATCACGTTGCCGCCATGACCGAGCGCAACCGCCAGATCGCCGGGTCCGACGAACAATCCGTCGATGCCGGGCACGCCGGCAATCTGCATCGCGGCCGCCATCGCCTGCGGCGTTTCCAGTTGCGCGATCACGCAGACTTCCTGATTGATGCGTTCGAAATAGTCGCCAATCGAGTTGTAGCGGCTGCCGCGGTGCATGCGCGCGAAGCCGCGGTCGCCGAACGGCGGATAGCGGCAGGCGCGGGCCAGCGCAACGGCTTCGTCCACCGTATTCACCATCGGGAAATACAGCGACAGAGCGCCGATGTCGAGCGCGAACTTGATCTGCGTCCGGTCGTGCGACGCCATGCGCACCACGGCCGCCGTCTGCGACGCGGCGCAGGCCTGCAGCAAGCCGTGCAGGTCGTGCGTGCTGGCGGTCGAGTGTTCGATGTCGATGACCAGGAAATCGTAGTCGGCGTGCGCCATCAATTCGGCGATCACCGTCGAGGCGGACATGAACCAGCCGCCGAGCAGACGCTCGCGCTGGAGCAGGGCGTGTTTGAACGTGTTGTGCAGTCGCATGGTGGGAGGAGGCGTCGTGGAACGCTAGAAAATGGTGGGCTCGGGCAGCAATTCTGCGCCTTGCAGGAAGTCGAAGTCAGCCCCTTCGTCGGCCTGTGTGACGTGTTGCTGGTAGAGCGCGGCATAGCTGCGACGGTAGCGCGGGGTTGCCGATGCCGCCTGCTGCGCCTGTTGCCATTCGGCGTGGCGCCGGTCGAGCTCCTGTACCGGCACCTGCAGCGTGATGCTGCGGGCAGCAACATCGAGCGCAATCTGATCGCCGTCGCGCACCAGCGCCAGCGGTCCGCCGACAGCCGCTTCCGGGCACACATGCAGCACGCAGGTGCCGTAATGGGTGCCGCTCATGCGGCCATCGGAGATGCGCACCATGTCGCGCACGCCCTGTTCGAGCAGTTTTTTCGGGATCGGCAGATTGCCGGCTTCCGGCATGCCGGGGGCGCCGACCGGGCCGATGTTTTTCAGCACCAGTACAGAATCCTGAGTGACGTTCAAGTCCGGTGCGTCGATGCGCGCCTGCATGTCGGCAAAGTTCTCGAACACCAGCGCCGGGCCGGTGTGCCTGAGCAGATGCGGCGACGCGGCCGATGGCTTCATCACGGCGCCGCGCGGGGCGAGATTGCCGGTGACGACGGCGATGGCTTCTCTGGATACAGGATTATCGAGCGGCCGGATGATCTCCGCATTGAATACTTCCGCGTTGCCGATCGCGTCGCCCAGCGTGCCGCCGGTCACATTGCGGCAACCGGTGTCGAGATGCGCTGCGATCTGCTTGAGCAGCGCCGGCAGACCTCCCGCGAAGAAAAAGTCCTCCATCAGTGCGCTGCCGGCCGGCATCAAGTTGGCCAGCACCGGGACGTCGCGGTTGTACTGTTCCCAAACCGAAAGCGGCAATTTGATGCCCAGCCGCCCGGCCATCGCCGGCAGATGCACGCAGGCGTTGGTCGAGCCGCCGATGGCGAGCACCGTCTTCACGGCATTGTGAAAGCTCGCCTCGGTACAGATGTCGCGCGGCTTCAGATCTTCCAGCACCATCGCCACGATGCGCTCGCCCGCCTGCGAGCACATGCGCGGGTGGTGCGAATCCATCGCCGGGATCGACTGCGCGCCGGGCAGCGAGAAGCCGAGCACTTCGGCCACCGCCGTCATGGTGGTGGCGGTGCCGGCGGTATTGCAGGTGCCGGGGCTGCGCGTCATGCAGCTTTCCAGTTCCAGCCAGTCGTCGTCGGCCAGGCGCCCGGCACGGCGCTCGTTCCAGAATTTCATGGTGTGGGTGCCGGTGCCGACGGTCTGGCCCTTGAACGAGGCGTTCGACGAGGCGCCCGCCGGGACGAAGATCGCCGGCAGGTTCATCGAGAACGCGCCCATCAAGAGCGCCGGCGTCGTCTTGTCGCAGCCGCCCATCAGCACCACGCCATCGACCGGGTGCGAGCGGATCAGCTCCTCGGTCTCCATCGCGAGGAAGTTGCGATAGAGCATGGTGGTCGGCTTCACCCAGACCTCGCCGAGACTCATCGCCGGCAACTCGATCGGCCAGCCGCCCGCGCGCAGCACGCCTTCGCGCACCTTCTGCGCGCGCTCGCGCAGGTGCGAGTGACAGGTGGAGATGTCGCTCCAGGTGTTGATGATGCCGACGACCGGGCGACCCATGAAGTCGCTGCGGTTCCAGCCGGTCTGGGCCAGCCGGGCGCGGTGCGAGAACACGCGCATGCTGTCGCCGGCCAGCCAGCGCTGGCTGCGCAACTCTTCGATGCGTTTTCCGGGCTGACTCACGCGGCCCCTCCTTGGTGAATTGCGAGAATAGCACAGCAAGCCCCGAAACATCTATATCATCTAGATCATCTATATGACTTCAATATGACCTCATCCGCGCAAACACCGGATCGTTTCCGGGCCGAACTCGCGCTCGACGCCCGCGCGACGCTGGGCGAATGTATTCGCTGGGACGAGCGGGCGAAGCTGATCTACTGGATCGACATTCCGGGCCGCCGGATGCACCGCTACGACCCGGCAAGCGGCCGTGACGATGCGCTGGCGCTGGCGCAGGAGATGGGCTGCTTTGCGCTCGCCGAACGCGGCGGCTTCATCTGCGGCATGCGCTCTGGTTATGCCCGGCTCGACCGTTTCGGCGGCGAATTCACACTGCTCGCCGGCCCCGACTATGACCCGGCGCGGGCCCGCTTCAACGACGGCCGCTGCGATGGCGCCGGGCGCTTCTGGGCCGGCACGATGTGGGAGCCGCGCGATCGCGCCGGCGGCATCGTCTACCGGCTCGATGCCGACGGCCGCTTTGCGGCCCAGGCCAACCCGGTCGTCATCGCCAATGGCATCACCTTCGCCGGCGATGGACGCACGATGACGCTGGCCGATACCACCAACCACGTACTGTGGGCGTTCGACTACGACGCCGCCACCGGCACGCCATGCAATCGCCGCGAGCTGCGCCGCTACCGGCCGGAGAGCGGGCGCCCGGACGGCGCCTGCGTCGATGCCGAGGGCAACGTCTACGTCGCCATCATGGCCGGCGCCCGGGTCGAGAAAATCTCGCCGGCGGGCGCGCTGCTGGCGACGATCGAATTGCCGATCCCGAACATCACCTGCTGCACCTTCGCCGGCGACGATCTGCGCACGCTCTACATCACCACCGCGCGCACCCGGATGAGCGACGCCGAGCTTGCGGCGCATCCTTACGCCGGCGGCCTGTTCGCCTGCCGCTTGCCGGATCGCTACGCGCCGGGCATCATCGAACCCCGATTCGCCGGTTAATCCGAACGGAACACCCCATCATGCGGCTTGCCAATCTTTACCCGTCGCTGCGCGGCAAACATGTGTTCGTCACCGGGGGCGCCACCGGCATCGGCGCCACGCTGGTCGAGGCCTTCGTCGTGCAGGACTGCCAGGTGAGCTTTCTCGACATCGACGACGAGGCTGCCAACGCGCTACGGGCGCGGCTCAACGCGAAAGGGCGGCTGCGTTACTGGCATTGCGACATCCGCGACGTGGCCGCATTGCAGGAGACCATCGCCACCGCGGCAAAGGCGCATGCGGGCCGCCTCGACGTCTACATCGGCAACGCCGCCAACGACGTGCGCCACGCCTTCGACGAACTGACGCCGGACTACTGGGACAACAACCTTGCCATCAACCTGCGTCCGCAGGTGTTCGGCGCCCAGGCCGCTGCCCGCGCGATGACCGATTCCGCCGCCGGCGGTGCCATCCTGATGATGGGCAGCGTCAGCTGGATGCGCCGGCGGCCGGGCTTCGTCAGCTACACCACCAGCAAGGCGGCGATCCACGGCCTCACGCGTACGCTGGCGCAGGAGCTGGGCGGGCGCAACATCCGCGTCAACTGCGTCGTGCCCGGCGCCATCCGCACGGCCAAGCAGATGGCGCAGGTGGTGACGCCGCAACTGGAGCAGGAGTTTCTCGACCATCAGGCGCTCAAGTTCCGGCTCGACGCCGAGGACGTCACCGCGATGGCATTGTTCCTCGCCAGCGACGATGCGCGCGGCTGTTCCGGGCAAGCGTTTATTGTTGATGGCGGGATTTCCTGAAAATCGGTCGCGGCAACCAGCAGCTTTCGGCTGCAATGACGGTGGCAATGGGGCAGCAGCCGAAAATCACGTGAAGTCGACTTCATGCCATTTTTCGTATTGAGCCCCGATTGAATGGGGCATTCAACAGAAAGCTGCTTTACATGACCGCCACTATTCCCGGCTTGCGTTTCGGCGAATTTCAGGGCTTCCCGGCGCTGCTCATCAGCACGCCGTTCTCGCGCGCCGCGATCAGCCTGTTCGGCGGCCACGTGCTGTCGTGGACGCCGCAGGGCTTCGACGACGTGCTCTGGCTGTCGCCGGTCAGCAAGCGCCCGCCGGACCCGATCCGCGGCGGCATTCCCGTCTGCTGGCCGTATTTCGCCCGCCAGGGGCAACCGGACGACGCGCCGATGCACGGTTTCGCGCGCACCGCGCAGTGGCAGGTCACGCATGCGCAGCAGAACGCGGACGGCGAGATCGTGCTGGCGATGGCGCCGCCCGAGTTCGGCGAGGTGCCGATGAACCTGATGCTGACCATGCGCATCGGCCGCGCGCTGGAGCAGGCGCTGACCACGGTCAACCTGAGCAGCGAAACGGTACGCTTCACGCAGGCGCTGCACACCTACTTCCGCGTCGGCGACGCCGAACGCATCCGCGTCACCGGACTCGACGGCCTGACCTACGCCGACAAGTTCGACGATTTCAACGAACACCGGCAAAGCGGCGACTGGCTGCTGCACGGCCCGCGCGACCCCGGCCGCAGCGACCGCATCTACATGAATGCCGGCAACCGCTTCGAGCTGATCGATCCGGCGGCGCAACGCAAAATCACGCTAACCACCGGCGGCAGCAAGACGCTGGTGGTCTGGAACCCTGGCAGCGAGTGGATCAAGACCTTCGCCGATCTGCCCGGCGACGGCTGGAAGCATTACGTCTGCCTGGAAGCCGCCAACTGCGGCAACGACGTGATCGAACTCGGCCCCGACGATTCGCACGTGCTGCAGCAGACCATCACCTGTGCCGCCCTGACCAATCACTAACCGCCTGACCCCGTCGCGGCCATTGGGCCGCGCCGCTCCGCCATGACCGCCACCCACGACACCACCCGCATCGACGACACCCGCATCTCCCGCGTGCGCCCGCTGCTCACGCCGGCCTTGCTGGAGGAAAAACTGCCGGTGCCGGAAGCGGCCGAGCAGCTGGTCGAAGCGAGCCGCGCCGCCATCTCGCGCATCCTGCACGGCGAGGACGACCGCCTGCTGGCGATCGTCGGCCCCTGCTCGATCCACGACCACGATCAGGCGATGGAATACGCCCGTCTGCTCAAGGCCGAAGCCGACGCCCACGCCGCCGATCTGCTGGTCGTCATGCGCGTCTACTTCGAAAAGCCGCGCACCACCGTCGGTTGGAAGGGCTACATCAACGACCCGCATCTCGACGGCAGCTTCGCCATCAACGAAGGGCTGGAGATGGCGCGGCGCCTGCTGCTCGACGTGCTCGCCGCCGGGCTGCCGGTCGGCACCGAGTTTCTCGATCTGTTGAGCCCGCAGTTCATCAGCGACCTCGTCACCTGGGGCGCGATTGGCGCCCGCACCACCGAGAGCCAGAGCCACCGTCAGCTTGCCAGCGGTTTGTCCTGCCCGGTCGGCTTCAAGAACGGCACCGACGGCAGCGTCAAGATCGCCGCCGACGCCGTGCTCGCCGCGCAGGCCAGCCACGCCTTCATGGGCATGACCAAGATGGGCCAGGCGGCCGTGTTCGAGACGCGCGGCAACCGCGATTGCCACGTCATCCTGCGCGGCGGCAAGGCGCCCAACTACGACGCCGCGTCGGTGCAGGCCGCCTGCGACGCGCTGACGGCGGCGAAACTGCGGCCGCAAGTGATGATCGACCTTTCGCATGCCAACAGCAGCAAGCAGCATCGCCGCCAGATCGAAGTTGGCAGCGAGGTGGCAAAGCAGATCGCGTCCGGCGACCGGCGCGTGGTGGGCGTGATGATCGAAAGCCACCTGCATGAAGGGCGGCAGGACATCGTGGCTGGCCAGCCGCTGGCCTGGGGTGTATCGGTGACCGACGCCTGCATCAGCTTCGAACAGACGCGCCCGCTGCTGGCGGAACTGGCGGCGGCGGTGTGCCACCGGCGCGCGGCGAAGTAAGCGTCGCTACCGGTCGAAGCAGGCGCCGTTACCGGCTTGGGGCCGGTGCCACCGGGGCGCGGGCGACGCGCTTCGTCTGCTGGTAGGCGCGCGCCTCGGCGCGGGTTACCACGCCGTCCTGATTGCGGTCCATCAGGTGAAAACGTTTGCAGATGCGCGGCGTCCTGCCAGCGCAGGCTTCGGATTTGCTCAGGGCGCCGTCGTGGTCGCTGTCGGCCTGCGTGAACGGGCGTTTGCCGACACCGGGCGTGCCGGGAGCACCCACAGCCGAGCTCGACAGCGGCACCGACAGCGCAAACGCAAAGGCGAACAGCGCAGACACCTGCGCTGTTCTGACCGTAGCCGACCTGATCGTCATTGCCTGCCCGACGCGACGGTCAGTGCGTGCGCCAGCCGCTGACTTCTTCGCGCGTCAAATAGCCGTCGCGATTGCGGTCCATGAAGCCGAAGTTGCGCTGCCAATGCGGATAGGCCGCCGCTTCCTGATACGAAATGAAGCCGTCATGGTCGACGTCAGCGTAGTCGAAGGCTTCGCTTGCCACGGGAGTCACGTTGACGGCCATCGGGCTCGCATAGCCATACGCCACGGGGGCCGGCGGTGCGACGTAAGTGACTGTCGGCGCGGCATAAACCGGCGCGGTCGCCGCGTAGGCGATGCCGCCAATGGCGGCCGCGATGAACACCGGCGCGATCCAGCGTCCGCCCGACCAGTAACCCTGACGCCAGTAGCCATGCCGGTACCCGGGCCCCGGCGCCACATAGGCCGGACGCGCATGACCGCCGCCGACGACCACCGGGCCGCGATTGAAATGCTTGCCACCGTCTGCGCTGGCTGCCGTTGCGGCGACGGCCGCGAGCACCGCAGCACCGAGAGCGATCAACTTGTTCATAAGAAAACTCCTTGTTCGGGTTCGGGCACGCTGTCCCGATGGCTTGTCAACGGATTAGACGCAGCCGTGGCGGACAAAACGACATCGGCGTTACAAATGATTACGACTGACTATCACGGCCGCAGCGCCCTGGCCTGCTGGTAAGACTCGGCAAAACGCCTATAAGTTCCGTAAAATCAAGGGTTTCCAGCCGTTACAGACATTCCCGTGACCGCCACGCCGCACACGGCCGAAGTCGCGCGCCGCCGCACTTTCGCCATCATTTCCCACCCCGACGCCGGTAAAACCACGCTGACCGAGAAGCTTTTGCTGTTCTCGGGCGCCATTCACGTCGCCGGCAGCGTCAAGGCGCGCAAGGCGTCGCGCCACGCGACCTCGGACTGGATGGAGATCGAAAAGCAGCGCGGCATCTCGGTCGCCTCGTCGGTGATGCAGATGCTCTATCGCGAGCACGTGATCAACCTGCTCGACACGCCCGGCCACCGCGACTTTTCGGAAGACACCTATCGCGTGCTGACCGCCGTCGACAGCGCGCTGATGGTCATCGACGCCGCCAACGGCGTGGAAGCGCAGACCAAACGCCTGATCGAGGTCTGCCGCCAGCGCGACACGCCGATCATGACTTTCGTGAACAAGATGGACCGCGAAGGCCGTGACCCGATCGAGCTGCTCGACGAGATCGAGAGCGAGCTCGGCATGCCCTGCGTGCCGATGACCTGGCCGGTCGGTCAGGGCAAGGCGTTCGGCGGCATCATCAATCTGCGCACGCAGACGATGCGCGTGTTCAACCCCGGCGAGGACACCGTCGAGGCGTCCGCGGCCGAGGAGATTCCGCTGTCCGACACCGCGACACTCAAAGCCCGCTTCGGCAGCGATTTCGAGCACGCGATGGCGAACATCGAGCTGCTCGCGGGTGTCGCGCCCGCGTTCGACCGCGAGGCCTTCCTCGCAGCGAAGCAGACGCCCGTGTTCTTCGGCTCCGCCGTCAACAATTTCGGTGTGCAGGAAGTGCTCGACGCGCTGGTCGATCTGGCGCCGCCGCCGCATCCGCGCGCATCGAGCAACGCCGATGGAACGCTTACCGAAATTGCGCCCGACGCCGAAGGCTTTTCCGGCGTCGTGTTCAAGGTGCAGGCCAACATGGACCCGCAGCATCGCGACCGCATCGCCTTCGTGCGCGTGTGCTCCGGCAAGTACGAATCGGGCATGAAACTAAAAGTCGTGCGCAGCGGCAAGGAGATGCGCCCGACCAGCGTCGTCACCTTCCTGTCGCAGCGCCGCGAGGCCGTCGACGAGGCCTACGCCGGCGACATCATCGGCTTTACCATCCACGGTGGCGTGCAGCTCGGCGACACCATCACCGATGGCGCCACGTTGCAGTTCACCGGCCTGCCGTTCTTCGCGCCCGAGCTGTTCCAGACCGTCGAGCTCAAGAATCCGCTCAAGAGCAAGCAGTTGCAGCAGGGCCTCGCGCAGCTCGGCGAGGAGGGCGCGATTCAGGTATTCAAGCCGCAACTCGGCTCGTTGATGCTGCTTGGCGCGGTGGGCCAACTGCAATTCGAAGTCGTACAGCATCGGCTGTCGACCGAATACAAGGCCGAGATCGCGCTCAAGGGCAGCCAGTTCGTCGGCGCCCGCTGGGTCACCTGCGACGACCCGGTCGAGATGAAGAAATTCATGGACTACAACGCGGCCAAGCTCGCCTACGACGCGGCCGACACGCTGGCCTATTTGCTCACGTCGAATTACGACCTGCGCCTGACACAGGAACGGCACCCGAAGATCCAGTTCCATCCGCTGCGCGAGCATGCCGGGTTGAAGCTGGAGCAGGCGGCGTAGCGCTTCTTCCCTCTCCCTTGAGGGGAGAGGGCTAGGGAGAGGGTGATGGTCAATGAAGATTGATCTTTGCCACCAACGCGCTCATGCCGCGCGGGCAGTTACCTTTTCGCTTCGCCAAAAAGGTAACCCAAAAAGGCGACCCCAACGATTCGCCTGTTTCCTCCGGTGCTCGCGTTTCGCGGGACGAATCGCGACCATAGGAGCGATTCGGTCAAGTGTGCGCCGGGAACGCATCTACGGCCGCGAAACACTCCGCTCCTCGGGGCGAATCAATGGGGACCCGTCGGGCGATACTTGATCGCTTCGCGATTGACGTACGAGGCCCCGGATGCAAGCATCCGGGCTACGCGGCTATTGCTTAGAGCTGATAGGGACGGTCTTCCAGTTGAACCCAACCACACTACCGGACTGGTCATACCAAACCGTAATCAGGTACTCGCGTTCTCGTGAGGCAGTCGCGTTGGCCGGCACTGTAAGCAGTTCGCTGACGCCGGCTGTCATCAACGCCAAGCTCGCAGATTCGCCTGCATCATGCCCGCCACGAATAGCTCCTCGGAAACGGTATGTTTCGCGCGTTGACCAAGTTATCACTGGCCAATCGTCTTTGTAGCTATTTGGAGTGCGAGTTACAACCCGCCTCACCAAGATATATGAGTTTCTCTCGTAAGTTTTGATATGCGAAATGCTATGCGACTCAGGTATCGGCTCCGCGGAAAGAGCGTTGCCCAACTTTGCGCGGACAATCTCGCGTGTCGCTCCTCTTGGAAGAAGGTCCTCGGCGCTTGTGGTTGTAGCTGAGAGCAGCGCGGCGGAGCAGCCTGTGAGCAGCACGCAAACGAATATGATGGCTCCTTGCCGTATGGTCATCGCATCAGTGCTCCAGATAGTGGTTTAACTGTATCGTTGTATCGTAGCCCGGATGCTCGCAGCCGGGTTTCTGCGCTCCTATCAACGTGCGCATTCGAGTGCGCAACGCGCATTGGTAGTACGGCGTCATCGGCGGTCGTTGCAACAGTTCCACTCATGGAACGTCGGCATTCGACGCGCGACAACAAACATGCATAGTTACAGCATTCGGTTCGCACGTTACGCGCCATGAATACTCCCACTCGCCCCCTCCGCCTCGCCCTCCTAGGCGGCGGCCCCGCCTCATGGATCGGCGGCCAGCATCGCCGTGCTGCGCAGTTCGATGGTTGCTGGCAGGTCGTGGCGGGTGTGTTCTCGTCAAAGGCGGAGCGTTCGCGTGAGGCGGCTGGGGCGCTGGGGCTCGATCCCGCACGCGGCTATGCCGATCTGGCGCAAATGATCGCCGCCGAGAAGCAGCGTGCCGACGGCATCGACGCCGTCGCCATCATGTCGCCGAACGATACCCATTATCCCTACGCCGCGATGGCGCTCGATGCCGGCCTCGACGTGATCGGCGACAAGCCGGTGAGCACAACGGCAGCCGAGGCGCGCGATCTCGCGGCGCGTGCGCGAGCGAAGCAGCGTGTGTTCTGTGTGACGCATGGCTATTCGGCGTACCCGATGACGCGGCACGCGAAGCAGCTGATCGCCGACGGCGCGATTGGTGCCGTGCGCTTTGTGCAGGTGGAATACATCCAGAGCGGCCTCGCCAGGCCCATCGAGCAGGGCGCCATGACCGACAGCCAGCGCTGGAAGTTCGACGCCTCGCGCAGCGGCCTGGCGCTGGTGTTCTCCGCCATCGGCTGCCACGCGCAGCATCTGGCGTGCAATGTGTCGGGCGTCGCGATCGAAGCCGTCAGCGCCGACGTCGGCGCGCTGATGCCGGGCCGCACCGTCACCGACACCTTGCTCGCCAGCCTGCGTTTCGCGGGCGGCGCACGCGGGCAATACGCGATCACGCAGGCCGCGGCGGGCAGCGAGAACGACATCCGTCTGCGCGTCTACGGCGAGCGCGGCCATCTCGACTGGTCGCACCGCAACTCGGGCTATCTGCAACTCAACCTCGAAGGCGAGCCCGCGCGCACTATCGGCCGCGGCGACCCAGGTCTGCCGCCGCCCATCGTCAAGCTGAGCCGCACGCCGCGCGGCCACCCCGAAGGCCTGCTCGAAGCCTTCGCCAACCTCTACCGCGAAGCGGCCGAAGCGATCCACGCGCGCAACGCGGGCACGCCGCTCACGCAGGTGAACTTTCCGACGATTGAGGATGGCGTCGAGAGCATGCGCTTCATCGAGGCCTGCATTGCGTCGCATGCGGCGAACGGGGTGTGGACGGCGGTGTAGCGTCGCCGTTCGTGCGTCGACAGGATCACCACTAACCAACGTGCCGGGTTGCCGCGTTGTTGGAGCGGGCTTGCCCCCGAAAAGCGGCCGTAGCGGGCAAGCCCCCACCCCCACCCCCGTTCACGCGAAAAATTGCGCCGGGGCGGCAGGTAACCCCCACCTTCCCGGCTGAAGCACCGCTTCGGCTTTGCTAAACCTGCCGATCGTTCACTGACCGTTTGTTGCGTTGTTCGCAATTTCGGCGCCGATCGTTTTCTGCACTGACTGTTTGACGCTTTGCTGCGCCGGGTCGTGCTGGAAGGGGGGCTCCCAGCGTTCCATCGTCCTGGCCGATTTCAATTCCTGAAAGGCAGGCTCACTCATGTCCACTCTCAATCCGGCGGCGGATGCCGCTATCTCCCACGCAACCGACGCCGCGCCGGCGAAGGCCCGCGCCCGCGCCAAGGCCGACGACCGCGCCGTTGCCTATTACGTCGAAAACCTGAGCACGCTGGCGAAAGCGTTGCGCGATCAGTTCGAGCCGTTCGCGAAAGCGGCGACGATGCCCTCGCATGTGCAGTTGCTGAACTGGCTGGCGCGCGCAGCCGGGCATCGCAACTATCAGGCGCTGCGCGCGGCGGCGCTCACACCGGGGGCACGGCCGCTGTTGCCGCCGGTCGGTGCGACGCCGGCATCCGCGTTCGACGCCACGCTGAGCACGCACGCAGCGAAGGCGCTGACGCAGTTCGACGAACGCGGCCGCCTGACGCGCTGGCCCAACAAGTTCGCCGTGCAGCGCATCGCGCTGTGGGCGCTGTGGCAACGCTTTGACGCGCGCCGCAGCTACAGCGAGCGCGAGGTGAACGCCGTGATCAACACCTGGGCGACTTATGGCGACCACGCCACGCTGCGCCGCGAGCTGATCAACATGAAGCTGCTCGGCCGCAAGAGCGATTGCAGCGAATACTGGAAGGAGCCGCAGCGCGCCGGCGACGAGGTGCGGGCGTTCCTGCGCGCGCTGCGCGAGCGGACGCTGGTAGGAGCGGGCTTGCCCGCGATGAGCGGCACTCGCAAGACGGCATCGACGTAGTGGCATTCGCGGGCAAGCCCGCTGCCACTTGTCGCCTACCCCTCACTCGTGATCCCTGCGCCGGGATGACGCCCGAGGCGATTCCAGCGTATGTCTTTTCATCGAAAGCCGCATGTAAATTGGGAAAAATCGCCTATTTGTCAAGAAGTCGACTTTTGCAAAAATAGTGCTGCTTGCCCCTATGGAATGAGCCTTCCACTAAAAAGCCGCTAATCATCATCGGCAACCCGCAAGCGCCCGGCGCCGGCGCCAACGCGCCCGCCCGCCGCCGCTTGGGATAATTGCGGCTATGCAAAAAGAACAATTGATCGAATGGCTGACCGCCGCCATTCGCGCGGCGGGGCTGTCCGCTACGGCGGTGCCGGCGCTGGAGCGGCCGAAACAGGCCGAACACGGCGACTGGGCGACCAACATCGCGCTGCAAATGGCGAAGCCGCTGGGCAAGAACCCGCGCGAGGTCGCCACGCTGCTGAAGGCCGCGCTGGACGCCAGCCCGAGCCCGATGGTCGGCGACATCGCCATCGCCGGGCCGGGCTTCATCAACATCCGGCTGAACCCGGCCGCCAAGTTCTCGGCGGTGGCCGACGCCATCCGCCTGGGCGACGCCTTCGGTCGCAGCGCTGGCCGCGCCGGCGAAAAAGTGATGGTGGAATTCGTCTCGGCCAACCCGACCGGGCCGCTGCACACCGGGCACGCGCGTCAGGCCGCACTCGGCGACACGCTGTGCAACCTGCTCGCAACGCAGGGCTGTGCGGTGTACCGCGAGTTCTATTACAACGACGCCGGCAACCAGATCGACAACCTCGCGCGCTCGGTGCAACTGCGCGCGATGGGCGTGGAGCCGGGCAGCGCGCTGTGGCCGGAAGACGGCTACCGCGGCGACTACATCGTCGAGATCGGCAAGGCGTATCTGGAACGCGGCGGCGACGTGAACGACCTCGACGCCATCCGCCGCTACGCGGTGGAGGTGCTGCGGGTCGAGCAGGATCGCGACCTTACGGCCTTCGGCGTGAAGCAGTTCGACTGCTACTACCTCGAAAGCTCGCTCTACACCGACGGCCGTGTCGACAAGACCGTGGCCGGCCTCAAGGCTTCGGGCCACACCTTCGAGCAGGACGGCGCGCTGTGGCTCAGGACCACCGACTTCGGCGACGACAAGGATCGCGTCATGAAGAAGGCGACCGGCGGCTACACCTATTTCGTGCCCGACGTTGCTTATCACGTCAGCAAGTGGGAGCGCGGCTTCAGCAAGGTGGTGAACATCCAGGGCACCGATCACCACGGCACCATCGCCCGCGTGCGCGCGGGGCTGCAGGCGCTCAACGATGTACAACCGCCGATGTCCGGCTCGGGCATTCCGCAGGGCTACCCGGACTACCTGCTGCACAGCATGGTGCGCGTGATGCGCGGCGGCGAGGAGGTGAAGATCAGCAAGCGCGCCGGCAGCTACATCACGCTCGGCGAACTGATCGAATGGGTCGGCCGCGACGCCGTGCGCTTCTTCCTCGTCTCGCGCAAGGCGGACAGCGAATTCACCTTCGACATCGACCTCGCGCTGTCGCAGAGCGAGGAAAACCCGGTCTACTACGTGCAGTACGCGCATGCACGCATCTGCTCGGTGTTGCGCGAGGCGGCGGTCGGCGACGACGCCCTGCGCGCCGCCGATCTGGCGCTGCTGACGCACGAAAAAGCCGAGGCGCTGGCGAGCAAGCTGGCCGATTACCCCGCGTTGCTGGCAACCGCGGCGCGCGATCTGGCGCCGCATTTGCTGCCGTACTACCTGCGTGAAGTGGCGGCCGCGTTCCACGGCTACTACGCCGCCGAGCGCATCCGCGTCGATGACCCGGCGTTGCGCGCCGCGCGCACCGCGCTGGCGGCGGCGACCGCCCGCGTGCTGAAAAACGGCCTGCAACTGCTCGGCGTCTCGGCGCCCGAGAAAATGTAAGAATCAGCGCCGTGGATACCTCCCCGCAGAATAAAACCGCGACATTCCTCTTTGGCGGCCTGATCGGCTTTGTGGTCGGGCTGGTGGTGGCGGGGGTGCTGGCGATCTGGATTTACAGCGCCTCGCCGTTCCGCGCAGAATCGACGCCGCTGCCCAAGCTCGACCCGATCCGCCCGAAATCCGAGGCGAAGACCGAGGCCAAGCCGACCGGCCAGACCGGCGCGCTGGCGAAAGACGAAAACAAGCCCGATGCCGAGCGCATCGTGCAGCCGGGCACCGCGTCGGGCAATCCGCCGGCGGCGACCGCGGCAGCAACGCCGCCTGCGGCGACCAAGGCGCCAGCCAAGCCAAGCGATCCCGAGCCGTCGCCGAGCGCCGAGCCGCGGGGGCGGCTGTGGTTGCAAGTGGGCGCTTACGCCAACAAGCAGGACGCCGAAAATCAGCGCGCCCGCTTCGCCATGCTGGGTTACGAAGCGAAGATCGAATCGGCCGACGTGCCGGACAAGGGCACCGTCCATCGCGTTCGCGTCGGCCCCTACCGCGACCCGGACGAAGCCGGCAAGGTGCGCGGCGATCTGGCGCGGCAGGGCATCGAAGTCACGGTGGTCAAGCCCTGACCGCCGCCCGTCATGGCAACGCGCTGTCGGCGAACCAAACGCCGCGTCCGTTAGTCACAGGCAACGGTTAGTCAAACAAACAACATCGAAAGCACGGAGAAATCATGGTTCGCTGGGTCAAATCCCTCAAATGGCTGGCACTGGGCTTGATGGCCGCCTCGTTCACCGCCGGTGCGCAGGAGCAACTCGCCGAAGGCAAAGACTTCCTGCGTCTCAAGCAGCCGCAGGCCGTCGAGTCCGGCGCCAAGATCGAAGTCATCGAGTTTTTCAGTTACGGCTGCCCGCACTGCAAGGACCTCGAGGAATACCTTGGACCCTGGACCAAGAAAGTGCCGGCCGATGTCAGCTTCAAGCGCGTCCCGGTGGTGTTCCAGCCGGCCTGGGTGAATTTGGGCAAGATTTACTACACGCTGGAAGGTCTCGGTCGCGAGGATTTGTCGGCCAAGGTGTTCGCGTCGCTGCACGGCGCCGGCGTCAAGTTTCATGAAGAAAAGGTCTTCTTCGATTGGGCGGCCAGCAACGGTCTCGACGCCAAGAAGGTGCAGGAGATGTGGGGTTCGTTCGCCGTCAACAGCAAGATGAACCGCGCCAAGACGCTGGCCGGCAACTATCAGGTCGACAGCGTGCCGATGCTGTTCATCGACGGCAAGTTCAAGCTGCAACCGCACCTGCTCAAGGGCCAGCACAAGGACGTACCCGCCGCGCTCGACTTCCTGATCGCCAAGGCACGCGCCGAGCGCAACAAGAAGTAAGCAGGAAGAACAATCGTCCCTTCGACGACCAACCGGGGCCGCCCGCGAGCGCGGCCCTTTCCTTATCCCGATCAGAGCAAAGTCATGTTGACGCGACGCGAACTGCTTGGCGTGCTGGCCGCGCTGCCGATGTTGTCCTCTGCCAACGCGCAGACGGCCTGGCAGGAAGGGCGTGACTTCCTGCGGCTGGCAGCGCCGCAACCGATTGAGCCCGGTAGCGGGATCGAGGTGCTGGAATTTTTCAGCTACGGTTGCCCGCATTGCAATGATCTTGAGGAGTTTCTCGGCCCGTGGCTACGCCAATTGCCCGCCGATGTGAGTTTTCGCCGCGTGCCCGTGTTGTTTCATCCGCCTTGGGTGAACCTGGCGAAGCTTCATTTCACGCTGGAGGCGATCGGCCGCGCGGATCTTGCCGGCAAAGTGTTTCACGCGGTTCACGCCCGTGGCGTCAAGCTTTACGACGAGAAGGTATTCATCGAGTGGGGCGCCGGAAACGGTCTCGACGCCGCGAAAGTACGGGAGGCGTGGAATTCGTTTGCGGTCAGCGGCAAGATGAATCGGGCGCGGACGCTGGCCCAGGCGTTTCGCGTTGACGGCGTGCCGACGTTGTTCGTTGACGGCAAATTCAAACTGCAACCAACCACCGAAGGGATGGGACCGGTGGCGCACCGGCAGGCGCCGTCATTGCTCGACTTCCTGATCGCCAAGGCACGCGCCGAACGCAACAAGAAGTAGGCCGCTGCGCCGCGCTCCGCTGCAAGGGCCGCCGATAGCAACCGGCGGCCTTTTGCTTTTCGGGGTTTTGCTTTGCCGGGCCGCCCCCACGTGCGAGCCATGACCCATCTGCCCGACGCCATTGGCTTGCGCCACGCGCGCTTTCACTCGCCCGAACGGCTGCGCATCGCCTGCCTGGTGCCCTCGATCACCGAGACGCTGTTCGCGCTCGGGCTGGGCGACCGCGTAGTGGCGCGCACCGGTTTCTGCATCCATCCCGCAGAGGGCGTGCGCGAGGTGCCCAAGGTCGGCGGCACCAAGGACGTCAATGTGGCGAAACTGATCGCCACCGAACCCACCCACGTCATCGTCAACATCGACGAAAACCGCAAGGACACGGTCGATCATCTGCGCCGCGTGGTGCCCAACCTGGTCGTCACCCATCCGCTGCTGCCGGAGGACAACGCCACGCTATTTGCGCTGCTCGGCCATATCTTCAGCGTGGACGACGCCGCGCTCACGCTCGCCCGCCGGCTGGCCGACGCGCTGACGCGTGCCCGTGCCGTGGGCGCGTCGCGGGCGAGCGAATCGGTGCTCTATCTGATCTGGAAGAACCCGTGGATGACCGTCGCGCGCGATACCTACGTCAGCGCGATGCTCGCCACAGTGGGCTGGAAGACCTTGCCGTTGCAGGCAGAGAAGCGCTACCCCGAGATCGCAGCGAACGACAGCGTCTGGCAGCACGCGGATCGGGTGTTGCTGTCCACCGAGCCTTATCTGTTCGACGACGAGCACGTCGCGGCGCTGCGCAACGAACGACAACTGACGCAACCGGTCGCGCTGATCGACGGCGAAATGACCAGTTGGTACGGCGTGCGGGCGATTGCCGGGCTCGACTACCTCGCCGATCTGCGTTCAAATCGGCAACAGCTTTCCGAGCAAAGTCCCATTTGATCTGGGCTCACGCCTTGAAATCGGTATAGTCGACAAAGCGGAATTCTTCGGTCTACGCCTTATACGGACGGCGTTTGACAAGAAAAGCTGCTTGCCGTCAGGCCGCGGCTTTGGCGTCGGCGCCCGCGATCGCGGCGCGAATGCTGCGCTCGATGCCGGCGGCGTCGAGCCCGACCGAGGCGAGCAGAATCGCCGGGTCGCCCTGATCGATGAAACGGTCGGGCAGACCCAGCATCAGCACGCGATTGTCGAAGCCGGCGCCGGCGAGATATTCCGCCACTGCGCCGCCGGCGCTGCCGGGCAGCGCGGCTTCCTCCACCGTCACCAGCAGATCGTGCGTCGCGGCCAGCTCGCGCAGCAGCGCTTCGTCGAGCGGCTTGACGAAGCGCATGTTGGCGACCGTGGCGTCCAGCTTGTCGGCCGCCGCCAGCGCCGGATGCAGCATCGAGCCCCAGGCGAGGACAGCGATGCGGCCCTTGGCCCCGGCGCTGCCGCCGGCCTTGCGGGCGACGACGCCCTTGCCGTGTTCCAGCGGCGCGATGGCCGCATCCGCGGCGCCGTGCGCGGCGCCGCGCGGATAGCGCACGGCGGCGGGCGCGGCGAGTGCGACGCCGTGCGACAGCATCGCGCGGCATTCGGCGGCGCTCGACGCGCTCATGATGGTCATGTTCGGCAGGCAGCGCAGGAAGGCGACGTCGAAGCTGCCGGCATGCGTCGGGCCGTCGGCGCCGACCAGCCCGGCGCGGTCGATGGCGAACAGCACCGGCAGGTTCTGCAGCACCACGTCGTGCACCAGCTGGTCGTAGGCGCGCTGCAAAAAGGTGGAATAGATCGCCACCACCGGCTTCAGGCCCTCGCAGGCCAGGCCGGCCGCGAAGGTGACGCTGTGCTGCTCGGCGATGCCGACGTCGAAGTAGCGGTCCGGGAATTCCTTCGAATAGCGCACCATGCCCGAGCCTTCGCGCATCGCCGGCGTGATGGCGACCAGCTTGTCGTCGCCGGCGGCGGTGTCGCACAGCCAGTCGCCGAAGATGTCGGAATAGGTTTTCTTCGGCACCACTGCCGGCGCCGCCGGGATGCCGGAGACGTGGTCGAACTTGGGCACGCCGTGATAGAGGATCGGGTCGTCCTCGGCGCGCCCGTAGCCGGCGCCCTTGCGGGTGACGACGTGCAGGAACTGCGGCCCGCTGCGGTCCTTCACCTTGTTCAGGGTGTCGACTAGCAGGTTCACGTCATGGCCGTCGATGGGGCCGATGTAGTTGAAGCCGAACTCCTCCCACATGGTGCCGGGCAGCACCATGCCCTTGGTGTGCTCCTCCCAGCGCCGCGCGAAGCGCGACACCGGTGGAATGGCGGAGAGCATGTTCTTGCCCATGCGGCGCACGGCGCCGTAGGTCTTCGACGCCAGCAGGCGCGCCAGATAATTGTTCAGCGCGCCCACCGGCTCGCTGATCGACATCTCGTTGTCGTTCAGGATCACCAGCAGGTTGGCGTCCATCGCGCCAGCGTTGTTGAGCGCCTCGAAGGCCATGCCGGCGGTCATCGCACCGTCGCCGATGATGGCCACCACGCGCCGCTGCTCGCCCTTCGCCTTGGCGGCGACCGCCATGCCGAGCGCGGCGGAAATGCTGGTCGACGAATGGGCGACGCCGAAGGTGTCGTACTCGCTCTCGTCGCGCTTCGGAAACCCGGCCAACCCCTGCCACTGGCGCAGCGTGTTCATGCGTTCGCGGCGCCCGGTCAGCACCTTGTGCGGATAGCACTGGTGGCCGACGTCCCACACCAGCCGGTCGTGCGGCGTGTCGTAGCAGTAATGCAGCGCCACGGTCAGCTCGACGACGCCGAGATTGGACGACAGATGGCCGCCGGTCTTCGACACCGAGTCGAGCACGAAGGCGCGCAGCTCGTCGCAGAGGCCGCCCAGTTCGCTTTGCTGCAGACCGCGCAGGGCCGCCGGCTGGTTGATGGTTTCGAGCAGGGACATGATTGGCAGTTCCGGTTACGCGCTGCGCGCTGCCATCGCGTGGGCCAGCGCGGCGAGGCGTTCGGTATTGAGGTGGGGCGGCAGCGCGGCCACTGCCTCGGCGGTCAGCCGCCCGGCGTAGGCGCGTGCGGCGTCGATGCCCATCAGCGAGACGAAGGTGGGCTTGTCGTTGGCGGCATCCTTGCCGGCCGTCTTGCCAAGCGTGGCGCTGTCGGCGGTGGCGTCGAGCACGTCGTCGACCACCTGGAAGACGAGGCCGATGGTCTGCGCATAGCGCGACAACGCGGCGATGGTGCTGGCATCTTCCTCCGCCAGCAGCGCCGGCAGGATGACGGCCGCCTCGAACATGGCGCCGGTCTTCAGTGCGTGCATCTCTTCCAGCGCCGCCTGCGTCATCGGCTTGCCGACGTTGGCCAGATCGATCGCCTGACCGCCGGCCATGCCGTAGGCGCCGGAGGCTTCGGCCAGCTCGTGCGCCGCCGCCACGATGCCCGCCGCCGCGGCCGGCGCCGCCAGCAGCACAGCGAAGGCGAGCGGCTGCATGGCATCGCCGGCGAGCATCGCGGTGGCCTCGCCGAATGCGATGTGATTGGTCGCTTTGCCACGGCGCAGATCGTCGTCGTCCATGCAGGGCAGATCGTCGTGGATCAGCGAATAGGCGTGGATCATTTCGACGGCGGCGGCGGCGTGGTCGGCCAGTTCGGCAGTGGCGCCGATTGCCTCGGCGCTGGCGTAGGCGAGCAGCGCGCGCAGCCGCTTGCCGCCGCCGAGGGCGCTGTAGCGCATCGCTTCGAGCAGGCGCCCGGAGGCGAGTTCGCCCGCCGGCACCCAGCGCGCCAGCGCCGCCTCCGCGCGCTCGCGGTGCGCGCTACTCCATCGATCGAGGCCGGTACTGCTCATTGCGGACGACTACTCGGGCTTGAACGGTTTGAGCACATCGCCTTCGAGAATGCGCACCTGCTGCTCGACCTGGGCGAGTTCGCCCTGGGCGTATTTCAGAAGCTCGGCGCCGCGCTTGTAGGCCGCCAGCGAATCCGCCAGCGGCAGATTGCCGTTTTCGAGGTCGGCGACCAGCTTTTCCAGCTCTTCTAGCGCGGCTTCAAAGGTTTTCGGGGCGGCTTTGGCCATGACGTGGCGGCTCAATGGGGCGCGAAACGTAAACGAACGATTTTACGAGGCACCCGCCGGCCACGGCGGTGGAGCGAAAGCCCTACTGCCAGGGACGGAAGAACGCCTGCTCCGGCGTACAGGCTGCGGCGGCGCCCGCCAGCGGTTCGCCGTGGATGGGGATGCGGGCCTGCTGATCGCCGGAAAGCACGGTCAGAATGTCGAAACTGCCGTCGGCCTTGACCTTGACGCTGATCTGATAGTCGATACGAAAAACCCGCCCCATGCCGGGCTGCGAGCATGCCCCGCGCCAGCTCGCCTCGCGTTTGCCTTCGCGCACGTCGGCCAGCGTGCAGACGATGCCCTGCGCCGCCATGACGCCCTGCCAGTCGCGCGCCGACAGATCCTCGCTGCTGTAGGCATCGACGCAAAGATCGCGCAGCTTGCGGTTCCAGTCGATGCGATAGGCGCCTTCCTTCAGCGTCGGCGCAGCCGCCGCGGGCACGGCCAGCAGCGCCGACAGGGCGCAGGTGGCGAAAACGGCAAGCGGGCGCGAACGCATCATGCAAACTCCGGGTGCGGGGCACGGCGAGCGTAGCGCCGCCGCCTCTTTAGGTGTCGCCGGCAGCATAAACCTTACAGCCGGCAGCCACGCCGCCGCCGGGGCGCCGGGCCGGCAAACATGGGATAATGCGGGCGTTTGACGATGCAGCCTCCGGCCCCCAGGGCAGAGGTTGACTTAGCAAGGGTTGGGTGCGGTCCCACGGTCATCGTAGTTGGCCATCATTGCACCTGGTTTGTGTTGGGTTAACTCCTGTGACTGGAAAGGTTTGCGATGAGCCGCCTTCTTGCCGCCGCGGAACTGTCCGCGCCGGTTTCACAACTTCCTCCCGCCGCCTACTTCGACGAGGCCTTGCTGGCCCGCGAGCGCGAGCTGCTGTTCGCGCGGGCGCCCGGTTACGCCGGCCATGAGCTGATGGTGCCGAACGTCGGCGACTACGCCGTGCTCGCCAGCCGCAACAACGCCCATGCGCTGACCCGCAGCGAGGCCGGCGTCAACATGATCTCCAACGTCTGCCGCCACCGCCAGGCGATCATGCTCGACGGCCGCGGCACGCTGGCGGAGAACGGCGGCAACGTGGTCTGCCCGCTGCATCGCTGGACCTATTCCGCCGAGGGCGAGCTGGTCGGCGCGCCGCACTTTCCGTGCAACCCCGCGCTGAATCTGCAGAACAAGGGCCTGAAAGCGTGGAACGGGCTGCTGTTCGACGGCCCGCGCGACCCGCTGGTCGATCTCGCCGCGCTGTCGGCGCAGACGCGGCAGGCGCTCGACTTTTCCGGCTACGTGTTCAACCGCACCGTGGTGCACGACTGCGACTACAACTGGAAGACCTTCGTCGAGGTGTATCTCGAGGACTACCACGTCGGCCCGTTTCACCCCGGACTCGGCCAGTTCGTCACCTGCGACGATCTGGCGTGGGAGTGGGGCGACGAGTTTTCGGTGCAGACCGTCGGCCTCTCGCGCGGCTTCGACAAGCCGGGCTCGCCGACCTACAAGCGCTGGCACGAGCAGGTGACGCAGTTCCGCGGTGGCGTGCCGCCGGAACACGGCGCGATCTGGTTGACCTACTACCCCAACATCACGGTGGAGTGGTATCCGCACACGCTGGTGGTGTCCTCGCTGTGGCCGCAAACGGTCGGCAAGACGATCAACGTGGTGGAGTTCTACTACCCCGAGGAAGTGGCGCTGTTCGAGCCCGATTTCATCGCGGCGCAGCAGGCGGCCTATATGGAGACCTGCGTCGAGGACGACGAGATCGGCGTGCGCATGGACAGCGGCCGTCGTGCGCTGTGGAACGAGGGTCGTGTCGAGGTCGGCCCGTACCAAAGCCCGATGGAAGACGGCATGCAGCACTTTCACGAGTGGTATCGCGCGCGCATGGGCAGCGCGGCGGCCAGCCTCTGACCACGAGTCGGCGCAGCAGCTTTCTTGCTCTGCGCGGCGTTCCATATGGGTTAACGGCCTAAAAATTACAATGTCGACTTGGGGTATTTTTACACCTGAACCTCGCCGCATCCCCTGTGCGATGGGGCTTCCCGGATCAGTTTCCAGAAAGCTGTTGCCCTGACCGGAGACGCGGTCGACGGCGCAAGCTTGTCGGCCCGGTCGGCCACGGTCGATCGCCAACACGAACGGCAAGTTCACCCGCTGCGCGGGGCCCTTTTGCAACAATGAGGGCATGGCTTCCGCTGTCCCTCCCGCCGCTTCCGTCACCCCTGCCACAGCAGACCCCGCGCCCCGCCGCAACTGGCGGCGGCTGCGCTTCATCGCCCTGATCGCGCTGGCCGTCGTTCTGCTGCTGCTCGGCCAGTTGGCGTTCACCGTTCCGCATCTACTGCAATCCACCGCGCCGGCCTGGATCAAGGACAAGACCGGCCGCGAACTGCGCGTCGGTCAGGCGTCGTTCAACCCGTTCACCTTGCGGCTTACCGCCAGCGACGTGGCGCTGAAGGACGGCGGCAACACGCTGGCCAGCCTCGGCGCGCTGGAATTCCGCGGCGCCTGGGCGTCGTTGCTGAACATGGCGTGGACGGCCGATCGACTGCTGCTCACGCGGCCGGCAATCAATGCCCGCATCGGCCGCGACGGCAACCTCGACTGGCAGCGTTTCCTCGATGCGCTGCCGAAATCGGACGCGCCGCCGAGCACCACGGTGCCGCGCGTGGTGTTGCACAACATCGCGGTCAACGATGGCAGCGTGCGCCTGGTCGACGAACGTGCCGAAGCCGGACGCGACCGCCTGACGCTGACGCCGCTGTCGTTCGCCATCGAAAAACTGTCGACGCTGCCGCGCGATCGCGGCGACTACTCGCTGGAGGCGTTGCTCAACGACCAGACGCGCGTGCACTGGCAGGGTCGCGTCGGTCTCAACCCGATCGAAAGCTCCGGCGAGCTGACCGTCAGCAATCTGCCGCTGGCGCGTGCGGCGGCGCTGGCCGGCGTCGCGCTGCCGGTCGCGCTGGAGGGCACCGCCGCGCTGCGCGCCAGCTACAGCGCCGCTTTCGGCACCGACGTCGCGGCGGC
The DNA here is from genome assembly GCA_027492485.1 of Betaproteobacteria bacterium. GTDB lineage: Bacteria > Pseudomonadota > Gammaproteobacteria > Burkholderiales > Casimicrobiaceae > Casimicrobium. The sequence goes on from JAPUER010000058.1 coordinate 130,829, forward strand.
CGGCATCGGCGGTGGCGTGCTCGAAGTCAACGCCCTGCGCGCGACCCAGGGCGGCGACGCGGCGGCGGTGCAGTCGCTGCGCATCGCGCCGCTCTCGGCGTCCTGGGCCAAAACCCGCATCGACGGCCGCGAGCAGCAACTGTTTGCCGTGCTGCCGCTGCAGATCAACCTCGGCGGCGTACAGCTGACCGCGGCGGGCCAGAAAGAGCCCCTGCTTGCGATCGCGCAGCTTGCCACGCCGACGCCGCTGAGCGTCGACGTTGGCGCGCGTCGCGTCGAGGTGCCGCAGGTGCGCGTCGATGGCCTGCGCGCGAACCTGTTGCGGCGGCGCGACGGCGCACTGGCGATGCCGTTCGCGGCGGGCACCGCTGCGGGCGTAGCAAACGCTTCGCCAGCAGCGGCGACGGCGGCTGCGACAACAACGGCGACCAAGCCCGCCACGCCGCCCACGGCCGCGACGCCGGCAACGCCGTGGCGCCTGACGCTGGGCGAACTGGCGACCGACGGCGCCCGCCTCGGCATGCTCGACGAATCTTTCGTCACGCCGCAGCGGGCGGCGCTGACGCTGGCGGCCTCGCTCGGCGCCAGCGCCGAACTGGCGGAACCGACGGCGGTGCGCCTTTCCGGGCGGCGCCTGGCCGTCACCGACGTCACGCTGCGCGATGGCGACGCGGCGGCACCGTGGCTGGCGGTGAAGGAAGTTCGCGCCGCTCCGTTCGACACGGCGCTGACCGGGCCGAAGATCGAGCTGCCGAAAATCGACGTGCTGGCGCCGGCGGTCAATCTCGCGCTCGACCGTGACGGCCTCGACCTCGCCCGCCGCCTGGCACCAGCGGCGCCGCAGCCGGCCAGTACCGGCGCCGCGGCGACGCCCGCGAGCGGCGGACCGGCCATCTCGATTGCCGGCGTGGCGCTCGCCAACGGTCGCGTCACGCTGCTCGACAGCACGTTGCCGAAGTCGCAGACGCACCTGCTGGATGCCATCGCGGTCAACACCGAGCGTATCGAACTGAATGCGGCTGCCGGCGGCAAGCCGCTCGTCGCCAGCGCCCGCGCCACGCTGCAAAGCGGCGGCAGCCTGCAAGCGAAGGCGCGCTACGATCTGCGGCAGCAACAGGGCGACATCGATCTCGGCATCGAACGCTTGGTGCTGGCCGCGTTTTCGCCCTATCTCGGCAACAGCACCCGGCTGTCGCTCGACAGTGGCGAAGCCGGCCTCAGCGGCAAGCTTTCGCTAGGTAACGCCGCCAACGCTGCGAAAACCAGAGAACAACTGCACTTTGCCGGCAAGGCGGCGATCCGCGAGCTGAAAATGACCGACCAGTCGACGCAGCAACTGTTCGCGCAGTGGGCCGAGCTGTCGTCGCAGGACTTGAAATTCGCCACCGGCCCCGGCGGCACCCGCATCGAACTCGCCGATCTGCTGCTCGACCAGCCGCGCGGCGACATCGTGATCGGCGAAGACGGCAGTCTGAACCTCACGCAGATCGGCAAGACCGGTGCGTCGGCCGCAGCGTCGCCAGCAACAGCGGCAGCAACGGCAACACCACCGGCCGCCAGCGACGCGCCGGCAACGAAGGTGAAGATCGACCGCGTGCAGGTGACCGGCGGCGACATTCACTTTGCCGATCTCTCGCTGCGTCCGCAGTTCGGCACCCGCGTCTCGGACCTCTCCGGGCTGGTGGTCGGCATTTCCAGCGAACCGTCCTCGCGTGCCGAGGTGTCGATGGAAGGCAAGGTCGACGAATACGGTCTGGCGCGGCTCGCCGGCACGCTGGCGCCGATGGGCGCGGCGCAGTACACCGATCTGAAAGCGAGTTTCCGCAATCTGGAGATGCGCAACCTGACGCCGTATTCCGGCAAGTTCGCCGGCCGCAAGATCGAATCCGGCAAGCTCTCGCTCGAACTTGAATACAAGGTCGTCGAGCGCAAGCTGAAAGGCGAGAACCAGATCGTCATCGACAACCTGAAGCTCGGCGAACGGGTGGAAAGCAAGGACGCGACCAGTCTGCCGCTCGACCTCGCCATCGCGCTCCTGTCCGACAGCAAAGGCGTGATCGATCTCGGCCTGCCGGTGCAGGGCTCGCTCGACGACCCGCAGTTCTCGATGGGCGGGCTGGTGTGGAAGGCGATCACCAATTTGCTCGGCAAGATCGTCACTGCGCCGTTCCGCGCGCTCGGCGCGCTGCTCGGCGGCAGCGGCGAGGAATTCGAGGCCGTGCTGTTCGAACCCGGCGAAGCGCGGCTGTTGCCGCCGGAACGCGAGAAGCTCGGCAAGCTGGCCGGCGCGCTGGAAAAGCGGCCGCAACTGAAGCTCGCCATCGAGGGCCGCTACGACCGCGAGCGTGACCGCGAGGCGCTGGCCGACAACATTCTGAAACTCGAAATCAGCAAGCGCGCCGGCATGAAACCGCCTGGCGCCAACGAACCGCTGGTGATTTCGTTCACCGACGGCAAGGTGCAGGCCGCTCTCGACGAATTGGCGGCAGGCGCCGGCGACGAGGCCGCGAAGCTGCGCGCGCAATATCTGCCGCCCGCCGGCAACGCGCTGTCGGGACTGCTGCAGGGTGCCCGCGAACGTCTGACCGAAAAGGGACGCAGCGAGGCGGCCGATGCGCGCGGCAAGTATTACCCGGAACTGTTCCGCCTGTTACGGGCCAAACAGCAGGTGCCCGACGCCGCCTACGCCACGCTAGCCGGCTTCCGCGCCGAAGCTATCCGCAACACGCTGACCGCTGTCAACAAGTTCGACAGCGCCCGCGTTAGCGTCGCTGCCGCGCAGCCGGTGAAGACCAGCCAGCCGGATCGGGTGGCCACAACGCTTGCGTTGTCCGTGAAGTAGCGCTGGCGTTGTCCGTGAAGTAGCGCTGGCGTTGTCGGCGAAGTAGCGCCGGCGTTGTCCACGAAACAGTCCGCGAATTTGTTGTTGCAAGAGGAGTCGACCATGCCCGCCCAGTCTGTCAATCAAGTTCCCGTCGTCATCCCGGCCGGACAGCAGCCGCTGAAGTCGCAGGCGAAGTGGAAGCGCGTGATCATTGCGCTGCTGGCGCTGCTCTACATCATCTCGCCACTCGACCTGATCCCCGACGTGATTCCGGTAGTCGGCTGGCTCGACGATCTCGGCGTGCTCGCCTGGGCCGCGCGGCAGGTGTTCTTCAAGCGCGATGTGTAGGCCACCGCGGTCAACGTCCGCGCGCCCGCCGGGCATGCGGTGGTAGGGTGCGTCATCGGTATCGAGGGGTTTGCGATGCGCACCACAATCAATCTCCTGACGATGGCGCTGGCGATTGCGGCGGGCACCGGCTGTGCCAGTCAGGCGACCACCGGCGCCGCACAGGCCGAGAGCCGCTCGCTGGCCTGCGAGGCTGCCTGCAAGCAGGCAGCTTCCTCGGCAGCGACCGCTACTGCATCCGGCAATTGCGACGAATGCGTCTGCGACCGCGTCGCGAACGGGCCAGCGGTGTGCACGGCAACGCGTTCGCGCAACTGACTGGACCCGCCGGTCGCCAGCGATCGGTGGCGCTGTCGTTGCCGGATTAACAAGCTACCTCGGTTTGGCGTCATTCTCGCCGCAGGCGGGAATCCAGAAACTCGGCTATCGCAATTACGTCAATTGCTGCGTTTCCGGCGTGGCCGTCCGGGCACCCGGCTTCGTTTCGGGCGCCTACCGTTTGAATTATTGAGATTTTCCAAGTTGGCGACAAAACTCCCGTTTGCCCTGAGCGTAGCGAAGGGTCTGATGCCATAGGGGGAGGTCAAACCCTTCGCTACGCTCAGGGTGAACGGTAGAAGGGTGTCGCGAATTATGAAAACCTCAATAGGCCGCACTCCGGGCGGTCGGTGGCGGGGGCCGGTCTTGAAGCATGTAGATAGCAGGACCATCAGGTGTGACGATTTGCTTGACCTTGCGAAACCCCGCCTTCTCGTAGCAACGAATCGCGCGGAGATTGTGTGGCGCTGGATCGGTTTGAACCTTCGTGACTTCTGGGCTCCTGAAGAGCGTGCTCACAAGCTCACGGACAAGCTGGGTTCCAAGTCCTTGCCCAAGCAGCTCAGGATAGGCGATCGACTGATCGATACCACGCACTCCTGGATCGGTTTCTTCTGGCCACCAACCATCTCCGGAACCGAGTGCGACATACGACTGCGCATAGGCAAAGGGCTTTCCATCAAGCAGCCCGATGTACGGGATAACACTCTCCTGCGCCTGCACTCGAGGCAGATAGTGCTCGCGCACCTCTCGCAGTGACGGGCGTGCTTCTCCCCACCACTCCACGATGTGTGGTCGATTGAGCCACTCGTGAAGCATGCTCAGATCGCGCTCGGCCATGAGGCGCAGATTGACGGTGCGGGAGGCCATGCGGCGTGAGTTTCGTGCGGCCTAATGTTTGACATGAGAGGCGCTGGCCAGCTTGCCGGACAGCGTCCTCTCGATTGATGGATTAGGCGGCGGGTTTTGCAATGAATGCCTGCTTTCCATGCCGATCAAACCCCGCAGATTCGTAGAACTTAAATGTGGCCTCGTCTTTCCGGCCCGTGAGGAGCATGACCTTGTAGCAGCCTTCGGACCAGGCATGAGAAAGTGCGTGCGCCAGGACCGCCTTGCCGTACCCCTTTTTGCGGTGATGGGCGTGAGTGACGACATTTTCGATAACACCGTACGGGCGACAACCGCGAGTGAGGTTGGGTATGACGGTGATGGTGCAACTTGAAACGAGCGCTTCGCCCACATAGGCTCCAAAGTAACGGCACCGAGGATTCGCAAGGAGCTCCTGCCAAACAGCCTGGACAACTGGCTCGCATGGAAGTGGTTCGTCCGAGCGGTGAAGGTGTTTGTACAGCTCCAGCAACTCGCTGAGTTCATTCCCATGAATCAACCGGATCGTCATTGGCTGAGCGGCCTAACGTTGAAGTCAAGCCGCAACGCGTTTGGGCGTTGCCGGGCTTGGACGACCAGTTAAATTGCTCGCCGGTCGAGGCCTACGAACCAACCGAACCTCCAGCTTGCAGCCCAAAGCATCTGCATACCTGGTCAGCGTCGCCAGAGATGGTGAATGCTTGCCACTGCCCGACTCCATACGCGCAACCGCAGACTGCGTAGTGCCGATCTTTTCTGCCAGTTGAGCCTGGGTTAGACCTTGCGCGGCCCGCGCCTTCAAGAATTCATCCAAAAGGGAGAACTCATCGGCCAGTTTTTCGTATTCCGCCTTTACCTCAACATTAGCCAATGCCTTGGCGCGAAGTTGCTTATGCGTCAACATTTTTCCAATCCTTCATTCGCTTGCGCGCAAGTGCCAATTCTTTGGCGGGCGTCTTATCCGCCTTTTTCACAAATTGATGGAGCATGACAATCTTGCGATCCACCAGGGTGCAATAGAACACCCGCCCAATACCCTCGCGGGATTTCAAGCGCAACTCAAAGAGCCCCAGGCGCATTGCCCGCGTGTGAGGCATTCCCAAATCCGGGCCGAACTCAATCATGCGATCAGTGCAATGGAAGTATCTGGCCAAAATTCCCGGCGGCATAGCCAGCACGTCAGCCTGCAGTTTCTCGTCGTGATACTTGATCTCCCATGACACGCAGAAAATATAGCATGTTTGCGATAGTTCGGAGAGAAAGTGCCGAAGGATTGCGTTTTTGCTCAGGATGACAATCCGGGCGCGGAGCCACCTTGCCAATCGGGCGTGCACCATGCGGCCCAGTGCCTCTTGCACGTCAGTTGCCCAACAGCCGCTACTCCGCCCGCCGCACCTGCCGCTCGAAGAACCGCCAGATCAGCGCTGACGCATCGGGCCCACGGGCGTCGTTGAACGGTAGCTCTGCATCGCCGCCGCTCCAGGCGTGGGCAAGGCCGTGAATGCGCACGCCGCGGATAACGATGCGGCCGTCGCGCAGCAGGTCGGTGCGCGTGTACGAGCGCGCGTTGCCGTCCGCTGCGACGTCGCGTGTTTCGCGGTCGAGTTGACGGGCCAGCGGCGCCGATTCGTAGAGCCGCTCCCAAAGCCGCAGCATCGACGTTGCGTTGCGCTCGGTCACCCGTGCGTCTTCGTCGCCATGCAGCACCAGCAGCGCCGGCGGTAACACGCCGTGCGTGTTCCAGTAGGCGTCGGCGAGCGCTTCGGCATCCACCTTGACGCCCTTTTCCATCGCGGAGATTGCTGCCGCTGCCGACGGCGGCATCATCGGCGGCAACCCCGAGTGCATGGCCGCGGCGGCAAACACCTCGGGGTGGTGATAGGCCAGCAACCCGGCCAGCGCGCCGCCGGAGGACATGCCTGCCACGCACACGCGGCCGGCGTCGATGGCGATCTCGTCGGCGGCGCGGTGGATCATCTCGAGCAGGATCGCGCATTCGCCGTGGCCGGCCGCCGTGTTCGGCTCGAACCAGTTCCAGCAGCGGCGGATGTTGGCGAAGCTGGCCTGGTCGGGGTAGAGCACGGCGAAGCCTTCGCGTGCCGCGATCGCGTTCATGCGGGTGCCCTGTTCGAATTCTTCTGCGGTCTCGCGACAGCCGTGAATCATCATCACCAGCGGCAGCGCGCCGGTGTCGGCTGCGTGCGGTGGCACGTAGAGGCGGTACGCGCGCTCGGGCGGCAGCAGCAGCCACGGCGCGGTGGCGCCATCGCTGCTGCGTGCCGTGCCCTGCACCGTGCGTGCCTCGGTGAGTGCGATGGGTGCGGCAGGTTCGGTGCGCACGTGTTCGCGCTGCGCGGGGATGACGGCGGATGTTGCATCAATCACCGGCGCGGAAGGCGCCGCCGGGCTCGTCGGCGGTGTAGCGTCGACAGCCGCGTTGGCAGGCTCTGCGACCACCACCGCGGCGTCCTGCGCCGGCGTTGCGACGCTGTCCGCCGGCCGTCGCCGCTCGAACATCGCGCGCAGCCGTGCACGAAAGCGGTGCAATCGCGGGGTGTCGTGAGTCGCGGTGGGCGGTGTGGCGGGCGGTTTGCTGGGCACTGGCGAGGGCAGCGATCGGTCGGGTGGCTTTCAGTCTAGCCTGCCCATCTGTCAACGCCGCGTCGGAGCGAAGCGCGATTCGCTGATAGCGGGAATCGGCGGCGTCAATGATGGAACGGCGCGCGCCACACATATCATCGCTGCATGACGACTCCTGCCACTTGCGCCATCCGCTCCGCGCTGCTGCACTGCCTGCGCGACCCCGGTCTGGCCGGCGATGCCAGCGCCATCGAATACCTGCCCGATGCGATCACCGTCGTCGCCGGCGATCGCGTGCAGGCGGTCGGCCCCGCTGCGGCGCTGCTGCCCACGCTCGGCGGTGACGTGCCGATCGACGACCAGCGCGGCCGCATGCTGGTGCCGGGTTTCGTCGATACCCACGTGCACTATCCGCAGGTGGACGTGATCGCCAGCTATGGCGCGCAACTGCTCGACTGGTTGAACCGCTACACCTTTCCGGCGGAGCTTGCGTTTGCCGAGCGCGCCCATGCCGATGCGGCAGCCGAATTCTTCCTCGACCGCCTGCTCGAAAACGGCACCACCACGGCCGCCGTGTTCTGCACCGTGCATCCGCAGTCGGTCGACGCCTTCTTCACCGCCAGCGAGGCGCGCGGCCTCGCCATGATCGCCGGCAAATGCCTGATGGACCGCAACGCGCCCGACGGCCTGACCGACACCGTCGACAGCGGCTATCGCGACAGCAAGGCACTGATCGAGCGCTGGCATGGCCACGCCCGCTCGCGCTACGCCATCACGCCGCGCTTCGCGCCCACCTCGACGCCGGCGCAGATGCAGACGATGGGCGCCCTCGCGCGCGAACACCCAGGCGTCTACATCCAGTCGCACGTCGCCGAAAACCACGCCGAGATGGCCTGGGTCGAGCAACTGTTCCCCGGCCACCGCAGCTATCTCGACGTCTACGACCACTATGGTCTGCTGCGCGAGCGTGCCATCTACGCCCATTGCATTTATCTGGACGATGCCGACCGTGCGCGCATGACGGCGGCCGGCGCGGCGCCGGCGTTCTGCCCGACCTCGAACCTGTTCATCGGCAGCGGGCTCTACGATCTCGGGCAATCGCTGGCGGCCGGCAATATCGTCGGCGTCGGCACCGACGTTGGCGGCGGCACCAGTTACTCGATGCTGCGCACGCTGGGCGAGGCGTACAAAGTGCAGCAACTGCTCGGCAGCTCGCTGGCGCCCGCCTACGCGCTTTATCTGGCCACGCTGGGCGGCGCCCACGCGCTCGCGCTCGATGACCAGATCGGCAGCATCGTGCCGGGCAAGTTCGCCGATTTCGCGCTGCTCGACCCGGCCGCGACGCCGCTGCTGGCGCGCCGCACCGCGCTGCGCGACGACCCGCTCGATACCTTCTTTGCGCTGATGACGCTGGGCGACGACCGCGCGGTGGCCGCGACCTGGGCCGGCGGCCGCTGCCTGCATCGTCGCGCGGCGGCGCGTTGACGCGCGGCTGCGCAGCGCCGGCATAATCGTTCGATGCCCCGCTTTTCGTCGGTCACTGCGCTCGCCGCGCTCAGCGCACTGGTCAACGCCTCGGTGTGGGGGCTGTCGTGGTATCCGCTGAAGTGGCTGGAAGCGCACGGCATCGCGTCATTGTGGGCGACGACGCTGGTGTTCGGTGCCTGCGCGCTGACCGTGCTTGCCGCCAGTCCGGCGTCCGCCCGTGCGCTATGGACGCATCGCCGCGCATTGGGCTGGATGGTTTTTGCCGCCGGGATGACCAATGCCTGCTTCAATACCGCGCTGGCGACCGGCGACGTGGTGCGTTCGGTGCTGCTGTTCTACCTGATGCCGATGTGGGTGGTCGGGCTGGCGCGCTGGCTGCTGGCCGAGCCCATCACTGCCGCGGCGCTGGCCCGCACCGCGCTGGCGCTGCTCGGCGCGATGCTGGTGCTGGGTGACGGTCATTTGCGGCTGCCGGTGCCGGACTCGTGGTCCGATGCGCTGGCGATCGCCGCCGGATTTTTCTTCGGGCTCAACAATGTGCTGCTGCGCAAACATGCGGCGACGCCGCAGGAGGCGCGGGCGCTGGGCATGTTCGTCGGCGCCGTGATCATCGCGCCGATGGTGATCGCCGGCATGGCGCTCGCCGGCAAACCGCTGTCGCTGGCGCCGCAGCCCATCGCCTGGTTGGCCATCGGGCTGTTCACCGTGGCCGTGCTGGTCGGCAATCTCGCGCTGCAGTACGGCGCCGCGCATCTGCCGGCCAATGTGCTTTCGGTGCTGATGCTGACCGAGATTCTGGTGGCCACGACGAGCGCGTGGCTGGCCGGCGCCGCCGTCATTTCGCAGGGCGTTCTGCTCGGCGGCGCGTGCATCGTTTGCGCCAGCGTGCTGGCGATATTTTCCGGCCGCAACGCGGCGGCCTGACTTGCGTCCGGCCATCGGCGGGCACTACATTTCATCCCCATGATTCCCGATCTGCCCATCGACGAGCTGGCTCGCCGCTACAACAACGGCGCCGCGGTGCCGGACTGGCAGCGCACCTTGCTGCCGCGCTGGCAGCGCGACAGCGAGCGCATGCGCGACGACGGCAGCGGCTATCGCGACGTCGTCTACGGCACCCGCGAACGCAACCGGCTCGACGTGTTTACGCCGCGCGGCACGTCGCCGCCCGCCGGCTGGCCGGCGCTGGTCTTCGTGCATGGCGGCTATTGGCAGTGGCTCGGCAAGGACGACTGGAGCGCGATCGCGGCGCCCTTCGTCGGCAACGGCATGGCGGCGGTGATCGTCGGCTACACGCTGTGCCCGCAGACCAGTATTCGCGGCATCGCCGACGAGATCGAAACCGCCATCGCCTACGTGCACAAGACCGGCACCGGGCTGTCGCTCGATCGCGACCGCCTGGCGCTCGCCGGGCATTCGGCGGGCGGACATTTGACGGCCTGGTGCATGACCACCGACTGGACCAGCCGCGGCCTGCCGGCCACGCCCTTCGTCGCGGCCACCGCGATCAGCGGGCTGTTCGACCTCGAACCGCTGGTGCCGATTTATCTCAACGACGCGCTGCGGCTGGACAACGCCGAAGCGCTGGCGATGAGTCCGGCGTACCGCGCGCGGCGCGTCGATTGCGAATTCACCGCGGCGGTCGGCGGCGACGAGCTGCCCGAGTTCGGCCGCCAGAACGCATTGCTCGGCACGGCATGGCCGGGCGTGCGCGGATGGACGCTGCCGGCGCTCAATCACTTCAGCATCGTCGACCAGCTCACCCGCGACGACACGCCGCTGTTCCAGCACGTCGCGCGGGCGCTTGCATGAACGCGTGACTGCCGTAGTGACCGCGAGTGTCGATCAGCTTTTGTCGTAAAACCGCATCCCATGTGGGCGAAGACGGTGAAAAGCAAACAAGTCGACTATTGAAGAAATTCAACGTTTCGCCCAATACTGGTAGGCTTTCTGACCAAAAGCCAATGACCCGTCGGTCGCTTGCGGACGCTACGACGCCGTGTCACGCCGATCGCGAATCGCCGCAATCCGCGCTTCGCGGACTTCGGCGGCGATGCGTTGCGGTTTGCCGGCCGCCGTCAGCCTTGCTGCGATGGCGCCGGCGTCCACCGACTGCATTGCCGCCAGCGCCGCCAGCGCCTCGGCGCGCGCCGTGAACGGCTCGCCGGCGCTTTCCGGCAAGCCCACGGCGCGGCGCGACGATTTGTCCGCCTCGCAGGCATCGAGCATCTGCCCGAAGCGCTCGGGCCGGCGGATGGCGTCGCAGCGCATCAGCACGTCGTGCGCCGTTGCCGGCCGCATGTCTTTCAGCTTGCCCAGATTGCCGTGCTCGGCGGCGACGCTGTGCGCCAGTTCGGCCACCTCGCGCGGCACCCGCCAGCGCGCCGACAGCGCGTCCACCAGCGTCGCGCTGCGCGCCTCGTGCGCGTGATGCGCGGGCAGGATGGCGGCCGGCGTTTCGCCTTTGCCGAGATCGTGCGTCAGCACCGCGTAGCGGGTGGCCAGCGGCCAGCCGCCATTGGCGGCGTTGGCGGCATAGTCGATCGCCTGCATGATGTGAATGCCGGTGTCGATCTCCGGGTGATACACCGCTTTCTGCGGCACGCCCCACAGGCGATCCAGCTCCGGCGCCAGCACGGCAAGCGCGCCGCAATCGCGCAACACGGCGAACATGCGCGAGGGCTGCGCCTCCATCAGTCCGCGCGACAGCTCCTGCCAGACGCGCTCGGCGACCAGCTCGCCGATTTCGCCGGCATCCACCAGTTGCCGGCACAGCGCGATCGTCTCCGGCGCCACCGTGAAACCGGTGAAGCGGGCGGCGAAGCGGGCCAGGCGCAGTACGCGCAGCGGGTCTTCGGCAAAGGCCTCGCTGACGTGACGCAGCACCCGCGCCGCAATGTCGCGGGCGCCGCCGTAGGGGTCGACCAGGGTACCGTCGGCGGCCATCGCCATCGCATTGATGGTCAGATCGCGGCGGCGCAGATCGTCCTCCAGCGTCACCTCCGGCACCGCATGAAACGTGAAACCGGTGTAGCCGCGTCCGCTCTTGCGCTCGGTGCGGGCGAGGGCGTACTCCTCCTTCGTCTGCGGATGCAGGAACACCGGGAAATCGCGGCCCACCGGCTGATAGCCGGCCGCGATCATCTGCGCCGGCGTGGCGCCGACGACGACATAGTCGCGATCGCTCGCCGGCAAGCCGAGCAGCTTGTCGCGCACACTGCCGCCGACGAGATAGATATTCATCCGGCAATTATCGACGGCAGCGGTTGGCAGCGTGCCGCTGCGGCGCGGGAAACGGCTACGCCACGGGCGCCGGCTCGGCAAACAGATAGGGCTCGATATGGCCCATCGCCCGTTCGACGTAGGCCTCTTTTTCGCCGACCGGTGCCACGTAGTGAATCGCCGAGCGGGCGGCGTCGATGCCTTCGCTGCGCGCGATCAGCCAGGCGGCGAGGTAGGTCGACGCCAGGCAACCGCCCGCGGTGGCGACATTGCCCTGCGCAAAAAACGGCTGGTTGAGCACCTCGACGCCGGCTTCGACGACCCACGGTTTGGTTGTGAGATCGGTGCATGCGGGCACCGCGCCGAGCAGGTCGAGCTTCGCCAGCAGCAAAGTCCCGGAACATTGCGCCGCGACCAGTTGCCGTGCGGGATCGAGCTTGATGCGCGCCATCAGCGTCGGGTCGGCGGCGACGTCGCGCGTTTTCATGCCGCTGCCGACGATCACGGCATCGGCAGCGGCCGCGTCTTCCAGCGTGCACTGCGCATGCAGCGTGACGCCATTCATCGAGGTCACCGTCGGCGTCGGGCAGGCGAGGCGAACGTGCCAGCCGGGCCGCTTGACGCGATTGAGAATGCCGAGCGCGATCAGCGAATCGAGCTCGTTGAAGCCGTCGAAGGTGAGGATGGCGATGTTCATGGCGCGATTGTGCGGCGACGTTGGAGCGTGTGCTACGGGTCAGGCAAAAACGGCATGAGGAAAACGATGCACGGCTGCCGTTCGCCCTGAGCGCAGCGAAGGGTTTGAGATCTCCCGCACCAGACCCTTCGCCTTCGGCTCAGGGCGAACGGATCGTTCCCACCGATCGTCACCTTCGCGCTCAGATCATGATGTCCGAAAACGGCGAATGATGGCCGGATGGCAGCGCTAAACTGCCGCCATGCAATTCGGTCATCTCACCGCACAGGCCTGCTATCAGGCGATGAAGACGCACGACGCGCGCTTCGACGGGCGTTTCTTTGTCGGCGTCTCGTCGACACGCATTTACTGCCGGCCGATCTGCCGCGTGCGTTTGCCGCAACAGAAGAATTGCACGTTTCACCCAAGCGCCGCGGCGGCGGAGGCGGCCGGGTTCCGCCCCTGTCTGAAGTGCCGCCCGGAGCTGGCGCCGGGTTTCGCGGCGACCGAGGCGAGCGCCAAGCTCGCGCGCACGGCGGCGCGCATGATCGAGGACGGGGTTGCCAACGACGTCGATCTCAGCCAGATCGCGCAGCGCATTGGCGTGACGGACCGGCATCTGCGGCGCATCTTTGCCGACGAGTTCGGCGTCTCGCCGGTGCAATATGCGCAGACGCACCGCCTGCTGCTGGCGAAACGGCTGCTGACCGATACCGCGTTGCCGGTGGTCGACGTCGCCTTCGCCAGTGGTTTCTCCAGCGTGCGACGCATGAACGCCCTGTTCGCCGAACGCTACGGCTTCAGTCCGACGCGCCTGCGCAAGGAAGGCCGCGGCGACGACGCCGGTACGACCGATGCCTTGACCTTTGTGCTGCCCTATCGCCCGCCTTACGACTGGTCACGGCTGCTGGCGTTTCTGGCGAAGCGCACGATACCGGGCGTCGAAGCGATCGCCGGCGACGTCTATCGGCGCATCGTCCGCGTCGATCATGCGCCCGCCGGTGGTGCCAACGGCGCCGGCACTGCCGGATGGCTGGAAGTCAGCCACTTGCCGCGGCGCAATGCCCTGCAACTGCGCTTCGCGTCGACGCTGGCGACGTCGGCGCAGCAAATGCTGTCGCGCAGCAAGCAGGTGTTCGACGTTGCCGCCGACCCGCAGGAGATTACGCTGGCGCTGGGCGAGCTCGCCGACGGTGCGCCCGGCCTGCGCCTGCCCGGCGCGTTCGACGGCTTCGAGCTGGCGCTGCGCGCGATTCTCGGGCAACAGGTGACGGTGAAGGCAGCGCGCACGCTGGCGATACGCTTCGTCGATGCCTTCGGCGATCCCGTGGTGACGCCATTCGCGTCGCTCACACGCGCCTTCCCCCAGGCCGAGCGCGTCGCGGCACTGATGCGCGCCGACATCGCCGGCCTCGGCATCGTCGGCACACGGGCGGACGCGATGATTGCGATCGCCCGCGCCGTTGCCGAAAAGTCGCTCGCACTGCACGGCGGTGCCGATCCGGCGCAAACCATCGCGGCCCTCTGTGCGATCAAGGGCATCGGCCCGTGGACGGCGCACTACATTGCGATGCGCGCACTGGCCTGGCCGGACGCCTGGCCGCCGCAGGACGTGGCGCTGCTCAATGCGATGCAGCTGCCGAACACCGCCAAAGGCCAGCGCGCGGCGGACGCCATCGCCGAAGCGTGGCGCCCGTGGCGCAGCTACGCGGTACTGCACACCTGGCGCAAGCTGGAACCGGCCGCGCAGCCGGCCGGTGAAACATCGAAAGGAAATGGCAAATGACGACCTATTACACGCTGCACGATTCGCCTACCGGCGAGTTGCTGTTGCTGTCCGACGGCAAGGCACTGACCGATCTGCACATGACGGCGGGCAAGTACGTGCCCGAAGCCGGCAAGGATTGGCTGCGCGACGACGAACTGTCGGTGTTCAAACTGGCCCGGCGCGAGCTTGCCGCCTACTTTGCCGGCAAGTTGCGCACCTTCACCGTGCCGCTGGCGCCGAGAGGCACCGACTTCCAGAAGCGGGTGTGGACCGCGCTGACCAAAATCCCGTTCGGCGAAACCCGCACCTACGGCCAGCAGGCGGCGATGATCGGGCAACCGGCCGCCGTGCGTGCCGTCGGCGCCGCCAACGGCAAGAACCCGATCGGCATCATCGTGCCCTGCCATCGCGTGATCGGCGCCAACGGCACCTTGACGGGTTACGCAGGCGGGCTGCACAACAAGGAGCTGCTGCTGAAGCTCGAAGGCATTTTGTGAGTCGCAGCGACAGCGTCGATTTCCTGCTGCTTGCGGCCATCTGGGGCGCCTCGTTCCTGTTCATGCGCGTGGCGGCGCCGGAGTTCGGTCCGTTTGCGCTGATTGGACTGCGTTCGGGGTTGGCGGCGCTGTGCCTGTGGCCGTTGCTGCTCGCCCGCGGTCGCGGGACCGGGTGGGGACCGGTGCGTGCCCATTGGCGCGAGCTGACGGTCGTCGGCATCGTGAATGCCCTGATTCCGTTCACGCTGTTTGCCTATGCCGCGCTGTCGCTGACGGCCGGGTTCACCGCCCTGATCAATGCGTCGACGCCGCTGTGGACGGCGCTGGTCGGCGTGCTGTGGCTCAAGTCCGGGCTCAGCCGCGCGCAGTGGTTCGGGCTGTCGCTGGGCGTGCTCGGCATGGTGATCCTGACCTGGGGCAAGGTCGATTTCAAGCCCGGTGGGTCCGGCCTCGCCATCGTCGCCGGTCTGGTCGCCACGCTGGCGTATGGCATTTCCACGCACTACAGCAAGCGCAAGCTGACCGCCGTCAGCCCGCTCGGCGTCGCCGCCGGCAGTCAGATGGCCGGGGCGCTGATGTTGCTGCCGTTTCTGCTGCTTTACTGGCCGGCAACTGCGCCGTCGGCAAAGGCCTGGATCGCGGCAATCCTGCTCGCGGTGCTGGCAACCGCCTTCGCGCTGATCCTTTATTTCCGGCTCATCGCACGCATCGGCGGCCAGAAAGCGTCGACTGTCACCTTCCTGATCCCGGTGTTCGCCATCGGCTGGGGCGCGGCGCTGCTCGACGAAGCGGTGACGGCGCCGATGCTGGCCGGCGGCGCCGTCGTGCTGCTCGGCACCGCGCTGACGCTGGGAATCCTGCGCCTGCCGGCCGCAAACCGCGACGTTTTGGGGAAAACGCAGCAAAAGCTATAATTCAAGGCTTTTTCGCAAATTCATGCGTCGTGGCGTCGCGCCTTTTTGCCCGGTTTTCAGGGCCGGCAGGCGACAGTCGTCACAGAAATCGCTCTTAACACCATGAAACGTACCTTCCAGCCTTCCGTTATCCGCCGCAAGCGCAATCACGGCTTTCGCGCCCGCATGAGCACCAAGGGCGGTCGCCGCGTGATCTCTGCGCGTCGCGCCAAGGGCCGCGCCGTCCTGTCGGCCTAAGCGCTTACCGGCGCCCAGGCCCGGACTGCACAGTCGCAGCCCTCAGTCATTGCAAGCTCCTTTGTGGACGCGCTCGCGGGAACCGCATTTCCGCGCGCAGCCCGGCTTCTCGAGCCGGATGATTTCGTTCGCGCATTGAAAACCCGCGCCCAGCGTGGGCGCTATCTCTGGGTATACCGGCGTACCGACGGCGCAAGCCCCAACGTGGCGGACATCACCGCCGCGCCGTTGCCGGCACGGCCCCGCCTCGGCATGATGATCGGCAAGAAGAACGCCCGCACCGCCGTGCTGCGCAACGCCGTCAAACGCCGTATTCGCGAGCAGTTCCGCCTGCGCCAGGCCGGTTTGCCGCCGGCGCAGTACGTGGTGCGCTTGAGTGCCGCAGTTTCGGCCAAAGATGTGCAGGCAGTGATTGCAGAATGGACGGCCGCGCTTGACTACGACATCCGCAAGCACGCGCGGGGCCCAGCGCCCGCGATCGATCCTGCCGGGGCACGCCGGTGAGCGATGAGGCGAACCCGCGCAACGTCGGCCGCGTGCTGGCGCTCGGCCTGATCAAGGCGTATCAGTACGGCGTGCGGCCCATGTTGGGCCAGCGTTGCCGTTTCTTCCCCAGTTGCTCCGAATACACCGCCGAGGCGATCGCCGAGTACGGCGTGCTGCGCGGCGGCGCGCTCGGCGCCAGGCGGCTGGCCAAATGTCATCCCTGGCACGCCGGCGGCTATGACCCAGTGCCGCCGCGCACGGCCACCGCCAGCGATGTGGCACAACCCGTTCCCCATTCCAACCCCTAACTGAAAGCCCACGATGGACTTCCAGCGTTTGATCCTGTTTGTCATTTTCGCCATGTCCGGCGTCTTCCTGTTCCAGGCCTGGCAGAAAGAGAACGCGCCGCCGAAGCCGGTGGCGCCGATCACCGCGCCGGCCGAGACCAAGAGCGACGTTCCTGCCGCGCCGGTTGCCGCCGCCAACGGATCGGTGCCGACCGCGGCGCCGGCTGCTCCGGCCAGCGGCACCGTGCCGGCAGCGGCCGCGCCCGCCAGCGCCGCCGGCGAAGTGTTCACGGTCAAGACCGATCTGTTTGACGCGAAGATCAACACCCTCGGCGGCGTGATCGAAGAAGTGGCGCTGAAAGAGCACCACGATGCGGCCGACAAATCGAAACCGTATCTGGTGCTGCAAAAGGACAAGGAACGCACGCACGTTGCCCAGTCCGGCCTGATCGGCACCGGCCTGCCCAACCACACCACGGTCTACAGCAAGGTCAGCGGCAACACCGATCTTGGCAATGCCGAGTCTCTGGAAGTGCGCCTCTCCGCGCCGATCGCGTCCGGCGGCAAGGCCGATCTGGTCTACACCTTCAAGCGCGGCAGCTACATCGTCGACGTTACTTACGACATCAGCAACGCCGGTGCCGCCGCGATCAGTCCGACCGCGTATTTCCACCTGCATCGCGACAGCAAGGTCACCGGCAACCAGAACGGCATGGTTGGCATCTTCCACGGCCCGGCGGTTTACACCGAGCAGGACAAATACAAGAAGGTCGACTTCAAGGACATCGACAAAGGCAAGAAGGGCCTTTACACCGCCGCCGCCGACAACGGCTGGGTCGGCATGGTCGAACACTACTTCGTCAACGCCTGGCTGCCGAAGGCGGGCAGCAAGCGTGAGTACTACACCACCAAGGAGGACGGCGACCTCTACCGCGCCGGCCTGAAAACGCCGGTCGGCGACATCGCGGCCGGCGCCAGCGGCAAGATCAGCGTGCCTATCTACATGGGTCCGCAGGAACAGGACCGCCTGAAGGCGGCCGCGCCCGGACTCGATCTGGTGGTCGACTACGGCATGTTCACCTTCATCGCCGCGCCGATGTTCTGGCTGCTGCGCTGGTTCCACAGCATGGTGGGCAACTGGGGCTGGGCGATCGTGCTGCTCACCGTTCTCATCAAGGCGGTGTTCTATCCGCTCAACGCCGCCGCCGGCCGCAGCATGGGCAAGATGAAGCTGGTCGGCCCCAAGCTGAAGGAGATTCAGGCCCGCTACGCCGACGACCGCGTCAAGCTCAATCAGGCGATGATGGAGCTATACAAGAAAGAGAAGATCAACCCGCTCGGTGGCTGCCTGCCGATCGTGATCCAGATCCCCGTGTTCATCGCGCTGTACTGGGTGCTGATCGCAGCGGTCGAATTGCGTCACGCACCGTGGATCGGCTGGATCAAGGATCTTTCCGGACCGGATCCGTACTTCGTGCTGCCCGCGCTTTACGCGATCACGGCATTCGCGCAATCGAAACTGCAGCCACCGGCGCCGGGCATGGACCCGATCCAGCAGAAGGTGCTGCAATACATGCCGGTCGCATTCGCGGTGATGTTCGTGTTCTTCCCGGCGGGCCTGGTGCTTTACTGGACGGTGTCCAACCTGCTGCAGATCGCCCAGCAATGGCAGATCAACCGCATGCTGGAGAAAGACAACGCCGCGGCGACTGCGGCGGCCAAGCGCTAGCCTCTTTCGGCGCGTCGTGCAGTGACAACGACTGGCGGACCTGACCTCGCGGGCAACGCGCCAGCAGGCGCCGCCCGCGTGCCGCACGTCGATACCATCGTCGCTATCGCCACGCCGCCCGGTCGCGGTGGCGTGGGCATCGTCCGGGTTTCCGGTCGCAACCTGTTGCCGCTTGCGCAAGCTGTCTGTGGCCGACCGCTGACCCCGCGCCTGGCGCAACACACCCGCTTCGTCGACAGTGCCGGCGGCGTCATCGACGACGGCATCGCGCTCTACTTCGCAGCCCCCGCGTCGTTCACCGGCGAAGACGTGCTCGAGCTGCACGCGCATGGCTCGCCGCTGGTGTTGCAGTCGCTAGTACGCCGCTGCATCGAACTCGGCGCCCGCCACGCCGAACCGGGCGAATTCACCCGCCGTGCGTACTTGAACGGCAAGCTCGACCTCGCGCAGGCCGAGGCCGTGGCGGACGTGATCGACGCCGCCACCGAGAGCGCCGCGCGCGCCGCCGTGCGCTCGCTCACCGGCGAATTCTCCAGCCGCATCCGCACGCTGCAGGACCGGCTCATCCACCTGCGCATGTTCGTCGAGGCCACGCTCGACTTCCCCGAGGAAGACGTGGAGTTCATCGAGGCCGAGCGCGCACGCGACAAGCTCGCGGCTACCCGCGACGCGCTGCTGCACGTCATCAGCGAGGCCGCACGCGGGCAACTGCTGCACGACGGCATCCGCATCGTGCTCGCGGGCGAGCCCAACGTCGGCAAATCCAGCCTGCTCAACGCGCTCGCGGGCGACGACATCGCCATCGTCACGCCGATTGCCGGCACCACGCGCGACACCGTCCGCTCACGCATCAGCATCAACGGCCTGCCCGCCGAGGTGATTGATACCGCCGGGCTGCGCGACACCGCCGATCCCGTTGAAGCAATGGGCATAGCGCGCACCCGCGCCGCCATCCGCGACGCCGATCTCGCGCTGGTGCTGGTCGAGGCGCAGCAGGCGCCCGCGCCGTCACTGCTCGCCGAGCTGCCGCCCACGTTGCCGCGTCTGATCGTGCACAACAAGGTGGACCTCGACAACGGCACCGCCCGCAGCGATGAAGGCGGGCTGTGGGTCTCCGCCAAAACCGGCGCCGGTCTCGACCTGCTAGCCGACGCCATCGCCGACGCCGTCGGTTTTAACTACCGCGAGGAAGGCCACTTCATGGCCCGCGAGCGGCACGTGGATGCGCTGCGCAAAGCACTCGCCCATGTCGAAGCCGCCGCCGCACACCTCGACCACGTCGCGCTCGAACTTTTCGCCGAAGAATTGCGCCTCGCACATGACGCGCTGGGTGCGATCACGGGTGAGTTCACTGCGGACGACTTGCTCGGCGAAATTTTTGGCCGGTTTTGTATTGGCAAGTAAACGCGCCGCCAGTTCGGTCAGCAGTCTACGCCAATCGCGTGAACGATTGTCGCCCCCGTGAAGGGCGGGTTGCGCGGGCCTTGCCGCAGCGCGGCTGCTGTCACCCTATCGAAAGGGCAGTTATCACGCACGTGATCTGATTGCAGGGCCGTAGGCTGGGTCTTGACCCAGCGTTCATAAGCGCGTTGTTGACGCTGGGTTTTCAACCCAGCCTACGGAAAAAGGCAGCCGCAGCTACGTGTGGTCAGCCAGCGGCGTGTCAATACAAACCACCGGCCACCCCCTAAAATCCCCCTTTGCCTTTCTCGCGCCGGAACGCGCCTGCTTACGTGAAGGAAATCGTCACATTGTCGGGGGACATCGGCGGCGGCAAGTCGTCGGTGGCGCGCATCCTGTCTGCTTCGCTGGGCTACCCGATCATTTCGGCGGGAGGTATGCAGCGCGAGATCGCGGCCAGCATGGGGCTGACCACGTTGCAGTTGAATGAGCAGTCGGCGAAGGACCGCAGCGTGGACGACCGCATCGATGCCTACACCAAGATGCTAGGCGAAACGCGGGACCACATCATCGTCGATTCGCGGCTGGCGTGGCACTTTATTCCCTCGGCGTTCAAGGTGTTTCTCTCGGTCGATCCGCAGGTGGGGGCCGAGCGCGTGTTCTCCGCTTCACGCAGCGAGGAGCAACACCACTCGCTCGACCACGCAGTCGCGAACAACCGCAGCCGCACACAGCTTGAGTCGACGCGGTTTCGCGCGCTCTATGGCATCGAGCTGCGCGACTACCGCAACTACGATCTGGTGGTGGACACGTCCTACGTTGCGCCGGAGCAGGTGGCCGCAACGATCGAGGCGGCATTCGCGGCGCATTGTCAGGGCCGCAGTCACGCCAAAGTGTGGATGTGTCCACAGCGCCTGGCCGCGCTGCCGCGGGCGGCGCAGTCCGTGCCGCTTATGCCGGACGATATGGCCATGGTGGTGCTCGCGGCCACCGAGGGTCAGTTTGCTCTGGTCTCGGGCAGCGATGTGGCGGCGGAAGCGCTTGGCAGCGGGATTGCGCTGCTGCCTGCGGCGCTGGTTGGCGGTTGATCGGACAACGCCCGCGTCGGGGCGACGCTAAAGCACCTTCAGCCGCCGCAACACCTGCACCATGCCGCGCGTGTGGCGGTCGATGTCCTTGATGTCGATGTGCGAGGTGTCCGGCGTGTCGATGACCAGTTCCGGATAGTCGCGGAAGTCGATCATCGTGGCCGGCATGGTCGCCACCAGCTTGTCCCAGTACTTCGCACGCGGGAAGTTCTGTTCGTCGAGCTCGATGTGCTCGCCCGAGACCGGTTCGCGGTAGAAGACCACCTTGCCGCCGCGCGCATTGATGCGCTCCACCCAGCGCACCACCTCACGCATCTCGTTCAGCCACACCTCCGGTGTCGGCGGCGTGTACATCGGGTAGTACTTGCGCAGGTCGGCGACGCGGGCGTTGCGGATCGCCTGGATATCGCTCCTCACGTAGTCAGTGCCACCCGAACGATCGCGCTCGAAGGTCACGTATTCACGGTACGGCGGCCCCTGGCCGTCAAGATAGCGCTTGATCAGCGTTACCACCGCAAAGTCCGGCCGCGCGGCAATGGCATATTCCTGCACGCGGGTGAGCAGGCGCCGGTGCGCCTCGCGTGAAGGGCTCCAATCGTGGTGGTAGTGCTGGATGTACTTCGCCTGCATCTCCCACACCTTGCGGTCCATGCCGCGCGAATCGCAGCCGACGATGACGGTGCCGCGAAATGCGTCATCCTCGGCGAGGTCGCGCAGCGCGGCGAGCGGGTAGTGCCCGTTCACGGCCAGCATGATCGGGTCGACGTTGAGCCCCATCTTGTGCGCTTCATCGCGAAACACGGCCGGCGAAAAACCATACTGGATGCGCGAGGCGCCGAGCAGCGCGATGCGTTGCGGCGGTGCCGGTTTCACCGCGCGGGCGCGGTGTTGCGACCAGAGATCCAGGCTATCCATCACCGTCGGCGCGTAGCCCTGTGTGCGCCAGTATTTTTCGAACGCGAGCCAGCCACTGAGCGTGATCGCCGCGGCGAGTAACCAGGTCAGAGACCAACGGGTGGGCGTCAAGGCGTCCTCCGCAGGAAGTATGGGCAAATCTCCGTTCGCCCTGAGCGCAGCGAAGGGTCTGAACGCCCGATACCATCGAACCCTTCGCTGCGCTCAGGGCGAACGGATGATGATTTCATACGCGTTTTCCTAAAACTGAAAGTAGATGAATGCATTGGTCTTGCCCGGCGACAGCACGATCGCGAGCGACATCAGCGAGAGCAACACCACGCGCCACGGCCAGGCCATTGCCGGCACCCAGTCCCAGCCCTTGCGCGGCTTCAGCCAGGCCTGCACGGCGAGCGCAATGAGCAGCGCCACGACGAATACCTGGGCGTCGCCATTCCAGACGAGCGAAGCGGCGTCTTTCGCGGCGAAGCCGAACATTGCCAGTGTGCGGTCCCACGCCAGCGGGATGGTCGGCGCACGGAAGTAGACAACTGCCCAGGAAAATAGGGCGAAGGTCAGCAGCGCCAGCAACCAGCGCACCGGCTTCGCGTCCCAGACCTTCCAGTCGCCGATCGAATCCTTCAACAGACGTTCGCCGACCAGAAAAGCGCCGTGCATCGCGCCCCACACCACGAAATGCCACGCCGCACCATGCCAGAAGCCGCAGGCGGTGAAGGTGATCATCACATTCAGATAGCCGCGCAGCCGGCCCTTGCGATAGTGTCCGAGTGGGTTGAACACGTAGTCGCGCAGCCAGTTGGAGAGCGAGATGTGCCAGCGCGTCCACAGCTCGGCGATACCGACGGAGGCGAATGGCGCCTCGAAGTTCGGCGGCAGATGAAAGCCGAACATTTTGGCGATGCCCAGCGCCGCCAGCGAATAGCCGGCGAAGTCGCAGTACACCTGCATCGAGAACGAAAACGCGCCGGCCCAGGCGGCGACGAAGCCCGCCTGGTAGTCCGGCGCGAACACGATGTCCGAGATCGGCGCGAATATCTGGTCGGCGCCGACGATCTTGAGAAACAGCCCGCCGACCAGCATGAAGGCGCCCAGCGCCACCGCGTCGGCGGTGACGGTTCTCGGTGTCGTGGTCTGCGCGTTGAAGTCGCCAAAGCGCATGATCGGCCCCGCCACCAGATGCGGGAAGAAGGTCATGAACAGGCCGTAGTCGCGCAGGTTTTTGGTTGGCGCGATGCGCTTCTTGTAGACGTCGACGATGTAGGAAATCGACTCGAAGGTGTAGAACGAAATGCCGAGCGGCAGCACGATGCCGAGGTCGATCGGCTTGTAGGTGACGCCCGCCAGCGCCAGCCATTCGATGGCGGTGTTGGCGAAGAACTGCGCGTACTTGAAGTAGCCAAGCAGCGACAGGCTCGCCACGATAGACGCCCAGAACCAGCGCCGCCGTGTGGATTCCGTTGTCGCCGCATTGATGCGCTGCGCCGCCCACCAGTCGAATACCGTGGTGAATGCCAGCAGGATCAGGAAGAACGGGTTCCACGAGCCATAGAACACGCAACTGGCGAGCAGCAGCAGATTCTTGCGTCCGTTCCACGAACGCAGCGCAACATAGGCAGGGAAGACAATCGCCAGAAAGACGGCGAAAGTGAGCGAGTCGAAGGTCATACCGGGACAAATGCTACCGTGCTACGATGCTGCGGGCTTTCTGGAGCTTTAGTCTCGTTGCATGGCTGCGCCCGACTCACCGGCTGACCTGACGCAATTGCTGCGCGCCGCAGAGGGGGGCGACGCGGGTGCGCGCGACAAGGTCATAAGCGCGGTTTACCAGGAATTGCGCCGCCTGGCGCGCCGCATTCTCGCGGGTGATCGCGCCAGCCACCGCGTGGCTCCCACGGAATTGGTGCACGGTGCCGCGCTGAAACTCATGGCGCAGGATCGCATCTCCGCGCGCGATCGGGCACACTTTCTGGCCTATTCCGGACAAGTGATGCGTCAGGTGCTCATCGACGAAGTCCGTCGGGAGGGGGCGGAAAAACGCGGTCCGACCAAGGTGACGCTGTTTTCACAGATTGCCGACGAACCACAGGCCGACATCGACATTGAGGCGCTCAACGAAGCGCTGGAACGTCTTGCCGAAGTATCGCCCGACCACGCGCGACTCGTGGAATTGCGTTACTTCAGCGGCATGACCGTCGAGGAGATCGCGACGCTGGACGGCGTTTCGACGGCAACTGTCAAACGCAGTTGGCGTGCAGCACGCGCATGGCTGCTCGACGCGCTCGGCTCCGGGAACACGGCTTAGTTCGCACAGGCCGTGCGTTTGCGATCGGCCAGCGCGGCGTCACCCGCACGGTCAAACGTCGAAATCCCCCATCGCGTGTTGATCCCCTGCCACGCTTCTGCAGCTCGCAACCAGGTTGAGCAGGCTGGTTTCCTTTCCCCCGCCGCTTCATGCAGTTCTGCCAGCGTGCGCAACGTCGACGCGCGATCACGCGCGCGTTCGGCATCATCGGGGGCCTGGCGCAGCCGGTTCTCGGCGCTACCGAGACGTGCCTGTGCAATGGCAATCGCTTCCGGGTGTCGCCCCAATTTGCTGAGGATCAAGGCTCGCTGATTCAGTACAACGCCAAGCATGCGGTTCGCGTCAAGGTTGTCCGGGTCAAGCGTCAACAATCGCTCGGCGATGGCTGCGCCGCGGTCGATCACGGCGAGCGCCTCGGCAGCAGGGCGTCCCACATCCAGCATGGCACCAGAAAGACTCCAGTAGCCATTGACGGCGCCGTTCAGCACCCGTCGGTCGGCGGGCGTTTGTGCCAGCGCACGCTCGAAGTGATCAATGGCCCGACGGTAAGCAACGACGGCGTCATCATAGCGATGCAAGTACCAGAGGGAGTCTCCGAGCAGAAGCGCGGGTCGTGCGACCTGATAGTCGAAGGCCATGGCATGTTTCACTGCGTCAGGCAACGCGCGCAGGCGGGCTTCCTCGCCTGCCTGCAATGCCGCCGCTGCTGCCATGTCGTTCTTGAACTTGAACGCATCGGCCTGCACCAGCCGTGTGCCCAACAACAGGAGATCAAGGTCGGCCCGCTCGGCGGCCGTCGCCGTCGACGCCGACGCGAGCGTTGCCGCAGTCGATGCGTTCCGCTCTGCTTCCCGGGCTTTGGCAAGCTGGTGTTCGGCATCGTTGTCGGCGGATCCATAGATCAGCGCCAGAAGATACTGCGCGCGCGCCAGGTCACGGCGATGCGCCCACCCGTCGTCATTGCCCGGCGCCAGCAGCAACGCCTCGGCGCGCTGCAGGCTGGCGCGTGCCGCCCCGGGCTCGCCGACGTGGGCCCGACCCGGTACACCCTGCACTTCACCGAGACGCGTCAGGCCGCGCGCCACTTCGGTGCGCAATGCCGTGTTGTCGCGTGCCGTGCCCGCCAGGGTATCCAGGTAGCGTTGACCGCGCTCAACCAGCTCGCGCCGCGCCCTGGTTGTTCCCGGGATGCTCTCCAGTTGACCGTCGAGATCAAACAGCATGAAATTCGCCAACGCCCGGACCTCGGCGAAGCGCGTTTCCGCTTCGCGCCGCGCGGTGTCGGCTCGGGAATACAGCGTGGCGATGGTCAGCAGCGCTGCGATCAAGGTCAGCAGGGCAACCAGCGCGCTGGCCACGCGCCACGGATAGCGATGCACAAATCGGCCCGTCGCGTAGCGCCAATTCGATCCCATGGCGAGCACCGGTTTATGCTGCAACCAGCGGTTCAAATCATCACGCAGCGCGTCCGCACTGGCATAGCGATCCTCACGCGCCTGCGCTGTCGCGCGCCGAATGATGGCCTGCAGATCAAGCGGGCCCTCCGGCGCGACGCTGCGCAACACGACTCCCAACGCGTAGACATCGTCGGCAGTAACCGCCGGCAGACCAGCCAACCGTTGCGGACTGCTGTAGCCCTGTGTGAAGCCCTCGCGGCGTGCGTCGTCCATATCCTGTCCGCGGGCGACGCCGAAGTCGATCAACCTGGTATCGCCCGTGGCGGTGACGAGAATATTGGCTGGCTTCAGATCGCAATGCAACACCAGATTCTGATGGGCATGCGCCACCGCATCGCAGACATCGCGAACGAGGGCGACGCGCGCCGGCAATGCAGGCCCCACCATGTTGACGTATTGGTCGAGGGGCCGTCCGTTCACCAACTCCATCACCAGATAGTGCAGACCGTTGCTCGTGGTGCCGCCATCGAGAATGCGTGCGATGCCTGGATGCGCCATTCGCGCCAGCAGACGCCGTTCGGCGTCCATATAAGGTGCCAGCAGCAGTTTGCCGCTGCGCGGCCGGATGAACTTGATGGCCACCGACTGCTCGAACAGACCATCGTTGCGCCGTGCGCGATACACCGAGCCCATGCCACCGGAACCGATCAGTTCCACAAGATCGTAGACACCGATGGTCGGCGGCGGCAACACGGGCGCACCGCCCGCGAGACCGCCGATACGGGTCGCGTCCGGATCCGCCAGCGACGTTTCACACGCCTCATCGGCCGCAATCAGCCGGTGTACCCGTGCCCGCAGCGCATCATTGCTCGCACAGTGCTCGTCGACCAGGCGTGCTCGCGCCTCGCCCGTCAACTCGATCGCGGCCGCGAAAAGCAGCAGCGCGTCGCGCTCAAGCAAAGAGGAGCCGAGGGTAGATGCACTCACGGTCATAGCGTAGCCCATCGGCACAGGTTGCCGACGCCTCAGCCGTTGCTCAGAACTTGTTCAATATTGGCGTGGGAACGGTTACACCGGCCCGAGTTGCCAGTCTGGCGGCCGCGCTGCGGGCTCGGGCGACACGCAGGCGTTCATCCAGCGCCCGTTCGGCCCATGGGGTCCAACCATAGCAAGCCGATGCGACTGCGACGGTCCACGCTGGCGGCTGCTCCATATAGCCCGCCATGCGGAAAAGCGCATACGTAAAGCAGCCGATCAGTGTGCCCACGTAGCCGGCCGCAAAGACCCCGGTGAGCGCGGTCACCGCCGAGGCTGCCGCCGTTCCGCCCACGCCCAGGGTCAGCGTTCTAAGTGCAATCCGTTGCGTGCCGCCTGCGGTCAACGCTCCGACGCCGGCGGCATTGACAATTTCGACAATGCTTCCCCCCTGAATGACTTTCCAGCCAAAGTAGCGGCAAAAGAAGATCAGTGCATTGATGTTGCCGGTGGCCAGCATGTGCTCGGCGAATCGTGACGCATTGAGCTGTTGCGACAGCGGGCCGGAGAGCGCCGCCGCAGCGACCATGCAGCCCATTGCCTGTCCAAGGTTGTATCCGACGTCGCCGAGTTTGGCGAGATCGGGCATGGTGTAAGCCGGGTTGGCGTCGGCTGCTTCCTTGAAGTAGGCGCAAAACGCCGGCCAGCCGGATTTGGGGATTTCGTAAGCCATGATCTTCTCCTGTTCGATGCGACCAACGTGAGCCGTTGTGCCAGCGCTAGCGTGCGCTCAGCGGGTGCCAGTAGCCGTTGGCGGCGACCCAGTAGTTGCCCGACGCGTCAACGCGATAGGTATTGCCCTGGTACTGATGCTGCGTATTGGCCTGCCAGGTGTGCGGCAACGCGACCGTGGCGCCGTTGCCTGCCGTGTACGTGCTCTGACCGAGCAACTGACGGCCGGCTTCCTGCTGGTGGTTGAAGTAGCCTTGCTGCCACTGCGTCTGCGCGGTCGCCCGATTGGCCTGTGCGGCCTGATAGCCGCGCCAGCTTTGCATCTCGCGAGACTGATTGCCCGCCTCGACGGCACGGGCATGTGCGATTCCCTGCGCGGAAAACCCGGCGGTATACATGTAGTTGTAGGCAAACGTCGGAAAGTCGGACGGTCGTTGACCGCGTTGCTGCGCTTGTGCGAGGTGCTGGCGATAAGCGGCCTGAATTTTCGGATCCTGCATGGCGCGCTGAATCGCCGAGGTCTGCGCCTGATTGATCTGCTGCGTCAGTTGCCGGTTCTGCTGCAGGGCCATTGCCATGCGCTGATTGGTGATGGCCATTTGCTGCGACATGTAAGCGTTCAGATCCTGCGCGCCTGCACTGAACGCCAGCGTACCCGCCAGAGCCAAGGTTGCGAGGCGAAGAAAGTTGCTGGATTTCATGGTGTTCTCCTGAAAGTGGGTGAGGTACTGGTAACGGCGCAGAAATCGGGAAAAGCGGATCAAAAGTCGTGAAAATTTTGTTTGTCGCCTCCCCGTACGTGTTTCCGTCTATCCGCAGCCGCGCGTTTGTGCGGCGGGCGACCATGCGGTGCTAATGTCTGCACATGGCAAGTGCAGCGACACAACAACGCATAGCCGTGCTGACTTGGCACGGCTACAACGTCTTCGGCAACACCTATGGCAGCAACGATCTGATCGCGTTTGCCGAGGATCTGCGCACGCTGGACGACGCCGGATTTGCGGTGATCCCGCTGCTCGAGGTGGCGCGCTGGGTGCGTCGCGAGCGCAGCGATTTCACCGATCTCGCGGGCGACGGGCGGCCCGTCGTTGCCTTGTCCTGCGACGACGGGACGGATTACGACTGGCGCAACGTGACGCATCCCGAACACGGCGCGCAAACCGGTTTTGGCGAATCGATGCGCGTCTTTCAGTGCGAACGACCGGGGCGGCAGCCGGCGCTATCGTTGACCAGCTTCGTGATCGCCAGCCCCAGCGCGCGTCACCAGATCGACCGCGGTGCGATGGCCGGTCAAAGCGCGCTCAACGACGACTGGTGGCAGGCGGCCAATGCGAGCGGTCTGATGCCGATTGAAAGCCACGGCTGGGACCACAACCATCCGACGGTGTCGCCGCTGGTGCAGCGCGAGCAGCGCAGCGGGGATTTCTTCGCCATCGACACCTTTGCCGAGTGCGACATGCACGTGCGGGCAGCGGCGAACTACATCGAGTCGCGGGCAGGCCGGCGACCGGCGCTGTTCGCCTACCCGTGGACGCAGGCGTCGGACTACATGCGCTACCGTTACATGCCGACCGCGGCCGAAGCGCTGGGCACGATTGCGGCTTTCGGCGGCCAGAGCGATTACGTCACGCGCGACAGCGACCGCTGGTATCTGCCGCGCTTCGTGTTCGGGCCGGACTGGAACAGTCGCGACAGTCTGCTCGCGCTGCTGCGGCGTGCGCTGGGGAATTGGCGCGGCACGGCAACGCGTGAAACCCGTTCGCCCTGAGCGCTGCGAAGGGTCCGATAGCCGGGAGATTCAAACCCTTCGCTGCGCTCAGGGCGAGCAGAGTTTCCTCTGTGCGGAGTGTGCACATTTCGGTAGTCCGCACTACCGTATTGCCGCCGGTCAGAACGGCCCGAGCTTGACGGCTTCGGCGATGCGCCGCGTCTTGCCTTCTTCGCTGATCGGTTTCTGCCAGATCGCGAACAAATAGGGCTCGGCGACCTTCTCGAAGCCGACACGGCGGTCCACCGCCTCGGCCTGCTTGTCGCCGATGTAGCCCCAGATGGTGGCGCCGTCGCTCAGCGTGGCGTGAGCGTGACGCATCATGATCTCGGCGATGCCGCCGCGCTCGCGCACCCAGGCGCGCTGCAGCGGCGACAGCGCGCGGTAGACGCGGTCATCGGTGCACAGCCCGCCGCAAAGATAGTCGCCCTGCCACGCGGTGTAGTGCACGTAACCGGCGCACACGGTGCCGGCCATCGCGACGAAGTGGCGCGGGAACTGCGGAACTTCCTGACCGAACTTGCGGCGGAAAAGATCGGCGGCGATGGCCGGATCGTCGATTTCGACGATGCGGATAGTTTCGTCCAGCGCCGGGCGGTCGCGCATCGCGGCGCGCGCCTGCTCGACGGCGGCGGCGTAGGCGGCGTCGGCTGCCGGCGCGGGCGCATGCGCCGGGGTTGCCGCCGCGCCGCGACGGCGCTTCCACCAGTCTGCGAGTTGTGTCAGCATCTATCAGCTTTTCGCTGTAACGCCCATTGCATAGGGGTTTGAACCGCAAAATACAACTTGTCGACTTGCCAAAAAATCGCTGTCTATACCCATTGCAGACGCCGTTTCATACCGAAAAGCCGTTACTCCAGCCGGGTCCAGGTTTGCGTGCGGCCGAACAGCGGATTACCGAAGTAGCCGCGCACATCCAGCCGCTTGTTGTCGGCGCTCAGGCTGAGGCGGACGCGGTACACCTTGCCGTTGGCGGCGTCGAGAATGTCGCCGCCTTCCCAGTACGTCTCGCCCTTCTTGACGTTGCGCATGATGGTGAGGCCGATCACCGGCTTGCCCTTGCGCTCATCGGTGCATTCGTCGCATTTCGAGTCCTGTTTGGCTGGATCGAGCAGTCTCTCGACCCTGCCGGTGAACACGCCGTTGGCCTCGCTGATGCGGATGATGGCCTTTTCCTTGCCGGTTGCATCGTCCACGGTTTTCCAGGTGCCCGCGGGTGTCTGGGCAAACGCCAGTCCTGCCGTCAGTGCGCAAATCGGTGCCAGCAACAGTTTCATGGGTTCTCCTTGGTTGAGTCGGTGCCGGCGGACTAGCCGCCGATGAAATCGCGTTTACCCAGCGGCACGCCAGCATGGCGCAGCAGGTTGTACGCGGTAGTCGCGTGAAAGTAGAAATTCGGCAGCGCGAAGCCGGTCAGATACGCCAGGCCAACAAACTCGGCCGGCGCCCCGGCGATGGTGATGTGGATCGCCCGCGTCTCGGCGCCGTCGAATTGCTCGGGCTTCAAGGTGGCGAGGAAGTCGCGCGTCTTCTGGCAACGCGCCTTCAGCTCGGCGAAGGTTTGCTCGGAATCGTCGTACTTGGGCACGTCGACGCCGGCCAGTCGGGCCGAGGCGCCCTTGGCGAAATCGGCGGCGATGTAAATCTGTCGCGTCAGCGGGAACATGTCGGGGTAAATACGCATGCCGGTCAGCACCGTGTCGTCTATCTTCCGTTCCGCAGCATAAGCCGCGCCCTTGTCGAGAATGTTCATCAGGTTGCCGAGGTGGCGATCGAACGCCGGCACCGACAGGGCGTACATCGAAATAGTCACAACGAGTCCTTTGCACAACGGGGGGTACGGTGTCGACGATTGTAGGTGCGGATCCGCGCCTGGCAATCGATCGACGGTAATGTTGCGCAGGACGCACAAGGAGAAACAGCATGGAACGTCGCGATTTTCTGTCCGGCGGCATCGGCGCGGTCGGCACACTCGCGGGCCTGGCCTCGGTCACGGCAGCGGCGCAAAACCTGCCGACCGTCAACTGGCGGCTGGCATCCAGCTTTCCGAAGTCGCTCGATACCATCTACGGCGGCGCCGAGCAGTTTGCCCGGATTCTCGATGCGGTTACCGCCGGCAAGTTCAAGATATCGATCGTTGACAACGCAACGATCGCGCCGGCGAAAACCGTGTTCGAGGCGGTGCAGAACGGCAACGTCGAGTGCGCGCACACGGCAGGCTACTACTTCCTCGGTGTCAACAAGGCGCTGGCTTTTGACACCACTTTGCCGTTCGGGCTCAACCAGCGACAGCACAATGCCTGGGTCTATCAAGGCGGCGGGCTTGAACTGTTGCGCGAGTTGTTTGCGCAGTACAACATGGTCAACTTCCCGATGGGCAACACCGGCGCCCAGATGGGCGGCTGGTACAACAAGGAGATTCGCACCCTCGACGACGTCAAGGGTCTGAAGATTCGCATCCCCGGTTTTGGCGGGGAAATCTGGAAGCGGCTCGGCGCCGAGCCCGTTGCCATGCCCGGCGGCGAAATTGCCGGCGCGCTGCGCGACAAAAAGATCGACGCCGGCGAATGGGTTGGGCCCTACGACGACAACAAACTCGGGCTGCCGACGGTGGCCCGGTTCTACTACTACCCCGCCTGGTGGGAGCCATCTGCGGCGCTGAGCCTGTACGCCAACAAGGCAGCGTACGACGGACTGCCGGCCGCCTACAAGGAAGCCGTCAACATCGTCAGCGGCTGGGTCAACCAGTGGATGATGGCGGCGTACGACACCCGCAATCCGGCCGCCTATAAACGCATGATCGGCAGCGGCACCCGGGTGCAACTGTTCCCCAACAATTTCATGATTGCCGCGTACCGCGGCGCGTTTGCAATCTACGACGCGGAAGCGGCGGGCAATGCTGCATTCCGCAAGATTTACGAGCCCTGGAAGCGCTTCCGCACCGAGATCAACGAGTGGCACAAGACGGCGGAGGCCGCGATGACCAATTTCCTCGGCAACTGGCGCGCGGAAGGCTGATAAACTGCGCCCTGAATCAGGAGAAGCGCGCGGGCCACCCGCTCTCGCGCTACCGTAGGCGTAATCCCCGGAAGATCGCTCAGGTACCGTACTGATTCACGGCGTGGTTTCGCAGGAAACCACGTTGCACATCTGGAGAGCGAGGCAGCCATCACACTGGCGAGAGCCTCCGCCGAAGGGGCAAAGCGGCAGGCAAGCGGCCGCTGAAACTCTCAGGCTAAAGGACAGATCCGGGACGTCACCTTCCACCGATGGAGCCACGTCCCGATGTCTGAGCCTGTTTCAGAAACCCTTCTCCGCACCCCGCTGTACGACCTGCATGTGAGCCTCGGCGCGCGTATGGTGCCGTTCGCCGGCTACGAGATGCCGGTGCAATACCCGCTAGGCGTGCTGAAAGAGCATCTGCACACCCGCGCCGCCGCCGGGCTGTTCGATGTGTCGCACATGGGGCAGGTCGAACTGCACGGGCCGGACGCCGCCAGGGCACTGGAAACGCTGGTGCCGGTCGACGTGGTGGGACTGGCGCCGCTCAGGCAGCGTTATGCCTTTTTCACCAATGACGCCGGCGGCATCCTCGACGATCTGATGATTTTCAACACGGGTCACTACCTGCATCTGGTGGTCAACGCCGCGTGCAAGGCGCAGGACATCGCGCACCTCAAACAGCACATCGGCCACCGCTGCGAGATCAAGGTGCGCGACGATCTCGCGCTGCTGGCGTTGCAGGGGCCGGGCGCGGAAGCGGCGCTGATGGGCGTGGCGCGGCTGGCGTCGAACGTCATGGACCTGCGCTTCATGACCGGCGACTACATCGAACTGGCGCAGATCGATTGTCTGGTCACCCGCAGCGGCTATACCGGCGAAGACGGCTTCGAGATCAGCGTGCCGGCGGGCGATTGCGCAGCGCTGGCCAAAGCCTTGCTGGCGCAACCCGGCGTGCAGCCGATTGGTCTGGGCGCTCGCGACTCGCTGCGCCTCGAAGCGGGGCTCTGCCTCTACGGCCACGATCTCGATACGACGACCACGCCGGTAGAAGCCGCGTTGACCTGGGCGATGCAGAAAGTGCGCCGTACCGGCGGCGAGCGTGCCGGCGGCTTCCCCGGCGCCGATGCGATCCTCGGCCAGCTCGACAACCCGACCGCGGTCAGGCGCAAACGCGTTGGCCTCAAACCCGATGGCCGCGCGCCGATTCGCGAAGGCGTGGAGTTGCAGGACGCTGCCGGCAACAAGATCGGCGTCGTCACCAGCGGCGGCTTCGGCCCCACGGTCAACGGGCCGGTCATCATGGCCTACGTCGGCGCCGCGCACGCCGCCGTCGGCACAAAAATCAACGCGATGCTGCGCGGTACGGCGACGCCGGTGACCGTCGTTGCCATGCCGTTTGCGCCGCATGGGTACAAGCGCTGATGCGCTTGCGGACGAATGACCAATGACGAATGACGATAACGTGAGATAACCCTGAGACGATTCGACGGCATATCGAGTGGCGCGCTAGCGTTTCGTCACTCGTCCTTCGTCATTCGTCCTTATTTCTGAAAGAAAAACCATGACCACCCGCTACACCGAAGACCACGAATACATCAGGATGGACGGTGACGTCGGCACCGTCGGCATCACCCATTTCGCGCAGGACAAACTGGGCGATCTCGTCTACGTTGAGCAGCCGAAGGTCGGCCGCAAGCTCGCCGCAAAAGAAGACGCCGCGATCATCGAATCGGTCAAGGCGGCCGCCGAAGTGAAGTCGCCGGTCGACGGTGAAGTGGTCGAAGTGAACGAAGCGGTCGTCGCCGACCCCTCGCTGGTCAACACCGACCCGGAAGGCGCCGGCTGGTTCTTCAAGATCAAGGTGAGCGACGCCGGCGCCGTGGCGAAGCTGCATGATGAAGCAGCGTACAAGGCCATGATTGCCTGATCGACTGTAGGAGCGGGGTGGCGCGCCCCCAGGGTGGCCCCCCCAGGCGGTGGTGGCGGCCCCCCCCCCCAACCAAACCAAAATTGGCCCAACACGACCCGCCCCCCG